>NZ_JAKKIE010000037.1 GCF_021742065.1 Rhizorhapis sp. SPR117
GCCTGCCGACCTAGCATTGTTCATCTCCTCAAAGAGGCGTGAATCAATGAGGTGGATTACAGTTCCGGGTGACTAGCATCGGACATATCGTTACGGAAATCGAATTAAGGTGTGACATGCCCTTGTTATTGGCGTAGAATTACGCAGTTAAGTCACCTGGAGGGCCAGGCTGATTATGTAGGGGAGCGAAATGGGAAAAATACTCGAAAATTTAAATCTCACGATGATCGCGGGGCTTATTCTCGCACTGATTATCATATTCACAGTGCCGGCCAATGCCGAAATGGTTCAGGGCATTATGCGCTGGCTACACCTGTTTTTCGGGATCACCTGGATCGGCTTGCTCTATTATTTCAATTTCGTCCAAATTCCGACCATGCCCAAGGTTCCCGCCGAACTGAAGCCGGGCATATCCAAATTCATCGCGCCAAGCGCCCTGTTCTATTTTCGCTGGGCGGCGGCATTCACAGTGTTGACCGGCCTGATTGTCGCCTATCTGGCGGGCTATGCCCATGAATCGCTGACGTTGCAGGATCCCTATCGTCTGATCGGCATCGGCATGTGGTTGGGCCTGATCATGGCATTCAACGTCTGGTTCGTGATCTGGCCAAACCAGAAGCGCGCACTTGGGCTTGTCGAAGCTGACGATGCATCCAAGGCGAAGTCGGCCCGAACCGCGATGTTGTTTTCGCGCACCAACACGTTGCTGTCGATCGCAATGCTGTACTGCATGATCAACTTCAACGGCGGCTGAAACCGATACAGAGTGCTAACGGAGAAGGGGCCTTTTGGGCCCCTTCTTTATGGACATGAGCATGTGTGCCAAGACCTGATCAGAGCAAAGCCTGACTGTGCCAATCCAAAGCAAATGCCCTTCGACAAAACCGCCAGGAATGATTATCTCGCCCTTATGAATGCGCTGACCGACCTGTTCGACGAATATGAATTCCTGGAAGCCGACGACCGCTACCGGTTACTGATAGATCTGGGCAAAGGGCTGGAACCCATGCCTGACGCGCTGAAGACCGATGCGACACTGGTGCGCGGTTGTTCGGCTGCCGTATGGGTCTACCCGACCGTTCGTGATGATGGCGCGCTGCATTTCATGGCCGACAGCAATGCCGCCATTACCAAGGGAATCATCGCACTGGTGCTACTTGCCGTGCAGGATCGGCAACCTGAGGAAATCCTGAGCACGGATATTGCAAAGGCGCTCGCGCCGTTCGACCTCAAGAACCAGCTCAGTTCGAACCGGACGCAGGGCATCCCCAATATGATTGCCCTGATCCGAGCTACAGCGAAACGGTTTGCATAAACCGCCGCCCCGCTAGAGCATCGTGCGGAAAAGTGGGAACCGGTTTTCCGCAATAAACGATGCGACAACAAAAGCTTAGAGCGGGCGGGGTGATTCAGATTTCACGCTGCCCGCTCTAGAGTGATTTCGAAGTAGGTGGAATCACCTGCTGACTCGGAAATCACGGAAAACAAAGGATGACTCTAGCTGATTTCAGCCTCATCGACGATGGGGCGGCTTTCCCTTGTCCCGCGCATACGGCTGTCAGGATCATCTGGATCAGCACTTATGACGACGTAATCGTCATGGACCTCCAGTAGCGTCCCAACAAATGGAAAATCGCTCAGACTGCCGGTCACCCGGTAACTGACCACATCGCCCACCTTGAATGTGGCTTCGTCGAAATTGAATTCGAAAGGGCAGCTTTCTCCCATACCTTGCATCGCTTCTCTCCTCAGCGAATGGCGGACCCCTCTCCCGTGGACGGGAGAGGGGATGGAATCAGTAAACCCGTGCCTTTGGTTTAATATACTCCGCCTCGTCGGTGAGTGTATAATCGTGAACAGGACGGTAGTCGAGGGTGACATTGCCGCCTGAGCCGCCCCAGCCTTCAAACCAGCTGACGGTGTGCTTCATCCAGTTCGCATCATCGCGATCGGGGAAGTCCTCATGCGCGTGCGCGCCGCGCGATTCCTTGCGGTTGTTGGCGCTCTCGATCGTGCAGATAGCCTGAGCCATCAGATTATCCAGTTCCAGTGTTTCGACAAGATCGGTATTCCAGATCAGCGAACGATCCGACACGGAAATGTCCTGCATCCGCTTGTTGACCTTCTGCATCAATGCGACGCCTTCGGATAACAATGCGGAATCGCGGAACACGGCGGCATGCTTCTGCATCGTGCGTTGCATGTCGAGACGCACTTCTGCCGTCGGAGACCCGCCTTTGGCATTGCGGAACTTGTCGAGACGGCCAAGCGCGAAGTCTGCGGAATCGGCCGCCAGCGGCTTTTGCGCCGTGCCGGGCTTGATCGTTTCCTTCAGGTGCAGGCCAGTCGCGCGACCAAAAACCACAAGATCGATCAGCGAGTTGGAACCAAGACGGTTAGCGCCATGAACGGAAACGCAAGCCGCTTCACCGACCGCATAGAGACCCGGCACTACAACCTCTGGATCGCCGTCCTTCTTTGTGACGACCTGGCCATGATAATTACAGGGGATGCCACCCATATTGTAATGCACCGTCGGACAGACCGGCAACGGTTGACGGGTGAGGTCGACGCCCGCGAAAATCTTGCCGCTTTCGGTAATGCCTGGAAGACGCTCGGCCAGAATTTTCGGATCGATATGGTCAAGGTGCAGGTAGATATAGTCCTTGTTCGGACCAACGCCGCGTCCTTCGCGCATCTCCATCGCCATCGACCGCGACACCACATCGCGGCTGGCGAGATCCTTGGCCGACGGGGCATAACGCTCCATGAAGCGCTCGCCTTCGGAGTTGGTCAGATAGCCGCCCTCACCGCGTGCGCCCTCTGTAATAAGCACGCCCGCGCCATAAATGCCGGTCGGGTGGAACTGGACGAACTCAAGGTCCTGAAGCGGAAGCCCGGCGCGCAATACCATACCGCCGCCATCGCCGGTGCAGGTATGGGCGGAAGTGGCGGAGAAATAGGCTCGACCATAGCCGCCTGTCGCCAGCACGACGGCGTGGCTGCGGAAACGGTGGATGGAGCCATCCTCCATACAGAGCGCAATCACGCCCCGGCACTCGCCGTCTTCCATGATCAGGTCGATGGCGAAATATTCAATGTAGAAGTCCGCGTCATACTTCAGGCTCTGCTGATAGAGCGCGTGAAGCATCGCGTGGCCCGTGCGGTCGGCGGCGGCGCAAGTGCGCTGCACGGGCGGGCCTGCACCCATATTCTGCATATGGCCGCCAAACGGACGCTGGTAGATGGTGCCCTCTGCATTGCGACTGAACGGTACGCCGGCATGTTCGAGTTCATAAACCGCCGCTGGCGCTTCACGCACCATATATTCGATCGCGTCCTGGTCACCAAGCCAGTCCGACCCCTTCACGGTGTCGTACATATGCCAGGTCCAATGGTCGGGGCTGTTATTGCCAAGGCTGGCAGCGATACCGCCCTGCGCCGCTACGGTGTGGCTGCGGGTAGGGAACACCTTGGTTATACAGGCGGTTTTCAAGCCCGCTTCAGCACTGCCCATAGTCGCGCGCAGGCCCGAACCACCCGCGCCTACGACGACCGTGTCATAAATATGGTCGATGATCTTGTAAGCATTTGACATTATGCCGTAGCCCCCGAAAATGCGATCTTTGCAACGGCGAACAGGCCAAGTGCGGCTCCGCCGATGGCGTAGAAATTGAGAAGCAGGATCGCGCCGAATTTCAGCGCATCATCATGCACATAATCCTCGATCATCACCTGCAGACCAAGCCGTAGGTGATAAAAAATGCTGATCAACATCAACATCAGAGGTACGGCAACCAGCGGTTCAGCGACCCACGCAGTAACCTGCGCATATTCTAATCCCGGCAAGCGCATGACACTGAAGATCAGCCAGGGGACAAGGATGAGATTGCCGACCGCGGTAATCCGCTGATTGATCCAGTGATGCGAGCCCGCGCGCGCGGAACCCAGGCCACGAACGCGGCCAAGCCCAGTGCCTGTGCCCATCAGATGCTCCTCGAAAAGATGTAAAGCCAGAGCGCGCCCGTCGCTGCAATCGCGGCGAAAGGAATGATGAGCGCCCACATTTTGTTGGTCTTGAGTTCATAGCCAGCGCCAGTGTCGAGCACGAAATGGCGCAGACCCGAAAAAAGATGCTGAAAAAAAGCCCAGGTCAGACCAATCATAACGATATACCCTGGAATGGACGTCGCACAGGTCACGAACTGGTCATAGGCTTCCTTGCCCGACGCAGCAGCCAGCAACCACCAGACAAGGCCCATTGCCCCCACAACCGCCAAACCGTCGCCGGTTACGCGGTGCAAAATGGAAACCAGCATGTGCGGTCCCCATTTCCAGATGCTCAAATGCGGCGAAAGTGGGCGATTATGCGGTCGCGCCATTATTATACCCCTGTTTCCATCTCGAATCCCGGCCCGTTTAGCGCAAAGTCTACAACATGCAAATGGCTGGAAGCGATGCCGGGGACATATACGCCTCCTTCAAAATACACACAGTTTTTCTCCAAGCCGCCCGCAAAATAGCAATGTATCATAAGGGATGATTAACCATCTGCCGATATAGCTTGCTGGGGATAGCGCATTTGCGCCCAGAACAGGGTCAGTATATTGGAAGGCTGTATATCATGCCACACCGGATGAAATCCGACGTCGCCATGCAAGAGCGAGTGAAGGACTACGACCCTGACGGCACTCTGCGTGAATATGCACGCGAGATTTTCGACCTTTTCGACGACGACGGCCTAAAAGCATCCACTGTTTTCTGGCAGGTCCTCGCCGAGCGCACTAACCTGAAGCACATTTCGACGCAGGAACAAGCGCATAAGTCGATCCAAGACGGGGTGATATACGCCAAGAAGAAATATCTCGATTTCGCAAGTGAAGGCTGGGCAGACATGGCGCGGCGTTTCGCCCGCTTTGCGCTTAGAAAAAACATTCCCCTGCGTACCGTTCTGGCGTGCCTTTCCATTGCACATGAATATACGATGCAGGAAATCGTAGCCCAGAACAGCGATGATCCAGCACGCATGTGCCGCCTGGCCAATGCCGTGTTGCGGATATCCATTATCGAGGCAGAGATCATGTGTTCCATTCTCTCTGACGACCGGGCCGAACATGAACAGGAATTGCGGCATCATAACAGCGCCCTCTTTCAACAAAAAATCGCCAGCGAAGTCGATGGTGCTTCAAAATTGGGCGAAGGCTTGCGCGAACAGGCAAAGGATGCTTCCGCCGCAACGCGCGGTATGCTGGGCAAAGCATCCGAAGTAGCCGCCGCTGCCGAACAATCCGCCCTTGCCATGCGTGAGGCGGCACAGACTTCCGCTGGTCTGATCCGCGCCATCGAAGATGCTCGCAACGAAGTGGAAAGCGCCGCCGAAGTTGCCATGCGCGCATCCAATCAGGCGCGCGATGCCGTGACCATGTCGGCAACGTTATCGGAACACGCCCAATCGATCGAATCCATTCTGGGCCTGATCCGCGACATTGCCGGGCAGACGAATTTGCTGGCTCTCAACGCCACAATCGAAGCCGCCAGAGCGGGCGATGCCGGGCGCGGATTTGCTGTCGTTGCACAGGAGGTCAAAAGCCTCGCCAACCAGACAGCCCGCGCCACCGATGACATTGCTGCCAAGATCAGCACCATTCAATCCGCAACGCAGCTATCGGTCGATACCAATGAACGCATTCGCGAAACCGTGAACGAAGTTCAAGCCTCGGCCAACCGTATCCGGCAGGCGATGGATGCACAGGCACAGACCGTCACCATGATTACGGCAGCCGTCGATGAAACAGCGCTGGCCGCCGACTCGATGTCTGCGACCATTTCCGCAATCAGGCAGGATACGGATGTGGTCGCATCGGAAATCGACGAACTGGAACGCGGTTTCAGCAGCGTGGAGGACAAGCTTAGCAGTCTGCGCGAAGCATCGGCCGAATTCAGCAAGCGCGTCGCCTGATGGGGCTTTGATATTATATCCCGCTCCGTTAATCGGGGCGAATGCCAATGCAAAGACAAAATAGCGAAAGCTGGAAGCTGACGCTGCCCTGCACACGTGCGGAGGCAGATGCACTCGCGCTCGAGATTGAACCGCTGGCGCTGATGCATCCGCCGCCAGCGCTCATGACCAGCGAACCCGATGAAAGCCGCCCAAATGAGTGGCGGTTGGAGGCCTATTTCGAGGGCAAACCCAATACCGCCACCATCCGGGCAATTTGCGCGCTGGTGCCAAGCGCCCGGAATACGAAGCCAACGCTCGAAAAACTGCCCGATGAAGATTGGGTGACGCTAAGTCAGCGAGGCCTGGAACCCGTGATTGCCGGACGCTTCTTTGTGCATAATATGCCCGATGACGTCGTGCCGGAAGGAAGGAAAGCGTTTCTGATCGGCGCGGGTCAGGCCTTTGGCACTGGACAGCATGAAACCACCAAAGGATGCCTGCTGATGCTCGACCGGATGAGGCGGCTGGGCGGACGTTTTGACACAATCTGCGATATTGGCACCGGTACAGGCATCCTCGCCTTTGCCGCCATGCATTTATGGCCGCGTGCTTACGCCACGGCATCCGATATTGATCCCGTCGCTGTCGCAGTCACCGCCGAAAATGCTGAGGTAAATGATGTTCCTTTGGGCCTGGGTCCGGGTAAAGTTGCGCTTGTCACAGCGGCGGGAGCCGATCATCCTGTCATCGCGCGGCGAGCGCCCCATGATTTGGTTATCGCCAATATCCTGGCGGGACCGCTGATCGAACTTGCACCATCGCTTGCCGCGATCTTGCCGGTGGGAGGCACATTGATCCTGGCGGGACTGCTGGATTCCCAGACCGATCGCGTAGTCGCGGCATATCGGCGGGAGGGGCTGCGTCTTGCCGACCGGATCGACAATGGTCAATGGCCGACCCTGCGCCTGCGCAAGCGCAAAACCATTGGGTGGAAGCGGCCAAAGCGGTTAAGGATTGGACATAACGGCGAAGCGCCCGGTTTTGGGAGTTGGTAACCAAGACACAACCTTCGGACCGCTTTCCTATGACATAGCCCCGAACGCCATGAGCAATAGCATCGTCCATGTCCATGTTGAATGCAGTCCGGATCACTCCTTATTCAACCATAGGCAAGGCCGTGGGCCGTTTCATTGTCCGCGCACTGATTATCGCACTGGCTCTGATTGCTCTCTATCTGGGGCTGGCATTGGCCGGATCACTCCTGCCGGCCAACAATGGCTGGATCGAACCACGTCAGGGTGTCCAGATCTTTGTCTACAGCAATGGCACCCACACAGGCATTGTTGTGCCAACGGTCAACGATGTGCAGGACTGGCGCGCAGTGGTGAAGCCCGAACATCTTTCTGATCCGCGATATGGAAAATCCGATCATCTCCTCTTCGGTTGGGGCGAACGGAATTTTTACCTCATGACGCCGACCTGGTCCGATGTCCGGATTTCCGTTGCTGCCAAGTCTCTGTTCTTCAGCAGACGTACACTGCTTCATCTCGACTATATCCACAGTCCAGTGCCGGGGCCGAATATGCGCCCCGTCACGATCAGCAAGGCACAATATGTCCGGCTGGTCCAGCAGATCGAAGGATTTTTCAGACGGGATGAGAAAGGCAACACGCTGCCCGTCAAAGGCTATGGACCGGCGGACAAATTTTATGAATCAAACGGCCATTACAATGTGATGCAGACTTGTAATAACTGGACCGGCGCGCAGCTCCGCAGCATAGGCGTACGGGTGGGCATATGGACGCCGTTCAGCCAGAGCGTCATGTGGTGGTTTGCCAATCCATCCGGCAGAGTCCGGCAATAATCAGGCCCCTGTGATGGCATTGTCCATATTAAGTTGCGCGCTCAACCATTCGACAAGCAACTCGAAGGAAATCGGCCGGACGAAAGATAAGCCTGCACGACCATTCCGTTGCCAGCGAATCAAGCTTTTACGGTCTTCCAGACCAGTGATCGAGACAACCACTTCATTGCCCGGTTCAATCGGCTCAGGCAATGTCACTTTCACTCCACCCTGCGACAGATCACACAGATCCACACAATATATCTGCGTGCCGACTTTTATATTCGCACTGCCGTAAACCTCTATCCGTGGCGGCCGCACGCGCAGGCCTTTCCCGTCGCTCGCGGTCCTCAACATCTCCTGGACATCGACTTCGTTGAAGAAATGCACGCCGATGCAACCGTCACGCATCCATACGATTTCGCCGTCAAGCTGCTGGCCCGAGCGGATTTCCAGGCTGATCTTTTCACCCAATTCGTGCGAGGAATAGACATTGGCCATAACCCCGCCCGCGGAAATATTGCGGATAAGGCAAAGTTCCTGACCATTGGCGGCAGTAAGCTTGGCTACCCAACGGACGGTGACGACCTGCCGCTCGGAATGGCGATGCTCGTCTTCCGCCTTTACGGGCGCGTCCACGGAAGTCCCATGCAAAGAATGTTGGTTAATCATCGACATATCGGTCGTAAACCTCAGCGGAAAAATGACAGAAGTGCCTGGTCCTTTTTTCCCACACAGCCAAAAATGCATTGAAAACGTAAATTATGGGTAAATTTCAAACGGATATGTCGCGAAAAAATGACCTGCCGAAGTGGAGCCTATAAGGCAATGTCGCCAGATTCCGCAACAATCCGTGCCCAGGCCGCTTCATCGATCACGACAATGCCCAGTTCCGCCGCTTTTTTCAGTTTCGATCCAGCGCCCGGACCTGCGATCACAAGGTCCGTTTTGGCCGAAACGGAGCCTGCTGACTTGGCCCCCAATGCCTCGGCCTGTGCCTTTGCTTCATCGCGGCTCATGGTTTCCAGCTTGCCCGTAAACACAACGGTTTTGCCCGTCAGTTCCGACTGGCGAACGTCGGATACATAGGGTCGCGGATGCACTTCGCTTAGCAGATCATCCCAAACGGCACGATTATGCGGTTCATGGAAGAAATCGGCCAGCGCCTTGGTGACGATAGGGCCGATACCGTCGATCGCAATGATCTCGTCCCGCGCAGAAACGTCGTCATGCGCTGTAATCGCAATATCAGCCAGCTTATCGACCGTCTTGAATGCCTTGATCAGATCGCGCGCGGTTACCGAACCGACATGGCGGATACCCAAACCAAAAAGAAAACGTCCCGCATCAGGTTCGCGGCGAGCCTCGATAGCAGCAAATAGATTATCGACCGACTTTTCCTGCCACCCCTCGCGCCCGATCAATTCCGACTTCCGCATGTGCAGCCGGAAAATGTCGGCGGGGCTTTCCAGCCATCCCAGGTCAAAAAACTCCTGTATGCTTTTTTCGCCCAGACCATCAATATCCATCGCGCCGCGACTGACGAAATGAATCAGACGCTGCACCCGTTGCGCACGGCAGATGAGGCCGCCGGTGCAGCGGTAATCCACTTCCCCTTCCTCCCGGACAGCCTCGGAACCGCAATCGGGGCAGAGGCCGTCAAACATCCAGGGATCGCCGGGTTCATCGCGGGTAAGATTCTCAACCACCTGCGGAATGACATCGCCTGCCCGTTGCACGACAATACGGTCATTTTCCCGCAGGCCAAGTCGCGCAATTTCGTCCATATTATGCAAGGTGACATTGGATACGACCACCCCGCCAACGGTGACAGGCTGGAGCCGCCCGACCGGCGTGATTTTGCCTGTACGCCCGACCTGCGTATCGATCCGCAGCAAGGTTGTTTGTGCCTTTTCGGCCGGGAATTTGTGTGCCAGCGCCCAACGTGGCGCTTTGGCCACGAAACCCAACCGCGCCTGCCAATCGAGCCGGTCGACCTTGTAAACGACGCCATCAATGTCATAAGGCAGGTCGGCCCGCAGCGCCTCTATCGCGCGATAATGGGCCAGCAGTGTTTCAACGCCCTCGAAACGCTGCAAATGTTCAGATACCGGAATCCCCCAGCCCTCAATCGCGCGCATCACCGCCATTTGGGTGTCGCCCGGCACATCGCTCGCCACACCCCAGCCATGCGCCAGAAAACGCAATGGTCGAGCAGCGGTAATCGTGGTGTCAAGCTGGCGTAACGAACCGGCCGCCGCATTGCGAGGATTGGCGAATATCTTGCCCCCCTGCTCCGCCTGTCGCTCGTTCAGCGCGACAAAATCGGCCTTGGCCATATAGACTTCGCCCCGCACCTCAAAAATGTCAGGTGCGCCTCCCGGCAGGTTGTCTGGAATATCGATGATCGTTCGGGCATTCGCGGTGACTTCCTCCCCCACCTGCCCATCGCCCCGCGTTGCCGCGCGAACCAGTGTTCCGCTCTCATATCGAATGGAAAGCGACAGGCCGTCAATCTTGTCCTCCGCCGTCATGGCGACGGGTTCATCCTCGCCAAGATTCAGGAAACGACGAATGCGTGCCACGAATTCGGCAATATCTTCGTCCGAAAAACCGTTGTCGAGCGAATAGAGCCGCTGTTCATGCGGAACCTTGCGCAGGGGCGTGCTTTCGATCGCCGCCCCAACCTGCCGTGAAGGGCTATCATCACGGATCAGGTGCGGAAATTGCGCCTCCAGCTCGGCATTGCGCCGCACCAGTGCGTCATATTCCGCGTCGCTGATCTCTGGCGAATCGTTGGTGTGATAAAGCCTGTTGTGACGCGCGATCGATTTCGCCAGCCGCATGAGTTCATTGGCGGCATCGGCTTCGGTGATATCATCGGACATCACACCCCCTCCAACAGCCGGTCAGCCTGAGCCCGCGCCTCATCCGTGATCGCCGCGCCGGACAACATCCGCGCAATCTCCTCCCGCCGATTGCTGGCATTCAACTCGCACACGCCGGTGCGGGTGACGATGCCATCGCTTGCCTTGGCGATCAGCATATGTGTGCCGCCGCGTGCCGCGACCTGTGGACTATGGGTGACGACCAGCACCTGATTTCCGACCGACAGCCGCGCCAGCCGGTCGCCGATGGCTGAAGCGACTGCCCCGCCGACCCCCCGGTCGATTTCGTCGAAAATCATCGTATCGGCTCCACCCTCTTCTGCCAACGCGACTTTCAGCGCCAGAATGAAGCGCGACAGTTCCCCACCCGATGCGATCTTGATCAATGGCGCGAAGGGCGCGCCGGGATTGGTGGAAATTTCGAATTCCACCCTGTCGGCGCCCTTGAGACCCCATTGTCCTTCATCAAGCGAGTCCACACATGTCCTGAATCGCGCCGTATCCAGCTTCAGCGGTTCAAGCTCGGCCGCAACGGCGTGGTCAAGCCGCCCGGCGGCTTTGCGCCGCTCCGCCGTCAATGCCTCTGCCGCCATGCGATAGGCCGCAGCCTTCGCCTCAAGGTCAGATTTCAACTGATGAAGTCCTTCCTCACCCGCCTCCATACGCGCCAGTTTTTCGGTCATTTCCTTGTAAAGCGCGCCCAGTTGATCGGCATCGACCCGGTGCTTGCGAGCAAAACCGCGCAAATCGAACAAGCGCGTTTCAATGGCGTCGAGCCGGGCGGGATCAAAGCTCAGCGCCTCATTGGCAGCAGCCAGTTTTTCCTCCGCCTCGCTCGCTTCGATAATGGCCCGGTCCAGACTGGCAAGCGCTTCGGCCAACAGCGGATGCTCCGCCGCCATCCGATCGAGTCGCCGGGCCGCCTGTCGCAGTTGAGAAAGGCCGCCTTCGGAACCAAGCAAGAGATCGCCTACTGTCACCAGTTCTTCGGCAAGGCGCGCACCCTTCTGCATGTCCGACCTTTCGGTCGCCAATGCATCCTCCTCCCCTTCCTGCGGATCGAAGGCAGCGAGTTCGCTGACGGCATGTTCCAGAAAATCGCGGTCGCGGGCTGCATTTTCAACCTCTGCGCGCGCTTGATTCAATGTCGCTTCAGCAGCGCGCCACGCCTCATGCGCGGACGCAACGGCGGCAGTTTCGCACCGCCCGAATGCATCGAGAAGCGCCCGGTGTCCTCGTGGATTGAGCAATCCGCGATCATCATGCTGACCATGAATTTCCACCAGAAAGGCTGCAATTTCACGCAACAGGCCCGCCGAACAGGGCTGATCATTGACAAAGGCGCGGCTACCTCCGTCCGCCCGCAATGTCCGGCGGATCATCAAGGGTTCGCCCGGTTCAAGGTCAATGCCGTTATCGGCCAGCACGGCGCGCAAGGGATGGTCCAGACGCGGCTCAATAAAGGTTGCGGTGACACTTGCGCGATCCTCGCCCTGCCGCACCAGGCCGGTATCGGCACGCGCGCCCAAGGCCAGACCAAGGGAATCAAGCAGGATGGACTTGCCCGCCCCGGTTTCGCCGGTCAGCACGCCAAGCCCCCCTCCAAATTCCAGATCAAGTCCTTCGATCAGGACGACGTTGCGGATGGAAAGGCTGATCAGCATGGCGGTTCCGCCCAGCCGCAACGACACAAGATTCCCTCAACCGCCAGAAAGGCGACGTCACAAAGCGCAATGTGCACTCTAAGCGCTTGGGGCATGTTCCCGGATAAGGTCATAGGCGCGCTTGTACCATTTCGTGCCCGGATAATTGGCCCCCAGTACCGCCGCCGTCTTTTCGGCCTCTGCCGGAATGCCCAGCGCCAGATAGGTTTCGGTCAGCCGCATCAATGCTTCGGGTGTATGGGTCGTTGTCTGATATTTGTCGATCACCGTGCGAAAGCGGACCGTAGCGGCCAGCCATTGGCCACGGCGTTCGTAAAAGCGGCCGATTTCCATTTCCTTGCCCGCCAGATGGTCGTTAACCAGATCCACCTTCAACCGCGCATCGGCGGCAAAACGGCTTTGCGGATAACGCCGGATCAGTTCACCCAGCGAATTCAATGCCTGCTCTGTAATTTTCTGATCACGGGTAACATCGGCAATTTGTTCATAATAGCACAATGAGATCAGATAATAGGCATAGGGCGCATCCTTGTTGCCGGGATGGATCGACAGGAAACGCTGCGCCGACTGAATCGATTGGGTATAGTCGCGGCCCATATAATAGCTGAATGCGCTCATCAGCTGCGCCCGACGCGCCCAAGGCGAATAGGGATGCTGGCGCTCAACCTCATCGAACAGCGCGGCGGCAATCTTGAACTGCCCACGGTCCAGACGATATTTGGCCGCATTATAAAGCGTACTGACGTCGCGGGCGACGTAATTGGTATCAGCCTTGTTCTTGCTGGTAGCGCATCCGGCGAGGAGGACGAGCGACAGGCCGACAACAAGCGGCTTAACGAGAGTCTTGTGCATGGGGATGGGTCATAGCTTACCGTTTCGTCCTCGCCAAGCAATTGATTGCTGTATCGCCTTCTTCACGCCAACATAAAAAAAGAGGCCCCGAATGGAGCCTCTTTCTTCTTTTTCCGATTTTGCGCCCGGGATCAGTCTTCCTGGGTAATGAAGCTGGGCAGGCCAGCGTCGCCGCCGTCCTCGCCACCTTCATTCCGGGGACCACGGTCACGACGCGGACCACGGCCACGTCCGCCGCGATCACCATCACCGCCGCGACCACCATCCCGGCGCGGGCCACGATCGCCACGCGGTTCGCGTGCCTCACGGGGCGGACGGGTATCTTCCAGTTCCTCGCCAGTTTCCTGATCAACCACACGCATCGACAGGCGAACCTTGCCGCGTGGATCAATTTCAAGAACCTTGACCTTGACTTCCTGCCCCTCGGACAGAACATCAGCCACCTTCTCGACACGCTCGGCGCGAATTTCGGAGACATGGACGAGGCCGTCCTTGCCACCCATGAAATTCACGAACGCGCCGAAATCGACCAGGTTCACGACTTTGCCATTGTAGATCTTGCCAACTTCGGCCTCCTCGACGATGCCGAGAATCCAGGCACGAGCCGCTTCGATCTGGGCGACATCGGACGAACTGATCTTGATCAGACCCTCATCGTCAATATCGACCTTGGCGCCCGTTTCAGCAACGATTTCACGAATGACCTTGCCGCCAGTACCGATGACTTCACGGATCTTCGACTTGTCGATCTGCAGCGTTTCGATCCGTGGAGCGTGGGCGGACAGTTCAGAGCGGGTATGATCCAGCGCCTTGGCCATTTCGCCCAGAATATGCGCGCGGCCCGCGTTGGCCTGTGCCAGTGCCTGCTTCATGATCTCTTCGGTGATGCCAGCGATCTTGATGTCCATCTGCAAGGACGTGATGCCCTCGCTGGTGCCTGCAACCTTGAAATCCATGTCGCCCAGATGGTCCTCGTCACCCAGAATGTCGGAAAGGACTGCAAAGTCCTTGCCTTCCAGGATCAGGCCCATGGCGATACCCGACACCGGACGCTTCAAAGGAACGCCCGCATCCATCATCGAGAGCGAACCGCCGCACACCGTTGCCATCGACGAAGAGCCGTTGGATTCGGTGATGTCGGACAATACGCGGATTGTATAAGGGAATTCGTCCTTGGTCGGCAACACAGGGTGCAGGGCGCGCCATGCCAGCTTGCCATGGCCCACTTCACGACGACCCGGCGCACCAAAGCGGCCGACTTCACCAACCGAGTAAGGCGGGAAGTTATAGTGCAGCATGAAGTTTTCATAGCTGAGGCCAGTCAGGCCATCGATCATCTGCTCGCTGTCCTTGGTACCCAGCGTGGTGGTGCAGATCGCCTGCGTTTCGCCACGTGTGAACAGCGCCGAACCATGGGTACGCGGCAGGAAGCCCACCATCGCCTCGATCGGACGGATCTGCGTGGTGGTACGGCCATCAATACGCGAACCATCCTTCAGGATAGCGCCACGAACGATTTCAGCCTCCAGCTTCTTCATCAGCTTGTTGGCGACCATCTGCGTCTGCGGCGTTTCCTCGGCGAACGCCACCTTGGCCTTCGCCCGGGCTTCATTCAGCGCATTGGAACGCGCCGACTTGTCGGTCAGCTTGTAAGCCGCAGCAATATCCTTGCCGATCAGCTTCTTCAGCTTGTCCTTGATCGCCGAATTGTCGTTGCCAGCATCCAGTTCCCACGGGTCCTTGGCAGCCTTTTCAGCCAACTTGACGATCGCTTCGATGACCTTTTTCGATTCGGTATGCGCATACATTACCGCGCCGAGCATGACGTCTTCCGAAAGCTCTTTGGCTTCGGATTCAACCATCATCACCGCGTCATACGTACCGGCGACAATCAGGTCGAGTTCACCTTCCTTCACTTCGTCGAGTGAAGGGTTGAGTTGATATTC
The DNA here is from genome assembly GCF_021742065.1 of Rhizorhapis sp. SPR117. Next base: position 15,135 of record NZ_JAKKIE010000037.1, read on the forward strand.
GCCATCCTTGTAGCCAATGCGCGCGGCCGCGATCGGACCCATGAAGGGAACACCAGAAATGGTAAGAGCAGCCGATGCCGCGATCATGGCGACAATGTCCGGTTCAGTTTCACCATCAAAGGAAAGAACCTGCGCAATCACATTGATTTCGTTATAGAAACCTTCTGGAAACAACGGACGAACGGGACGGTCGATCAAGCGGCTGGTCAGCGTTTCCTTTTCGGTCGCGCCGCGCTCACGCTTGAAAAAGCCGCCTGGAATGCGTCCGGCGGCGGAGAATTTTTCCTGATAGTGAACGGTGAGCGGGAAGAAATCCTGCCCTTCCTTCACGGACTTGGCGGCGGTCACGGCGCACAGCACCACGGTTTCGCCATAGGTGGCCAGCACTGCGCCGTCCGCCTGACGGGCAACACGGCCCGTTTCGAGTGTCAGGGTTTTTCCGCCCCACTCGATTTCTACTTTCTTTACGTCAAACATGTATTTTCCTTCCTCCCGCCTGCCCTATGCAGACGGCGGCCTATGGTGCGGGCAAAGCCGGCCCGCGGCGGTTTCGGGGCTGGTTTCTCGCCCCACGGCCATTCCGTCGAATTACGGTCCGGCTTTATCTTGCACTGCGTACCCCGGCGAAGGCCGGGGTCCAATAGCAGCGCTGGAATTGGCTCCCGGCCTTCGCCAGGATACAAAAAGAGCGCCCGAGGGCGCCCTTCCTTACTTGCGAAGACCCAGCTTCGCGATAATCTCTGCGTAGCGCGCCGCGTCTTTCTTTTTCAGATAGTCGAGCAGGCTGCGGCGCTTGTTGACCATCATCAAAAGGCCACGGCGGCTATGGTTGTCCTTGTGGTGCCCCTTGAAATGTTCGGTCAGGGTCGTGATGCGATCGGTCAGGATTGCCACCTGGACTTCCGGAGACCCGGTATCGCCCTCGCCGCGGGCATGTTCGGTGATCAGTTCCTGTTTGCGCTCAGCAGTAATCGACATCGTCATCCTTTCAAAACTAGAGGTTAAACCCGCGAACGACCCGGACATTTCCGTCCGAAACCTCCACCAGCGCGACTGGAATATCTTCCAGCCATGCACAATGAAGTCCGTCATCTGCGGTTATCCCGTCCAAGACCTGACCCTGATGGATCAGCCTTGCCTGGCCGGGGGTGAGGCAAAGAGCCGGGATGTCGTCCAGCCCTGCCTCAAGCGGCAAGATTATGTCTTCAAGGGTGCGGCCTTTACCGCATTCCTGCAGTTTGTCCAGAGAAATCGCCTCTGCCAACGTGAAAGGACCTGCCTTCGTGCGGCGAAGCATAGAGACATGGCCAACGGTATGCAGCGCCAATGCGATGTCGCGGGCCAGCGAACGGATATAGGTGCCTTTGGAGACATGGGCGGTCAAAGTGATTTCATTTATTTCGTCATTCCCGCGCAGGCGGGAATCCATTTCCTGCCCGCTGATCCGGGTGATTGACTCGGGAGATGGATCCCCGCCTTCGCCGGGATGACGATAGGAGGCAGGGGAATAACAAATGGAGAGATCGTGAATCACCACCTCTCTCGTCTTCATCTCCACTTCTTGCCCCGCTCGCGCCAGATCATAGGCGCGCTGCCCATCAACCTTGAGTGCGGAGTAGATCGGCGGAACCTGCTCAATCGGCCCGGTAAAGCGGGCCAGTACGGCCTCCACCTCCGCCATTGCCGGACGATGATCCGAGGTCGCAATCACTGCGCCTTCGCGATCCAATGTATCGGTCTGCGTACCAAAACATATGGTGAAATCATAGATTTTGGACGCATCCAGCATCCGTCCCGCAAGCTTGGTCGCTTCGCCCAATGCTATAGGGAGTACGCCCGTCGCCAAAGGATCGAGCGTGCCGCCATGGCCGATCTTCGCCTTGGAATAGCCGCCATCGCGCAGCGCTCGCTTTACCGCCGCTACCGCCTGGGTCGATCCCAGCGCCAGCGGCTTGTCCAATATGATCCAGCCATTCACCCGTGCCGGTTAGCGCTCTTTGGCAGCTTTGTCAGCAGATTGCTTGTGATGCTTTCCCTTTGCTGGCGGCGGATCACTTTCGACCATATTTTGAATCGCACATCGCTGCCCTCTGACAATCACTGTTCCAAAATGATCAAGCGTATCGATCCCACGGGTTTCAAAGCCAATGGTCTCCACAAAAGGCAGATCAGGGCAGTATCCCATCAGCCGGGCATGATACCATTGCCCATGTATATCCTGGATATACAACGCCTCGCTGCCATCTGCGCTCCAATCGCGGATCGATCCTGAATTGACGAACGGTATCGATGCATTGCTGGTAGCAACCGGGGATTTCGGCGTTGCGCCTTTGCTTTCCTTGGCTATGACGGCGACCGAGACGATGAGTGCGGCCGCGATGGCTTCCTTGTATCGCATGGTGCGGCTCCTGTATTACATGAACCCCTACCTGCCAAAAATATGGTGGCGAACCCGCAGCAATCAAGTTACCAAGTGCCGTCGCATACCGTACCGGTGGAGGGGGCTTATTCTTCTTCGCCCAGATCGCGCGCCACTTTCGGATCGCGCAACAGGCGGTCGATATGCCCTCCCTGATCAAAGCTCTCATCGCTCAGGAATTTGATTTTCGCGGCATATTTCAATTTCGTCCGCGATGCGACTTCACGCTGAAAAAAAGCGGTGTGAGTCCGCAGGGCCTTGAGCACGACATCTTCGTCATTGCCCAGCAGTGGTTTCACGAACACAGTCGCATGACGCAGATCAGGCGACATACGCACTTCGGTGACGGAAACCAGATGGCTCGCAAGCACATCGTCATGCACATCCCCGCGCATCAGAATTTCCGACAGGATATGCCGCACCTGCTCCCCCACGCGCAGCACGCGGATCGAGGGAGAAAGATTTTCGACGCGGGCCATCGTCACTCCAAGGGAAGAATGTCGTCAATGGATACATCCAGTGCTTCGGCGAGCGCACGCCAAAGCGCAGGTTTGCCCTGACGATTTCCAGTTTCTATCTCGGAAAGATAGGATTTCCCGATCCCGGTCCTTTTACCCACCTGCTCCAATGTCATTCCCCGATATTTTCGCCATACCCGGAGCGCACTTTCTCCGCCCATGATCCGATCGACCATTTCCGCGGGCAGATATTCCTCACCCGTCAGGCGTCGCTGCTCAGCTGCGACGGCCGCAAGGGCGTCGGCACGATCCTCGACGATATCCAGCAGCTTTTGATAATCGTCTATAGGCAACATCGCCATTTTCTGTCCGGCGATCTCGACAATTTGAACCGTCATGACTTCACCTCATACGCCGAGCCGCGCGGCCCTATATCGTCGATCCACAATATATCTTCTTCGATACGAAAGATGATACGCCAGTCCTGAATGCGCAACCTGTATTCCGGCCTGCCCTGAAGGCGCCTGACATTCGCACTTTGCGACAATGGCTCAGCCGCTAACTCATCGATCTTCTGCCGGATTAACAGGCGCTTGTTAGATTTCAATAGCGCCCGCACAGCGGATTTTGAAAATCGAACCTCCATTGCATCATTTTACGGAATGTGAACTTTTCTACAACCTAAAAGATCACTATTCCGTAAAATTTGGGGATCACAACGTCCGCGCCCTTTCCTCGACCTCATAGGTCTCCAGATAATCGCCCGGCTTGATGTCGGTATGACCCACGAACGTCACACCGCATTCAAGGCCGGCGCGGACTTCCGCCACATCGTCCTTGAACCGCCGCAGCGACGCGATTTCGCCATTGTAGATGATGACATCGTCGCGGGTGACACGAGCCTTGAGCGCCTTGCGAATAAAGCCGTCGGTGACGAGCAGACCCGCCGCCTTGCCATGTTTGCCTGCCGAAAAGACATCGCGAATTTCGGCACGGCCAACAACGGTTTCAATCCGTTCGGGTCCAAGTTCGCCTGCCATTTCGCCCTTGATCTCCTCGATCAGGTCATAAATGACGTCATAATATTTCAGGCGAACCTTTTCGCGCTCTGCAACCACGCGCGCCTTGGCATTCGGGCGAACGTTGAAGCCGATGATCGGCGCATTGGAAGCGCCAGCCAGCGTCACGTCGGATTCAGTGATCGCACCAACGCCGCTATGCAGTACACGGACCTTGATCTCATCCGTCGATGCCTTGGCCAACGAACCGATGATCGCTTCCACCGATCCTTGCACATCGCCTTTGATAACCACCGGATATTCGATCATCCTGTCGTTGAGCACAGAGAACATATGTTCGACGCTCGACGGGGCGGACGTCGTGCGTTTCTTGGTGATGACCTCCTGGCGATAGGCGGCGACTTCGCGTGCCCGCGCCTCGTTTTCCACCACGCTGAGCAGATCGCCCGCTGATGGCACACCCGAAAGGCCCAGCACTTCGACCGGCATGGACGGGCCGGCTTCCTTCAGTTGCTGACCCTTTTCGTTCGTCATGGCCCGGACTTTGCCGCTTTCTGCGCCAACGACGAAGATGTCGCCAACCTTCAGCGTGCCCTTGCGTACCAATATGGTCGCAACCGGCCCGCGGCCCTTGTCGAGCTTTGCCTCTATCACAGTGCCTTCGGCCTGCCGATCCGGATTGGCCGTCAACTCCAGCAATTCGGCCTGAAGCAGGATTTTTTCGACCAATTCGTCAAGGCCGATCTTCTTGAGCGCAGATACTTCGACGTCCTGTACGTCGCCGCCCATCTGTTCGACGACGATTTCATGTTCGAGCAGGCGGGTACGGACCTTGTTGGGGTCCGCATTTTCCCTGTCGATCTTGTTGATCGCCACGATCATCGGCACGCCCGCCGCCTTGGTATGATTGATCGCCTCGATCGTCTGCGGCATCAACCCGTCATCGGCGGCAACCACCAGAATGACGATGTCAGTCACATTGGCGCCGCGCGCGCGCATTTCCGTAAAGGCCTCATGACCCGGAGTATCCAGGAAAGTGATCTTGTCGCCCGTAGCAACCTGCACCTGATAAGCGCCGATATGCTGCGTTATACCACCTGCTTCGCCCGCCACGACATCCGTACCGCGCAATGCATCGAGCAAGCTGGTCTTGCCATGATCGACATGGCCCATGATCGTGACTACCGGCGCGCGAGGTTTCAGTGTTTCGGTCGCGTCCTCGCTACCCTCAATGCCCAGCTCGACATCGGACTCGGACACGCGTTGAATGCGGTGACCAAATTCCTCCACCAGCAATTCGGCGGTATCCTGATCAATGACTTCGTTGATGGTCACCGGTGTGCCCATTTTGAACAGCGACTTCACCAGATCCGCACCCTTTTCGGCCATACGGTTGGCAAGTTCCTGCACCGTAATGCCTTCAGGCACGATAACGTCACGCACCTGCTTGACCTGCGGCTCACGCGAACCGCCCCCAATAAGGCGCTTTTCCTTTTCGCGAGCACGCTTGAGCGCGGCCAGCGAACGCGCGCGCGCGCCGCCGTCGCCGCCATCGGTCAATGCACGCGTGACAGTCAGCTTGCCTGACTGGCGACGGTCGTGATCACCCTTGGCGCGTGCAGGTTTCGGTTCAGGACGCTTGGGCGCCGCAACCGGAGTGAATTTGCGCGGAGGCGGAGCACGTTCGACCGTTTCCTTGGCCACCTCCTCGGTTCCCGCCTGTTCGGGAGCGTTCTCAACGGGTGTTTGCGTAACAAGGGGTTCACCCGCAGGCGCTTCTTCCGCCCGGACTTCCTGAGTCGTTACTTTTTCTTCGACTTCCTGTTTCTCGTCGGCGCGGCGCCGTTCTTCTTCAGCAGCCCTCTGTCGCTCCGTTTCCTGGCGACGACGCGCTTCCTCCAGCGCATTCATCCGCGCCTCTTCGGCTTCGCGCAGCAACTTGGCCTGCAGTTCCTGGCGGGACATCAGGCTATCTTGCGCCGACACGCGCGGCGATGGCGGCGGCGCCTTCGGAGCAGGAGCGGGCGCTGGTTTGGGCTTGACAGGCTCGGCCTGCACCGGCGGGGCTTCCGCCTCACCGGGCTTCCCGATGATACGGCGGCGCTTGACCTCAACCACGACCGTGTTCTTTCGGCCATGGCTGAAACTTTGCTGCACCTGCCCGGCTTCAACCGTCCGCTTCAGGCCCAAAGGCTTGCGGCCCAGTATCGGCTTTTCTGTTTCGCTGTCACTCATCGACTAAACCAGTTCCTTCAATCAACGTCCCGGCGCGGGGCAAATCCCCGGCCCATTATTAGTTCTTCAATCCACTGCAATTTCAGGCACGGCCTGACTTACAGGCGCCGCAATGTCCGTCCCGTTAGCGCATCCCAGGAAAACTTGCCAGCGGCCAAGCATTTCACCGACACGGGCCGCTGCCCTTTTGTCGGTAATCGCAACGTGAACCACATTGTCACGTCCCATTGCCATAGATAAGTGCGCGCGGTCTACAGGCAAGACTGTCCCTGCAAGATCACTGCCCTCACGTTCCATCCCCACGCGCCATGCCTGATCCAGTTTTCGGCACCCATCGGACCGGGCATCGGCGGCATGAAGAAGCAGCGTCACCTGTCCCCGCCGCGCGGCGACTTCGATCTTTTCCGATCCGGTCAGCAACATGCTGGCGCGCGCCTCCAGCCCCAGACGGTCGAGCACCGCTTGCTTAAGCGCCGCATCGATCCGTTCGGCCAAATCGTCGGGCACGATAAAATCCGATGTCTTGTAGGCGCGGGCCAGCGCCCCTTTCAGCTTGCCCTTGGTGAGAGCAGCCTCAAAACTGGTGCGATCCACGCCAATCCATGCACCCCGGCCGGGCGCACGGGCGCGCACGTCAGGCGCAACCTGTCCGTCGGGACCAAGAGCCAGACGGATCAGGCCATCGCGTACTTCGCGGTCACCAGAAAGAATGCAGCGGCGGGTGTTTTCAACCATACGCCCCTCCCATCAATGGGAGGAAGTTGGAAAATGTCCGCCTACAAACGTCTAGCGTGTCATTGGGAAGGTTCCGCAACGGCGTCCTCCCCTTTTTCCTCATCTTCGAACCAGTGCGCGCGGGCGGCCATGATGGTTTCGTTGCCCTGCTCTTCACTCAGGCCATATTCGGCCAATATGCCACCCTTGTCCTCAACCGTTTCCTTGCCGCGGCGACGGCCTTCGGGCCGCTTGCGGGCAATGAGTTCGTCCGTGGCAAGATCGGCAAGATCATCCAGCGTCTTGATACCGGCCTTGCCCAGCGTCACCAGCATCGCCTCGGTCAGATTGGGCATCTCCGCCAGTGCATCCTCGACGCCCAGCGCGCGGCGTTCCTCACGGGCGGCAGCTTCACGACGCTCCAGCGCCTCCAGCGCCCGATTCTGAAGCTCTTCGGCCAGCTCTTCGTCAAAGCCTTCGATACCGGCCAGTTCCTCAATGCCGACATAGGCGACTTCTTCCAGCTCGCCAAAGCCTTCGGCGACCAGAAGCTGCGACAGCGTTTCATCTACATCCAGTTCGCCCTGGAACAGTTCGGAACGGGTTACGAATTCCTTCTGCCGCTTCTCGCTGGCATCTGCCTCCGTCATGATGTCGATGGCTGACCCGGTAAGCTGGCTGGCAAGACGCACATTCTGGCCGCGACGACCAATGGCGAGCGACAGCTGATCGTCGGGAACGACGACTTCGATCCGGCCCTCATCCTCGTCGATGACCACACGGCTGACGGTCGCAGGCTGCAGCGCGTTGACGACAAAGGTCGCCGTATCTTCCGACCAGGGGATGATGTCGATTTTCTCGCCCTGCATTTCCTGTACGACGGCCTGAACGCGGCTGCCCTTCATACCGACGCAGGCGCCCACGGGATCGATGCTGCTGTCATGGCTGATGACACCGATCTTCGCGCGGCTACCCGGATCACGAGCAGCGGCCTTGATTTCAATGATGCCATCGTAGATTTCGGGCACTTCCTGCGCGAACAGTTTCTTCATGAAGTCGGGATGCGCGCGGGAAAGGAAAATCTGCGGCCCGCGATTTTCGCGGCGGACGTTCAGGATGAGCGAACGAACGCGATCGCCGACACGAACGACCTCGCGGGGAATCTGCTGATCCCGGCGGATAACACCCTCAGCGCGCCCCAGATTGACGACGACATGGCCAAATTCGACGCTTTTCACAACACCCGTGATGATTTCGCCGACGCGATCCTTGAATTCCTCATGCTGGCGTTCCCGCTCTGCATCACGGACCTTCTGAAAAATAACCTGCTTGGCCGACTGCGCATCAATGCGGCCAAGGTCGATGGGCGGCAATGGATCGACAATGAAGTCGCCGACCGTAGCGCCCGCTTGCAGCTTCTGGGCGGCCTTCACGTCGACCTGCTTGAAGAAATCCTCAACCTCCTCAACCACTTCGACGACACGCCACAGGCGCAGGTCGCCATTTTCCGGGTCGAGCTTCGCACGAATGTCGTTTTCCGCGCCATAACGAGCGCGGGCCGCGCGCTGAATCGCATCCTCCATCGCCTCGATTACGATGGCCTTGTCGATCATCTTTTCCGATGCAACGCTGTTGGCGATAGCGAGCAATTCGGCCTTGTTGGCGGAAATGGCGGTAGCCATGGCTGTATCCTTATCCTTCCGTTTGAATGTCGTCCGCGCCTTCAGTCGAAAGCGGCATTGTAGCAGTAATGAGCGCGTCGGTCAGCATCAGCTTTGCGCTCTGTATATTGGCAAAGGCGATCGTCAGGTCGCCGATCTTGCGGTCGGACAAGGCAATGACATCGCCTTCCGCACCCTTCAGCGTGCCCGTGAATTGTTTGCGGCCATCCTGCGGTTCGATCAGACTGATCCGTGCCTCATGTCCGGCCCAGTCGGAAAAATCCGATAGCCGGGTCAGCGGTCGGTCGATCCCGGGGGAACTGACTTCCAACCGATAGGCCTCCTCGATCGGATCGACCTCATCGAACAGTTCAGAGATACGGCGCGAAAGGGCAGCACAGTCTGCGATGTTGAGCTGTCGCGTTTCCGGGCGCTCGGCCATGATCTGCAACGTACGGTCGTCATCGCCGCCAAACAGCTTCACCCGCACAAGCGAAAAGCCCAAAGCCTTCGCCTCGGGTTCGATAAGCTGCGTCAATGTGGCGATATCCGCCATCCATACTCCAGTTCAATACATGCGCTTTTGCCGCCGGCCCCTTCCGGCGCCAGCCCCAACATTTTTAACGATGTCGAGAGATGAACAGGCATATAACCGCAAGTTGCACAAACCGCAAGAACATCCGCATAACAGAACCCGGAAAACCGAACAGATCATCCTTGGCGCAGAATCCGTCTGAATTTCAGCCTCTATGCGTCGTTTCCAGAGCCTCGGACGTTATCGGATAACCAAGTTCATCGGGAATGCAGAGGTAGCGACCATCGCTTCGCTCCTCGATCCAGGGCGAGATAGTCGTGACGGGCGTCGACCGCGCATGAGTGCTGGCAGATTCGAAATCAGGAAATTGCGCCAATCGCTCAAGATTGCGCCTGGTCGGAAAAATCACATGCGCTTCGCCCCTTTCGGCACGATTCAGTACGTCGCGCGCACTTGCCCATAACAGATGCACATTTTCGGTCGCATCGACACGCGCCGCATGGCTTTCATCAGGCAATCGCGCCAGATAGAAACGTGTGTCGTATATGCGTGCGTGCTGCATTTTGGGATGCCAACGGGCAAAGGGCACCAATTGCTCAAGATCAAGGCCCAATCCATGTTCGGCCAGCAACGCAGCCAGGCCTTCTCCTGCTGTCATGCGGTCACGAATCTGTCCCGTAACGACCGCGTCGGGCAAGGTGGCAAATCCCAACGCCAGCCCGCATTCCTCCAACGTCTCGCGGATGGCCGCCACGCGGGCAGTGGCTTCCTCCAGTTCCAGCCCCGCGCCATGGAGCATGGCCAGTTCAGCGTCCTCAGAATCGATGGCCCCACCGGGGAAAACCAATGCACCGCCTGCAAACTCCATTTGCCGCGAACGCTCCATCATTAATAATTCCGCAGGACCATTTGCCCGGTCACGGAAGATGACAAGGGTAGCGGCGGCCCGTGTCGGAGGAAGATTGGCTGTAATCATCCGCCAACGGTAAAGCAGAAACAGGTGCAAGCGATAGAGTAAAATGCAGGATCATCCGTCCCGGTTTTGATCTCTGGCGGATTTGAATCTTTGCCCCGCATCGGGACAGGATACCCCGCTTTCGTCATGGAAAAGCAGCCCCAAAAATGCTAAATGACTTGTTAATATTGTGCTTTCCGCACGATGGAACGCATCGGCAATTGCTTATGGGAAGTGGCGAACATGCGAAGGATTCTCCTGTCTGGACTGGCGCTTGGGGTAGCGGGACTCACATCGCCCGCAATGGCCGCCGGCGAAGCGGCTGGCACAGGTCGCGCCCATATCTCCGGCACGAACATCCAACGCGCAATGCCAGCCCACCCGAGGAACGCAAATCGCTGGAGCAATCGCACTGACGCACGCTGGCATGGGAGTTGGGCCGCTCCGGACGGAGGGAAAGTCCGGCAGCGGCTCGTCCATGGCTTTGTCCTGCCTCGCTACTGGACCCAACCCACCTTCTATATTGCCAATGCGTCTGCTTACGGCCTGACAACCCCACCTTATGGTTATGGCTGGTCACGCTATTATGACAATGCGGTGCTGACCGACCGCTATGGACGGGTTTACGACTATCGAAGCGATATACATTGGGGCCGGAGCGGCAATCGCAATGACAGGCCCGTCTATCGCGATGCGCCCGCACCACAGCTGCGGAATTATGATTATGGCATATATCAGGACGATATCGTCACTTACCGCGATGACCATGATGATGATGCGGAATATCGCGGCACCTGGACGGGAACGTGGGTCGGCGAAGATGGCCGAACCTATAGCGGCAGCTATACCGGCGCCTATTATGACGATGGGGACAATCGAGCACCCCATTGGCAGTATGATGATACCGCGCCCGCAATGGCGCCGGCCCTCCCCTATGACATGGGCACCTATGCCAACGGCTATTATTATCCAGCGCCCACGATCACCACAGTGGTCGTTCACCCATCGGTGACCACGACGACCACGACCTTCATCGAAGAGGAAGTCAGTTACTCTGCGCGGAAAAAAGCCTGGAAACCGAATGCAAAATCGAAGCTGGTGCAAAGATCGGCATGCGCCTGTAAATAGGTCTGTGCGTCAGCACTCGATTGCGATCAGCGTTTATTTGCGGAAGATACCGGCCAGTTCCATCGGCAAATGCCCTTCGTCGAAAACGCTTGCGACCGTGACTTCACGGATCGCCTGTTCCTGCTCATCAGGATCAAAGCGCGTCCATCCATTCTTGCTCAGGCGTTCAAGAGGACGATAGCGAATCTTGTACTGCATCCGCTTTGACCCTTCGACCCAATAACCCAGATAGACATAGGGCAGGCCCGCACGGCGGGCGCGGATGATGTGATCCATGATGATGAAATTGCCAAGGCCAGGCCGGTCAACATGATAGGGGTCGAAAAAGCTGTAGATCATCGACAGCCCATCGCTTTGCCGGTCGGTCAGACATGCCCCGACCAGACGGCCCGGCGCTCCGTTTTCCGAGGGTTCCCGATATTCGATGACGAAACTGTCAACCGGGGTCTGTTCGACCATGTCGGCGAAATCCATCTCATCCATCTCGGTCATGCCGCCGCCGGGATGGCGCGCCTTCAGGTAGCGCTGAAGCAGATCATATTGCTCATCGGTCGACCAGGGCTTGCACGCCGTGACGATCAAATCGTCATTGCGGCGAAGCAACTTGCGCTGCGTTGCGTTGGCACGGAACTCATCCGTAACGACACGAACGGAAACGCAGGCATTGCAGCCCGCGCAGCTGGGACGATAGGCGACATTCTGACTGCGCCGAAAGCCGATGCGGCCAAGCGCGTCATTCAATTCCGATGCATTTTCCCCGCTGAGCTCCGTAAACACCTTCCGCTCACTCCGCCCCGGCAGATAGGGACAAGGACTGGGGTTGGTTACGAAAAACCGTGGGAACCGAAAGGGCGCTGTCACCGACTCTCCGACCTCGTTCTGCTGTTGTTCAGACTCCGTTAAACACGACTATGCCGCCCGAAATTCTATATGAAAAGCGTGTTTACCACGAAAGATGGTCCTGAAGCATATTTTTGGTCGAACAAAGCAACCGCAACGGTCAAAATAAGGGCCGCGATTAAGGAATCCTTCGTTCCTCCGCTGCTATGACAGCTTCTCGCCATGGGGCAAAGCGTTGCTTTCATGGTTATCATGGCCTAATCCATGATGCATATGGGGCATGCATCGCGGGACGATGGCCGCGCCAAATGCCCATCGGCCAGGACTTAACCTATGGCGACATTGCCGGAACAGGATGCCGTTACCGCCACGACCGACGCCGTCCATCCCCTGCCTGCGCTCCCTGCGTCTGAAGACGCCGGGAAAGCCGCAAGTCATTTCAGCCCCCGCCGCACGCGTGTCCGCCTGATGGTCAAGGCCGTGATTGGTCTTGCCGACATCAGTGTCATATTCCTCAGCTTCACCCTTGTCAGCCTGCTCTACCGGGATGCAGCACTGGATGCGCAAACATCGAAGACGTTAGCGCTGGTGATCCCCGTTTTTGCCGGCATCGCGATCAGCAACGGCGCCTATACGACATCGGTCGTCGAACGGCTGATGCCTTCGCTCTACAAGACACTGACGGCGTTCCTGTTCGCGGTCGGGATTTCTATTCTCGCGGTCTTTCTGCTGAAATCATCGGAATCATTTTCCCGCGGCGTGTTCGGGCTTGGCACCGGCGTTGGCCTGATTGGACTGACGTTCAGCCGAAAGCTGTGCTGCTCCATTCATCGCCACCATTTCGGACGACAGTTCATCAATGAGCTGCTGATCAACCACCGCCCGCCCAAAGCGATTGCCGAACCCGATCATGTCATCGTCATCGACGCCGAACGGGAGGGGCTAGTTCCTGATCCCGACGACCATGACATGATGACCCGTATTGGCGCGCTGGTCAAAAATGCTGACAGCATTACGGTCAATTGCGCCACCGAGTTGCGCGACGCATGGTCTTTCGTATTGAAGGCGGCGGATGTGCAGGCGCAGATCGTCTATCCTGAACTCGATCGCATCGGTGCACTGCGCATTGGCCATTTTGGCGATTCCACCACGTTAGCCGTATCGCTCAGCCCGCTTAGCCTGCCCAACCGGATCGTAAAGCGCGCGTTCGATCTGGCCGTATCGGTGCCCGCAGTGATCCTGCTCGGCATCCCGATGCTGGCCATCGCTGCGCTGATCCGTATCGACAGCGCCGGACCGGCCTTATTCAGGCAGACCCGCATCGGCCGAAACAATCAGCCCTTCATGATGCTGAAATTCCGGTCCATGGCAACCGGGCGGCAGGACGATGCGGCACGTCAGCTCACCCGGCGCGATGACGATCGCCTGACCCGGATCGGCGCCTTTCTGCGCAAAACCAGCCTGGATGAACTACCACAAATATTAAACGTGCTGATGGGGGATATGAGCATTGTCGGTCCCCGTCCCCACGCGGCGCAGGCGCTGGCCGGCGAATCTCTCTATTGGCAGGTCGATAACCGGTACTGGCACCGCCATGCGATCAAGCCGGGCATGACCGGCCTTGCGCAAATTCGCGGTCATCGCGGCAACACCTTCCGCGAGGACGATTTGCGCGACCGGCTGCAGTCGGATCTCGATTATATCGTACAATGGTCGCTGCTATCCGACATTCTCATCATCATCAGCACCTTTCGGGTACTGCGCCATGACAATGCGTTTTAGCGCGGGCAGCGTGAAATCTGAATCACGCAGCCCGCTCTATGTTTTTTGTTGTCGCATCGTTTATTACGGAAAACCGGTTCCCACTTTTCCGCACGATGCTTTAGTCAGGCCAGTTCGACAGGCGTGACTTCATAACCCGCAGCACCAAGCGCCGCGACCAGTTGATCAAGATGCGCCCGGTCACGCGTTTCGCATTCGATGTCGGTGATCAACCCCTTGGCGGGCAGCGTCGTAAAGACCCGCTGATGATAAATCTCGATGATGTTGACCTGTTGTTCATCGAAAATCCGCGCGACATGAAACAAGGCGCCCGGACGGTCCTGCAAACGAATGCGCAGGCGGGCAAGGCGGCCTGATCGCGCCAGATCGCGCAGCAATACATTGGCGAGCAGACGCGTATCGATATTGCCACCGCACAGCACCAAACCGATGGTGCGCCCCTGGAATCGATCCTTGTGCGCCAGCAACGCGGCAAGGCCCGCCGCACCTGCGCCTTCGACCACCGTTTTTTCAATTTGCAAAAGCAGGCTGACCGCCTGTTCGAGATAGCGTTCGCTTACCAGCACAATGTCGTCGGCCAGCGCCTGAACGAATTTACGCGTCAGTTCGCCCGGCTGCTTGACAGCGATACCCTCGGCCAGCGTATCGCCTTCGCAGGCAAGGTCCTCGCCCTTCACATTGGCGTACATGGACGGATACAGCTCTGCCTGCACCCCGATGAGGCGGATATCGGGCTTGAGCGCGCGCGCCGCCGTGCCCATGCCGGAAAACAGGCCGCCGCCGCCAATCGGCACCACCAGCGTGTCGATGTCCGGCGCATCTGCCAGCATCTCCAGCGCGACAGTGCCCTGCCCCGCGATGATGTCCGGCTCATCAAAAGGATGCACGAAGGTCAGGCCGCGCTCTACCTCCAGCTTGCGACTATGTGCATAGGCTTCCTCGAATTTCTCGCCATGCAACACGACCGTCGCGCCATGGCCTTCGGTCTGCATCACCTTCACCGTCGGCGTTGTTTTTGGCATGACGATGGTGACCGGCACGCCCAGACGCGCGCCATGATAGGCAAGACCCTGCGCATGATTGCCCGCCGAGGCTGCAATAACGCCTTTCTTGCGCGCTTCATCGCCCAGCAACAGCAAGCGGTTGAGCGCGCCGCGTTCCTTGTAGGCGGCCGTGAACTGCAGATTTTCGAACTTCAAATAGACTTTCGCACCGATCATTTCGGACAAGGTGCGACTGAGCAATGTCGGCGTCCGCACGATCGACGCGCCAATCCGCATGTGCGCGGCACGAATATCCGCGATCGTGACGGGCAGCGCGGTTGCGTCGACGGGAATCTTTTTCTGTTCGTTCATGGCGGCCAAGCCCTAGGATCGAAAACCGAACAATTCAAGCAGCGCTTTGGCAAGATCAAGCCTAGCATCACATGAAAACAGGCTTTATGCGGAGCTTATGGCAAAAATCGCATTTATCGGCTTGGGAATCATGGGCGGACCAATCGCGGGGCATCTCGCCGCGGCCGGACATGAATTGATCGTCTTCAACCATTCCAGGGCAAAGTCCCTTGCATGGGTTGAAAAACATGGCGGCGAGGCCGCTGCCAGTCCAGCCCTTGCGGCGCAAGACGCCGCCATCGTTATCAGCTGCGTCGGCACTGACGATGATCTGGCCATGATTACATTGGGCAAGGATGGTGCATTTCGCACCATGAAGCCAGGCAGCCTGTTTATCGATCACACCACTGTTTCGGCCCGAATAGCCCGTCAATTGTTCGTCGAGGGCGAAAGCCGCGGCATTGTCTGTATTGATGCCCCCGTATCGGGCGGACAGGCAGGCGCGGAAAACGGAACATTGTCCATCATGTGCGGCGGCACGGATGAAGCGCTGGCTGCCGCGCAACCCATCATGCAGGCCTATGCAAGCCGCATTGTCCATGTCGGTCGTGCCGGTGCGGGCCAGACGACCAAGATGGTCAACCAGATCGCCATTGCCGGCGTGTTGCAGGGCCTGTCCGAAGCCCTGCGCTTTGCCCAGGCGAGCGAACTCGACCTCGAGCGGGTTTTCGAGGCGATTTCGGGCGGCGCGGCGCAAAGTTGGCAAATGGATCATCGCTGGAAAACGATGGCGCAGGACAGCTTCGATTTCGGTTTTGCCGTGGACTGGATGCGCAAGGATCTGGGCCTTGCGCTGGACGAGGCCCGCGTCAATGGCGCGACCTTGCCAGTGGCGGCCATTGTCGATCAATTCTATGCCGATGTGCAGGCGATGGGCGGCAGTCGTCAGGATACAAGCGCACTGGTCCGGCGGCTTACCCGCTCATGAGACATCCTCTGCGCATTCCCAAAGGATGGCTTGCCGTCCTTGCTGCCCTCACCCTCCCCACGCCGCTGTTGGCAAGCGGACTGATCGACAATGTCAACGGCTTCACCCTTGATGCCAAGGGCAAGGTCCAGCGTTTCGAGGGCCTGCTGATCGATGATCATGGCAAGGTCGAAAAACTGTTGCAGCACAAGGACAAACGTCCCGAAAAGCTTGATTTCAAAACCGACGGCAAAGGCCGCACGCTGATGCCGGGCCTGATCGACGCACATGGTCATGTCATGGCGCTGGGTTTTCAGGCACTGACCCTTGATTTGAGCGGCACACATTCACTTGTCGAAGCGCTGGCGAAAGTCGCGGCCTATGCGCAGGCCTATCCAGCGCGCCGCTGGATCATCGGTACTGGCTGGGATCAGGAAGACTGGGGCCTGAAAGAATTTCCGACCGCCGCCGAAATCGATGCGGTTCTGCCTAGTACGCCGGTCTGGCTGCAACACGCAGGCGGCCATGTTGGATGGGCAAACAGCAAGGCGATGGAACTGGCCGGCGTCAGTGCGACGACCAAAAGTCCCGAGGGTGGCCGGATCGAAATGCACCACGGCGCGCCCAGCGGCATTTTCGTGGACGCCGCGCAATCACTGATCGAAAAGGTTGTTCCCACTCCGCTGCCCAAGGAACGTGATCTGGCGCTGGCCAAAGCCCAGCAAAAGCTTTTGAGCCTTGGCGTTACGACAATCACCGACATGGGCACCAGCCTGGACGACTGGCAGGCCTTTCGCCGCGCCGGTGACCGTGGAAAGCTGGGGATAAGGATCCTTTCCTATGCAGCGGGCATTGATACGCTGCTCAATACGGCAGGATCGGAACCCACACCATGGCTATACGATGACCGTTTACGCATGGTCGGCGTCGAATTGCTCCTCGACGGCGCGCTGGGGTCGCGCGGTGCATGGCTCAACGCGCCTTACGCCGATGCGCCGGGGCAAAGCGGCCTGTCGCTGATGACCACCGCACAGCTTCGCAACCAGATGAGCAGAGCCGCGATGGACGGGTTTCAGGTGGCCGTGCACGCCGTTGGCGACAAGGCGAACGCCGAATTGCTCGACGCCATCGACGAACTGGCGCAAACCTATACCGGCGACCGGCGCTGGCGCATCGAACACGCACAGATCGTCGATCCCGCCGACCTTCCCCGCTTTGCGCAACACGGCATCGTCGCTTCGATGCAGCCGGTGCAGGCAGCATCCAACCGGCGCATGGCGCAGACGCGCATGGGAGAAGAGAAACTGGGCGGCGCCTATGCCTGGCGATCGATACTGGACAATGGCGTGCCTTTGGCCTTTGGCTCGGACGTGCCTGTCGAAACGGCCAACCCCTTTCCGGGCATCGCGGTTGCCATGACCCGCGAAGATGCCAGCGGCGAACCCTTTGGCGGATGGCAGCCAGAACAGCGAATTTCACTGGAAGACGCGCTCCAGGCCTATACCGTCGGCGGCGCTTATGCAGCCTTTGCCGAGGATCGCCTGGGAACCCTGACGCCGGGCAAGGATGCCGATTTCGTGATCATGGACAGCGACATCAGCATCGCCGCCCCCGCCGATATCCGCGCGGCCAGCATTCGCGAAACCTGGGTCGGCGGCAAACCGCAATTTGTCCGCAAGGATGGCGCGGCTCCCGACAAAAGGAGTGAGCGATGACCGCTGTCCAGCTCACCACCAAATATGTCGAGAAACCGTGGGGACGGACCGACATTCCCGCGATCTTCCCCAACCCCGATGCACGGCGCATCGGCGAAATCTGGTTTGACGGCCCCGCAAGACGGCACCCCCCGCTGCTGGTCAAATATATCTTCACCAGCGAAAAACTTTCGATCCAGGTGCATCCTAACGATACCTATGCGCGCGCCCATGGTCTTCCGGGCGGCAAGGAGGAGTGCTGGTACATATTGGATGCGGAACCCGATGCGAGGCTTGGCGTAGGCCTGACGCAACAGCTTGACAGCGATGCATTGCGCGCCGCGGCGCTGGACGGGTCGATCGAACAGATGATGGATTGGAAGCCGGTTAAGCCAGGCGATTTCTTCTTCATCCCGGCAGGCACCGTCCATGCCATCGGGGCTGGGATTACGCTGGTCGAGGTGCAGCAGAATGTTGATGTCACTTATCGGCTCTATGACTATGGCCGCCCGCGCGCACTGCATCTGGACGATGGCGTAGCGGTCAGCTGCGCCCAGCCCTATCCCCTGCCCGCGCGCAGCATTCCTTTGGGAACGGACGCCTGCCTGATGCCGGATGCGCCCTTCAAATTGGGGCTGAAATCCACGGCAGCGGGCAGTGAGATCTCCCTACCCTCCGGCCCGTCGCCCTTCTGGTTCATTCCCTTGGACGGATCAGGCCGGATAGACGGGCAGGACTGGCAGGGCAGCGAATGCTGGCTGGTCGAAGGCGGCGCTGACGTTGCTGTTTCCGAACCGGCTAATGTGCTGATCGCAGGCCTGTAAATTACCGCCAATCGGACCGCGTAAAGGTCAGCGGCTCCTGGCCACAGCCGATCCGCGCCAGATACGCCCGCTTCATCGCCCGCCCCTTTGACCAGCGGACGCTGACCTTGGACGGCGGCACGCCCAGCGGCAGAAAATGGGTTTGGTCAAAGATGCGTACCTTGTACTTACGGCATAACGGCGCAAGCTTGTCGAAATCCACAAAGTCCAGATCCATCAGGATCGGCCGGCTCAGCACGCCATTTTCTATACGCACAATATCCTGAATGAACACGCCCGCCCGCGTATCGACCAGAACGACATCGGCATCGATACTCTTGGCCATATGATAGGCGCGGGCATAAGGCTTGACGAAATCATGCGCCTTTATGGTCAGAAACACCGTCACAAGAGCCGCAAAACCCACCGACAGCCAGACAGGTTTCAGCGAAAGCGACTTGTCCGGCCCCGACAACCTGATCCAGCCAAAGCCCGCGAGCAGGCAGAAAGGACCGATCAACCCATGCAGATAGCGATAGCCCCACCCATGCCCCTGATACACCATCAGCGCCAGCCCCAGCCCGCAGCAAATAGCAAGCGGCAGAACGATCGAGGCATCCTTGGAAACAAAACTGCGCCACCGAAGCTGCATGGCACCGAGGGCTGCCAGCGGCAGAAGCAGGACATTGTTCCATGCGATGAAACGCGCGAGGTTCAGCAGCGGCAGCATGTCTCGTCCGAGCCGATGATTGATCAGCAGTTCGATGCGCGATACCAGGTCGATATGCTTGCCGCCCTTCAAGGGTACCGTCGCGCTGTAAATATCACTAAGCAGCGCAGGATAGAACTTGCCCCAGACCACGGCGATCGCGGCATAGGCGAGCACATAATATGCCGTCAGAGCCCAGCGACGCCGGACGAGAATCCAGAAAATGAAACCTGCCGCAAACAGGGGATGAAAATGCATCTGGTGCAAGCCGCTCGCCAGGACTGCGACCAAAACCGCGCCTGCATGTCCTTTCCAGTCATCGCGCAGGAACAAGGCAAGCCAGACCAGATTTAAAGCAAAGTGCGTTGCCATCGCATAGGCGGTCATTGACATGACCAATAGCTGCGTCGAAGAAAAGGCCAGCAGCAGCGTTACCAGAACAGCATCAGGCCGATCGGAGAAAAGCCTTCGCGCAATACGCCAGAGCGCCAGATAACCGATGGCCAGGAACAAGGGACTGGTAAGCGCGGGGTCTGCGAAATAGGACACAAGCGCCCGGAATGCTGCGTGAATTGGCAAATAGTTCGATACCCAGGCGACATGTCCGCCCTGGGTACTCATGAAGATGGGATTGATACCCCGGACATAATCCTGCCATTCCAACGGGATGGGCATTCCCAGCATGCCGCTGCGAATATAAAAGGTGGCGAATTCCGCCATTTGCTCGTCGCGGGACAATGAATAACCTGCAAAAACCAGATAATGCCCTACCCATGCTACCAGCGTGGCGACCAGGATATAGCCACCAATCAGCGCAGGCGATGGTAAGCGTGCGGGGGAGAAACCTGCAAAATTGCGCTGTGTCAGATAAATGAGAAACAAAACTGCGCAAAACAGAGCATAACGGTCCTGGGCCACGAAAAACATTTGCGGAAGCGAGTAATAGCGACTCAGCACAAAATGAAAAATATAGACAAGGCCGATCCAAGCGGTAACGAACCCCGCCGACCACAAGAAAAATCTCTTTGTGTTTATCATCTTACCCGCAGACCACGCCTGAATTTGAATAGGAATCGTCCCTTATCGTCCTCAATGCCAATAGACCAGCCCTGCGTTTTCAGGGTCAGCACCATGTGAAGTTGTGCCAAGGCTGATAACCATGCGTAATCAAGGGGCGATTTATACAAGCCAGGTGCGAAGCGCCGAAGGCTTGCGCCAGGAAAAAATTGATGCAAGACACCGTCTGTGCCTCTATCTGCCTGATATTTTGAGAAGATCATGTCATCCCAACGCAGCAAGTCCAACACGAGATGAACAGGACCACTGGAGATGACGGATGCTAACATTCCGCCGTATTGTAAAAGCTCTGGGCAAACATGCATCAAAAAGCTGGATCATGACCCGCAAGTTTGCCGGCGCGCGTCCTGCTCATCAATGCCCGGCCTGCGACAATCATGTGATCGCTTTCTTCCGGTACGGGAAAACCGAACATTGGGGTTGCCCCGAATGCGGGGCATCACCAAGGGAAAGGCTAATGAATTTCGCCATTACGAGCGAACGCTTGTCAGTACCCCGCAACGGCAAAATCCTGCACATCGCGCCTGGCGAACATAGTCTGGTGAAACGGTTCCGTCAGGCCGCAGCGGTCTATGTCCCTGCAGATCTGGCTCCCTCGCGTTACATAGTCACCGGAATGCAGCGGCTCGATTTGATGCTGTTGGATGAAGCCGATGAGTTTGACCTCATCTATGCCTCGCACGTCATGGAGCATGTTCCCGATGACGGTGTGGTCCTGCAAAACCTTTACAAGGCGCTAAAGCCGGGAGGGCAGGCATGGCTCATTGTCCCTCTGTATGATGGCCAGACATTCGACGGCAGGTTCGACATGTCACCCGGTCAGCGCGAAAAACTTTTCGGCCAGTGGGATCATGTACGCCAATATGGCATAGATTTCAGGGAGAGAATTGAGAGGGCAGGCTTTAGGGTCTCACAAGTATCGGCACGAGATTTCTGTAACGGGGACCAAACCAGGTATGGACTGGATGAGGTGATATTCGTTGCATCCAAGCAATGATTGCTTTCCGCGGTTCACGTTTTCGAGGAGCGTCCTGATGTATCCTAATAGTGCTGCGGACCGCATTCAGCGTGAAAAAGATTATCACGACGACCGATTTTCTGATGAAACTCGGACATCTCAACATAAATATTATTTTGCCGTCAGTAATGCCTTTGATCATTACAAGGATATGGTGAATGAATATTCTCAAAATTCCGACATATTAGAATATGGGTGCAGCTTCGGTAATAATTGCATTGCGCTCGCCGACAACGCAAAATCCGTCACCGGAATTGATATATCCGATGTTGCTATTTCCAAGGCGCGTGAGAATGCGGTGAATGGCAAAAAGACAAACTGCAAATTTTTCACGATGAACGCGGAACACATGACTTTCAGCGACGAAAGCTTTGATCTGGTTTTTGGCAGCGGTATCATACACCATCTCAACATTGAAAGTGCAGTTCGGGAGGTCCTTCGCGTCCTGAAACCGGGTGGAAACTTCCTTTTCATTGAACCTTTGGGTGGCAATCCTGTATTCAATATCTATCGTGCGCTCACACCAAGAAGCCGAACCGTCGATGAAATGCCACTTCGATCGAACCATTTAAGCTATATCCAGCAACAGACTGCAGCGTGCGAAATTAGGTACTATGGCTTCACATCCTTGCTTTCCGTTCCCGTGCAAAGATTTGGCATTAGCAATCTACTACGCAAAATTCTTGTTGAGATTGACCAGTTGCTTTTTCGTATAAGAATTTTTCAAAACATGGCGTGGTTTTCTATAATAAAAGGTAGCAAGGGAGAATAATGAATATGAGCGACGTCATAGGCCCTTTCGGCCCGGCTCGCCAAGTAGCGTCTATGTCTTCTGACCATATAAAGGCCATGTACCGACACAAATGTGGCGTAGAAATAGATATGTCTGCGGCGACTGATGGTCTGGTTCAACTATTTGAATGCCAAGCCACAGGTTATCGATTTTGGCGCCCGATCGAACTGGCCGGTGACGAGGAGTTCTACCAAAAACTCGATCTCAACTGGCCTAACTATTATCAAAGACGGCGGTGGGAATATAGTTTTGCTCTTTCCGCGATCAAAGGATGTTCCTCTTTCTTGGAAATAGGGTGTGGCCGTGGATTTTTCCTTCGCTCAACAGAAGGTCATGTCACTCAAGCACATGGACTGGAATTCAACAAGGACGCCATTAAAAACAAAGTTACAAATTGGGACATAAGTCACAAAACGATCGAAGAATTGGCCGAAAAGCAATCATCTGCCTTTGACGCGATCAGCGCCTTTCAGGTTCTGGAGCACGTCATCGATCCGAACGAATTTCTGCGGGCCTGCCTGAACGCCCTCAGACCCGGTGGGCAATTAATTATGAGCACACCGAACCCCAATTATGTGCCACACCAATTACGGCAGGACGCCTTCGACCTTCCTCCACATCACATGGGTCAATTCTCGCATGACACCTATCGACGCCTTGCACAGCATCTTGGGCTGGATATTGTGGCAATTCACGTGCAACCGCGCACAGCACGTGGCGAAGACGTCAATCTCGCAACGAAAAGAAGTGCTGTTTATAAAATAGCCCGCGCGATTGGGTATCTGCCAATGAATATCGCCTATTGGCTCAACGAGGAGCCCGGACCAAATATCTTGGCGATCTTTCGCAAGCCAGAATAGACTGGCCATTAATAATCCCGTTTATCCCCTTGACGCATGTGTGACTCGCCAAGCATGAAAAGTCCCGTTATGCAGGTGGAATGTCATTCGACGCGCTCTTCAATGCCCCTAAACTGATAGCCCGCCCGCCGGTCTGGACCAGAAGTAATCCGGAGAACTCCGTACTTTGGTTCGACACTGAAATAGAAATCGACGGCATCACTGAGGCCAATTTCACGCTTCATGGCGAGTGCCGCATCGACATGATCGACCACAATGTCGGGCTAGAGTTGGTATACCGAACCGCGAACGGGTATCGCCGTCACTCGCTCGCGCGAATTGATTGGCGGTCGATTAGAGGCGGGCACAGTAACCCCCGGAGGAGCGGTTGGCCCCGCCCCGTGGCGCGCGCTCCCGACACACACTATCATTCATTCGAGCTTAACTGGCTATCTGGCACAAAGATGAGACCGGGCGATTTGCCCATCGCGGAGGAAATTGCTGAGGAACTTCAAACATTTGAGTCGCTAAGGGAGTTGGCTGGAATCTTGTTCCGAATCAGTAACATAGACATTGTGCCCCGGCCCCCTTGGGAGTATAAGTTGCTTTAGAATGGCTAGCGCACCCATCATTGACTCAGCCCTCAAGGCAGCGGCGGAAGAAGCTGCGCACGACCTTGTGTCAGTGCGCCATTGGGGTGACGCAAGCTTCGTCAGTCTGCCTCTTATTAATCCAGACGGGTCAAGTTCAACGGTTCGCATCAAGCGCGCACCTGGAGGATTTCAGGTCGATGATGCTGGCTTCACATATCGCGATCTGAAGCGAGCCGGTGCTGATCGTTCTTTTTCCCGTGCTGCTTCGAAGGCTGCTGAACGCGACGATCTCCAAGTCGATAATAAAGTGATTTCTGTTCGGGTTACAGCGGACGAGCTTGCTAGAGCAATTTCTGATGTTGGACTCGCTGCATGGTCGGTCTTGGATACGGTCTATGAACGCTTAAATGCCGAAGAAGCAGAAATAGCGGAGAGCTTGCGGGAGAGATTGCTCAAGATTTTTGCCGCCAGTGTAGATGAAGCAAAATCTATTCCGGGCATGTCAACAAACCCTTGGGAAGTCACGGGGATTGTTCGGCAAGGGGAGCATGTCGCTGTATTCCAAGCCGTCGCAAATCACGCAAACTCGGTTTATCGAGCGAGTGCCGCATTCCATGACCTTGCCGCGCTCCCGGTGCCGCCGACATTGATTTCAGTTGTTCGTGACAGGAAAGCGCTTGGGGCAAAGCTATCGCTTCTGGCGCAGGCGGGTCGTGTTATTGAATATGATCAGGCGGACGATGTATTTATGAGGGCCGCAGCATGACCAATCTAACGTTGGCCGAAGCGTTGGCCACTAATCGCTTAGACGCATTCGTCTCGCAGGCAGAATCCGAAGGAATAGGCCCCATTGATCGCTCTCAGTTCGAGACGTTGGTAGGGGCTGTCACAGCGCCCCGACCAGAAGATCAAACATCCCGTTCACTCGCTCGCGGTTCGAAGCGCGGAAAGTAAACTCACTCAGATAGCGTTGCATGTGCTTACCGCTGATCTGGACATGGGTTGACCGAACCGATGCCTTGAACAGCCGCCAGAAGCCTTCCACGGTGTTGACGTGGTGGTTCTCGCCAGTGTGGTAGTCGT
Organism: Rhizorhapis sp. SPR117; assembly: GCF_021742065.1. The sequence goes on from NZ_JAKKIE010000037.1 coordinate 39,791, forward strand.
AGAACGCATATTCCTTCGCGCCGTGCTTCACAGTGCCATGCGTGAACCCATCGCCCTTGAGTAAATTGTAGGAAACCAGTTCGTCGGTCGAAACGACCGAACCCGGCTCCACATTATCCAGCACAACGCCGCGAAGCGTGTCTTTCTTAACATCGGTATAAACGGCGGAGTAAAAATGTACCACTGACGGGTCTTTTGGGGTCCGTTCATTTCGGAGTAAAAGTGTACCG
>NZ_JAKKIE010000038.1 GCF_021742065.1 Rhizorhapis sp. SPR117
TAAACCATCGAAATGAGGGGTCCCTTTTAGACGCCGATCACCCCGCTAACGGGGTCCTTTTTGCATGCCGATCCACAGCGACGACGGGAGACGAAAAATCGGGGGCGTGCGCCATCGGTGGCGCAGAAGGCGCATTGATTGGCATGGCGAAATTTCCGAAAGGTCAGGCGGCCGGCGGCGAGGGCCGCATGGAAATGATTTCGAGGCGTTGGGCTTCGGCGGGCGCGGTGTTCTGAACGCGTTGGCGTGGCGGTATGTCGAGGCGGACGTAATATTCGTTCACGCTGTTTTTCCGGAGGACGATGTCCTCCCGGTTCTTGATGCGGTCATCGCCGATTCGTGGACGTTCACGGATGCGCATGCGTTGGCCGATGCATATCCGGCGGTGCTCAGGCGACACGGGTGACCAGATCGTGGGTGTCGGCCGGCGGAATGGCGGTGACGCGATAAGGCTGTGTCGGGTCGCCGGTTTGGATGACGAACTGATGCCTGCCGGTCGCATCGCGCCGCTGCACGGCGACCGCATAGGCATGCTCGAACGAGGCAAGCCTCGCGCGTAGCGGGGACCAGGCTGACATAGTGATTTCCTTGCTTCGTGGAGGTGGCGGAGGGGCATTGCTGCCTCCGGTCTCATTTGCGACAGCGCTACCGTAGCCCTGACCCACTCCCTTCCACACGATGAGCGCGAGGCCGCGGTGGAGCAGCGCTCATCGCACGGCTTCGAGCAACGCGGAGAGCTGCGCGAACGTCCGCGCCTTGAGGGAAGGCAGGTTGTGGTCGCGACACCAGGCGACCCACACGTCGACGTTCCGCGAGACGGAGTAGACCCGTCCCGCGCCATCCCATGCCCGATAGGGTGCGTGGGAGTAATGGGCGCGGAAGCGGCGCTTTTCGATATTATAGGGAATGAAGGCCACGGAACGTCTCCATTCAAGCCGGCTGGTCGGGCCACCGGGCATATTGGGCGGGACGTAAGCGTCGAAGGGATTGCCGTCGGTGACGCTCAGATGTGGCAGTCGATAACGGTGAGCCATGCTGACGGCGGAAGACTGTCGAGCATCTTGGCCACTTCTGCGTCCCAAATATGGGCCGGCATGTCTCCGTGGGACAGGCCGAACCAGCCCATTTCGCCCCATTCATGCCGTTCGCCGTCCTTTACTTACCCGCTTTGAGGCCGAAGGCGTCATGCAGGACTAGCGAAACTTAGGGAGAGGTCATTGTAGGAAGCGCTTAATTCGATTTTGCGATCCTTGGGGATCAGCCAGAGTATTTCCTCACGCACCGCATTGCGGATGCGCTCGAGAAGCGCTTCCTCTTCACCGAGGAGCAGTTTGTTGGCGAGATTCCGGGCATATCGTTCAAAGTCGCGGTGCTGCGTGTCCCAGCTGTCGCAGTCGCTATCGTCATTGTGCCAGAAGCAGCATAATTCCATCAGCCACGCGAGGCTCGAGGGCTTTACCGAGGCCCCTTCCCTGACGAAGATGATCGCGTCATCAAGGTCGGATCCATCATTGCGACAGACCAACATGTCGAGGGAAAAGCCGAGAAGCGCAATCGGGTCGTCATATTTTCCGGAACGGGCGATGGGGACGATCAGTCTGATGTCGGCGACGCGGCCGGACAGAGTCTCCGTCGGCAGCATATGTTCTTCGTCATAGGAAAACTGGTGGTCGCCCCGATTGATCGTGAAAGACAAGCCCGTCACGCGAGGCAGTTCGTCGTACCAGCTATAGCCTTCGAGGCTGCGTTCTGCGCGGACCGGTTGATAGCCGAGCGGCAGGCCTTCCTGGAGAAGCGCCTGAGCCGCGCATTGTTCGATGTCGGGTTCATGGGCCGGCATGATGATCATGGGCTCGTCGGCGACGTGTCGACCGATTTCGTTTCTGTACCCTTCGGCGCTCGTTGGTTTCCAGGATTCGAGCCATGGGGCTGCCTCGGCGAGTATGATGTCGAGTTCGCCTGCCCTCGTCCACGAGGCAAATGAGAGGCGATGCTGCGCTTCCAGGGCAATAGTGCGATAGATCGCCGCTTCGATCTCAAGCCGGAGATCGTCGAGGGCTGCATTTTCGACCATCTCTTTGCGAGCAGGCAGCACCAACTGGAGTGTCGGCGCGTCGACTATGTCGATCTTGGCGATCCACTTGTGGGGAGCATCGATTTCGGACACAGTCGGAAGGTGGCACGGCACTTTGACGCCATGGAAGTTGATGCGCGGCGGATGTGGCGGTTCGTGTTCGTGATCACGGAAGATGCCGATCCGACATCCGTTCCAGTCCTCGACGCGGTGTGCCTTGGAGAGAAAATCGGCGCGCGGAAGCTCCCGCCCCCGGAAACGGACCGGAAGCGGATAATAGAGGGCAGCGTCCTTAATAGCGCCATCGAGTTGCTGTGCCCACGCGGCGGGCATGGCAATCAGGAAGGCGGTGCCCCGGGTGATTTCGCAGGGCTCGACGGCAACCGGAACCGAACCAAGCCACGCGTCCGCCGAAATATCGGCCTGCCATCCCTGCGCCGCGCTGCTGGAGAAGGAGCGGATTCTTACGCGCTGACCGGCAAGGCTGAACACGCCCATGCCAGCCGGGTCTTCACGGCGAACGAGATCCGCGCCCCAGTCCGATTGACCAAGCGTGAGGATCGTTGTCGGGTCATCGATTCCAGAACCATCATCGCTGATGAGGAGGGTCGGTTGTCCGTCGAATTGGGCGATATCGACGTCGATCCCGGTCGAGCGGGCGCGCCGGGAGTTTTGAAGCATCTCGTTGAGAACGTCGGTGATCGTACCGTTGAACAGGCGCGTGACCTTGGTGATCGCGTCCTGGCTGACGCGTGCTGAGATTGTGCTGGGTAGCATTTGGTCGCTCCTTGGCCTCAGACCCAATCGGTCCAGCCCGTTCCCCCCGCCTTTCTTCCCAAGGCCCTGGAGGTTCGGCGGCCGGTGGGTGCAGATTGGCGTTGCCGGCGCGAGCGCCTGCTCAGCGCGTTTCGGGGATAACCCGCTCGCATGGGTTCGTAGGGGCAATTGGCGGGTTGCCCGCAGCAAACGCATGGGTCCCCGGGGCGCCTGCATTCGGCTGTCCACGCTTGTCCGAGTTCTTGCGGACAGGCGGAGGGACCGTGAATGTTGGAAGCCTCGTCGGGCAGCGCCAACGGCCGTCGACGATATTCAGTCCGGCGGCGAGAGTTCGGGCGAGGGATCGCTGTCGCCAGGGATCGGATCGACGTTGCTGCCGATGCCCCCCTCCCTTTTCAGCATCTCTTCTTCGTCGGCGAAGATGGCGATCCGGGGGCCGGGCTTCCTGCCGCGGCGGCGTGCCTCGTCGGCGAGCGCCTTCATCATTGTTGCGGCGGCCATGCCGATGGCGTCGGAGTCAAGCGTCAAGTCATGATAACGCTGATAGAATTCGGCGTCAGCCGCCTGAAGCTGTGCGACGGAAACCGGGTTGTCCCGCAGGCGGTTGATAAGGTCGGTCAGATAGGTCGCGAAATCGAGGCCGGCACTGAACGGGGCCTCGTGCAGAACGCAGATCGCCGAATGAAGCTCGGCGATTGCCGACCAGGCACGCTCCTCGACAGCGTCGCGGCCAGCGATGGCACGGCGCTGGCGAAGCAATGCCGGCGACCAGATCGTTGTGCCCACAGGTTTCGGCATCGCCGCGACCGCCGCGCGCCACCCGGCATCGGTGAGCTCGTCGGGCGCGACCGGAAAATAGAAATCGTCGATACCCTTCAGGCACTCGAGGGTATGGATTCGGGCGCCGATGGCGTCGTCGTCGAAGAAGGCATCGGGATGATCGACCCGAAGGCCTGCGGCCAGTTCGAGCGGATCGAGGCGGTAGAAGGGCGGCTCGGGAAGCGCGGGCGGAATAATTCGCGATTTATAGACGTCGATCAGCGGGCGGTTGGCGGCTCCCTCCGAAAGGCCCGGCACGGCCGACGCCAGCGCCCGCCACGCCGCTTCGGTGTTGATTTCCGCTGAGAGTTGACCCGGGATTTTCATCGAGAAGTGACCCGGGTCGGTATGGTGTCCCGCGATGCGGGGGGTGGGTCAAGTGGTGGCTTTTTCCTTCCGTGGTTTGGGTGTTGCGGCGCTGGCCCTGAACCGGAAGCTGTCGTTGCCGGTTTCCAGGATATGGCAATGGTGGGTGAGCCGGTCGAGCAGCGCGGTGGTCATCTTGGCATCACCGAACACCTCGGCCCATTCGCTGAAGCTGAGATTGGTGGTGATGACGACGCTGGTGCGCTCGTAAAGCTTGCTCAACAGGTGGAACAGCAGCGCGCCCCCTGAGGGGCTGAACGGCAGATATCCAAGCTCATCGAGGATGACGAGATCGAGGCGGAGCAGGCGCTCGGCAAGCTGGCCGGCCTTGTTTGCGGCCTTTTCCTGCTCGAGCGCATTGACCAGATCCACGGTGGCGAAGAACCGTACCTTCTTACGATGATGCTCGACGGCTTGGATGCCGAGCGCGGTGGCAATGTGGGTCTTGCCGGTTCCCGGACCACCGATCAGCACGACATTGTCCGCGCCATTGATGAACTCGCCGCGATGCAGCTGGCGCACCATTGCTTCGTTCACCTCGCTGGAAGCGAAGTCGAACCCGGCCAGATCCTTGTAGGCGGGGAACCGGGCAGCCTTGATCTGGTAGGCGATGGACCGGACCTCGCGCTCAGCCATCTCGGCCTTGAGCAGTTGGGATAGGATGGGCACGGAAGCGTCGAACGCGGGCGCGCCTTGCTCGATGAGATCGTCAACGGCCTGGGCCATGCCGTACATTTTGAGCGCCTTGAGCATGACCACCACGGCGGCGCTGGCGGGATCATGACGCATGGCGCAACTCCCGGTCACGCAGGTTGTCATAGCGCTCGACGTTGGCAACCGGCTCCCGCTCCAGGCGCAGCGCCTGGGGCGCATCGATAGGAGGAGCCGGAGGAGCCTTGCCGTCGATCAGGCGGTGCAAGATATTGAGGACATGAGTCTTGGTGGCAACGCCGGCTTCCAGCGCCAGTTCGACCGCACACAGCACGGCCTGCTCGTCGTGCTGCAGCACGAGCGCCAGGATCTCGGCCATCTCCCTGTCGCCGCCAGGACGGCGCAGCAGCTGGCTTTGTAGCTGCCGGAACGCATCGGGCATCTCGGCGAACGGGGCACCGTTGCGCAAGGCTCCGGGCTTGCGCTGGATCACCGCCAGATAATGCCGCCAGTCGTAGACTGTGCGTCCGGGAAGATGATGGGATCGTTCGATGATCCGCGTGTGCTCGCACACGATCTGACCCTCGGCGGCGATCACGATCCGATCGGGGTAGATCCGCAGGCTGACCGGGCGGTTGGCGAACGAGGCCGGCACGCTGTAGCGGGTACGCTCGAAGTGTACGAGGCAGGTCGGCGATACGCGCTTGGTGTGCTCGACGAAGCCGTCGAACGGCCGACCCGGCGGCATCAGATAGGCGACCTCGGCGGCGTGGGCATCGGATACAGTGCCCGGCAGCACGCCATGCTCGATCTGCGCCCATTGCGCGATGCACTGCGCCTCAAGCCAGGCATTGAGCGCATCGAGATCGGGGAAGCTGGGCATGGGTTGCCACAGTCGCCGCCGCGCATCCTGGACGTTCTTCTCGACCTGTCCCTTCTCCCAACCCGACGCCGGGTTGCAGAACTCGGGCTCGAACAGGTAATGGCTCGCCATCGCCGCGAACCGTGCGTTGACCTGTCGGATCTTGCCGGCACCGATCCGGTCGACCGCCGTGCGCATGTTGTCGAAGATCCCCCGCCGCGGCACGCCGCCCAGCACGCGGAATGCCTGGGTCAGCGCGTCGAACAGCATCTCGTGGGTCTGGAGCAGGTAGGCCCGAACGGCAAAGGCGCGACTGTGTGAGAGCTTGGTATGCGCCACCTGCAGCTTGGTCTGCCGGCCGCCCAGCATGGCCCAGTCCTCGCTCCAGTCGAACTGGAATGCTTCGCCCGCGGCGAACACCAGCGGCACGAACGTACCGCGCCCGCTGGTCTGCGCCTCGCGCTGCCGCTCGGCCTTCCACGCCCTGACGAACGCGGCCACGCGGTTATAGGAACCGTCGTAGCCCAGCACCACGAGGTCGGCGTGCATCTGCTTGGCTGTGCGTCGCTGCTTGCGCGACTTGGCGCCCTCGGTCCGCAGCCAACCCGACAACTTCTCCGCAAACGGATCGAGCTTGCTTGGCCGCTCGGGAACCTTGAACCTGGGCTCGACCGTCCCGCTACGCAGGTACTTGCGGATCGTGTTGCGCGACAGACCCGTCCGCCGCTCGATCTCCCGGATCGGCATCTCATCACGAAAATGCCAGCGCCGGATAACGCTCAATAAAGCCATGTCGATCACTCCGGTATCCCCCGACCAGGCAGCCAGGGGGAAGGTCAGAACATGGGTCACTTCTCAGTGGAAATTATGCGCCTCCCGGGTCAGCTCTCAGTGGAAATCAACAGCTTCGGGAAATCCCGGCAGCGGAACGATATAGCAGAGGGCGCCACTGTCATCGCCATCGATGGCGTTTATACATGCCCCCTGCCGGACAGCATGGGCGACATCGGGATCGAAGTCGATGAAGCGCAGCGCGGAAAGTTCGAAGCTGCTGAGCGCTACATGGACGGCAGCCGTATCCGGCGTGGTCGCTGTGTCGAGGACCGCCGCGTTCATGCTGCAGCCACCAGCTGGGCTGGGTGGCTCACGTCATGCTCGATCTTGAGGCGAGCCTTGTCGAATCCGGCAGGCTTTCTGCCCGAGTTGCGGACATGAACGACCGTCGCAACGAAGCTTCGACCGGTCGCGCGCAGACGGTCGCCGGCCTCGTCGAGCCTCATTCTTACCTCGGCAAGTTTCGTCGCTTCGAACTGTTCGCGGAGAATCGGCTTGAACGGTTCGAACTTCACGAAGCGGACGCCGTTGATGGGTGGGCCAAATTCAGCGTCGTGGGCGATGATCAGGAATCGGGACATGGATGTTTCCTCTGGCTTGAGGGGAGAGATGCGGCGGGGCCCGTGCCGGCCCTCCGATCGCCCTTGCCTTCCCTCCTTCCCTTCCCCCGATCACCGGATCGCAGCCCCATCACGCGGACGGCCGTGTCATCGACGATGGGCGGAGATCCGGCGAGACGGTCACATCGATTTTCGACGCACCGCGGTGCCGCCTTTCGACGGCAGCCTGCGCGAGGCGCAAGGCATCGTCGATGTCGTCGGCGTCGATGGTGTCGGACCAACGTCCGAGGTTTCCGCTTCGCGTGCAATAGCGGGCGGTTGCGAAGAATTTCCCCATGGTTCAGGCCTCGGATGTGTCTGCGATCGCGGCTTCCAGCCGGGCGATCCAGTCGGGATCCAGCGTCAGCGCGTCGCCGGCCCACTGGTTGACGATGGCTTCGACGGGATCATGGTCGTCCTGGGGGACGAGAGTGATGTCGTCGTCGTCAGCCCCTTCGGTTTCATAGTCGACAGTGTGGAGAATGACCGGCCTGTTCGTGACGACGCCGGAGACGAGGCCACCTTCGAGGGCAACCACGATTCGCGGGATCTCCGTGGATGTGCCGGCGGCGTTCAGGCGTTCGCAAAGAGCGTCGATCTCGCTGGTGTCGATCGTCCTGAACGCAGCGCCATCGGTGGCGACATCGAGCAGTTCTTCCGGACAGCCCTGCTGCTGCAAAAGGCGCAAGGCGGCGAGAAGGGCACCGAGCTCGCGGTCGTCGACGACGGGGAACGAAATCGGATCCTCCACATGCGCGCGTTCGATCCAGACGTTGCAGTCGGCCTTGGCGGCGAGGTCCTCGGAGGCGAGAGACCCAGGATCGTGGCTCTCTTGCAGAAGGCGCTCACGCTGTGCCTCGTGGAGCCCCTGCTGCCATCCATCGGTCGGAACAGGCGGAAGCCTGTCGCGGTCTATGGAGTCCCGCAGGAGATTGACCATTTCGGCGGCCGCTTCTCGCGCGGCCCGAAAGGTTCCGAAATGGCGGCGAAGGATAGACGGATGCGCGAAATGCCGGCCGCTTGTGACATAGATGAGCATCGTTCAATCCTCCTCGAAAATCGGGTTGAGGGTGATGGCGGCGCTGGCGCGGACAAGGCTGAAGCTTGGGATCGCGGCCGCGACGGCTTCATCGGGCGCGGGCTGGTCGACGCATTCGATGGATTGGAGAAGCAAGCCGGCGAGATGCTGCGCAGAGGTGAGCCCATCGCCGGTGCGAACGATCGCCGAAAGCTGCATCGGAATCTGAATGAGAAACGATTGTCGCGATGCGCTGTCCTGGGCCAGGCGAGGAGCGCTGGGGTCGGACCAGTCGACATTGTCGATGATCCAGGCAGGAACGAAATCCCAGTCGAAGCAGAACTGGTAGTCCGAGCCGATCCGAGCCCAGGCGGCATCGACTACCGGCGTCCATCCGATCACGAGCAGCCGGACGGCAGCTGTTCCGAGCGTGCCGAAAGCATTCTGAATGGCGGCGCCACGCGCGATGCAGTCGGCGTCGACGCCGCGATAGTCGCGCATTGCGAGCACGGCTTCCCAGAGGCAAGCGGCGGTCTCGAGTGCGAAGTCGCTGGTGGCGGATATCATCGTTTCTACTCCAGTGAACTGAGCTGGACGCGCGATCAGGCTGCTTGCCGGGCGCAGTCGGCGGCGAGGCCGAGGTCGGATGCCGTCGGCATCGAGGGATTTGCTGCGAGCCGATCGAAAGCGGCGGTGAGATCCTTGATCGATGTCCAGGTGCATGCGTTCCCTGGATCGCTGTCGAGGAGGAAGACGACGGGCAGGAGGTCCGCAGTCATTTCAGGGAAGATGGTGCGTACCGCCGCGGTCTCGAGACGCTTGGCCAGCAGGCCGATATCGGCCGCCAGTGCGCGCCGTCGGCCATCGGGAATGAGGAAATAGCGGTCCGGTGCGATGATTTGGGCCAGGCGAACACAGGCCAGGCGACCCGCCACGCGCGGTGCGGCAACGCAGCTGACCAAAGCGCGTCGATCCGTGCCGATATCCTCGGCAGGGACCAGGGCGCGATATTCATAAAAGGGCAGCGTCCCGCGGATGCGCGTCCGTGTGACGATAATGTCCATGGGAGATTTCCTCAGGCTACGAGCCGAGCGGGCGCAGCGTCGGGTTCTGTGAGGTGGAGTTCGCGGCGCAGTCGCGCGGCGAAGCGATCGCACTGGAGGAGGTCATGGACCGATGCCCAGCGATTCCGATCGCCGCAGTGGTCCTTGCGGCCCTTGACCCGGCGGAACATGACCTCATGACCGGGACCGAGGGCGCTGAGACTCAGCTGGACGTAGACTTCCTCACCATGCAGGGTGATATCGCCGCTGGCTGCCGGTCCGGCCTTGTTCGAACGGATGTCGTAGCTGTCATCGGCAAGACCGAGCGCCGCGGCGAGCCGCTTGAGGGCCTTGCGGCCGTCGCTGTGGAAGAGCTTCTTGGCGGGCGCATCGTAGCTGACGCCCTTGTGCGCGAGCGCGATCAGCGCGGGCCGGCGCCGAAGCTCGGCAACTGCGTCCATGCAGGCGCGACGCAGGGTCGTATCGTTGGCGCCGAGTCCAGCGGCGACCGTTCCAAGGTGCCGTGCGAGCAGCAACACCGCAGGATCGGTGTCCGAGGATTTGCCGGCGTTGCGGCAGTCCTCGATGGCGGCGGTCAGCGCATGGAGGCAGGCCGACAAGGTCGTGAGGGCGGCAGGATCGAGCGCCTGTTGGAAGCGAAAAGCGATATCGTAGGACACGGAGGTGGCTCCCGGCGTACGGACGCGTCGTCACGCCCGCCCATCGCCCCCCCTCTCCGCTTCCCTTCGCGACGCGCGGATGTTCGAACCAACGACGCGCGAGAATCCGGATTGGGCAATGGATGGTTCAGAAGAGCCTGTCGCGGAAAGCGTTGAGGCGCCCGAGGCGGAGATTTCATCCAAAATGGCGCGTCAACTGTTGATGGCTGCAGGCGTTGTGGCAATATTGGCTTGGCGCTGAGCTTGAACCGCCGGATCAGCCGGCGCCGATGCTTGCTGGAGAAACTTGCCGGATGATGTCGAAACATGCGACGTCTGGAGCTCTTCTCGAGAGCGGATCATCCGCGGTGCCGATGGCCAATCCCCTGATCGTTGCGCTCAGCGCTTGGGATCTGATCAGCATCCGAACATATGGTTGCCTGGTGACGGCTACTCGCTGGTTCGAACCGGGAGAGGGACCGGGCGGAATTGCGATTGAAGCGCTTCGGCTCGGCGATGTGGCGGTCGTTTCGGCACGCGACATGTTGAGAGTGCCCAATTTCGGCCGCCGCTGCTATTTTGATCTCTACGCCGCGATGAAGATGTTCGGCTGGTCCTGGGGCCACGCTTTGGAGCGCGAGACCGAGCAAGACCGCCGCAGGATGGAGGCAGCCCTGGCAGCCCGCGCGCATCTGGCGACGCAGCGGCGTGAAGCGCTGGAGCGCGCCGGCGCGCTGAGGGATCTACACGACCGGGAGGGTCTGACGCGCAAGGACATTGCGCGGCGGGTTGGTCTGTCCGAAAGCGTTGTTCAGCGGAAGATTGCCGAGATCAGGAAGGTCGAGGAGATGCGTTCGCGATATCCGCTCATGCATGGCGAGCGGACCTTGAACTAGGTCGGGTGAAAGAGGACGCGCTTGGTGTCACGCGCTAGTTCGCGGCTCGCGATCGTGGGCTTCGATCAAAATCGCGATCATCCCATCGAATCCGCTGGATGATCGTGATGATGTCAGACGCGGGCCATTACTGGCAAAACTCGGCCCACAGGACGTCCGGATTGGCAAATTCATGAGTAAAGACCGGGCGGCGGAGCAAGGCGCTCACGCCTTCCATGAAGCGCGTGAACGGCATGCATAGACAATCCTGTCCGAGCTGAAAGAGGGCGCATTCCTCAAAGCGAGAGCGATTTCTAGCGGTCGCCCTCGGCAAAGCGGATCGCTTGTTCGCGGGTGAGTTCGCGGGTTGATCGGCGCGTGCTGGATCGGCCATCGAGCATGGGGTCCTCGTTGCGACGATAGCGCATGATGACGGCGAAATGGCGGCGCTTCAGGGACGCGGAATGGCGGTCTTCGTGGCCCGGCCGTGCTTGGCGGCGATCAGAGCGGCGAAACGGGTTCGTACTGCCGCCGCGTCGGGATACAGATCGTCGAGGTTGTGCCGGCGCAGGATCCGCGAGCGGGCAGCTGCGATCAGCGTGGACTCGGCAAGGCTGGGCATGCGTGGCGGCCAGCCTTTGACGAAGCGCAGCCCTACCGGCATCGCTGCTTCGATATGTCGGCGCCCGGCCGCATCGCGTTTGGCCCGTTCGATGTCCTTCTGCAAGGAAGCGGGCAGGAGTCCGGGCGCAACGTCTGCAAGCCAGCGTTGCGGCTGGAAGGAGAATGTCGAATGGGCCTCGATCGACACGAGATGGCGGTAGAGATCGCGGTTAGAGCTGGCACGGGAGGCAGCCTCAAGGTCGCGGCCCGAGGCGAGCACGCAAAAGGCGCAGGAGAGACGCGTCGAATGATAGCGGCAGTAGGCTTCGTGGAGCGGGAGATCGTGCCGCTCATGGGCCGCAAAAACCTGATCGGCGGTCCAATCGACCAACGGATGCCAGCTGATCATGCGGGTGCCCGCTTGATTTCGGGCTTTGGCGAAGCGGTCGTCGATGCGCGAGATGGGAGTCGTGCGCCGGACGGCACTTTCCTCGCGGCGCAGACCGACGACGGACACGATCGTTTCTCCGCGGAAGCGGCGCGCCAACTCCGGTCCGATGATCTGGGCCTTCATCTCCGAGGTGCAGAAGCGGAGCGAGGATGACGACCATGGCCCGATGAGATTGTAGGTTTCGAGCGCCTCGTAGCGGCGTTTGCCGCTCTCGAAGCGTTGTTCCCACCGCGCGACCATATCGCCCGCACCGCGCCGGACGACCAGCAGCGGCAAGCCGAGTCGGGCCGCTACCGCGTCGACGGTGGCCGGTGTCGATCGCCATTCGGCGCGGCCGAGGTCGGCATGAATGGCGAGGCGGCGGTCAGGCGGATGACCGAGCCGGTCGAGCAATGCGATCGTGGCATGCGCGGCGACCGTCGAGTCCTTGCCGCCGGACAGACTGAACGCGAACCAGGCGTGGCGCTCGATGGTGGCGAGAATGGCGGGATCGAGCGCGACGGCAGGCGCCGATCCGGGACAAGGCCGGATCGCCGGGCATGGCTTTGGCATGGAAAGCTCCTGACCGCTCCCGAAGGGAGCGCACGCCTCCTTTCTCCCTCCCCTTCGTCGAGGCGCGTGGTCAGGATCTATCGAAGATCATGGCTCAGGCGACGGTGATGCGCGAGGCGTTTGACGTGGAGTGTGGTCAGCATTCTATGGCAGCGACGTGTCCTTTGGCGGCGTAGTCGATAATTTTGCCGTCACGTGTGACAACGGGCATCCGGTGAAGCCGGGCGGTCGCGATGATGAACCTGTCGGCGGGATCGCCGTGCAGCGGGTCGGGCAGGAGCGAGGACGCAATCGCGATTTCCGGGAGCAAGGGCGCTTCCCGGATCGCTGGTCCGCTCATGAAGCGAGCGAACCAGCTTTGCGGATCTGGCAGGAAGGAGATGGCCGGTGCCTTGTCGCCGCGAACGCGACTCAGCAATCCCACTTCCCACGCGCTCGCCGGCGAGACGAACACCCCATCGGCCAGGGCCGCATGGGTGATGGCCCCGAGCGCTGCCGGAGCGATTGGATCGCCATTGGCCAGCCAGATAACGGCACATGTGTCGAGCAGCACTGCTCGAGGGTTGTCGGTTTCCCCTCCGGCCGCGCTCATCCGTGGAGCTTTCCGTCCTGGGCGTTCAGCGGTTCATCGAGCACGGGAGCGAGGAGATCGACGCCCGTGGGCACTGAAACGGACCCGCGCATGAAGCCGTGCAGTCCCTCGATCGCATCGGTCGTACTGGGAGGCGGCGTCAGCACCGCGACGGCTCGGCCGCGCTTGGTGATCGTCACCTGGTCGACATCGTGACGGGCCAGTCGATCGAGGATAGCAAGGCAGTTGGTCTTGAAGTCCGCGGCGCCATAGGTTTCTGCCCGCATGGCGGTTGCTCCTGGTTATGTCTAGTGACTGGTCATATATGATGACCATAACGAAATGTCCATTGTTCGGTGACGTGATGCCGACGCCCGGGCTGATCGCGGGGCTGGATTGAACGAGAAGCCTTCGTGAAGAGCGCGGCACCTTATGGTATCAGGCCTCGTCGTCCGGTTCGATGACGTCGCGCAGGATTGCGGTCAGAGCGTCGTTGATCGAGATGAGCAGACCGCGGCGCGCGTTTCCTCCCAACCGGTCGAGGAATCGATCGGGGATGAGATTATTGACGGCATGGGTCGCCTCGTCGACCAGCTGGTCGAATTCATCTTCACTCATGTCGCGCTTTCCAGATCTTGAGCGACGGCGGCGATTTCGCGGGCGCGGTCCAGCATGCCGGGAGGCAATTCGCGCGCGCCCTCATCATTGATCGGCAAGGCATCGATTTCGTCGATGATCCCGGCAAGCTCGATCAGCAGTGTTCGAAGCTTATCGCCATGCTGTGCCAGCTCCTGTTTTGCGGCCCTATAGACGTTGGTACGGGCGGCGCCATCGGTATAGCTCACGATGCGGCGTGCGGCACCTGCGATCGGTTCCGCATGAATCTGGGTCGACGGGTACCACCGCCTTGGCCAGCCAGTTGCGAACCAGGCCCACTTTGCCGGCATAGGTTTCATCGCCGATCATGGCGTCGTTCCAATAGCCGGTGGCGACGGTCAGCAGGTCGGCCGCGCTATCGCGGCCCGGCGCTTCCCGGAAATCCAGCTCCGCCTCATCGAGCGTCTTCTCCGTCACGGTCCGCGTTTGTCCCATTGCGCTTCTCCATCAGAGCGGCCCTGACTTTCTCGGACCAGGCCCCGGGATTGTTGTGATGTTCGAGGAACTCATGCGCCCACTGGAACACGGTCTCGCTATCCGCCTCGACGGTGGTCAGCGCATCACCATAATCGGAGTGGTGAGCGCCCTTGCAGCTGTTCTTCATGAAGATGAGCGCGCCCGCGCACATCGCGCGGGCGTCGGTTCCGTCGCCCGGGATGGTCTTGTGGCAGGGCAGCGGTGGCCCATCGAACTGGACTTGCTGCGTGAACTCCTCTGCGCGATAGCCGCCGAGCCAGCCGGCCGGATGCTTGCGGCGCCACGGGCATTCATCGCAGGGCTGCTTGAGGATGGCCTTAGTCATGGCCGCCGCCGAAGCCGTCGGTGCCCAGTTCGCCGCGATCCCCGATGAACTGGGAATATTTTTCATCCCACGGGGGCGGCAGGATTTCGACCGAGTTGTCATCGATCTGGATGCCGGGAGGGCTCGCACCGGGATCGAAGATCATGCCGAGACATTCGCCGATGTCTGGCGTATCGCGGTCCCCGCAGATCGCGACGAACCCGTCGTGAAGCGCGCTGCCCAGGCGGGTCGGTTCGGCCGGGTCATATACCTCGTAGCGAAGATGCACGCCTGCATAGATGCCAAAGGCGTGATCCCACATGGCCTGAGAGTCGATTATCTCTACATGGAGGGTGATGCTCGCAGTGGTGCCGCCTGCCATGGTCAGCGTCCCGCCCGGGGAGTCTGCAGCGTTCGTTCCACAATCGCGCGCGTGGAGTCGCCGAATATCCCGGCCTCGGTGATCACGAAATAGCCACCACCGAACCCGTCCCGCCCGGATTTGTCGGAGACGATCGTCCATTCGAAGCCGAAGGGTAGTGCTGACTTGCAGACCTTCTGGATCAGCGATGCGAGCGCCGATACATCTGCCTCGTGGCCTTGGATGATGGCGACCTTCCCCTTGCCACCGGCGTCGTCAGCGATGCTGGTACGCGCGCCAAAGTCGGGGAAGTCCGGATCGGACCAGAGCGCGAGGAAACTGGCAAAGGGGTTCTCCTCGTCGTCCCTCAACGGGAAGGTGGCCTTGAATGCCTCGCTACGCTCGGCGTAGCAGGCCCTGGCGGCGTCCATCTCGTCGAGCGGGATCGCGGCGAATCCCGTGTATATCTGACCCGCGGTCGCAAGACATTCTTCGAGCAGCGCCGCTTCGTCCGGCGTGACGCCAATCGTGAATGCAGTTTCCAGATGAGTGCTTTCCATGTGCGGTCTCCTTGACGCGTTGCCGGGACAATCGAATGCGAGCCGGAGTTCGGGGAGCTGTCGGCGGGAATCCGACGGTGAGCCGGTGAGCCGGCGCGGATCGCGTTTGTCGTCATGCGTGGTCGCGATCCGGATCGGTGTCCGGAAGGCCTCGCGTCAGCGCGGGGCGAGCAGGATGGCGAGCGCCTCGTCGAGCACGTCGTCGCCGGCGTCATTCACGACGATGGCAGCGGGGTTGGTGGCCCGCACGGCGCGAACGACGATTTCGATTGGGCGCTTGCGGAGGGGGTACTGGAAAATCTGCCCGTTCTCGATCGTCACGAGATTGGTGCGAAGCAGGCGTTTGACCCTGCGAGCTTCGAGTTCGCGGGAGAGAAGGTCGCTGACCTCGATCTCGAGATCATGATCATAGCTGAAGCCGTCATCGACCCGAGGCGACCGGTTGGCCTCGAGCCAGCTATTGACTTCGGCCTCGGTCCAGCGGCCGACCTGATGAAAGAAATCCGCGCCGCCCGTGCCCTGGTTGCGGGCATGGAAGGCGAGCTCTCCATCGATGTAGACGTCGGCGGTGTAGGCGCTGGTTTCCTGCGACAGGGCATCGCTGTAGGTGATGCGGCGCAGTTCGATCTTCATGGGAGCCTCCGGACTGCTCCCATGCCGGGAGCATAGCCGTCCCCCTCCTCCGCTCCCGGGCAGCGCCTCGATGGACAGCTTATGCCGGCTGGGCGGTTTCGCCTTCGAGCGTCCAGTGATCTTTCCAGGCGTCCCACTCCGGCTTGTCGGCTTCGCCGGTGTCGACCAGTTCGCAGGCTTCGTCTTCGGAGGCGGCGATGACGTCCATGACGACTTCGCGCTCGACCCGGAAGATCTGGACGATCCTGACTTTGAACGTTGCCATCAGAGCGCCTCCACCATGACGCGAAAAGCGGAACCGTCATCCAGCAGCAGCGTGATTTCGACGCCATCCTCATTGTCCCTGCTGGACAGGGTTTCGATGTTTGCGCGGGTTTCATGCACATCCGAGACGACATGATGTGGCCCGTCCTCGGAACGCTCGAACGCGGACTCGCATTTCTCCATATGGGTTTCGATCAGCTCGCAGATCATGGCCGCGATCGTGCTTGTTTGGGTGTTCATCCTGCGGAGCCTTCGGGCTGGTAATTGTTGTCATAGTTGCGCGTGTGCTCGAAGGTCGGATCACCGGCTTCGTCGACCATGTAGCCGACGACCTCTTCGGCATATTCCGCATCCAGCACATCCCTGGCGTTGGGGATCAGCCGCACGGCAAACCCCTTGTCGAAGAGTGCGCGGTCGGCCGCCCGAATCGCTTCGGTGTGGTTTATCGCGTCCACTGCCACCTTGACGCGGATCGTGGCGTAGACATGGACGAAGTGACGTCGGGCTGTCATTCGCCGCCTCCGATCTGCCATGCGTCCGGGTCGAGCAGCTCGACCTCGAACGGGCCAGTCCAGTCCCGCACCCATCTCGGCGCGTTGCCTTCCAAGCGCATGGCATCGCGATCCTCGTCGCGCTCATGCCAACTCTCCCGGGTCGGAAACCTTTCGAGCAGAAGCGACAAGGGGACGGTCCATGTGTCGGGATGCTCGGCATCGACGGACACGGCGTAATCATCGATCCAGGCTTGCGGGTTGAACCGAAGACTTATAGCGCGCGAGACGACATCGTGGTCGGCTGGATCTTCGCGAAAATTGTCGGGTACGAGATCGTCATAGGCGCATTGCAGTTCCTCATCGCTCATGCCGGACCAATATTGCTGGAGGATCGAACGCATATAACGGTCGTCCTGTCGGCATGTGTCGAAGGTGTCGTCGACCAGCCAGTCGATCAGCTGTTCTCGGGTCTTTGCCATCGGCCAAACTTCCTTTTCTTGGAGCGAGGGCGTGCCTGGTCCGCTCAAGGACCAGTATGCGGTGGTCATAGAAATCGTCGCTTGGCGTGCGAGCCCGGCCGATATGACGGTCGTAACCGGGCGGATCGTCCCATTCGGCCGGGCGTGTCATGATCGATCCGCCGCAATCCGATTGTCGTAGATGGGCTCCATTTCCGGTCGAAAGGGTCCGAGCGGCCAGATCCGGCCGTTATAGCTGATGCGGGCAATCGGGATGTCGTCAAGGAGCACCTCGCCCTCGGGGAACTGGCTGGTTCCAAGACCGAAGCGATCGCGCCTCTCGCTGTAGAGTCTGGAAGCCTCCGCCCAGTCCACGGCGGCCAGGGCGGCATAGCCATGCTGGCGCACGCGGAAGGGCGTCGCCTTGTTCCGGCTGTAATGCGCCGGACGAATGGCCTTCGCGATGTGGCCCGCATAGACGGCGACGGTGAACCAGTAAGCGGCGATGAAGGCCTTGCGCGTTCCCCACGCCTTGTCGGCACGCTGCCGGGCGTCACGCTGCAGATCATATAACAGCGCAGCCAGAAGGGCGAGGATTTGCGGCTGCTGGGCCTTGAGCGCGCGGGCGGACGGCAGTGTAAGAACCGGGTTTCGGACCTCGGCGCGGCGCGAGCGCGCGTTCATGCCGCCTGCCCCATATCGAGCTGAAAGGCCGCCTGATCGGGATTGACGGCCAGCGCCAGCGCGAGCGGCCGGACCCATATCTCACGCGACGACAGCGTGAATGTCTCGCCCATGCTCGCGAGCAGCAGCGCTTCTCCGATCACCTCGGCCATCGCCTTGGCGGATGCGCTCGGGACCGCATTGCCGATCCATTCGCGGCGGGTGGAATCGGAACTGGCTTCGAGATCGAAGCCGCGCGTCGCCCAGCTGCGTTCCCAGCGACGCACATAGGCGTCGAGCGCCGGATTGAAGACGAATATCTCCTCGGGATCGAAGAGCGACTGTAGAGCGGCAAGCTCCAGGGTCGTGAACGGGCGATGCCAGGTTTCGTCGAGCGCGATGATCCTGGCGACGAGACGCTCGTCGAGAGGTGGCAGGCTCCAGTCATTCGCCGGGTCGGGCAAATTCGGTGGCGCGTCGATCCGCGGATCGGCAAGCGACCAGGGACCGTTATTGTTTTTGGCAAAGGCGGGGATCGCACCGGCTGCGCCGGTCCACGAGACCACGCCATAATGGCCCTGGGTCAGGTAGCTGTCTCGCCCGGGGCGGGACAGGCAAGCCGGACGGGGATCGGCGACCGAGATCGCACCGCTTCCGACGCGATCGGAACCGGTGACGGTGGGCGCCTGGCCCGTCATGGAGACGACCTTGAGCTTGTTGCGGTGGCTGTCCGGCCCCCAGGTGCAACGGGGGTCGGCGACGACGAACGCGCCCATGCCGGTCGAGCTCGCGCCGATCACGGCGTTGGCCGACATGGTGAACCCGGTGACGCGGTATTTGCCGTTGACGTGGCGGCCTTGGGGGGCGCGCGGGTCGGCGACGCAAAGGCCGCCGGCAGGTCCACCCGGGCCGGCGACGGCGGGCGCATCGCGGTTGAACGGTACGACGCGATAGACATTGTTAAAGCGCGGCCGACCGTGGATGCGCGGGTCGGCGACCGAATGGGGACCGCCGCCGGGCAGCGACTGCGCCGTGACGGTTCCCGCCCATTCCCGCCATGGCCGGACGCCATATTGCTGGTAGGTGAGATTGCCCGAGAGCTGGCGCGGGTCGGCCACGCTGGCGGCGCCGCCGGCGACATGGGAGGCGCCGCTGATCGTCCTGGCGCTGCCGCGATAGGACGCGACGGAAAGGAGGTTGTGATGTGCGCCGGGCTTGTAGCCGGGGCGCGGATCGGCGACGCAGTGCGGCCCCGTGGTTGGCTTGGGCGTGCAGGAGACGACGCCGGCGCTGTCGCCCCAGCCACGGACACCCAGGACGTGACGATGGGTGGCGTCGCCATAACCCGGTCGGGGATCGGCAACGCTGTAAGCGCCGTTGGTGGGAAGCGCGCGGGTCGAGATGACACCGCTCGAGCCCGCCCAGCGATTGACGCCAAGGAAGCCGCTGCCTTCGCGGACCCAGGGCGCCCGGGGATCGGCGACCGAGAAGCGCCCCTGTCCCGGAGCGCGCGCGGACGTGATGACGCCGGCGGAATCAGACCAGCGGGCGACACCATAAGCGTTGGGCCTGAGTTCGGTCTCGGGGACGATGCCATAGTCACGAAGGAAGCCGTCCTCGACGGCGAGGTCGTTGAGGCTGCGCCAGTCGTGCCCGGCCTTGACGAAGGCGAGCCGGACCCAGGTGCGCCATTGCAGCGCGGGGACGCGATGCATCGGACCGCCGGCGGGATCGCCGGGAAGCGGCAGCTTGCCGATGACCTCGCCGACTCCGCGCAGCGGATGCTTGGTCGGCTGGTAGATGAAGGGTGGAACCTTGTCGGGGTGGCGCGCGATCATGAGATAGCGCTTGCGGGATTCGGCGAGCCAGCCGATCTCGCCGCAGTCGTGCGTGTCCTCGGTGACGTGATAGCCGTAGCCGCGCAGCAGGGCGATGATCTGGTCGAGGAGCCAGCGGCCGCGCGTCATGATGCGCGGGACGTTCTCGAACAGCAGGATGGGAATGGGATCGTCGCGATAGGCTTCGAGGGTCAGCCACATGCCGCGGAGGGTCAGCGCGTTGAGCGCCTGATATTTCTGAGTCTTCGAAACGGCGTTGGAAAGAAGTCCGCTGAAGCCTTTACAGGGATAGGACGCAAAGCAGACGTCGAGGCGTCCGAACACCGCGCGAATGTCGGCCGGCACCGCCTCTTTCCAGCCCGGCGGGGGTTCGTGCCCGTGGAAGGCGGTATATTGGTCGCGGTCGAACAGGTCCATGACCGTGCCCTTCACGCCGGTCATGCGCTCGAAATTGCGGATGGCGCCCGGGTCGACGTCGATCCCGCCAGCGCATTCGAAACGGGCGACGACGTTGCCGATGCGAGGGTTGGCCTGGTTGAAGCCGCGTGCGCCGGCACCGATGCCGCACGCCATGTGGCCGTGGCGGTAGACGCGCACGGTATCGCGGGACTGAAGCATTGCTGCCTCCCGGATTGGAGTGAAGTTGGAGCGGGTCCGGCCACTGCAGACCGGCGGTGGCCGGCCAGTTTCGGGCGATGCGGGGCCGGTCGACCACCGCAGAACCGCGTGGGAAACTATCCCGTGATCAGGGGAGCGGGCCTACCGACGGGATTGCCGTCGCTGTCGGTCGCGACGGCGGAGATGAGGCGATCGGTTCCCGGTTCGAAGGTGATGAAAAGGGTCGCCGGCGGGAC
Source organism: Rhizorhapis sp. SPR117 (assembly GCF_021742065.1). The sequence continues at coordinate 20,318 of NZ_JAKKIE010000038.1, forward strand.
AGGAATGCCGGTGTGGTCGCACTCGAACCAGATGGTGCGGCTGAATATGTCTCCGGGTATCGTTGTCCACCAGGTGTCGGCGTCCCCGACCGGCCGCCCGAAACCATAGCATTCGTAGATGGCGGAGGCCGCGGCCCGTTGTCGGGACGCTACATCTTGCTCGTCGATCGCTTCGTCCGGGACCGGTGCGCCGAGGTCTGGTGGTTCCTCGCCGGTATCGTCATCCGTTGGGTCGGGATCGAGCGTCAGTTCGCTCGTTGAAAGCGTCTCGCTGGGATGTTTGTCGAAATAGAGCTGCGCGACCTGCTCGTCCTCGAGCTGGGCCGGATCACCCTGGTGGGAGATCTCGTCCCACCATTCGCGACAATAAGCTGCAACCTCCGCCATGAGCGCGGCGCGGGTGCATGCTGCATAGTGATTGATCCCTTCGCAGTGGGCGATCGTTGCGACATGGATTTGCATGCGCCAGGGGAGATGGCCGCCGGCGGCGGCATCTTCAGCGAGGGCGATGTCCTTGATCACATAGTTGATTTCAGTGGGGCTGAGGTCCGCCGGCGTTTCAAGGGCGGCGCGGGCGCGCGATAGCAACTGGGCATAGTCGCGGTTGGTAAATCCGGACATGGGTTCGATCTCCCCGATAGTCTTCAAAAAACCTCCCACCGCGCTCCCCTCCATGATGGGAGATCGAATTCCGTCGTACGGACATGTCAGGGAGTTTGGGCACTGTCGGTCGGGGCGCAGATTTCTGCTGATACGCCGTGGCGCGCGGCGTCGTCATGAGACAGGAAGATCCAAGCGCGGACCCATGTGCCGTCTTCGCCGATGCTGACGCGCTGTTCGTCCGAATCAATGTCGATCTCGTCGAAGCTGCGCCACTCCTTGCAGGCAGCCTCGACCAGTTCGGCTGAGCCAGGGTTCGGCGCCAGGGCCGCGAGATGCACGTCGATTTTCAGGATGAGCTGCGTGGTCGCCGGATCGTTGAGGTCATGCGACGCCAGGCGGCCGCGAGCTTCACGCAGCAATTCGAGGGAAGGAAGTTCAGGCATGCGGTGCTCCTGTCACGGAAGCGAAGTTGGGCGCTGCCGTCGGGCAGGCTGGTCCGCTACGCTGGGTTACGGCGAGCCGGCGGTCAGTGATGGCGCGACGAGGTCGCGGAGGTTCAGGCAAGACTTTCGATCGGTCCTGCAGACGTCAGGCGCACGGTGTCGGGCGCCCCGGCTACCAGTCGAAATGATTGAGGCCGTTCACTTCATCGCCGTCGCGGTCGAGGAGCAGATATCGGCAACCCTGATCGCGGGCGAAAGACAGCACAGCGGTGAGTTCCACGGGAACCTCTTCGACCGAATCCTGGTGGATCGGGTCGGTCAGAACGAACCAACCGTAGCCCGTTTCGGCGACGCCCAGCGGCCTGTCCTCGGGCGGTAGCCGCGCCCACTCGTCGAGGAGATCGCCGGTCGACGGCTGGATATGGTGGTTGCTCAGGGTGACGTAGCGATCGCTGCGAACCGGCATGGTCACGAGCGCCTCGGGCGCGGGGATGGAAATCATGTCCGTTTCGAGACATTCGCCATGGTGCCGGTCGAAATAGGTGCTGGCGACAGCGTCGTCATCAAGGTCGGCGGGGTCGCGCTTGTCATCGATCTCGGACCACCATATGCGGCAATAGCTGCCGAACTGCGCCATCAACGCCTGGCGAGTGAGCGCGGCAAAGAATTCGCTGCCATGGCGATGGTCGATCCGGGCGACATGAACGGCGATTTCCCAGGGGACCATGTGCGTTTCGATCAGCCCTTCGGCCTTGGCCAACTGGTCGACCAGGCGGAGGCGCGTTTCTTCGCTGCGACGGTCGGGATTTTGAAGCGCCATACGGGCGCCGGCGAGGAGTTGCGCAAAATCGCGCCTTGCATTTGCCGACATGGAATGTCTCCTGTCTGCGGCGATGCGGCGGCTCAGTCGCCGTCGCGCATGCGCCAGAAATCGGCGGCCTGCTCGGCCGTCATCGTGTCGAATATGGTGGCGCAGAAAGTCTGGAATTCGGGGCTCTGGATAAGACCGGCGTGCTGCAGCAGTTCCGCCACTTCCCAGAGAAATGCGTCGGCCGGGTCGGTGTAAAGCGACGGGGTTGGGACGTGTGCGCGTCGTTCCGCGAGGAAATCCGCGAAGGCGTCGATCGAGTCCTGGTTTTCGATATAGTCCAGGAGAAGATCGATCTGCGTCGTATCGCTCCATCCCTCTTCGCTTGCTGTGATGGCGAATAGTTCTCGTTCACCCATGACATGATCTCCCGACTGGCTTTCCTCACTCGCTCGACGTTTTCGCTTTGCCGACCACGAAAGGACATCGCTCTGAAGTCTGGCGCACGGGGCATGGATGCGGGAGCGCGCCGGGCATTGGTCGGCGATGCGCAGCGGTCGAGTGGAAACGCGCTTTCAATTGCGTCGATGCTTTCGAGGAATCCGGCGAAGCGCCTCCCGGGCGAGGCGCAGCACGCCATGGTCGGCTGGGGCCGCCTCGAGCATTCTGGCGATATGGAAGGCATCTCCGGCGCGCAGGGGCCGAGACGGTGGATGCGACACGTAGTGGTCGAGCTCGGCGGCGACGCCGGTCTCGTTCAGGGCATAGTCGAGAAGCGCCCCACAGATGAGGCAGTGTTTGCACGTGTCCTCATGGTGAAGTTCGGTCGATGAGATGCGGTGATCGTGCCGCTCGCTGGCCGACAGGTGGGGAAGCACCTTTTCGAGGAGGCGATCCGCGCAGTCGCGACAATATTCATGCCCCTCATCGCTGTAGAGCGTCTCGCCATCGGTCTCGACGCGGAACTCGCCCCAGATGTAGTAGGGGCGAACGGGTGCTACGCCGCCCGATCGCGCGAAGTGATCGAGCACGATTTCCATTTCACGGGCCTGCATGATCGCCTCCGCAATTTGGGTGATGTCGGGATGGTGTTATGCTTTGGCTCAGCCGACTCGCCGTGATCGCCCGAGCATGCGCGTACGGGTCGTGCGAAGCGATGCAGCCCCCGAGCAGGACTGGAACCAGGATGCGTGAACTGGACGCAGAGGAAACCGAGCTGTTGCGTGTCCTCGATGAGGGCGTGCGGACAACCGCGCTGATCGGTATGGTTCGGGGGTTGGCCGAGGTGTTGCAGAGCCGCGGCCATGTGATTCAGGCCCGGGTCGCCGAGGTTGCCGCGGACCGGATGCAGCTGCTGGAGGCCGGTCTCAAATCCTGATCTATCGCTTATGGGATCTCGACGGCCTTGGCGATGGCGATAAGCGCCTCGGCGATGCGGACCTGGACATCAATGGCGCTGATGCCGAGGCGTTCGGCGATCGGGCCATATTCGAGCCCTTCGACGCGATGGGCGATGAAGGCCTGGCGGGTGATATCGGGCAACGCCGCGACGGCGGCTTCATATCTGGCGCGGAGCTCAGGATCGGCTTCGCCGAGGCTTGTGCGGCCGATCAGGATCCAGCCTCGGACCCAGTAGCCAAACTCGGCAGGCTCGACCAGATATTCGTCGGGGTCGATCCGCAGGAAAGAGGTGGAGGCCCAGCGATCACGGGCTTCGGGAATGGCCGGGTGCGTAGGGCCGGCCCGGCGCGCGAGGTAGCGATCGATACGTGCCGCAAGGTCATAGGAGGTGCGGCGCCTGTCGCGCCGCAAGCTGAAATTGGGATGGTCGTTGAGGAACGCGAGTGCCTCAAGCAGAAGCACCATGCTATCGCGATCTGACATTTGGGGTGCCTCCGATCGATTTTTTTCGCAGCAGGCCGTCTGCCCGCTCATGCGCCGCTGCCCCGCCCCCTCCCTCCCCCTTCTCGACGAAAGGTGGATGGCTACCAATCATAGACGGGAAGATCGGCAATCGTGCCGGCGTCACAATCGAACAGGATATGATCGAAGCCGCGTTCGCGACCGAAGCGCAGGGCGGCCAGCAGATCTTCGGGGATGTGTTCGTGAAGCCCCGAAGCGACCTCGCGAGTGGGTATGAACCATCCGTAGATGCTGCGGGCGATGACGAATGGACCGCCATCCGAATTTTCGCTGCACCATCGATCGAGCTGGTTGGCTGTCGCCGCGCAGAGGTGCGCGGTGCCAAGCACGCAATAGCGGCCAGTCTCGAGCCTGTCGTCAGGTAGCGCTTCGTCGTGGCTGTCGCGAACTGTCCAAATGGCGATGGTGAGCGCCGGGAGCCGTTGCTGGAATTCTCCCAGGCGCTGCTCGGGCCTCTCGTTGAGATCGGGAGGCGTTTCGCTGTCATGAGGCCAGCGGCGATCGCAACAGGATACGAGCTTTTGCAAAAGCGTGTTTCGCGAATGAGCCGCGACGATGGTCGTGCTTCCTTCATGGTCGACCCGCCCGAGATGAATTTCAGTTGAAGGTTCCGAAATACGGGTGAAACGTTGCTCGGCCTCTCGGATGTCCTCGACCAGCGTTGCCGCGGTTGCCGCATCCGTATCCGCGGGAGTTGCGAGCGCCGCCCGAAGGCGCGCGAGCACCTGGGCGGGGTCGCGCCTGTCAATACTATTCATGGAAGATCCTCCGTGCGGCCCCTCGGCCGATGAGATGCTTCACAATCGATCAATTGCGTGCGCTCGACGCTGACGCGCTGCGCCGCGTTGAACCGCCGCCCGCACATCGGCTATTCATCAAGGAGCGGGATTGGTCGACAATCGGTCGCGGTCGAATATGCTTGGACGCCGCGTTTTGCGGCACATGGTTGTGCGGATCGTAAGGGAGGCACCGGAGGTGACAGCGGCACAGCCAGCCTGGTTGGCAGATTATGGCGGCACTTTAGCGGCGCTAGAACGCTTGCGATCCTATGTCGGCAATGAGATCGTTGCGCGGGTCTATGAGGCCTGGAAGCAAATCCGGAGCGACCCTGTCCCGTTCAGCCATTGGCGGTGGCATAGCGTCACGGCGCCCGGCCACCGCCAGGACAGCAGCGACTGGTTCGAACTCCATGGGCGGCTGCGCGAGCATATGGCCGGCGGCGGCGTCCTCGTCGTTGTCGGGCGGCCGCGCGCAGGCAAGACCTGCCTGCTCGAGCGGCTGAAGCCGCTTCGAATTATCGACAACGCCCGGCCGGGATCGGAGCGCGACGCGCCTATAGCATCCGAGGACGTCCCGCCGGAACTGTTCGCGATCGATGAAACCGCCGCGCACGACCGGCACGATGTCGCGCGCGTGATCGCGGAGACGACACGCGTGAACCGCGGCTTTGCCATGGTGTTCCAGCGTCCCGAGAGCTTTCGCGACGGCGGGATCGGCGCGCAGCTCGCGATGCGGCCAGTGCTGTTTCTGGAGCTTGTCGATCATCCGGCGTCCGTCTGACCCAGAGCTTCGGCCGGATGACCGCCTTGGCGCTACGCCGCGAGGGCGAGCAGCGGGAGCGCGGTGACATCGCCTTCGGTCGCGGCGCGGCTTAGTGTCGGATAGACCAAGTTCGGCGGCTTGCGGGCTGCGCTACGCGCTGCCCCGGTTAGCGGGAACAGGTAGGCGCAGCGAGGTCCTGCCTGGTGGAACATATTGTCGGCCGGGCAGATTCGCAGGCGATGCCATGACCTGCGATGGCGGATGAATCCGTTTGGAAGGACCTGCTCCGGGTTATGCTGTCAAATGGAAGCGAGGGCGGGGAACATCAGTCGGGGAACGGGTCCGAGGCGACACAGTCGTCGACGGTTTGCCGGATGACCACCCAGTCCCAATAGCCCAGCCGGGTGTCGCCGTTTGCGACTTCATATTGCCAATCCGTGACGGGATGGTCGGGAAGCGCACCCCATGCGCCGTGGAATTTCGAGAGCGTCTCGGCAGCGGGAGCCTCGGTCCGAAGAGCAGCCGCGAGACCCTCGCGCGTGGCCTGGCACTCGACACGATCGGCATGGATGGCGCACCACCCGCCGCCGAACTCGTTCACCCAAGGCTTCGAGCAGGTCTCGGCCCACTCGAAGCCGATCGGCGCTTGCTTCAGGGTTGGCTGACAGCAGCGATGAATGAGGGTAGCGATCGGTTCTGGCTGGAAGTCAGTCATGCCGTGGAAGCCAATCGTGCGCGGTTCGGTCGGGTCGGGGTCGATGCTCATGTCAGCGCCAAAAGTCGGATAGTCCGGATCGCAGAACAGATCACGCAGGCCGCTCCAAGGATCTTCTGCCTTCGAGGGCGGCAGTACGGCGAGTAGTTCCACGGTTGGATTGCCGGGGTCGAGGCCCATCGAAAGGTCTGTCGCGGCCTGGAATGCTTCGACCAGCAGCGCCATTTCCGCATCGGTGCAGGTGAAGGCGAAGCTCGCCGAAAGATAATTGTCTGCCATGTCATTTCCTCATGAATTTACCGCCGCCGAATTCGGATCGCGCCGCGATCGGGATGCGAGGTGGCTCACGCAGCGAGATGGAGCAGCGGCAACGCGGTGACATCGCCTTCGGTCGCGACGCGGTCGAGGATCGGATAGGGAAGGCTGGGAACCTTCCGAGCTGCGATGCGCGCGGCTTTCGTAAGCGGAAATAGATAGGCGTGACAGCCGGGGTGGCGGAGACGGCGCAGGAAGCCGGTGCGTTCGAGGTCGGCGAGCCAGGAGGCGCGATCTTCGCCAAGGCGAGGTGCGCGCGCGCCGGCGCGAAGCAGATCGTCCATCGCATAGCGCTGTCCAGATTCCGCGTTGCGGATCTTGGAAATCGCCCGCGACGAAATGGGGCGTCCGTCGGGCATGACCAGGTCGGTGCGCGGGCTCGACCGGCCGGTATATTGGCTTCCCATGACGGCATAGACGCCGCCGATATGGCCCGGCATGAACACGTTGCCGTCGGCATCGACACGTCGCACCGGATCCGCATAGGAGATGACCGAGAGGATTTCGGGCTTTTCGCGCCGCAGGAGCCGAAAGGCCCTGGAGACCAGATAGGTCTCCGCGTTGCCGCCGGTCGCGTCGGTGATGACGAGGCGGCCGAGGTCGCACGCCGTGCGCGCGTTGGTGAGTCCCGCGCTCTTCGGCACGCTGGCGTCGTTCACCGGATGCGAGAAGACGCAGACGCCAACGAGTTCCGGCCGGCCGCCCTTGCCGTTGGCGAACAACCCCACCGAGAGACGCGCCACGGGCATGGAAGCGGCATAGTGGTGGGCCTTGATGAAAGGCGCGGCTTGCAAGCGCGTGTCGATGACGTCGACCGAAAGGCGCGTGGGATCGATCTCGCTGGCATCGGGGATCCAGCGGCAACGGCGGTCGCGCCACCGTTGGGTGCGGGTGGTGAGCATCGGGCGATCTCCTAGGATGATCGCCGTCTCTTCCCCCCCTCTCCTCCCGTCACCGATCACCGCTCGGCGAGTCCGCACAAGCCATGGCGGGCTGCATCCGGCCTCGTGTCGAAGGGATGGGTGGCGATCGTGCCATCCGCGAAGGCTGCCGGCGATTGGGAAGATGGCTGCGCCTCAAAGGCCGATGGGTTACCGGCGCGACGTTTTTTTCGCGCCGGCGACGACTTTCAGGGTGCGAACGCAAATCGCCGATCCGGCGGACCCGGCGGATATGGATGCATGAGCATAAGAGTGATCGCTATGACCATGGCGGCCGCGTCACGGTCGCGTCAGGCGTCCCTGTCAATCGGCCGGCCGGCTGCCCCCGCGACGATCGCGTCGCGGACGCGGCGGAAGAGCCCAGCAGGAAGCGCGCCGTAGCTGATTTCGCCTGATTTCCGGTTGATCGGCCGAAGGTCGAAGCCGGGCCAGGAGAACTCGTTCCACTCGCTCACGACAATCCAGCTGCGGTCGGCCTTCAGGCCGAGTTGTCGGCGCACGGCATCAGGTACCTCGATCGCGGCCTGGTCCTTGCTGGGCCGGGTGGTCGTCATTGGGACGACGAGCACCTTGTCGATTCCATCGGCGGTCTGCACGACGACAACGACGGCGACGGGGCGGTCCTTCACGCCCTCATCGCGTCCCCGCTCATATTCGTATCACCAGAGATAACTGTAGTTGATGACCTCGCCGGGCTCAGGCGGCTCCAAGACGTGGCTCTGCATCCTGCGACTTCGCGCCAGGCTCGACCCTGCGGATGGCTTCCAGCATGTCGTCGGTCAGGTCTTCGACCCCGCCAGCGACACGTTCCCGGCGACGCAGGCGCTGATACTCGTCGATGGGCACCATGACGAACCGGAGATGGCCATTTTTGGTGACGCCGACGGGACGGATCATCGCCTCGTCGGAATAGCGTCCGAACTGCTTCTGGACATCTCCCGAGGAGACGATTTCAAGGGCCTTCGCCATGGTTGCGCTCGCATTGCTGATCTGGGGTTGGCGGGCACAATACGGGAAATCCGGGAAATCCGCAAGAACCGCTCGGGGCAGCCATAGCCTTTGCATGCCGAGCGGAGGCATGGAATGTCAGAGGAGCGTGGGTTCGATCGCGTGGAGTGCAATCATGCGACGCGCAAATCCCGCTGCGCCCTGCTGCGCGGGACACGGGAAGAGCTCGTGCGCGGTGAAGAGCCCAAAGCTTTCGTCCAACTCCATCGCGCACAGCCAGTAGGTCGAGCCCTGCAACTCGACCTGTGCCAGCGGAATGCAGCGGCTCCCGCCATAGGGTCGCGGTTCGACCGGATCCGACGGAAAACCCGCAAGTGTCCAAAATCGCCATCCCAATGGGGCTTCGGGAGCAAGATCGGTCTCGATGATCCAGCGGCCGGTCGGGGCGCGCAGCCTCGTCTTGTGACGCAGGCGGCGGCGTTCGCGGCGACCTGCTGCGCCAGACGGTTCCATGGCTTGCATGTGGCGCTCGACTTTCCAAGCGTTCCGCCCCGCGGCGGCGTGGTCACGCGACCGCAGGGGGGAGCGTCCAGCGGCTACCGGGGCGCCGAGGGATATCGCGTGGAGCGATCGATCGCCCGGCGGGTCAGGTCCGGAATGCGATCGTCGGTGTAGACGCTGTCGTCGGACCGGCGAAACGCGACGCACTTTGCCGAGGGCCAGTCGATCGCCTCGACGATGTGGGTTTCGCTCGCGAACGGCTCGCCCTCGCTCAGAAAGGCAATTTCGATCACGAACCGGGATGGCTCGGTCGGCATTTGCGCAATATGATTGATCTCCTCGTTCAGGAGATCGCCAACCTCGGTGCGAAGCTGATCGATGTCGGGGTCGAAATCCTCCCAGTTTTCATCGTCCGGGCATTCCTCGCCGAGGTAGCTCGACATGAGGTCATGGAGCCTGTCGAGAAGCTCCTTGCGGGCAGTGGTCGTGGGCATGGCGTGAAATCCTAGCAAGGACCGGCCACCGGAACCGGATTGGTCCCGGCGGCGATCGTTTCAATTGGCGCTGGCGAGGAGCGTGCGTGCCTTTGCTTCGACCTCGAGACGTGTGTCCTGATTGGTCTTGGTGCGCGCATGGGCCGTGATCCCCTGGACGAAGTCGTAGAGAGACGACGGGGGATGGCCTTCCTCGGAGAGGACAGTGGCGATGATCTTCGAGGTTTCGGTCTTGGAGAAGCCGCGCTTGCGCAGAAAGGCCTCGCGATCCTCGTCCTTGCGGGCGACGACGCGCTCGCGTGCGGTCTTGATGCCCTGGACGAAGGTCATGGGCGAGGAGTCGGCGAAGTTCTCGAGCGCGGGCGCCGCCTCATGGGCAAAGCGATTGGCCGCGAACTTGGAATGGCGGATCGAGATTTCCTCGAAATTTTCCACGCCCCATAGGTTGCGATTCATGCACACGGCACGGAGGTAGAAAGTCGCCATTCCCAATGTCTTGGAACCGACTTCCGAGTTCCAGCAGTAAAAGCCGCGGAAGTAGAGATCGGGATCGCCATTGGGAAGCTTCCCGGCTTCGATGGGATGCGTATCGTCAACGAGAAAGAGGAAGACGTCCCTGTCGGACGCATAGAGGGTCGTCGTCTCCAGGCTGACGTCGACATAAGGATCGTAGCGCATGCTGCCCCAGTCGAGCACGCCCGGGACCTTCCAGCGCGTGTCGTCAACCCCGTTGCCGGCGATCTTCATGACGGCGCCGACAAGCTCATGATCCCAGATCCGGCCATAGTCCGGCCCGGTCACGGCCCGAAGCTCCGATCGTCCCTCATTGGTCTGGAGCAGCTTCACCTGTTCGCCGCGGTGCGTGAGCAGGCCGTGCTGGAGATTGATGCCGGCCAGCGCGGCCGGAAGATTGCGCAGGTACGAGGCCGGTGCGCTCACCAGGCTGCACAGCTGGCCAAAGGACCAGTTGGTCGGGGCGATCGGACGGTCTTCGCCGGGGACGATCAACGAGAGGCGCTCGGCGTCCTCGCTGCGCGCCTCGACACGGACCGCCTTGCTTTCGATGACCCGCGTCGTCGCGCGATCGGCGCGCGTGCGGACGCTGTCATAGAGGTCCGTCAGCGAAAGAAATCTCTCATCGTCGGGACGCGAAAACCATTCGGACGAAACGCGGCCGATGTTGCGGCCTCGGGAAATGTCGACGCGGTAGGCGCCGTCGACCGGACGGTCGACGCTCGGAGCAAGGCTGGCCATGAGGGCTCTCCTCGAGAAGGTTGGGACGAACCGGCGGCGCGAGCGCCCCTACCGGCGCCCATCCATCCCCACCTCCCTCCTCCGGTCCGACGTCAACGGCCACCGACCGAAAGCCGGGAGATGGAGCGCGCTATCGCCCTGGACGGGATCCGGAGCCCGGACATTTCTTCATGGATCGTTGCCGCCGATGCGAAGAGCGCTTCGGTGGGGAAGGCTTGCGCGTTCCGGGGATTGGGGTTTATCTGGCCTCCGTGAACCTGGGAGTTTGACGGTCCACCCGTTGCTCTCGGGAAAAAGGAATCAAAGCGCTCTGATCGGAAATCATAGGATGAGCCTGCCTGTCGTCCATGAGCCATGTGTCGCATCGGACGACGAGCGCGCAAAGCGAATGATGCTCCTCGCGATCGACGTTTCCCGCAAGGCGAAGGGCGGAAGCAGCGCGAAGAGGCTTACGCTTGCGGACATGGATGAATATCCGGACTTCTGTCGGGCGGCTGATGGTCTACCGCCACGAAATCCGTCGACCTAACGGACTGTCCGGTCGGCCGTTCTTTGAAAAGCGCCGGCGACTGGAACTATACGCTCGACGCAGGCTGCGGGGCGGAATTATAGATGTCCGCCGCCCACTGCTCGATCCATCCCGCGGTCATCGCGTCATGATCCAGCGCTCCCTCCTCGACCAGCCCGCGGATTTCGGCTCTGGCTCGGGCAATCGCCCATTCCCAGCGGTCATCGGGAGGCCGGTCGGCGATCAGTAAAGTCAGTTGCCTCTGATGATCGCGTGCAGGGCCGGACGATCGGGTGAGCTGGCTGCGCGCCCATCGCTGCATGTGATCGGCCACCAAGGCGTCGGTCTTCGCGATGCCGCGGCGGAAGGCGTCGCGGCGCGCGGCTTGACCATATGCCTGGCTGTCGATCGAGGCTATCCGGTGCTCCAGCCCCTTGAGATAGGAGAGCGCTGTGCCCTTGACGCCGAAGGCATGAACCAGGACGCCTTGAGGCAAGACGCGGTCGAGATGATCGAAGACGGCCACGAGACCATCGGGGCCCGCCACATGACGGCGACACATCGATCCGATGCCGATCAGCGTGCCCGGCGAAAGGGGATGCGCCAGTCCTTCGAGACAACGTTCATAGTCTTCGGGACGCCGTCCCTGGATGACCGGCATCAGGCGGCGATCGATACCGAGGTCGCGGGCGCGGGTACGGCAGTCGAGATTGACGCGGATGGTGCGCGCGATGCGGTCGAGCACTTCGTCGCGGTCGCGGGCGATCTCGGGTTCGACGCAATAGTCCATGCTTGCGAACCAGCGAAAGGGGTAGCTCGCGGCCAAGATCATATAGTCGTCAACGGTCCACGGATAGGCGCCATAGTGGGCCAAGGCGACGAAGCCGGCGGAGTCGAGCGCAAGGCTGGCGAGACCGGGTGCATGCTGGAGCTGTTGAAGGTTCCATCCGAGCCATTCCGGCCAGCCACGGCGCCGGGTCCAGCGTGAGAGGGCATTTGCCGAGATGAGCGCCGGCATCTGCATGCCTTTGGCGCGCCGGAGGATGGGACCTTCGCGAAGATGCGGCAGCCCGACCATGATCTCGATAGCCATGGCGGCATCTAGACCGACGGTGGCGGTAGCGGCCGTCCTGTCTCGTCGTACCGGCCGGGGTCGGCTCCAGGTACGTGCCAGCCGAACATCGATCCGGCCAGCATGGCGGCGATCTGCGCGGGCGACGCGTCGAAGGTCGCGTTGATCCGATCGGCGGTCATGCCTTCCGGAAGCGGCCAGTAACCGGGCTCGCCGCGTTTGATGACGATCGGTTCGCCGCTGCTGGGCAGGAAGGCAGCGCACATCTCGGGGAGCCTGGCGAGATTGGCGAGCCGGCGTTCGGCGGTGTCGAGCGTCGCCTTCTTCAGATCGCAGAGCCAGGACGGCCCCAATTGATTGCGAACCCGACGCAGAGAAGCGCCAAAGGGTTCGAAATCGTCTCCGCCGTTCATCCACTTGAGGGACAGTGCCTCTTTCCAGCGCCGGCCATGGCGCGCGCGGAAATCGACAAGAGCACGCCACATGGCGTCATCGGGTTCGGTCATGATCAAGATCCTCGGCAGGTGGCTGGGTTCGGCCGGCGCGATCGCAGGTCAGGGTGCAATCGAAGGAGGCGTCTGGCTGGCCCCGACGTCGCCGGTCGAGCGCCGGGATGGCGGTCGCGAATAGGGGGTACTGGTGTAGCCATGACCGACGCGCAGATCGTCGCTTCGGCCAAGCCGCCGGAAGAGGGTGTCGGCGACACGCGCGGCGACATCGTCCGCGAACGCGAAGACGGTGTCAGCGCGGGAACGCACGGTGATGTAGAGATAGCCATAGCCGCCGGGGCATTCAGCAAGGGTATGGGCTTCGAGATCGCCGAGCTTTCGGTGGATGATCGGCGATACGCGGGCCCAGTCGAGACCTCCGTGCCCACAACCCAGCGCCGGCAAGGCAATGGTCGTCGGACCGAGCGGCCGGACGAAATCATGGAGCGCGTCGAGGCCGGATTCGACATCCTCGTAGCGCGAGGCATCCCGCCAATGCCGCTTGGTCGGCAGGTTGACGATCAGCCTGCCTGTCGCGGACTGCCAGACATGGAGACGCCCGGGCCGCACCATCCCGGCGCGACAGGCGCGCTGATAGTCCAGAAACATCGCAGGATAGTGTCGCTTGAACGCGAGCGCGACACCGGCCCCCATCACCCCGACGCAGTTCACGGCGTTCACGAGAATGTGGGCGGACGCCTCCAGCATATCTCCGCGGATATGTTCGATCATGGCTCGGCTCCGGACGGCTTGCCAGCGGGCGGCCGACGGGGATGCTTCGCCGGAAGAAGACGTCGCCTCGGCCACCATGCGGTCCTTGGTCTTGGCGAGCGCAGCTTTCATCGAGACCCCGACAGGCTTTGCCTTCCCCCTCCCCCTATACTCCCTCAATCCGGTCTGCGCGGATCGCGAGAGCCAGGTTTCGATCGCGCGCGGGGGGTGACAGGTGCGGCCGATTCCGGCTGATACGGTGAGGCGCGGCATGATGGTGGCACCACTGTCGTTTCCGCGGAGTCACGGTCTGCGGCTATTCCGGCGCCAATCTCGGAAAGCGGTTCATCGGTTATTGCTGATAGTTGGGGTAGCATGAACCGGGTGGCCGAACCGATGTGAGGAGCAAGGAAGTAAGTGACGACGTGGGTGGAATCTTGAGCGGCGTCGGCCGGAAGACGGGGCACGCTGTTCTGGTCGTGTCGATATGGACTTGCATGTTGGGAGTCGCGCTGGCGTCGGCGGAGCCCAGCGCGAAGGGCCGGATCGCTTATGTCATTGATGGCGATACATTCCGCATGGAGAGCGGAGAGCGCATTCGCATCGCCGGGGTCGATGCCGCGGAAAGCCAAGCGGGAAATGCCAAATGTCGGCGCGAACTGACGATCGGAAACGATGCGAAGAGGCGAGCGACAGCATTGCTGGAGGGGCGCATCGTCGAATTAGCGCGGGTCGGTCGCAGCTATAACCGCACGGTCGCGAACGTCCGGCTCGAGGGGCGCGACGTCTCGGCAATCCTCGTCGACGCCGGAGTGGCGCGTTGGTGGCCGCGTGGAAAGCCCAAGCCGGACTGGTGCGGCGGGACCTCTTCGGCACGTCATGAGGCCGACCGCTAGGCGCTGGCCGGCAACCACTCGTAGAGGAGGTGCTCGTCCGGATCATATTCGTTGCCGTTGGCGATGCGAATGAAGCGGCCGTCGCAGGCAAAGCCGGCGGCGCGCGGGAACGTCAGATAGGATTTGGTCTCGAAGATGAGGTCACCGGACCTGACAGCCGTGACGGTCCTGGTCGTGCCCAGCGCGCGATGGCCTTTCGGCGCAGCGACGAGCCTGAGTTGATCTCCCGGCTTGAGCCGGCGCTTGAACGCGGCGAGCGAAACAAGGGAGTCGACGGGATTGGCCCTGCCCCGTCTATTTGCGAGCGCGGCCCAATATGCCGAGCCGATCCGCACATCGGCATAGAAGGAGCAGCGCATATAGTCCTGGTAGAAGTTGGACCGGGTGAAGCCGAAGCGCTCGAGCTGGTCGCGGATCTGGACGACGAATTCGGTGCGTGCTTCGCGATCGGCAAGGTCATCCTGCGCGTCGAGAAGTTCTGCGATGATCTTTCGCCCGTGGGCGAAGGTTTCGCCGCGAACCGAGAAGCGCATCTCGCGGCAGGTCGCGTTGAGATGGGTCTCGATGCGCCGGCAGAGCGAAGGAAATGGCTCGTTCGGACGGTAAAGATCCCCCTCGTAGTGGAAATTGCCTCGTTCATCATGCTCGATCTGGCTAAACAGGCGCGTGCCAGCATTCGCCGCGGATGCGTCGTTCATGGATTTGCCTTTCTGGAACGGGAAGAAGTTCAGGCGCGGAGCGCGGGATCGATCTGTTCCTCATCCGCGGCGTCGGTGCTCCAGACGATGGCGTCGATCAGATGCTGGCCGCCGGCGAGGATGTCCGTCTCACGCGCCATGCAGATGGACGTCCCTGGCGCAAGAAGGCACCAGGTTTCGCCCGTGGCGGCATGTCTGGCCATCGCCGCCAGCTGGCGGTCCCGGAACGTTGGCGGCATGGGGAGGCTCCGAAAGCGGCAGCGGCCCGGTCGCCCGAGCCTTTGGCCGAAGTGATCCGCGGCGGGCGCGGTATTGGAGGATTGGTGCCCGCGTGTCAGTGCGGGCGATGTGGCAGCTCGGGCGTGGTCTGCGCGTCCACACGGGCCGCTATCCAGGCCCAATAGCCGAGGCGCGTGTCATCGTTCGCAACCTGGGCTTTCCAATCGCCCACCGGATGGTCGGGATGCTCGCCCCAAGGGCCGTATGTCCGGAAGGAATTGATCATGTCAGACCCTCCTGCGCGAGAGCTTCGGCCAGCATTTTCCCGGTCGTGTCGAACTCGATGCGATCGGTGAAGATCGCACGGCACTCGCCGCCGAATTCGCCTGCGCGGGCGCGGGAACAGGCTTCCGCCCATCCGAAGCCGATCGGACCGGCCTTGAGTGTCTCGCTGCAACATTGCCGGAGAGGCGAGGCGATCGGCTCGGGCTGGACGTCGGTCATCCCGAAGATGATTGCCGAGCAGCGATCCGGGCCGTTTCGGTTCCGGTGTCGAGGTGACGTTCTGCGCCGAGATGCGGATAGTCGGGGCCAGCGAATATGGCGCGAAAGCCGGACCAGAGATCGGCGGGATCGATCGGGGGAAACGCAGCGGGAAGCGAAGCGGTTGATGGCGCACGTCGCTCCATTCGCGCAAGCTCGTCGCATGCCAGGAGGGCCTTCTGGGCAAGCGCGGCTTCGCGAGCGGCGCACGCGAAGCGAAAGTCGCTCTTGAGGACGTGATCAGTCATGGTGGAAGTCCGCCGCGAGCGAGCCCGGGTCCCCTGCCTCGAGCAAAACAATCGGAGGCGGAGTGAATTCGGCGCTGCGAAACCAGTCCTCGATCTTCTCGATAGAACCGAGATCGTGGATCTCGTTCCGGGTGAGCACGACCTGCTCGCTTTCGTTCATTTCGTAATGGCGCGGCTGGCCCTGCAAGTCGTAGACGACGAGCTCGGGACCGAAGACTCCGGAGCAGCCGCCGGAAGTTCGCCGGAAAGGAAGCTTGTGCTGGCGGCAGAAGCTTTCGACAGTCTCGAACATGCCCCCGGGAAGGTCATAGGCGCAGATTTCGAGGACATTGCCGGTGGTGATCGTATCTTCCTCGACGGGCTCGCCCTCCCAATCGAGCCGCCCGTGGTCGGTTGCTATTGCCTCGATGAACGCCGGAAGTTGGATGCGTGAAAGGGTGCCCCCAATTTGCATGGAGGCGGAAGCGCGGTCTGCCATGTTGGTCTCCCGGGAGAAGCAGTTGGTGCGGGCAAATTGCGATGCCCACTCCTTCATTCCTCCCTCCCCCTTTGACTCAGCCAGTTTCAATGAGCAGGAACAGTGTTTTACCGCTTCGAAAGCCGCAGCCCCTATCGAGGGCGATCGCTATTTCACGTTCTTAACGTCCCGTGGCCCGTCGAAATCGGGTCGACGGGAAAAGCGGTGTCAATCCTTGCCCGCCGCTCCGATTAGATGCCGGAGCTTCGACCAAGCCAGTTCCTCCCCGGCGCGCAGGCCCCGATTGAGGCCCTGTCCGTAAAGCCGGTAGGCCGCTGCGGTGACTTCGGGTG
Organism: Rhizorhapis sp. SPR117; assembly: GCF_021742065.1. The sequence goes on from NZ_JAKKIE010000038.1 coordinate 36,998, forward strand.
TCGCGGTGACGGGGAGGAGAGTGACGAACTGGCCTTCATCATCGAGGAGCTCGAAGACATCGCCGCTACCGGTGAGATTGGTGATGGCGATCTGGGCCACACTGCCGAGCCTCGTCAGGTCGAGGTTGAAGGCGTCGACAAAATCCTTGTCGACCACAGGTTTCTTGGACATGAGGTATCTCCGAAACGCGATCGCAACCGCGCGATCGCATTTCGCCGCCCCCTTCCCTTCTTGCGCTCAGGCCGTCCGGTATGCGTCGGACGGCAGAATGTTTCGACCCGATGCTGATTGCGACATGGCTAATCGCGGGATAGCCACGGCCTATGCCCGCCAGAGCCATGAACAGAATGCGTCGAAGACCTTTTGCGCGATCGATCCGGCCGCACCCGGCCGCGTGCTGGGATTCTACACCGTCATGCCGTCGGCGATTGCATACCACAATGTGCCGGCACCGCTGACGAAAGGCTTGGCCCCGCACGAGGTTGCTGGTTTCCGGCTGGCGACCGATGTTGCGGTTGGCGGCTGGGGACTGGGCGGCCAGCTTCTCGTGGCCGCAGCCCTGCGATGCCTGCGGGTCGCGGCGGATGCTGATGGCATGCTGTTGATCATCGATGCGAAGAATGAGCGGGCAGCGCAATGGTATGCGAGCTACGGCGCCGAAACGCTGCCCAATATTCCGCTAACGCTGGTCATACCGCTTGCATCGTTCGTGGCCGAGCTCAAGGCAAAGGGACAGCTTTGACAGCCGCCTGGCTATGAGCGTTCCGCGATCATGGCATCCAACAGTTCGCTGGCGCGGTCGACGGGCAGAAACAGCCGCGTCTTGTATTGGATGACCTCACTAAAGGCGCCCCTGGCTTTCAGCCATTCCCGGTCATGGGGCTTGAAATCGCGGATTTCGAATCGGCGGCTGTTGTTCACGAACGCCGCGATCAGGCGCGCCCCGTCCAGTCCGGGAATGGGTGCGCCATCCCCATGGCGCGCTGCATCGATCAATTCAGCGGAGGTGAGCCGGATCGAACTCGCCAGACCGAATTCCGCCTCCAGCTTCTCGACAGCCATCGGCATGACGATGCGTCCCAGAATAGACGTACCCGCCGCATCATCGATCCGCCAGACGCGAACATCGTCCTCGGGCAGCTTGTGCCAGACTGGCAGGAGCAATCCGGTTGCGACCGTGATGATCTCGACATCGACCTTCGAAGCGGCTTCCGCCATCTCCGCTTCCCAGAATTGCTGGAAACTGTCGCGGTCGATCGGTTGCCAATGCGTGTGCCAGAGCTCGGCAAGCCGGGTCCGGGTGCTGCCGGTGGGACGCACGAGCTGGCACATCGGCACCGGCCGCCCTTCCTCGTCGGTGATGGACCAGGACGGCACGCGGAGCGCGACCCGACCCGACCGGCCGTTGCGGAGGAAGGCGATGTCGTCGGTGCCGTCCCAGAGCTGCATGAGGCGACCCCAACTGGTTATGTGAGGCCTGAGGTGAAGTTCCAGACGCAGCAGCCTGGTTTCCGCACCAGTGAGAGGATCCACGCGCAGCACCTGCTCGGAAAGGGGCACGATGCGCTCGGCACGAATGGTCTCGACACCAACATCGAGAGTTCCTGCTTCGCGCGCAGCGTCCACGCGCGCCTGGATCAGGCCCATATATTCCTCGAAGATCGCGTTCTGTGTCGCGATCCGCAGAGCGAGGATACGGTTCAGCCAGCGCTGGATCGGAGGCAGCTTGTCGAGAAGGGAGCCATTGTCGTCGGCGAGCTTCAGCCCGGTAATAAGCTGGAATTTCTCGAGTGTGACGCTGGCGAGCTTGCCTGCATGAAGAAGGTGATACCATTGGGTGAGCGCCTCCCGAGCGTAGTCGCTTTCCAGGTTGTCGGCCGGGTTGAAGAGGTTTTGCCCGCCCGTTTGACGCTGCCCTCGCGTCAGGGCGCCCAGGCTGTCCAACCGGCGGGCGATCGTGCTGATGAAGCGCCGCTCGCCCTTGCAATCGGTGGTGACGGGTCGGAACACCGGCGGGGTCGCCTGATTGGTGCGGTGGGTCCGGCCGAGCCCCTGAATGGCCACGTCCGCGCGCCAGCCGGGTTCGAGGAGGAAGTGAATACGGCGCTTGTGGGCGCTCTTGCTGTTGAGGTCGGCGTGGTACGAACGCCCGGTACCGCCGGCGTCGGAGAAGACCAGGATCGATTTCCTGTTTCCCATGAAGGCTTCGGTCTCGGTGATGTTCGAGCGTGCGCTGCGGCGCTCGATCTTCTGCTTGCCCTGGGCATCGAGGACGATACGGCGGGACCGGCCGGTCACCTCGGCCACCTGGTCTGTTCCGAAGTGCCAGATGAGAGCATCCAGCGCCGACGGCACCGGCGGCATGGCGCAGAGGCGCTCGATAAGATCGTCACGGGCGGCGATCGCTTCCTGGCAGTGGACCGGGTGGCCGGCCTCGTCGACCATGGGTTCGGATCGCATCGATCCGTCGGTCGCGCGGAAGGCGCGCATCTGGCGGGTCGGGAATGCCGTCTTCAGATAATCTATGAGCGTGTCGAGGGGTGAGACATCGACGGACAGATTGGCGCGCTCGTCCGGCGACAGATCGGAGAGGCGGCGATCGAGGATGGCCTCCGCGGTGGTGACCAGCTGGACCACGGCGGCGTGGCCGGCGGCGACCTCGGTCTCGATCGCGCGGATGACCGTCGGCATTTTCATCGAGATGAGGAGCTGCGAGAAGAAGCGCTGCTTGGAGCTTTCGAAGCGCGAGAGCGCCGAGCCCTTGGCCATGGCGTTCATCGTGTCGCCCGACATGCGGTCGACGATGTTCGCGGCTTTCAGCGCCTCACCGAGATGCTGGTGGATTACGGATTATCGCGAGGTCGCGATAATGTGAAGGAACGCGGCCTAAGCGCCGAATTCCTGTGTTGTTCGTGCGATGTTGCTGC
>NZ_JAKKIE010000039.1 GCF_021742065.1 Rhizorhapis sp. SPR117
AGCTTGAACTCGCGGCTGAACTTCCTTCTTTGCATTGTGGACCTCCGATAGGTGGAAACACCTTATCTCGGTGTCCATCAAACCGGCAGCAGGCCAGTCCGCTCTGTCCGATGGCGGCGCCTACGACTGGAATGTTGGGGAAGCGCACTTGCGTCACCGGGCCGCGTTTATCTCGAGTTGATCGAGGGAGCTCGGGACGAACGGGAATGGGGTCAATCTCGATCCCGATCTAGCGACCACGCTCTGGGAGCGCAACTGGCTGGAGTTGGGCTCGACCGTGTTGAGACTGAGATGTGTGACAATCGGCGTCCCAAGAGGGGGTTGCCTATAGCGGCTGCCTGCGGCAGCATCGAAGCATAATCGAGTTCGGACTTCCACAACTGGCGCGCTCGCGCGAAGGAGGACAGATGATCCATGCTCCGATGCTCCAGGGCAAAAAGTTGGTTCAATCCATGTTTGCGCGTCGCGGCTACAGGATTGTAAGGTCAGAACCTGACGCGCAGTATCGACCGACCTCAGCCGACGCGCGCAACTCCGCCAGCTTGCTCCATGAGATACTTCCGGTGGTGCAGCACAATGCGCTGACCGGAGAATGGCCGACACCGGCATTTCTTGAGCGCTACTTCGATGCAAGCCGTCTTGCGATGGCTCGCCTTCTGCTTGATCGATGCGATGCTGAAGAAGTCGAAATTGCGGGCCAGCGCGTTCTGGACATCGGGTGCCATGCAGGGTGCCTGCTGCGCCTCATGCGCGCAAGATACCCGGAAGCCTCCCTCTTTGGATGCGACATTAGCGATGTGAAGCTCGCAATGGCCAAACGGGCCTGCCCTGACGCCGAACTGTTCTTCTGCGCGCTCTCGGACCTTCCTGAGTCATCGCGCTACGATGTGGTATTTCTGATGGAAGTGCTTGAGCACACGGTAGATCCCGAAGCGATCATCCGGGGTCTACTCGATATAGTGTCAGCCACCGGCACGCTCGTACTGACGGTTCCCGACGGGCGGAAGGATCATTTTCCTGCCAAGGAGTACAATGCGGAGTTTGATTCATACGCGGGCCACATCAATTTCTGGAGTCCGGAGAGCTGGAGCTATTTCCTGGTGCGGATCGCTCCCGAGTGGGGGCTCCGTACAGGAACGTTGCCAACTGGACACTTATTCGCAGCGCTGAGTATGAAGAACAAAGCGATCTAAACTCCGCGTTGTTGGCGTAACGGGAACGTCCGCACGTGGGAAGTGAGCTACGTCGAGCGGGAAGATTGAACCGATGACGGCTTACCTGCCGCCGCCTGGGAGGCGACTGTCCGCACCCGGCAACTTAGCGGTAGTGTCTGCACTATCTCAGATCAAATAGCCAAGCTCAAACAATCCCCAGCGCCTGCCATTGAAGTTTAGCGGCACCAGCACGCTGCGCAGTGCGCGGTAACGTCCCTCGCCCAGATCTTGACGATAGGTGTAGAGAAAGAAGTCACCTTCATTATCAAGCGCATGGCGTGTTTGGCTATCCATGAAAATCTGGCGATTGCGCGCATCTTCCAGGTTCCATTGCCGCTGTCCGGGTCGCTGCGGCGCACTGCGCGCGCTGATATGCGTGGGCAGGAAACCGTTCATATCGACAAGGCAGCACCCGACAATAGCGTCATCCTTTGCTGTATGGAGATCAAGCAATGGTCGGATATATGTGTCTGCGAACTGCACGAAATGGGTGTTATATTGTACCGGGTCCGTGCCCGGAATAGCGTGATACTGCGTATCGAACAGATCGGCTTCGCTGATATGCGAAGCGGTCAATGCCTTGCGGATCGCAGCGCTTACTTCCTCTGCATCCGCCAACGCCTGAGCAATATAGGGGCTGTTGCGTGTCGGAACCTCGCTATGCGCGGTCAGATTAAGCATGTTGTTGGAACAGCTTTCCAGCTCATCGAGCCGAAGCCGGGCCGTATCGACCTCACGCGCACTTTCCTGTGCGGCCTCACAAAATTCTTCCAGTCCTTTCTTCAGGACCGCAACATCCTGCTCGCCTTCCTGGTTGCAGCGGGAAATCGCCTCCGATCGTTGCTGGAACTGGGTAATCAGCACTGAAATTTCGGCCATGACGGAACGGATGCGATCGATCTGCCCACCCGTTTTGTGCCCCATGTCGATACTCGCCTCCACACCGCCGATCAGCCCCCGTGCACTGTGATCCAGCTGCGTAAGCTTTTCCGATACAAAGGAGGTGGACTCGCCCGCCTGTGTGGCAAGCCTGCGAATTTCGTCAGCGACTACGGCGAAGCCCTTTGTAGCCTCGCCACCCCGCGCTGCCTCTATCGCCGCGTTGATGCCCAGCATCCGGGTTTGTTGCGCAATCGCGCCGAGTTCGTCCGAAATCGTGCCGACAGTGCCGATAATATCGAGGAAATTGCGCAGTTTTTCTTCAAGCCCGGTGACATGGGCGATCAGGGTCGCAAATTCGTCCAGCGAGAGCGCCGCCACATTGTTGCCCTCGACAATGATCGACTGGGCGCGTGAAGCCGTCTGTTTCAGTTCTGCACTTGCGAAATTGCTTTCAACCTGATTGCCGGACAGCTGCTCCATATTGGCCTGCAACTCGTGCAGTTGGGTAGCATCCTGCTGAATACGCTGGTTAAGCCTGCTCAAAAACCCGGCAGTATCGCTGCACTGCAACGACATGTCGCCACAACGTTCACCCAAATCCGCCAGCAAATCGCCGTCCGCCACGCGCGTCCCCCAGTGTTGCCGTCCCTCGTACATGTTGAATCCTGCTTTAACCGCAATTGCAACAAGATAATGCTGCAACGCACAATACACCGTCATTTGGTCAAAATTTCATTAAGGCTGAATGTAGAACTTTGCCTGCCGCCAAAGCACCGTTATGATCGGTCATGTTTTTCAATTTTCTCGACGAACTCCGCGCTGCCGGTATTCCAGCCAGCATGAAAGAACATCTGGTGCTGCTGGAAGCGCTGGATCAGGAGGTCATTTCAAACCGGCCTGAAGAATTCTATTATCTCGCACGCGCAACCTTTGTGAAGGACGAGGGGCTACTGGATCGATTCGATCAGGTTTTTTCCAAAGTCTTCAAAGGGCTGGAAACCAGTTATGGCACCCAGCCTGCGGAAATTCCGCATGAATGGCTCAAGGCCGTGGCGGAAAAATATCTGACGCCGGAAGAAATGGAGAAGATCAAATCCCTCGGTTCCTGGGATGAAATCATGGAAACGCTTAAAAAGCGGCTGGAGGAGCAGCAAGGGCGGCATCAAGGCGGCAGTAAATGGATCGGCACGGGCGGGACTTCGCCCTACGGCAATGGCGGCTATAACCCCGAAGGCGTGCGGATCGGTGGCGAGAGCAAGCACAAGCGCGCCATCAAGGTATGGGACAAGCGCGAATTCGCCAATCTGGACAACAAGCGCGAACTGGGCACTCGCAACATCAAGGTAGCGCTACGCCGTCTGCGTCGCTTTGCCCGCGAAGGCGCGGCGGATGAACTCGACATCGACGGCACCATAGACGGCACGGCACGGCAGGGTTGGCTCGACATCCGCATGCGCCCGGAGCGGCATAATGCGGTGAAACTGTTGCTGTTTCTGGACGTCGGCGGATCAATGGATCCCTACATCAAATTATGCGAGGAAATGTTTTCAGCCGCGACGGCAGAATTCAAGAATCTGGAATTCTTCTATTTCCACAATTGCCTGTACGAAGGCGTATGGAAAGACAATCGCCGCCGCTTTGCCGAACGTATTCCAACCTGGGACATCCTGCATAAATATGGTCATGACTATAAAGTGGTCATCGTGGGCGATGCATCGATGAGTCCCTATGAAATCAGCCATCCGGGCGGGTCGGTGGAACATTTCAATGAAGAAGCGGGCGTCACATGGATGCAACGCCTGACCAACACCTATCCTGCCGCAGCCTGGCTCAATCCCACCAATGAAGATCATTGGGGCTATACCCAGTCAATCCGCCTGATGCGGGAATTGATGCAGGACCGGATGTACCCGCTAACGCTTGATGGGCTGGATAATGCCATGCGGGAATTGACCCGGAAACGATAACGGGACCAGAGTATCAGTAAAGCAGAAACGGTTGCCGCGCTTCCTCCCATGCCTGTTCGTCGGGCACGGTTATGGCGTCAAGATCAGCGGGCGTGGCGTGGCTGTCATCCACCCATTCCCGCAATAGCGGGCTGCCGTTGATGACATCGATCGGCAGCTTGCCCAGTTCATATTCATAAGGAAAATCGCGCCACAAATCATATTGCGGCGACAGCGAACGGATCGCCTTGAACGCCAGCGCCTGCACCCGCCAAGGCCGGAAAACGGCATGGTCATAATGCGGCCCTTCGGCGTGGATATGGACACCGCTGCACAGCTTGCTCACATGCTTGTGAAAGGTCGGTTCGAACCAGCAATCCCGCAACACACATCCTGTCAGCCATTGCGATGCAAGACGATCCATTTCCTTTATGACGGCACGCGCATCCATGTCAGGCGCGCCAAACAGTTCCAGCGGCCGCGTCGTCCCCCGCCCTTCCGACAAGGTGGCACCTTCCAGCATCACCGTGCCGGCATAGGCCCGCGCCATATTGAGATTGGGTGCATTCGGGCTTGGGTTGATCCAGATGCGCTCTTCTATTGGCCAGCCATAGCCGGGCGCGGCATCGGGCTGCCACCCTTCCATTGCGACCACCGAATAATCGACACCGATCCGGTAATGCGCGATGAACCAGTGTCCCAGTTCGCCCAGCGTCATCCCGTGCCGCATCGGCATCGGCCCTGCCCCAACGAAACTTTCCCAGCCAGGACGCAGGGCCAATCCTTCGACCGGACGACCAGCGGGGTTGGGCCGGTCGAGCACCACGACCTGCTTGCCATGCTTTGCCGCCGCCTCCAGCACATAAAGCAACGTCGTGATAAAGGTGTATATGCGACATCCAACATCCTGCAGATCGATCAGGATCACGTCGAATGTGTCCATCATCGCATCGGTTGGGCGTCGCACTTCGCCATAGAGGCTGAACACCGGGATGCCGAGAACCGGATCGTTGAAGTCCGGCGATTCGACCATATTATCCTGCTTGTCGCCACGCAGGCCATGTTGCGGTCCGAATGCGGCGCTGAGGCGGATATCATCGCAGGCTGCCAATGCATCCAGGCTATGGGTCAGGTCCTCCGTCACGGATGCCGGATGAGCGAGCAACGCCACACGCTTGCCGGCCATCGGCACGCGCAGGGCGGGCTCGGAAAGAAGTCTGTCGATACCGAATTTCATGCGCGCATCTATCCTGTCTGCTTCTTACATCTTTCCGTTATTCCCGCGCAGGGGATGACGAACTATAAGGAGTTGCCGTCTCTACCATTTGCTGCCCCGAGTTGCAGCGCAAAGCAATCCCGATGATGAAAATCCGGTTTTTCCGATGGATGCTGAAGCGCCCACCAGCTTTTGCTTCCATCCTGCTGCTCTATCACTGCGGACAGGCCAATGCGGCGGTTCAGGTCGGGAACCAGCGCACCCAGATCAAGCTGCACGCTCACCCCAAGCCGGTGTTTCGTCAGCATGGCCTCCACGACAGGCGCGGCGCTGGCGGCCGCACGTATGCCCGTGCGATAATCGTCGAAGCGATAGGCCGCCCAGCAGGATGAAGGCGCGAAATTATATTCGGCATAGCCGCCATCATCCAGCGCGACAAACAGTTCAAAACAGGTGGCCTGCCACAGATTATCGCACTGCGCCGCCACTGTCGCCGCCGGTATTTTCAGCGCGCCAATGTCGCCCCTCACCACATATTCCAGCGCCAGGGCAGTTGGTCCAATCAGGGTCAGTTTCGCGCCACAGCCGGTAACGGGCAAACACACGCTTGCCGGATGACATATCAATGCCCTTTTCGCCAACACTCTACCCAAGCGGAAAACCCCATGCTATTCGCGCGCGGCCATGACCCAATATACATCCGATCTGCTGCGCCTGCTTGAGAGCCGAGGCTATATCCATCAATTGACCGATGCGGAAGGGTTGGATGCGCTTGCCGGCAAGACGGTTATTCCCGGATATATCGGGTTCGACGCCACCGCACCCTCTCTGCATGTCGGCAATCTGGTGCCGATCATGATGCTGCGCCGTTTGCAACAGGCGGGGCATAAACCGATCGTACTGATGGGCGGGGGAACCACCAAGGTCGGCGATCCTTCGGGCAAGGACGAAAGCCGCCAGCTTCTGACCGAGGAAAAGATCGCGGAGAATATCGCGTCCATACGGGGTGTATTCGAACGGTTTTTGACGTTTGGCGATGGTCCCTGTGACGCCGTCATGGTCAACAATGCCGACTGGCTCGATACGTTGGAATATGTGCCTTTCCTGCGCGATATAGGGCGGCATTTCACAATCAACCGCATGCTGACGTTCGAATCGGTGAAACTGCGCCTTGAGCGGGAACAGCCGCTGACATTCCTCGAATTCAATTACATGATCCTTCAGGCCTACGACTTTCTTGAACTCTCCCGCCGCGCCGAATGCCGGTTGCAGATGGGTGGATCGGACCAATGGGGCAATATCGTCAACGGCATCGAACTGACTCGCCGGGTGGACGGGACGCATGTCTTCGGCCTTACCACCCCGCTCATCACCACAGCAGACGGCGGCAAGATGGGAAAAACGGCCAAAGGCGCCGTGTGGCTTAATGCCGACATGCTCTCCCCCTATGATTACTGGCAATTCTGGCGCAACACACAGGATGCCGACGTCGGGCGCTTCATGCGGCTCTATACCGATCTGCCTCTGGACGAAATCGACCGGCTGGAGGCGCTGGAGGGTGCGGAGATCAATGAGGCGAAGAAGCTGTTGGCCGACGCCGCGACTACACTGGCGCACGGCCATGATGCGGCACATTCCGCCGCTGAAACCGCCCGACGCACATTTGAGGAAGGCGCCAGGGACGCCAACCTGCCAACCGTGACGCTTTCGTCGGAAATGACCGTCATGCAAGCCATAACGGGGCTGGGCTTTGCCGCGTCCAACAAGGAAGTGAAGCGCAAGGTTAATGAAGGCGCGATCCGCATTAACGATGTACAGGTCAGCGATCCGATGACTCTGGTCGCTGTTGGCGACAAGGTGAGCTTTGGCGCCAAGAGGCATGGACTGATAGTTGCTTGATCGTAACGGGATTTTTCTTGTGTTAACCATGAGTTGACAGCTTCTGTTAGCGAACTTCGGCATACCCTTCAGGTGGGGAAGAGCGGAGTGCATCATGAAGAATCTGCGGTCGCTGAGCGATCCTGCAAACCCGAGCCAAGTGCGGCGAACGGGCAGGGATCTGGTCGATTTCAAGACGAGTTTTTCCTCGCACCTGAGTTCGGGTGATATTCACATCGTCAATATATCGCGCCTTGGGCTGATGGCCCGGACTAAGGAGGCAATCCAGAAAAGTGAGCGGCTGATCCTTCGATTGCCCCATTGCGGAAGAGTGGAAGCTTTGGTCCGCTGGGTTGAGGACGGTCGTATCGGCACCGAATTCGTAACGCCGGTTTCCGAACAGGATTATGCGAAGATGCTGGCCGTCGTACCGGGACGCCAACAGGGCTGGTAGCGATCACGTTTTTCCGGCAGGAATTTCCCGTTGTAAGAAAATGGGGCGGTCCGGTGCAGGGCCAGCCAGCAAATGCCGGTTGCGGGGGAGCGCTTCGGGCATTTCTTCCCTGAGAAAAGTCAGGACCGCCTCGCGAACATGGCAACGTAAATCCCATGCCCGCCCTGCATCCCTAGCGCTCACCAAGGCGCGCAACTCCATCGCTTCGGGTCGTTGCTCTGTCACCTGCAGAACCACCACCCGTTTGTCCCATAGGGCATTGGCCGTCGCGACCTGCTCGATCTTGTCACGGATCCGTTGCACATCGGCGGCAGGGTCCACATGGAAATAGACGGTGCCCAGCAAATGGCTGGTCTCCCGAGTCCAGTTCTGGAAAGGCTGCTCCAGAAAATAAGATACAGGCACGATCAGCCGCCGATCGTCCCATATCCGCACCACGACAAAGGTCAGGCGGATATCTTCGACCCGACCCCACTCCCCCTCAACGATCACTACATCATCGAGGCGAATTGGCTCTGTAAAAGCCATTTGGATTCCTGCGATCAAGTTTTTGAGCGCAGGTTGCGCGGCCGCGCCTATCGCCAGACCGGCAAGACCCGCCGATGCCATCAGCGTAACACCAATGGCGCGGACGGAAGGTATAGCGATCAATATCATCGCGATGGTAACAAAACCGACGATGACCTGTCCCATACGATACAGAATACGCACACGGGTCTGGCGGCGGCGGGCCTCCAGATTGTTTTCAACGCTGATGTCGCTCCGCAATTCTATCAGGCTGCGGAACGCGCCCAGAACACGCATCACCAGCCACCCGATCAGCGCCGCAAGCGCCATGCGCGACCCGATGCTCCAATAACGCGCAAACGCGCCCGCAAGATCGAAAGATTCCATCACGATCCCGACGCTGAACAACAGGAGCAGCCATCGCACGGGGCCGCGTACCGCAGCGAGGAGCAGGTCGTCGCCTTGTGCTGTAGTATGGCGGGCAATGCGCTGCGCAAACCAGAAAAGGACCCAATGCACGGCCAGCGCCACGCCTATGGCGATTGCGAGAGATATCAAGGCCGGAAAGCCCAATGCGGCGATACCCCGCTCAACTTGCGTTTCGGTCATGCCCTTTCAATGCTGAAAGTCCATAATGGTTTCGCCATCGCAGCATTTCACCCGCTGCGAAGCAATCCCACCGCCGCATCGCGCTCGAACAGATAAAGGCAGATCCGCGCCGCTTCGCCACGCGGACTGCCCAGCCCGCCGTCACGGTCGACCAGCAGTCGGGCATCGTCACGGGCGATTGATACCAACGCATCGATCTGTTCAGGGGTCGCAAGACGAAACTGCGCCTCACCCGATTGACGCGTGCCCAAAACCTCGCCGGCGCCACGCAAACGCAAATCCTCCTCCGCTATCCGAAAGCCGTCATTGGTTTCACGCAGCAGAGCCAGACGCGCGCGCGCGGTTTCGCTGAGCGCATTGCCCCGCAGGAGCAAACAGACCGATTTCTTGTCGCCGCGCCCTACCCTGCCCCGCAACTGATGAAGCTGGGCAAGACCAAAACGATCTGCCCCCTCGATAATCATCAGCGTTGCATTGGGCACATCGACGCCGACTTCGATGACAGTGGTGGCAACCAGCACCTTGGTCTCCCCGCGCTGGAACCTGTCCATGACGGCATCCTTCTCCGCCCCTTTCATCCGACCGTGGACAAGGCCGACGGCATCGCCAAAACGCATTTTAAGCGCCTCCGCACGGGCCTCCGCCGCCGCAAGGTCGGTCTTCTCGCTTTCCTCCACCAATGGACAAACCCAATAAGCCTGTCCCCCGCCTGCCATATGACGGCCCAATGCATCGGCAATTTCCGGTAGGCGCTCTGCCGATATGACCCGCGTTTCGATAGGCTGACGACCCGGCGGCATTTCATCCAGACGCGATACGTCCATTTCGCCATAATAGGTCAACGTCAATGTACGCGGAATCGGCGTTGCCGTCATGGCGAGAAGGTGCGGTGTACGCTCCGCCTTGTCAGTCAGCATCATGCGCTGGGCAACACCGAAACGATGCTGCTCATCAATCACGGCAAGCGCGAGATTCTTGTAGGTCACCGCCTCCTGAAAGATCGCATGAGTGCCCACCAGAATGTCGATCGAACCATCCGCCAGGCCCATAAGCGTGGATTCACGCACCTTGCCCTTGTCCCGGCCAGTCAGGATGGCAAGGTTGACTGGCACGCCTGCCAGCATTTTCTGCAAGGTTGCAAAATGCTGGCGTGCAAGGATTTCGGTAGGAGCCAACATCGCCCCCTGCATACCCGCCTCCACGGCATTGAGCAGCGCCATCAGGGCCACCACCGTTTTGCCCGCGCCCACATCCCCCTGCAACAGTCGGAGCATGGGTTGCCCCTGCGCCATGTCGCCCGCGATTTCCTGATTGGCGCGATGCTGGGCGCTCGTGGGCTCAAAGGGCAGCTTCACCATCGCACGCAAATGACCATCACCCTGGACCGGCACACCGCGCCTGCGCCGCGCTGTGGCGCGCACCAGCATCAGCGCCAGTTGGCCAGCGAAAATCTCGTCATAGGCAAGGCGTTCCCGTGCCTGCGCATTACCTGGCTCTGCATGGGCCGCGGCAAGCGCCTCCCGCCAGACCGGCCATCGCTTTTGCGCAAGGACACTGGGTTCGATCCATTCGGGCAGGTCGGGTGCACGCTCCACGGCCTGTTCCGCCAGATGGCGCAGACGATTGTTGGTCAGGCCTTCGGACAGCCCATAGACCGGCTCGCGTTCGGGAACGTCGCCCGCTTCATCGGGTGACAGGACATAGTCGGGATGGATGATCTGCAGTTCCTGACCATAGCTTTCCAGCTTGCCCGAAATAAACCGCTTTTCATGAAGCGGCAGCAACTTGCGCGCCCACCCGGAATTTCTGCCGAAATAAACAAGCGAGACATAATTGCCGTGCGCATCGGTGGCATTTACCCGGAAAGGCGCCCGCGCGCTGCCCGTTGCCTTATATTCGATGGGGGTCAATTCGATGGAAATGACCCGCCCTGCATCCGCCATATCCAGTTCGCTCACGCGCTTGCGGTCGATCCAGCTGGTGGGCAAGTGAAAGGCCACATCAACGGCGCGCGCAAGACCAAGACGCTCCAACGGCTTGGCCAGCGTCGGACCTATGCCTTTCAACGCCGAGATTTCGGCAAAGAGCGGATTGAGAATATCGGGTCGCATGTCTAAGAGCGCTTATATCGAAGCTGGCAAGCCATGAAAGCGTCTGCCGGCCAATTATTATGTGCCCGGTACAGAGAGCCAGAACCGCCATGGAAAACGACATTCGCCTGCGCCGCATTCATTTCCGCGCCTGGCATCGCGGCACGCGTGAAGCAGACATGATGATCGGCGGCTTCTTCAACCGTTACGGGGCAAAATGGTCAGAGGCGGAACTGCAATGGTTCGAACGACTTCTGGACGAAGACGACGTAGACGTCATGGCATGGGCCATAGGCACGCAGCCAGTGCCAGAAACATATGCGGGCGCGCAGATGGATGCGATGCAGGAACTGGATTTCATCGAGATGCCAGGGTGACGCCTTATCCGAATTAGCCCGCACCCGATGGTCCCGAGCGAAGTCGAGGGATCTTGCACGAACGTCCCTCGACTTCGCTCGGGATCAACGGAATTCTGCTGAAATGACCGACCTGCAAAAGATCCTCAAATCTCCCCATCCCCTCACCCTTGCGGGCGTACCGCAGGGGTTCCAGCCTTGGCTGCTCGCGGATCTTGCGCGCGGGGCAAGGGGCCGCGCCGTCTACATCGCGCCGGATGACAGCGCCATGGCCGCCGTGGCCGACACCGCCGCCTATTTCGCGCCCGAACTGCAAATCATCCGCATTCCTGCCTGGGATTGTCTGCCCTATGACCGCGCATCGCCATCGCTGCGGTCGATGTCGGAACGGCTGGCAGGGCTGCACGCTTTGCAGGAAAAAAGCAGCAAGCCACAACTGGTACTGACCACCGTCAACGCGCTTGCTCAACGCACATTGACGCCCTTTCGCATCCGGCAACTGGTCGCGCGATTGGCGCCGGGTGAAAGCATTGCCATCGCTGCACTGACCCAATTGCTGCAATCCAACGGCTATGTGCGCGTAGAGACAGTGGCAGATGCTGGCGAATTTGCCGTGCGGGGCGGCATTGTCGACCTGTTCCCATCGGGCGAGGAACAGGCGCTTCGGCTCGATTTCTTTGGCGATGAAATCGAAAGCGTCCGGCGCTTCGATCCCGCCGATCAGCGGACGACCGGAAAGGTCGATAGCATCACCCTGCTGCCCGCATCCGAAGCCCTCCTCGATGGCGACAGCATCAAGCGCTTCCGCAGCCGCTATCGCGAAATTTTCGGCGCTACAGCCACCGGCGATCCGCTTTATCAGGCGATCAGCGAGGGGCGGCGGCTGGCGGGCATGGAACATTGGCTTCCGCTGTTCGAGGAAAAGCTCGTCACCCTGTTCGACCACCTGGGCGAAGACGCGCTGTATGTCCGCGACAGTGGGGATGCAGGCGCGGCCGAGGCGCGGTTCGAAGCGATCAGCGACTATTACGGCAACCGCAAGCAGGCGGGCTCAGGCGATCCCGGCAGCTATCGCCCGCTGGAACCGGGCCAGCTCTATCTGTCCGCCACAGAGTGGGATGCGCGGATCGGTCAGCACGCGATCCATCTGGCGACCCCCTTCCATGAACCGGAAAGCGAACGGGTCGTTGATTTCGGCGTGGACAACGCCCGCGACTTCGCCCCTGAACGCGCACAAAACGTCAATGTTTATGAGGCAGTAGGCAAGCATATCGCATCGCTCCAACGCGCCGGCAAAAAAGTCGTAATCGCCAGCTATTCCGTTGGTGCACGGGAACGGCTGGAGGGGCTGCTTGCCGAACATGGCGTCAAACGCATGGTTCAGGCCGCGGACTGGCAAGAAGCCCTGGGTCTTTCTTCCCCCCTCTCCTTCAGGGGAGGGGCCGGGGGTGGGGCCCGCAAAGGACAGGAAGTCCCCACCCCAACCCCTCCCCTGAAGGAGAGGGGCATTGAAGGGGCAGTCATCGCCCTTTCCGTCCTGCCCCTCGATCACGGCTTCACCGCGCCCGATGTGGCTGTGCTTACCGAACAGGACATGCTGGGCGACCGCCTCGTCCGTCGCCAGAAACGCAAGAAGAGTGCCGATGCATTCCTTGCCGAACTGGCGATGCTTACGCCGGGCGATCTGGTGGTGCACGCCGATCATGGCATCGGTCGGTATGAAGGGTTGATGTCGATCCCCGTCGGCAACAGCCCGCATGATTGCGTCGCATTGGAATATGCGGGCGGCGACAAGCTGTATGTGCCGGTCGAAAATATCGACGTGCTGTCACGCTATGGCAATGACCATGATGGCGTAATGCTCGACAAGCTGGGCGGCGAAGCGTGGCAACGGCGCAAGTCCCGCATGAAGGAGCGCATCCGCGAAATCGCGGGCGAACTGCTGAAAACCGCCGCCGAACGCGCGCTGCGCCCCGGACAGGTGGCCGAACCCGACAGCGGCGGCTACCCGGCCTTTGTCGACCGTTTCCCCTATCAGGAAACAGAGGATCAGGACCGGGCCATTTCCGACGTGCTCGACGATCTGGCGGCAGGCAAGCCGATGGACCGGCTGGTCTGCGGCGATGTCGGCTTTGGCAAGACCGAAGTGGCCCTGCGCGCTGCCTTCGTCGCGGCGATGGCGGGGATGCAGGTGGTGGTTATCGGCCCCACCACCCTGCTAGCGCGCCAGCACCACGTGAATTTCGAGGAACGGTTCAAGGGCTTTCCACTGAAGATCGGCCGCCTGTCCCGCATGGTCGGCGCGAATGAGGCGAAGACAGTGAAGGAAGGGCTGGCCGACGGCACTCTGGACATCGTCGTTGGCACCCATGCGTTGTTAACTAAAGGCATTGAATTCAAACGGTTGGGACTCGTCATTGTTGATGAGGAACAACGTTTCGGCGTCGTCCATAAGGAGCGATTGAAACAGCTAAAGGCCGACGTCCACGTCCTCACCCTCACCGCCACGCCCATTCCCCGCACCCTGCAAATGGCGATGTCGGGCCTGCGCGAACTGTCGGTGATCCAGACGCCACCGGTCGACCGGCTGGCCGTCCGCACCTATGTCATGCCTTGGGACCCGGTGGTGGTGCGCGAAGCGTTGCTGCGCGAACATTATCGCGGCGGGCAAAGCTTTTTCGTCGCCCCGCGCATCGCCGACTTGGCCGAGATCGAGGAGTTTCTACGCACGGAAATACCCGAAATCCGCTACGTCGTCGCCCATGGTCAAATGGCGCCGACGCAGATCGAGGACCGCATGTCGGCATTTTACGACAAGCGCTATGACGTGCTGCTGTCCACCACCATCGTCGAAAGCGGGCTGGACATTCCGAGCGCCAACACGCTGATCATCCACCGCGCCGACCGCTTCGGCTTGGCCCAGCTATACCAGCTTCGCGGCCGCGTCGGGCGGGCCAAGACGCGCGCTTATGCCTATCTGACCACGCCCGCCGACCGACTGATGACCGAGACGGCGGAAAAGCGGCTGAAAGTCCTGTCCGACCTCGATACGCTTGGCGCGGGGTTCCAGCTTGCGAGCCATGACCTCGACATTCGCGGCGCGGGCAATCTGGTCGGCGATGAACAATCCGGCCATATCAAGGAAGTCGGCTTCGAACTGTACCAGTCAATGCTGGAAGAAGCGATCATGGAGGCGAAACTGGGCGCCACCGGATTGAAACCCCGTGAGAGCTTCTCTCCACAAATCACTGTAGATGCGCCCATAATGATCCCGGAGGATTATGTCCCCGACCTCGACCTGCGCATGGGCCTCTACCGCCGGATGAACGATCTGGACGACCGGCAGGCCATCGAATCCTTCGCCGCCGAACTCATCGACCGCTTTGGCAAACTGCCCGCAGCGACCGAAAATCTGTTACGGATTATAGAGATCAAGATGCATTGCGTAAAAGCCAGCATCGCCAAGATCGACATAGGACCAAAAGGCGCGCTGGTCAGCTTCCACAATGACAGCTTCCCCAACCTTCCCGGCCTGCTCGCTTATGTGCAGCGGTTGAACGGCGTCGCCAAACTGCGCCCCGACAGCAAGCTGGTGATCGGCAGAAGTTGGGGCGACCCGCAGGCACGGATCAATGGCGCGCTGCAATTGTCAAAGGGACTGGCGAAGGCGGCGGGGTAGTCGTGCGGAGCTGAAATTCGCCCCATAAATATCGTCATGCTGCCTGCGCGGCCTAGCTATGCCCCCGGCATAGCGGGCTGCTCGTTGTTTCAGCATCCATTCCGCCTCCAGACGCGGCGGCGCGTGGGAAGAAATGGACACCGAAACCGGTTGGCAATTGTGCCCTTGAAGTATGTAACCAATCTCCCTCTCCCCTGTGGGGATCGTTGCATAATTCCATTTTACCGTCATCCCCGCGAAGGCGGGGATCCATCTCCCGACCTGACCGCTTGATTTTACGTCGGGAGATGGGTTCCCGCCTTCGCGGGAACGACGAAAATCAGGAAATGCACGAATTATGCGACAGTCCCTTCAGGGGGGAGGGCTATGATGGCGAGCCCAGCCTACTTGTCGCAACGGTATGATTCCCAAACCAGTTCAGGGTGACGATAATTTTTAGGGCTGCTCTCTACCCCACCAAACCCGCCAACGTCCCACTCCCCACCGCCCCAGACCTCAGAAAGCCTTGATAAAAATCGCACCCCTTGCGCGCCAGCAATGCCAGTTGCTGCTCCGTCTCCACGCCTTCCGCGACGACTTTCAGGCCCAGTGATTTGGCCATGTCGATCACCCCACGCACAACGATGCTGTCGCGTTCGGACCCGGTGATATCTTTGGCGAGGCCGCTATCTATCTTCAGATAATCGAGCGGCAGGGACTTCAGATAGGCAAGGCTGGAATAGCCCGTGCCGAAATCATCGATGGCGACACGAAGCCCCGCCGCGCGCCATTTCGTCAACAGGGCGGACGCAGCGGCCAAGTCTTCAATCAGGCCGCTTTCGGTAATTTCCACCGTCAGCCGATCATGCGGAAAGCCGCTGGATTCCAACTGCGCCATGAAGGTTTCAAAGAAATCCGCCTGCGCGATGTCCGCCGCCGTCACATTGATGGCAAGGCGCAGATGCGAAAGCGCATCGGGCCATGCGGCGGCAATCTCCAGCGCCCGTTTCTGCACATGCCCCGATAGCGGCAGCAGATAATCCGATCGCTCAGCAGCGGCGAACAGTGCGCTGGCGCCCAATGCCCCGAATTTGGGGTGATTCCAGCGGGCAAGCGCCTCCACTCCGGTGACGCGGTCATCGGCCATCACATATTGCGGCTGGAACACGATCTCTATCTCGCCGCGATCCAGCGCAAGGCGCAGATCGGTTTCCAGTTGATCATCGTCGGCAACCCGGCTGCGATCATCATGAATGCGGACGCGGACGCTCTGATTGTCCGACATCTTCGCATCGGCGAGCGCCGCCCCTGCCCGGCGGAGCAGACGTCCGGCGTCATCGTCCGGCTGCGCCTCGGCAATGCCGCAACGGGCCGTCAGGCGGATGAGATGGTCGCCCGCACTGAATGGTCTTGCGACCGCTCCGATCAGGCGATGGGCCAGGAACGCCGCCCGGTCAGCGCCCGTTTCATGCGGCAAGCCGATCAGAAATTCCGTACCCGCAATACGCGCCAGCATGACCCCGGCGCCTTGTTCCTCCTCGATCAGCCGCTCGATACGGCGACCGACGCGACCAAGCAGCGCATTGCCCGCCATCTGGCCATAAGCGGCATTCATCCGGTCGAACTGGCCAATGGACAGCAGAATGATGACCGGGCCGCCTGCCTGCCGGCCTTCCATTTCCTCCAGCATTCGCCCGATCCATTTTTGCGCGGCGCGGCGGTTGGACAGGCCGGTCAGATAATCCTTTTCTTCCGCCACCCGCCCTTCGCCGTTGGGCAAAAGTTCAATCTCCCCCAACAGGCACCCTGCCTCGACATAGAGGTGATGGGCCACGCGCCGCGGCGGATCACCCGGTATGACGTCACCCGGCATAACATGGGCAAAGGCCGCCCCGGCCCCGCTCCGTTCCACCTGCCGGGCAATCGCCAGCGCCGATCGCCGTTCCCCTTTTGGCAACAGGCGCAGCAGGCCGACAGGCGAAAGCCGACGCGACACGACCTCGCCCAAATAATCGGCAAGCGCCGGACTCAGCGTCACATGCGCCCTGGTAACATCATAGCGCCAGAATAGCGCATCGCTGCGTTGAATCGCATTGCGGTTGCGGGTTTCGGCGCGCCCCCCGCCCAGCCGCTCGACATGGCGCTGGGCAAAGGCAAGCGCCACCGCGAAAGTGTCGGCGCTCATCGTGTCGGCCAGAAAATGCGTCGCACCTGCCGCCAGCACTTCAGGCAATCGCCCTGATTCTGCCGGACTGATCAGGACCAGAAGCGCGCCGCCCAGGGCTTCAACCGCTTCGGACAGGGCGACAATGCTGCCAAACGCTTTGTCAATGCCCCGCCGCGCATCAATGACGGCAATCTGCGCCTGACTGCCCAGAAAGCGCTGCTCTGCTCCTGCTGGACGGCGCGCGGCGACCGGACGCCAGCCCGCCTCCATCGCAAAGTTCGAAAGCACATCGCGGTCGTGGGCCGACAGAATGAACAACGGCAGGTGCGGCATCACGGAAAACTGCGCGTCGGCATGGCTGACCTCCCGTTCCTTGTCCAATATGTCACCTTGCGTCAATTTCGATTCCACCCTTTTGCGCCCTCGTAACCCTGATGACAGGTCTTTATTTATAGGTCGTTGCCGCCTTCAGCGGTTGCACCATGCCCTGGCATGCCTTAGCTAGATTATATGGTGATTGCACGAAATGCATCAGCGTCCGGCATGGTCGATGCTTTTGGCCGCCACATCGAATATCTGCGGATTTCGGTGACGGACCGATGCGACCTGCGTTGCCGCTATTGCATGTCGGAAAAAATGACCTTCCTGCCACGCGATCAGATACTGACGCTGGAAGAAATCGCCATCATCGCCGACCGCTTCATCGCGCGCGGGGTAAAGAAGATTCGCCTTTCCGGCGGGGAACCGCTGGTGCGGCGCGATTTTGGCGAACTGGCACGGCGGATCGGACGGCATGTGAAGGCAGGGACGCTTGAGGAACTGACCCTCACGACCAACGGAACCCATCTTGCCGAACATGCCGAGATGCTGGCCGACGCGGGCATGAAGCGGATCAATGTCAGTCTCGATACGCTCGATCCGGCATTGTTCACGCAGATCACCCGGCGCGGCGACATTGCCAAAGTGCTGGAAGGGATCAGAGCCGCGAGCGATGCAGGCCTGAAGGTCAAGATCAACATGGTCGCGCTCAAGGGTCTGAACGATGGCGAATTTCTGTCCATGCTACGCTGGTGCGACGCGCATGGGCATGATCTAACCCTGATCGAAACCATGCCGCTGGGCCACATCGATGAGGACAGGACCGACCGCTATCTGCCGCTCACCATCGCGCTGGAGCAGATTGCGGCGGAGCATGAGGTCGCGCCCATAGCGTACAAAACCGGCGGTCCTGCCCGTTATTTCGCCGTGGACGGCATGCGGGCACGGCTGGGGCTGATTACGCCGCTCAGCAACAACTTCTGCGCCGGGTGCAACCGCATGCGCCTGACCTGCGAAGGCAAGATTTTCATGTGCCTGGGCCATGAAGATCATGTCGACCTGAAAACCGCCTTTCGAGAGGGAGGTGCCGATGCGATCGATGCGCTACTCGACACGGCATTGCGTTTAAAGCCTTTGGCACATGATTTCGCCATCGGTCCCGGAGAACGCCCGATGTCTGTATCCCGCCATATGAGTGTGACCGGCGGATGAGCGATGAACAGCGCCGGGCATTGCTGGCTTCGCCAGCCGATAACGCACGTGAAGCGGAGGAATTGTTGCGCAAGCAATATGATTTCGTCCCGCTGGAACAAGCCGACATGGTGATTGCACTGGGCGGCGACGGTTTCATGCTGCAAACATTGCATCACATGCTGGAGGAACGAAGGATATTGCCGGTGTTCGGAATGAACCGCGGCACCGTCGGTTTCCTGATGAACGAATGGCGACGCGATGCGCTGGATGAACGGCTGGAGCGTGCAAAAAGCTTTAAGGTCAATCCGTTACGGATGACCGTCGACACCGTAGATGGCGAGCAATTCTCCATTCCCGCAATCAACGAAGTGTCTCTGCTGCGTGAAACCCGCCAGACGGCCAAGCTGGTGGTGCAGGTCAATGGGCGCACCATGCTCCCCGAACTTGTGTGCGATGGCGTGCTGGTGGCAACGCCCGCTGGCTCGACAGCTTATAATCTGTCCGCCCAAGGACCGATATTGCCACTGGGATCGGGCATGATCGCGCTGACCCCGATCAGCCCTTTTCGCCCCCGGCGTTGGCGCGGTGCGATATTGCCGGAAAAAATGATCGTGCGATTCGAGGTGATCGATCCTGTCAAACGCCCGGTCAGCGCGGTTGCCGATCAGCGTGAAGTGCGCGATGTCGCGCGGGTGGAAATCGCGATTGATCGCAGTACACCGCTGACGTTAATGTTCGATCCGGAACATGCACTCGACGACCGGATTGCGATGGAACAATTTATGTCCTAACCCGCTTGCAATCTTCTGAAAGGCGCTGCTATAGGCGCGCTTCGCCTGTTGAGAGACGGGCTGCTCCCCGATAGCTCAGCGGTAGAGCATTCGACTGTTAATCGAATGGCCGTAGGTTCGAATCCTACTCGGGGAGCCATTCCGTACGCGGCGGATTTTCCGAGCCCTTGGCGGGCTCGGAAGCCGGCACCAGGAATGACATTTCCTCAAGCATTCCAAAAGGTTCGCGGAATGTGACTGTGAGGGTGTCGTTGGCCCAGGTGCTGTTCAAAACCAACAGATTCAAAGCGGTGTTTTTGGCGCTTTGCGACTGTATGCTGAATGTCTTGTGTGCCTTTCTAGCGAGATCGAGTAGGGCGATTCCATCATCGACGAGTGCGTCCTCGGCGCTGTAGAGGGCGTCCATTTGGCGTTGGCACCGCTCTCGCTCCTCTCGCCAGGTGGCTGCCATTCGATCGTGCATGTCGGCCGTGATCCGCCCGTCGACGTGGTCCACATAGAGTTTGTCCAGTCGCAGCTGCAGCCGATCCGATTCGGTTCGCAGGCGTGCGATGGTGTCAGTCCGCTCCCGACTGCTCTCTGAATGGACATCACGCAGCGCACGCTCGATTAGGGCAAATACGGTGTCATTCATTTCAAGGCGGGCGAGCTGCTGGGCAAACGCCGCGGCGAGCGTTTCCTCCCGAACATATCGCTCCGGGCACTTCTGCTTGAAGCCTGAGCAGTGGTAGTAAATGTACCTACCCCTCTGCATTTGCGCCACCACCGCGCACCCGCAATGGCCGCAGCTGATGAGACCTGTGAAGGCAAAGCGCCTCGGCTCCGCCCTGAGATTGCCACCACTCCGGCCATCCAGCACATCCTGGACGTTTTGCCAGGTCTCGGTGGTGACTAAGGGCTCGTGTGTGCCCTGATAAAGGCGCCCCGCCCATTCAAAGGCTCCAGCATAGAGCCGATTGCGGAGCATAAAATGAATCGTGCTGACTCCGATGGGAAGCTGGCTTCGCCGATATCTCAGGCCCTCATCGCGAGCCATCTTGGTCACTTCCTTGAGCGAATATGCTCCCGTTTCGAACCACTCGAAGACGCGTGCCACGATTGAGCCAGCGTTGGTATCCGGGACGATAATCTTCTTTCCGAGCGGACCGACAACATTGACATAGCCGATAGGAGCGACCGAGGGCCACATGCCCTGCTTTGCCTTCTCCAGCATTCCTTTGCGAGCTTCCTCGGAAAGGTTGTCTACGTAGTTCTTTGCCATCAGGACCTTGATCCCGTGCATGAACTTCTCAGATGATCGGGAATCCCGCGAGAGGACGGTTCCTTCCTTCACCAGATGAATCTCGATGTCGAAATCATCGAGCGTCACCCAATCCTTCAGGTTCCGATAGAGCCGGTCCGTCTTCTCGACGAGGACATGACGGACGCCAGCACGCGCTCTTAGAAATTTGAGCATTGCCTCGAACTGAGTGCGGCCGGTCTTCTTGGCGGATTCGATATCGACATATTCTTCAGTGATCGCCAGGCCCTGCTTCTCGGCATATTCCCGTATGAGCTTGACCTGCGCGTCGATCGAGAAGCCCTCCTTCTCCTGCTCAGCCGTTGAGACACGGGCATAGAGAACAGCCTTCTGTTCCGCAGCTGGCCGGCCACGGCGTACGGGCGCGGGCTTGGGTTTGCGTGGTCTCGCCATTGAATTTCCTGCCTACCTGATGCCGAATGCTTTCTCCTCCGTTCCTCCTACAGCGGGAGGCACGACGGTGCGAGACCATTCCGAATTCATCTGTGGCGCGGGAGACGGCGGTCAGATGGAAATCTGCTCAAGCATTCCGAAGGGTTCGCGGAACGTCACTGTGAGGATGCCGTTTGCCCATGTGCTACTTAAAACCAACAAGTTCAAAGCGCTGTTCTTGGCATCGGGCGTTTGGGTACCGAAGGTTTGGTGAGCTTTGCGGGCGAGATCGAACAGAGCAACTGCGTCTTGGACATACCCATCCTCCGCCTTGTAGAGTATCTCCAGTTCATGCTGGCACCGCTCCCGCTCCTCACGCCAGGTTGTTGCCATACGGTCGTGCGTGTCCGTCGTTATTCGCCCATCGAGGCGATCGATGTAGAGCGCGTCCAATCGCTGCTGCAGCCGGTCCAAATCAGCGCGTAGACGGGATATTGTCTCGAGCCGCTCCCTGCTTCTATCGACATGCGATTCGCGAACCACTCGTTCGATGAGGGCGAACACACTGTCATCCATTCGAAGGCGGGCGAGATGTTGAGCGAACGCGTGGGTGAGCGTTTCCTCGCGAACATATCGCTCCGGGCACTTCTGCTTGAATCCTGAGCAGTGGTAGTAAACGTACCGGCCGCGCTGCATCTGGGCCACCACCGCGCACCCACAGTGGCCGCAGGTGATGAGCCCGGTGAAGGCGAAGCGCA
The DNA here is from genome assembly GCF_021742065.1 of Rhizorhapis sp. SPR117. The sequence continues at coordinate 21,711 of NZ_JAKKIE010000039.1, forward strand.
TTGGCGCCGCCCGGACGTTACTGATGCTGCGACCATCCAGAACCTCTTGGACGTTTTCCCAAGTCTCGGTCGTGACTAGCGGTTCGTGATTACCTTGATATAGCCGGCCCGCCCATTCGAAGGCGCCGGCGTAGAGCCTATTGCGCAGCATGAAATGGATGGTGCTGATACCGACGGGAAGCTGGCTCCTACGGTATCTCAGCCCCGCCGCGCGAGCCATTTTCGTCACTTCCTTGAGAGAATAGTTTCCCGTCTCGAACCATTCGAAGACGCGCGTCACAAGCGGCGCCGCATCCGAGTCTGGCACGATGATCTTCTTACCAACAGGGCCGACAACATTCGCATAGCCGATCGGGGCGACCGACGGCCAAATACCCTGTTTCGCCTTTTCCAACATTCCCTTGCGGGCCTCCTCCGAGAGATTGTCGACGTAATTCTTGGCCATGAGGACCTTGATCCCATGCATGAATTTTTCCGACGATCGGGAATCGCGCGAGAGGACAGTCCCTTCCTTGACTAAGTGAATCTCGATATCGAAGTCATCTAGCGTCACCCAATCCTTCAGGTTCCGGTAGAGCCGATCCGTTTTCTCGACGAGCAAGTGACGGACCGCGGCGTGCGCTCTGAGATATTTGAGCATCGCCTCGAACTGCGTCCGGCCCGTTTTCTTCGCCGTTTCGACGTCCACATATTCCTCGGCGACGGTAAGTCCCTGCTGTGCCGCATATTCGCGAATGAGCTTCACCTGGGCGTCGATGGAGAACCCCTCCTTCTCCTGTTCCGGTGTGGAAACACGGGCGTAGAGAACGGCTTTGTGCCCCGTCGTCGACCGGTCGCGACGAGGTGCTTTAGGTTTCGGTTTACGCGGTCTTGCCATTAATTTCCCATATCGCGAACGAGATATTTCCCTTCCCGGGCCGCCTCGCGGCTCCTTCCCCGGGGGCCAATTGGATCAGCAACGACTAATCAGAATCCGGCTTCGGAGTTTTTCGAGGCCGTCCGCGCGGCCGAGACGCGATCTCTGGTCTTCGGACCTTGCGGGAGGGGCCACGCTGCCTGCCTAAAGTTTTCTCAGGACCCGGCTCGAATGGGCCGACCTCCCATTTGACCAGGATCCACATATAATCGCCGAGGTTGCCCAGCAGGTTGCGCGCTTCGCTTTCGGAGACCGATCGCTGCAGCCCGTTTTCGAAGAAGGATTGCGCCTCAAGGACCAGTTGGCGCGAAAGGGCGCTCCGCCGTATGACCCAACGATCGTCGCGACCTGCTTCGCGAGCAGGCGACGGCTTTTCCGGAGGTGCGATTTCGCCGTGCGCCGGTGGCTGCAAATCACCATAGGCGGTAGTCTCGAGGCGGGCGCGTCTCATCGCGGCACCGGACTAACGCTGGCGACAGCGAAGACATGCTCGCCAAATCGCTGTTTGAGATGTTGCGAGACGCTGGCTGCGTAGCGACGCTGGCGCCATTCCGTTGGGCTGTGATAGACGCCGACCGCGCTCCAGTAGTCCCGGGTGGCAGCCAAGCCGGACAGAAATATCCAACGGGCGGCGCTGACATTGAAGCAGGCGTCGTGGGTGAGCCACCATCGTACGTGCGCGGCCGGCCGGCCCGTAGTGGCGGCGATCTTCGAGACCCACCAACTATTGACTTGAAGAGGACCAAGATCGTGCGAGCCGTTGGTGTTTCGTACCTCGGCGCCGACCCAGCCCCCCTCCTGGTCCCGAAGGCCCCAGAGCGTCCTCTCCAGCCACAGTCTACCTTCGGCTGCCTTCTGGATGCAGCGCGCCACTTCACGCTCATTCATCGAACGCGTGCTCGGGCTAGCGACAGCCGCAGAGAGATCGCACAACATGATCGCGGGAAGCAGGATCGCCGCATGGCGACACAGCGGCAGCAATCTGCGGGAAGCCTGTTGCCAGCCGCTCATATGCCAACTCCCTTGAGCGCGAGTTGTCCGCCGGTGAGGAGAGCAATCAGCCGCTCACCCGAGATCAGTTCGACATGCTGATGACGATCGATGAGGCTGCGGCTCAGTCCACCTGTCCGCCCCGTGTGGATGAAAACTCCAGGCATCCCGCGGCGTCTGCAGAGCAACGCAAACGCTTCCACATGCTCAGGCCGGATCGCACTGGCATAGCGCTTGGCCTGGATGAGCCAGGTCTCGCCGCCAATCGTCACCTGTCCATCAACGCCGCCGTCGCCCGTATAACGATGATTGCGCACCACCTTGTGGCCTCGCATCGCGAAACTCTCGAGAAGCAGCTCCTCGAATGCGAGCGCATCCATAGCCCGCAATCGCGCATAGATGCGCCCCGGCGGCTGGGAGCGGTCGGGACCGTGAAGTGCGATGCACATGGTCCTCGCCTGTCGGCGTCTCCACCGATGGCGAAGCGGAATATGTGCCGCACGCGCGATCAGCGCAGCGACGATCAGCAGCACGGTCAGTATGGCAAGCAACATGGTCGATGTCCTGTCATCGCTCTGGGCCATGGGAGGGTTCAGGTTGTTGGCTGGGCGCCGGGGACGCGCGATCGTCATGCGCCTCTCGCGCGTCGTGCGGATCGGCCGCACCGCCCCGATCGAGGACGGACTGCAGGAAGCGATCCAGCACCTCGGCGATGCTTCTCGCTCCGCCCGCAAGGCGGTCGGCCAAGCTGCTGTGCGATGGGCCGCGGCGAGCGAGCTGCCGCTCGAGCATGGCGTCGCGACGCTCCTGCCTGGCCTTCTCCTGCTCCTCGCGCGTCTCACGCAAATGATCCGGATGACGTTCCGAAAACTGGCTGTGCTTGTCGCGATCGAGGCGGCCAAGGCCTTCGAGGGACGATGTCTTTTCTCCGGAACGCTGGGCCAGCCGCTGCGCGAGCCGCTTCACGTCCTCGGTCCAGAGCTTCACGCCATACTGAGCCCGCGTGATCGCCGTGTAATAATTCTGGCCGTTGACGAGGCCTGAGTTGACGGGCGCCAGCACGTAGACGCGATCGTATGTCTTCGACTGGGCGGAGTAGACCGTTTCGGAGTAGCCATGATCCCAGGTCTTATGGACCGAGAGATCGACCTTCTGTACGCGCTCGTCACGATCCCAGCGGATTGTGGCGATCGTTCCATCCAGCTTCTCGACGGTACCCCGCTCAGCGTTCTTGAGATGCAGGTCCTTGTTCGCCAGCCGCCACTGGATGCGATCTCCCTCGCCCAGGTCGCGCTCCTCCCGATTGAACACATTGACCCGGCGCGCTGAACCGAGCCGAGGATCCCAGCGGATGGTGCGCCCATTTTCGTCAACGAGCCGGACCATCTGGCGGCCGTTGGCATCGCGTCCAAGCCCGATGACGCGATATTCCGTATCGCGTGCGATCCCCGCGCCGGCGATATCACGGCCGAAGGTCACGACCTGCCCGCCGGAATAGAAGCGGGCATTGCGCTTTTCCTCGTCGGTCATGCCGGACGCGGTCAGGACGGAGAGTCGGGTGTCTTCGGCGGCGACGACCCCTTCCCTCTTCAGGGTCTCCCGGATCTGGGTGTTGACGATGAGCCGAGTGGCATTGTCGAGGACGAGGATGTTGGTATTGGCCCGGTTCTCCGGCTTGAGCCGCGTCCATTCTTCGACGAGCCCCTTAGCGAGCTTGTCGGCGGTCTCGCCGCTCATGACCTTGTCGAGGCTGGTGATAGATGCCGCATAGTCTCCGGCACGCGCCTGCGCGACCGCAGCCTTCATCACCTTCGTTTCCTGACGGATTGCTTCGGTGAGCTGTGCGGTAGGCATTCCCAGCTTCTGAAGTAGCCAGAAGGCCTTCCCCTGCTCGATGGCGCCCGTCTGCTTGTTGTCCCCCAGCAGGAGCACCCGGGCGCCGGTCGCGCGACTGATCTCGAGAACGCGAAGAGCCTGCCGGTTGCCGAGCTGGCCTGCCTCATCGACGACAAGGACGTGCCGGTCCGTGAGGCCGTGGCCGCCTCCGGCGAGCAGGCTGGCGACGGTCCGCGACTCGATATTCGCTTTCCGACCCAGGTCGGCTGCTGCCGACGATGTCGGTGCGAGCGCCAACAGCGTCGTGCCCGGTTCGGCAGCGTCTTTGAGCGTCCTCACCAGCGTCGATTTGCCTGAACCGGCGACGCCGTGAATGCCAGACACGCGGTCACGCGATGTCGCGACATCGACCAGGGCCTGTTCCTGTGCCGGCTTGAGCCCTGCACTTTCGAGAGCCAGGAGGAGACGATCCGATGAGGCAATCGGCCGGGCATCATTCAATGACAAAGCCAGGTGCTGGGTGAGCGCGAGTTCGAGGCGGGCGGTTCGCCGTGTCGTCCGCCCACGGGTGAGGGTCTGATCCCCCGTAGGCGCGCGCGTGGCGAGCAGCTTGCGGCGCTCTTCATGCATCTCGACCTGTGGCAGCAGATCCGAAAGGCGCACATCGCCGACATGGCTGGCAAGGCCGAGCCTCAAGATACGGCCGCGGTTGTTGACGGCTTCCCGGGTTTCCGCCTGACGAATGCCGAATAGGGCGGCTCTTCCGACCATGACCGGATCGGCCTCGGAGGGGCGCTCCTCCTTCTGCTCGGCCTTAGTGGCGACCGATTCCAGAAATGGGCGGTGCGGCTGCGATCGATCCGTCCATTGCCGATGCAGATCGTCGAGGCCGATTTTCACCTTGGGGGGTCGCGTGGCATAGAAGGACCGTTGCCTTTCGGCCTGGCCCGAGAAGCCATGCTCCTTTGCGTGATCGTTGATCTGTTCGCCGCGCTGGGAGAATTCCTGAAGGAGCTCCTTCGGGAAGTTGGCCAGTTCGAAGAGTCCCGTGCGGGCGTCGAATTCTATTTCATGACCCTGCTCGAGAAGATCGCGGGCCAGCTCATTGCGGTAAACCTGTCCGGCGACCATCTGCTCGGCGAACATGGCCCGGGTTTCGAGGCTGGCCATCGGTGCTCCATCCTCGCGATTGGTCATGTTCATGACCACGGCGTGGGTATGGAGATGGGGATCACGCTCCCGCGATGCGTGCTCAGTGAAACGGGCGATGATCAGGCGGCCGGTTGTTTCGTGCAGTATCTCCCCTTCATCGCGCCGGCGGAGCGTGGCGTGTTCTTCCAGATAGTCGAGGGCGGCGGTGACGGCGCGCTCATGAGCGGCGAGGATGCGCTCGTCGCCCATCACCAGCGCCATGATCGAGATCGACTTGGGAGCGTTGACCGAAAAGTCCCATCCCGGGTGATGCTCGATCTCACCGTTCTGACGATGCCGCCCTAGCTGCTGATCGCCGACCTTGCCGGCGAGCAGCTCCTTGAAAATTTTGTGATCAACCTTGCCTTCGAGGCCAAGCTCGGCGGCAACTTTGCCGTCCCATTCGGAATGCTCTTCGGCTCCCTTGGTGTAGTAGTCGCCGACCGTATAATAGCGGGCGATGTTGGCGGGCGTGCCCTTGAGGCGGACGGGATTGATCATGCCGGCCTCGCCGGTTCACGCGGGCCGTTCGCCTGACCGTGCTGAACCAGATCCGATTTGATATCGCCTTGTCGGGCCGCGAGAATATCCCAGGCGACGCTGACAGGGACGGGCATCTCACCCTCGCCAGCGGAGAGGATGGCATCGACCTGATCTTCCTGATCGACAGGTATGCCCGGCGCGAAGAGGTCCGGCTGTTTGTCGGACGGCGGCGCGGCTTTCCGGTCCGGCCTTGGCTTGTCCTGCGGCGGCGGATTCCCCTGTTTTTGTTCCCGCTCCATCTGTTCACGGATCCGCGCCTCCGCATGGGCCAGCCTTATGAGCTTGCTGGCCTGCGAGAGACGGACCGGCGGCGTCGTGCGCTCGACGAATGGCTCGGCCAAAGAGGCGACCTCGTTATATTGGTCGGCAAACCGAACCACCGGGAGATTGCGCCCGAAGCGGAGAAAACCGGACAGGTTGGGGAGATTGGTGACCTCGGTGTGCATCACCAGCGGCCGGGTCACCTGCATGCGCGAGAGGTTCACACCGTCCCGCATATCGTTGACGCCATAGGACATGCCTTCGTTCGCCTCGACCTGCTCGACCTGGCCGAGATTCTCGGAGACATGCTTGGCGGTGGGGGAGTCGTTGGCGCGCAGCGCGACCCAGGTCGAGCAATAGCCGGTGATCGCTGCGGCATCCTGGATGCCGTATGTGGCCTCCAGCTGGGGATAGGACTGGAAGCCCAAAATGCCGCACCCGCCATATTTGCGGGCGCGGGCGAGGAAGTCGGACAGGGACGGCAGCTTCTGGAGTGTCGGCAGCTCGTCGATCACGCAATAGAGCCGCCGGTCGCGATCAGGAACGAGGCTCATGATCGCCGAGATCGCGATGTCGAGCCAAACCGTGATCAGGGGTCTGAGAGAAGGAAGCTGGTCCGCTTTGACGGTGATGAACAGCCAGCTGCCGGCCGCCCCCGTCTCCACCCAGTCGCGGATGGAGAAGCCATCTTCGGTGTCATCGAGATAGGCGAAGCTGCGCATCACCGACGCGAGTTCAGCCTGGATGCCGGCGGACGTGCGCTCCCCCTCGGTGGAGATGAAGGCGGCGGCATCCGTACCCGCCGCGAAGGCTGCGAGATCCCTCAGCTTGGAGCGCAGCAGCCGGTCAAGCAGGACGGAAACGAATGTATGCTTCTGCTTGGCGAGCTTGCGCATGACCGCGACAAGGGTCCCGCGTGCTGCCTTCGCCCAGAAGGGATCGCCGGTTTTATCGGGGATCGTCGACTCCGCGATCTGGTCGTAATGATAGTCCCGTGGCACGTCGACCCACGGCGACCAGCGCGCCGTCCGCTGGTCGAGCGGATTGAGGAGCGAGTCGACTTCGGGCCGATAGAATTTTTCCACGAATGTGCCCGCGGTGTCGTAGACGATGGCGCGCTTTCCCGCCTTGCGGATCCCGTCGAGCATCTTGATGATGAGGTTGGTCTTGCCCGTCCCGGGAGCCCCGCACAGGAGAATATGCTCGGGCTCGAAGGCTTCCGGAACGGTGACGCCCCCGATCGTGAGCCCCCCCTTCTTCTGCCAGAGCAGCGCCCGCTTCACCTGCCGGAGGGTGCCGAACCGCGCCCCGCGCAGATACTGATTGGAGCCAAGTCCCTTTCCTGTTCGCGTGAAGTAGAACCAGGCCCAGGCGAGCGCGCCGAGCGCGAATATCCCGGAGACTAGGGCACCATGGATAAGGTAGAGTTCGAAGCTGTGAAGCGTCTTCTTGGCGAGGCTCGATGCCATCAGCCAATCGGAAGACGTCCAATATTGTTTTCCGGCCGGCGTCTTGAAGAGCACGGGGTCGTTGGTGCCGGCGGCCGCGTCGACCTTGAAGCTTGCCTCGACGAGCTTCATCAGCACGAAGCGCTCGTAGTCGCTGGATTTCTCAAGCGCGTACCAGATGATCCCCATGACCCAGATCACCAGCCCAGCAACCATGGTCTGGAAGAAGACCTGGGTGGTCATCCGGACGTTGTGGACGATAGCCTGACCACCCCGTGTCCAGGAGCCGAGCGTGTCGTTGCGGAAGATGCTCACCGGGCGCCCTCCTGACCGAGCAGGCCGCGCTGAAGGAGCATATCGCGGGCGCCCGCTTTCGCCTGTTCGAGAGCCTTCGGCGACTGCTGCCCAGTGGCGGTTGCGACGATCGAGAGGATCTGAATGCAGGTGGCGAGTATCTCGTCCTGCGAGGAATAGATGTACCGCCCGCCGGGGTCCGCAGCCTGCGTCAGGACCGATCGAACGAAGTCGGAAAGGGAGAGATCAGCGCCGGCGGCCCGGCGGGAAAGTCGCTGGTACAGGTCGGCGTCGACCCGCACACTTACTCGAAACATATCGGCGCTCCACAGGTGGAGCCCCGATGCCGGAAGTCATGAAGCGTCGTCCTTATAGCCGAAGTCGCCCGGACTCTCAATAAAAATGACTGTGTGCCATGGCACCCGCATTGAAATGGCGGAAATGCTGGGCTTCATCGCGGTCAAATGCTGTCCTGGGTGCCACGGATGCCAATTCATGGTGCCGATGGCTCCCGTGGCACCCAAAGCAAACCATTGATTCGCAGGCGTTTATCGCCGCAGCACCCGTGCGTGGGGTGCATTACAAACGCCTCCGGGCGTGCGTTCCTTCTTCGCAGCGACAGCGTCGCTGCGTAGCCTCGTCCGGGCACGGGCGGGGCTTCCCCACAAGGTGATCGACAGCCTCTTCATGTTGGTGTGCTCGAACAAAAAAAGGAGAGGCGTTACCGCCCCTCCCTGTCATTTCAGAACTCGTCGGACATGCCGCCGGGGACTGTGTGGACCACCCGGTCGATGATCGTCATCGGCAGCGCGTCATAGTCGCCTTGGTCGATGGCGATGTAGCCGTTTTCGGGGTCCTCGATCACGTGCTGGTCGAAGTAGCTATGGAGAGCGCGACGCTCTGCGCACGCGATTGCGGCCATGAACCCGGCATGATCGTAAGCGGCGATGGTCGAGATGATCTGCATGTGGGCCTCCTGCTGTCTTGAATGACAGCGGAGCGGGCGTCGGGCGGCCGAGACCGGGTCAAGGATCGCGAAGCGACCGCGAAGCGGCGGTGGGGGTCACGATTTTCTTCGGCGCCCACGACGTCAAAGGGAGAGCGCTGGCCTCGGCCCGCCGAAGAAAATGGTGGGGCCCCGCCGTCCTTGAGGCGGGCTCGGCCGTCCGACAGGATGGGAAGTCTGTGAGAGATTTTTCCTCTCGGTCGGGAGACCCCGGCAATGCGTAGCGGCGTGCGGACCGAACGGTCCGCGCGGTACGCGAGCGAGCCGAAGGGAGGTCAAGCGACAAAAGAAAAGGGACCGGGCGCAAGGCCCGATCCCGGGGTTGGTCATTCGTGCCGGCCGCAGTGACAATAGTGTTCCTCGATGCCGGATATGGAGCAGAGGCCGGGACCGAATCCTGCCGCAATAACGTCGGGATCGTCGATGTAACCGAGGTCGCGGGCGATCGCGATGGCGTGGTGGCGCAGCGCCGGATCGAGGTCGTCGAGATAGGGCTCTAGGGCCTCGGTGAACCAGCGCTCATACATCTCGTAGGTTCCGCCGGCGGTCTGGCGCATCATTGCCTCGGAGACCCGCTTGGCGTCGGCCCGGAACTGGTCGAGAGCGACGGACTGAGCGGTCTCCAAGAAGGCATGTTCGGCGTTGTCTTCCGGGTGAAGCGGCCGGCAATCGTCGGGTATCTTGTAGGTCGTGCCGCAGTTCGAGCAACGCGCGCAGTCATCGACGTCGTCATATTGATCCGAGTCGAAGCTTGTCGCGCAGGTCGGGCAGATTGGGGCAGAGAATATGGTAGAGAAATTGTCCTCGAAATCGTCCATGAGAGCCTCCATCGTCAGGCGCTCCCCATCTCCATCAGATGAGGATGGAAGCATCGGGACGCGGTGTTGAGGCAGTCAGGGACGGCGCAGCCGCCGCGCAGCGGGCAGCGGGGGAACCGATTTTGTTGTCGCGGAGCGTAGCGGAGCGGCGGCAAAATTGGGGGGACCGCTGATCCTTGACGGCCGATGGACACCCAGCGTCATGCTTTGGCGATGAGGCTCAGTCTGATGTCGAGATGTGAGAGCGCCCTGCTTTGCCCCCGAGCCCCGCAGGGGTTCGGGGTTAACAGCAAAGCACCGCTGATCGGACCGAACGTAGCTGCGCACGAGCGGCCGAGGCAGGAGATATGTCCGTCAGGGGTGGCGGGCGCTGGAATCGCTCAGGGAGAAGCTTTTCATCGCCGGCGGAGCGCCGGCTATCACCTGCGCTGGGTTGCAACGGACGCTCCGTTGAGCGATGTCATGGGTTGGCGGGCAGACCCATGAGAAGGATCGTGGAAATGCCCAAGAAGAGTGAACGAGAACTACTTGCCGATCTCGAAGCGCGTCGGCGGAAGCTCGACGACGAAGTCGAGAGCGCGCGCCGCGCTTTGCGGGGCCGATACGCCGGTTTGGTGCCGGAGCTGGAGATCGAAAGACTGACGGAACGCGAGTTCCGCGATATTCTGGCGCAGGCGATACGCGTCGGCGGACCACCTGCGATTGCGGCGCTCAAGGCCGTGCCGGCGCAGGGCGCCTGAGCGCCCGATTCATCCCGAAGGGATGACCCAGCGACGAGCACGGCGGAGCCGCGCACAGGAGGCCGGCACCGTAGGTGTCGCATCGTCGCCTGACGGGACCAGGTGCGCGCGCGCCTGGTCCCCGGAAGGCGACGATTGCTGGATCGACAGAAGAGAAAGCGGGACCGATCCGGGAAGCATCCCGAAGCGGCCCCGCGCATCGCCGGATCAGCAGGCCCAATCCGCCGGACCGCCGTAGAGTGTAAGCAATGTCGGCGCGATGCCTATGGAGCGCAGCACCCGGACCAGTTGCGCCTGCACGCCTGTTCCCTCGGCGACGATTGCGTCCGCTGGCTGCAACCGCGCGATCTGGTCGTTGCGGACGAACCCGGCCCGCTTCGGCCCCCAGCGCGGAACATCGAGGCCAAGCTTGACCAGCGGCGTCTTGGTCCGCGCGGCCCACGCTTCGGCGATCGCGTCCGCGCCTGCGTCCTGCGCGGTGGTGAGCAGAACCATCCTCGGCCGGATCGCCCTCATCTCGTCCAGCGCCTTCCAGATCGGCCTATAGTTGCTCCACCGCTTGCCTCCGGAAAAGACGACCAGCGGGCCTTCGGGATGGTGCTGCCCTATCCGCCTTTGGCGACGTGCTGCGAGGTAATCGGTGCCCTGAATGACGGCGTGGGTGCGCTTTGAGGACACCAGCGTCGCCTTCGGCGCTGACCACGGACGGCCAACCTCGACACGGTATGTTGCGGCGGCATGGTCCCGCATGCAGGCGAGAGCGTCGGTCGCTTCGTCGAGGAACGCCACAGCGTCCCGTGCGGCTTCGAGTTCGACGCTGTGGATTTCCGAACCGTCGACGGACTTGAGCAGGTCCTGCACCTCTCGAACGGCCTTGTCGGCGATGCCGGACCATTCGTTCGATACCCGGTGGAAGCTGTGAACGACGCCCCATGCGATGCGTTCGGCTGCGCGTTCGAGGCGTGTGTCGCGAAGGACATCGAAGATCGTGGCGATGATCAACTCGACGGCGAGCTGGGCCTGCATCGCATCCGGCATGTCGGTGGTCATTTCCTCGTCGCCACGGCCGAAGCGGACCCCGTCGAGGTCGGAAGCGAAGGCTGTCGCGAAGTTGTCGTTCGCCTGTCCTGTCTCCTCGGCGATGAGAGCGGCGATGTCCCTGAAGTCCCGAATGCTGCGCTTGAACTGAGCCACGATAGCCTCCTTTGAATTGAAAGAGGCTCTTCCGTCGGCACGGGCGCCGAGCGACGGGGTCAAGGATCGAGCGAAGCCGACCGCGAAGCGGCGGTGGGGGTCACGATTTTCTTTGGCGGCCCTCCAAAGTCGAAGGAGCGCGCCTCCGCCTGATCCGCCAAAGAAAATGGTGGGGCCCCGCCGTCCTTGACGCCCCTCGGCGCTCCAGCGCCCTAAAATGGGACTGAGAACGCTGCAGAGCCGCCAGGCTCGGCAGGTTCTCGATCATGGGTCATGCCGCCGCTCCCCACCATGCGATACGCTCTTCGCGCGTGGCGTTCGCAAGCCGTCGCAGCACATCGCCATGACATGCCAGCGGCGCGCAGAAGCACACGAGATCCCTGCCGCGCAGTTCGTCCAGCGCGCGCAATAGATCGTGCCGCGTGCGCAGCCAACGCTCATATTTCGCGATGACAGTCGCGCGATCCCCGTCCCGTCCGATGACGAACGGATTGCCCCATTTGCTGCCGCGTCCGATATAGACCGCGCCACGCGGCAATCCGACCACGCGCTTGTTGAGCACCCTGCACATGCTTGCCTCCTTCAACACTGATCGATGAGGCTCATCCCCGGCACGGGCTCTGAGCGTAGGGGTCAAGGATCGCGAGCCTGTCCGCGACCGCGAAGCGGCGGTGGGGGTCACGATTTTCTTTGGCGGCCCTCCAAGGTCGAAGGAGCGCGCCTCCGCCTGATCCGCCAAAGAAAATGGTGGGGCCCCGCCGTCCTTGAGGCCGGTGCTGACCCCGTGCCATCCTTGGAAGAGTTGAGAGAGAGGAAGAGGCTGCGATTCGGGGGGTTCGACGCCCCTCGGATCGCACGGGTAACGCGGGCGCTTCGTCCGTGTCGGCCGTGCTGCGCTCGCCAAGGCGAGGCTGCCGACACTTCGCGCGCAGCAAAAAAAGGGCCGGCGCGCGAAGCCGCGGCCGGCCCATCGAGTAGCATCGAGATGATCGCGGGTATCAGGTGAGCCAAACCGGGCGCGGTCGCGCGCCCTCGTTAAGGCGATCGCTCTCCAGCAGGGAAACCAGATCGTCCGGTATGGCCGCATAGGGGCGCACCGCCTCGATGGCTGCCCGGACTTCCGGCAGTTCAGCATAATCGGTGCCGACCCAAAGGATGATATCGTCCTCGTCGTCGTCCCCGCCGGGCCGCGACACCACGGCGAAGAAGGTCGCCAATGGGGGATCCCATCCGATCGCGACAGCGAGTGGATGGGGACCGTCATTGAGCAATGGTGGAAGGGTGTGCCGGCTCATGACCACCTCCGTTGGAGGGAAGAGCCGGCCACGGAGTGACCGGCTCGATATTCTACGCGGATAATGGGCCTTCGTTAGGCCGCCGCAGAGAGTTGATCGGCCTGCGAACGTCTTCCGAAGCCCCGAGCGGCAGGCCTTGGCAGGGGCAGCTGCGTGTCCGGAGCCTGATCAACCTTGCGGAAAGCATGGATGGGAACGCCCGCCTTCCGCAGTGTTTGATAGAGGTTGGCCTGAAGTCCGGAGCCCTCGCAGAGGACCGCCTCGACCGGTTTCAGTTCGGCAAGCTTGCGGTTACGTGTGAAGGCGGTCTTCTTGCCCGTCCCGTAGAGGCCATAGGCAACCACGGGCACTCGGGCGTCGGCGCGGGCAGCCCATGCAGCGGCGATCGCGTCGGCTCCCTTGCGCTGGCCTGTCGTGACCAGCGTCATGTGCGGAACGCGCGCATGGACCTCGTCGAGCTTGCGCCAGAGCATCTCCCAGTCGTGCCACTGCGCCGGCCCCGAGAAGACGACGATCGGCCCTTGCGGGACATGCTTCTCGCGTTCGGCGAGCGCACGTTCCCGCAGGAAGTCCTGGGCCGCGATCACGCTTGCCGTCGAGGCAGAGGATGCGCGTGAGCCGCGGGCCGGCGACCAAGGCCAGCCGGACTGCGCACGATACATTTCGGCGGCATAGTCGCGCATGCATTCGATCGCGTCGCGTTGCTCGGTGGTCGATCGGCACAGGAGCTGCTTTTCTTCGAGCTGGCTGCTGAACACCTCGCTCATGTCGGGACGGCGCACCATGTCGCCGATCTCCGAAGCGAGACTGTCCTCGCGGCGCTCCAGCTTCGTCGCGACGAAGTGGAAGCTGTTCACGAACCCCCAAGCGATCTCAGGGGCGAGCGCTTCGAGCCGTGTTCCGGCGAACAGATCGAAGATGGCGGCGATGATGCCACCGCATTCCGCCTGCGCCGCGAAGGGGTTCGGCATATCATGTTCGCCCGGCTCTTCACCGGGCTCGACGATCGAGAGCGGGATCGGATCACCAAATGACGCCTGAAACTCGGGCGTCGCGATCTGTTCTGCGTAAAGTTCCTTGAGGTCCGCCAAGCTGCTGACGCGGCGCGACTGTGCCTTGCTGGCCATGATGCAATTCCTTCGGATCTGGGGAAGCCAAAGGGCCGGAGAAGCGGCTCAGCGCTCCCCCGGCCCGGCTGAGGCTGAGATTCAGCCCTTGGTGCTCAGGAGAACGGGATGTCGTCGTCGAGATCCGCACCCGCGCCGACCAGCGAGCCGTCGTCGCCGGCCGTGCTCTCCCCGAAGCCGCCGCCAGCACGCTCATCATAGCTGCGCTGCGGAGATCCGAAGCCGCCACCGAGCGGGCTGTTGGCGGGCGTAGCGCCGAAGCCTCCGCCAAATTCGGCGCGGACGGTCTCGCGACGCCATGCGATCATGAAGCCGCCATTCTCGGTCGGGAACAGGGCGACCGGCAGCGGTTCAGGCAGGCTCGGATCGTCGATGCTGCCCGCGAGGAACTCCTCGCCCGTGCGCTTTGAATAGGCCTTCCACAGGGCGCCGATCTGCACCCAGCGGCGCGCCACGTTGAGGGCAACGACTTCGCATACGGGTGCGCGCTCGTTGTCGCTCTCGACCATCCGCAGACCAATGCGGGGGAGGTCGATCGTGCGAGTGGCGATCGATCCCATCAGACGACCGTTCACGTTCCGAATTTCACCGATATTCATGGACTTAACCTTTCGAGTATCGCTCGGAACTCATTTCCGGCGACACTCTCTCAAGTCCTTCTCTCCTCTATGGCGCGGACGGCTCCGCCTGGCGCGCCGCTGCGGCTGGCGCGCCTTGTTCGCCGCCAGTCCTCTTCATGGCCGCGTGGTTCGCCGTCTGGATTGATGAGGCTGGAGAGACTCCAACTCGGGATTATCGATGCAGCGAGGTGGTATCCGCGGACGATCCCGGCGACGTCGAAGATCCCGGGAGCAGCAGGCGTGATGCAAAACGCGAAACGTCATCCACGCGGCGGACACGCGCCGCGCGACCGCCCTCCCCACCGCAGCTTTCCTTACCTCACCCGCGCGACCACCAAATTTGCTGGGATCGGCTTGCTACCTTGGAGCGCGCAGGAGGCGCGCATGTCGCACTACTTCGGGGAAAGGTTCTGGTAAGCCAAAATGGCTTGCCGATTGGTTTCGCATCGGTCGCGAGGCAGGTCGTGCTCAAGATCGGCGAGTGTGACCGACTAGACGGTTGCCGACCCGATCCAGACGAGCTTGAGGAGGTCCGGTCCGGACATCCGGCCTTCGACGATGACGCGGGTTCCATCGTGGACGGTATGGTCATCAGAGGTCGCAAGGCGGACTATTTCGCCGTCATCGGTCTCTAGGACCGAACTGCGTCCGTTTGATCGAAGTATGCCCGTCAGCCGACGATATGGGCCGTTCGTCATGGCCGAATCACAGGCGGACGCGGCCGTGATGCGCCTGTTCGGAGATGGCGCGAGTGGATCGTAGGCATCATGTTCAGTATTCCCTCTCGATTGCGATGTGCCACGCGTGAGCCGATTCTTGCAATCGCGTTCCGATTATGTTCTTAACGGACATGGAGGAAACCATGATTGCTTCGCTGCTACGGACCTATGATTTCAACCTGCCTCTGCTTGATGTGATCGAGGATCCTGAGACGGATGAACGGCAGCGGCAGCTTGCATCCCTTTCGCTGCGGCAGGGTCTGGATGGCGGCTATTATGATAGCCAAGAACTGGCGGATCTGGTGCTCGGTGTGGCTTCCGATCATGATCTGGGCCTCGATATGCTGGAGAGCGACGCTGCTCGGGACCTGATGGAACTGATCGACCGCCCGGGGTGCCACTATCAGCGAAGCCTCCACGATGCCTTGGCGGATTTGACCTTTGTGGAGGCGCTGGCATATCTGCGGTGGCTTTCCGACCTGATGGGCGTGCGCGCCGACATGTATCGCGTGATCAGGGCGGCGGGTGCACCGATGCCCGTCTTGCCGAACGGATAGGACCGCACCAACGCTCAGGCGTTTCCCTCGTTATCAGCGAGATATTTGATCTGCAGCACCTGCTGCGTCCCGAGCGTTTCCAAGAGAAGCATTTCGGTGGCTTCCAAGTCGGCGAGGGTCGCGAAGAGCTCGATCGTATAAATTTCGCGTGCGAATTGATCGCTCTCGGACGGGACCAGGGAACGGTAAGCCGCGGGCCAGCAGCACAGCAATAGCCAAGGCCATGCGGGCCCTGGAGGCGCATAGCGGGCGAAGATGATGTCTTCGGTCAGGAGAGCCGAGGACCGCCGATCGAAGAGGTTCGGCGGAATCGCGGTTGGGCGCTCGGCGTGGAGAAACGCTTCCATCTCCAAGAGTTCTGTCGGGGTCTCGAGGATGATGGGATAGTAGCGGCCCATCGGGAGGGTTGGCGCGGCGAAGCGCGGCGGTATGTCGATCAGGAGGATGTCGGGGAGCGTCGGAAGGGCTCGGACATACAGCATCCGGTGCGCGGCGAGTTCGTCAACGAGACGCATATTGGCGCTCTTCAGGAGCGCCCGCCGACGTGGTGCTTATGCGCCTGAATGAGGTTGTAGAGATGATTCCCTGCTCGAACCGCGATCACGCGCCCTTCAAAGGTCAGGTCTATGCCGACGCCGAGGCGATTGCAGAGGTCTGTTGCTTCGTGACACGCGTCGGAGAGGTTCGTCGACGGGCCAGCATGGGCGGTGAAGATTATCACGGCGTCCTCCTAGTCGATCCGATATGCGCAGTTATCAAATCAGGATTTGATCGGTAGATGGTCAGGTCTCACCATAATGAAGCGTGCCGAGGAGACATCAATCATTCGCTCGCTTGATCAGGCCGCGCGGCGCTCAAGGATCGCGTCCACGGGCTCGGCGCCAGCGTTGAAACGATCAAGCCAGCTCCGCAGCGGCTCGCGCTCTTCGACCGGCACGAACGCGGCGGCATCCTGGAAGCGGATGAGATCGGCTGGCGCATTGGCGACGATATTGTCGATGTCGCTGGCTGGAAGCAGTCCTTCGATGCGAATGAACTCCGTCATCGAGCCTGGATGAGCTTCGCGGCCGCGCATCCCTTTGGTGCCTTTCCGCCAGAGACCGTCGATAGTGCGCAGACGTGGCGCTGCGCGCGCCTCGAGCAGAACGATCAAGCGGAGGCACCAGGGCGGAAGTGTCCTGATCTCTGAAGGGCGAGCTGCGAGACAGCATATACAGGCGCTCTTGTGGGGAACCGGCAAGCCCTCCTCCGTAATGCGGCGGATGCAGTCTTCGCGGGTCCAACTCCATTCGCGAAGAGGATATCGATAATCGTAGCGATCATCGACATGGCCTTCACGATGGGCATAGCGTCGACTGTCTGCGGGTGAGGAATCATAGCCGATCAGTTTGAGCACCTTTGCGCCCGTGGCCCAGGTGCGCTGGGCCGGCTCCCACTCCTCTACCCATTTGTTTTGAGGCTGAATTTTCCATTTCTGGCTGCAGGTGTGGTTCACGCCAAAGCTGATCGAGGGCAGCGTACCGTTGGTGAGGCAATTCTCGATGATCGTGTAATATGGCGGCCAGTTCTTGAAGCGCTTTGGCTGATAGCGGACGATGTGATTGGGAATTCCGCGATCATTCATCCATTTTTGGAAGATCGGCAGAAAGGCGTAGGTCTCGGGCCTTTCTGCGCCAGGGTCGGCTGCAATCACGGCATCGAGGCGATATCGACGTGCCGCCCACTCGATGATCATGGCAGTGCTGTCGACACCCATGCCCCAGGCCGCGACGATGTCAATCGGCGTCCAAACGGGACCCCCTATCGGCACGCAAAAGGGACCCCCTGTCAGGATGGCGGAACGTTGATGT
>NZ_JAKKIE010000004.1 GCF_021742065.1 Rhizorhapis sp. SPR117
GATCTGAGGCTTTTTGTTCAATCCAACTGGTACAGTTTTACACCGGAATCTTGCACAATTTTACCCCGACGTTGACAAATGGCAATGAGCGTATTGGTTTCGAATTTTCAGACAATGACGCATCGATCCAATTGCTTCGCCATAGTCATCGCCGAGCCCAACCTCTTTGTAGCGACGACGCATAAGATTATCAGCAATATCAATTCGCGCCGTTTCGCCCCTAATGCCAAACAAGGATTTGAAAGCAACATCGCGATCATCGCCAAGTGCAAACTGTAGTAGAAAGGCGATATCGAACTCCAGTTCGCCGTATCCACTCAGAATTCGTCCTAGAATTGCTGTTTCTTCTGGAAAATGACGCAAGTCAGTTGTGATTATTTTGGTCATGCTCCACCCTAGCTTCACAGCAACCACAAATCAGCCTTAATCTGGAGCGGCGGTAGAGGAAGACTGCGGCGCAAAAAACTGGTGGTCCGCTCCCCCCACTTCTCGGACATTGCCCTACCTCGCCGGTGATGGAAAGCGGACCGTCGGCTTTTAGGGGAATGCAAATCGTCGTCGAACGACCGCAAATGTTGCGCGAAGCTGACTGCTAATTTCCGTTCCACGAATGGCTGGCCTCCAGAAGGCAGCCATAGAAAAAGGGCGGTCCTTTCGAACCGCCCCTTCTTATTACTTCGCCTTGGCAGCGGCCGCTTTCTTTGTGCCGCCCTTTTTCGGGCGCTTGGGCGCGGCGGGCGTTATTTCGAAGACAAGGCCATTGTCCTTTAGCCGGACATGGACTTCGCCGCCGTGGACGAGTTTGCCGAACAGCAGTTCCTCTGCCAGCGGCTGCTTGATCTTCTCCTGAATGAGACGGCCCATCGGGCGCGCGCCATAGAGCTTGTCATAGCCGCGTTCGGTGAGCCATGCCTTCGCATCATCGTCCAGCGTGATATGCACGTCGCGGTCGGCCAACTGCAATTCCAGTTGCAGGATGAACTTTTCGACCACACGGGCCACCACTTCTGGCGGCAGGTAGCTGAAGGGCACGATGGCATCCAGACGGTTGCGGAATTCCGGCGTGAACAGCTTCTTGACCGCTTCCTCGCTGGCATCTTCCTTGCTGATGACATCGCCAAAGCCGATGCCTTCGCGCGCCATGTCGGATGCGCCCGCATTGGTCGTCATGATCAGGATGACATTGCGGAAATCCACCGTCTTGCCGTGATGATCGGTCAGCTTGCCATTATCCATCACCTGCAACAGGATGTTGAACAGGTCCGGGTGCGCCTTTTCGATTTCGTCGAGCAGCAGGACGCAATGCGGTTGCTGATCCACGGCATCGGTCAGCAGGCCGCCCTGGTCATAGCCGACATAGCCGGGAGGCGCGCCGATCAGACGGGATACGCTGTGGCGTTCCATATATTCCGACATGTCGAACCGCTGCAGCGGGATGCCGAGCAGGGTTGCAAGCTGACGGGCAACCTCTGTTTTGCCGACGCCTGTGGGGCCGGAGAACAGGTAGTTGCCAATCGGCTTGTCGGGATCGCGCAGGCCCGCACGGCTCAGCTTGATTGCGGAGCTGAGCAGCTCGATGGCCTGATTCTGCCCGAAGACGACGCGCTTCAGATCGGTGCTGAGCGTTTCCAGCGTTGCCTTGTCATCGCTCGACACCGATTTGGGCGGGATACGCGCCATGGTGGCGATGACCGCCTCGATCTCTTTCGAGGTGATGGTCTTGCGCCGCTTGGCAGGCGGCACCAGCATCTGCATCGCGCCGACCTCATCGATCACGTCGATGGCCTTGTCGGGCAGCTTGCGGTCATTGATGTAGCGGGCCGACAATTCGACCGCCGACTTGATCGCGTCGGGCGTGTATTTGACCTTGTGATGGCTTTCGAACGCACTGCGAAGCCCGGCGAGAATCTTGACCGTATCCTCGATGGTGGGTTCGTTGACGTCGATTTTCTGGAACCGGCGCAGCAGGGCGCGGTCCTTTTCGAAATGGTTGCGGAATTCCTTGTAGGTGGTCGAACCGATGCAACGGATCGTCCCGCCCGACAAAGCCGGTTTCAGCAGGTTCGAAGCATCCATCGCGCCGCCGCTCGTCGCGCCAGCACCGATTACCGTATGGATTTCGTCAATGAACAGGATGGCGTGGGGCAGCTTTTCCAGTTCGTTGACGACAGCTTTCAACCGTTCCTCAAAATCGCCGCGATAGCGCGTGCCGGCCAGCAGCGCGCCCATGTCGAGCGAATAGATGACGGCGGGCAGCAGCACTTCGGGCACATCGCCCTCAATGATCTTGCGTGCCAGACCCTCGGCGATGGCGGTTTTGCCAACGCCCGGATCGCCGACATAGAGCGGGTTGTTCTTTGACCGGCGGCACAGGATCTGGACGGTCCGATCCACCTCGGGACCGCGACCGATCAGCGGATCGACCTTTCCAACCTTGGCCTTTTCATTCAGGTTGACGGTGAACTGATCGAGCGCGCTTTCCTTCTTGCTCTTGGTTTCGGGCTTTTGCGCCTTTTCCTCTTCGGCGCCCTTCACTTCGTGCGTTTCGGGCGTAGAGAGGCCCTTGCCGACGCCGTGGCTGATATAGCTGACGGCATCCAGGCGGCTCATATCCTGCTGTTGCAGGAAATAGACGGCATAGCTTTCGCGTTCGGAAAAGAGTGCGACCAGCACGTTGGCGCCTGTCACTTCATCCTTGCCCGATGACTGGACATGCAGGATGGCCCGCTGGACCACGCGCTGAAAACCGCTGGTGGGCGAAGGATCGGTTGTCCCTTCGACTTTCAGTGAATCCAGCTCACTGTCCAGATAGACCGTTACAGCATCCTGAAGCTCGCCCAGCTCCACGCCGCATGCCTGCATCACCTTTGACGCATGTTCATCGTCGATCAGCGCGAGGAGCAGATGCTCCAGCGTCGCATATTCGTGACGACGTTCAGATGCGTGAGTGAGCGCATTGTGAAGCGTGGTTTCCAGCGCAGCAGCGAAAGACGGCATTTGACTTTACTCCTGTCGGGCCAAAGCGGCCCTGCCTGCCCCCGATATGAGGGCCTTGGACCTTATGTCGGGATTGTCGGCCCTGCTATCAAGAACGGCAGGACAGTCACCGGGTTGCGCTCTGGGTTTTGCCTCATGGGCGAAATCCGGCCCGCATAAGCTCATTTCCTGAATAACGCGTCGGCGCTTGCCTTATGGTTAACAGCATATTCTATTTTTTTCCGCGTTCGGGAAATCTCCGCTTCCAGTGCGGAAACCCTGTTCCGAAGTTCGTCAACGGAGAATGGATCAAGGTCCTGTCGCTGCAGGGCGGCAACAGGATCATCAGCCTTTCTGGGCAGGTTTTCGTCCATGTCCATACCCAAGAATGTTGACCGTCCATCGGCATCTGTCAATAAGGTCGCGTCGATTTGTGGGATCGGCGCCGTGGGATCTGGGAGAAATAACTTCATGCCGCAAAGATATTCCATTCCTGAACGCATGACGGCGGTCGGTTTCGATGCTCCCGGCCGGGCGGAAGTCTTGAAACCCGTTGATCGCACGGTGCCGCAACCGATGGAAAATGAAGTGCTGATCAAGGTCGCGGCTGCGGGTGTGAACCGGCCCGATATATTGCAAAGACGTGGCTTTTACGCGCCGCCGCCAGGGATTTCGGATATTCCGGGGCTGGAAGTGTCGGGTGAGGTCGTCGCGGTGGGTGCTGGTGTCGACGGTGCCATGATCGGGCAAAAGGTCTGCGCCCTGCTGGCGGGCGGCGGCTATGCCGAATATGCGGTTGCGCCGGTCGGACAATGCCTCGCCGTGCCCGCAGGATATGACATGGCAGAGGCTGCGGCGCTGCCCGAAACGCTGTTTACGGTATGGAGCAACCTGTTCGAGCGCGCTTATGTGGTCGAAGGCGATACGGTGCTGGTCCATGGCGGCACCAGCGGCATCGGCACCATGGCGATTTCGCTTTGCAGATTGTTTGGCATCAAGATCATCGTCACCTGCGGCAGCGACGACAAATGCGCGGCGGCGCTGAACCTTGGTGCGACCCATGCGATCAATTATGCGGCGAGTGATTTTGTCGAGGCCGTGCGCGATATTACGGATGGCAAGGGCGTGCAGGCGGTACTGGACATGGTCGGCGGCGATTATGTGCCGCGCAATCTGGCCTGCATGGCGGAGGATGGCCGCCATGTTTCCATTGCAACGCAGCGTGGCGTGAAGGCGGAAATATCGGTTCTCGATGTTATGCAAAGGCGGCTGACCCTGACGGGGTCGACATTGCGCCCCCGTCCGATTGTCTTCAAAACCTTGGTTGCAGAAGAATTGTCGCGGGTGGTGTGGCCATTTGTAACCGAAGGAAAATTGCGCCCGGTAATGGATCGCGCCTTTCCATTGGCAGAGGCCGCCGCCGCCCATGCCCGGATGGAGGCGGGAGAGCATGTGGGGAAGATCGTGTTGGTGACGTGATTCATTCCGTCGTCCCTGCCTTCGCAGGGACGACGGCATTAAAATGGTGATGAACTGAATGGATAAAGGCGGTTGGGTCTATATTCTTGCAAGCCGTTACCGGGGGACGCTTTATATCGGCGTTACGGCAAATCTGGCGCAGCGCATTTGGCAGCATCGCAATGGCATGGGTTCCGATCATGTGCGGAAATATGATGTGTTCAGGCTCGTCTATACCGAACCTCACACAATCATTCAGGAAGCCATCCAACGCGAAAAGCAGTTGAAGCGCTGGAAGCGGGATTGGAAGATCAGACTGGTTGAGGAACAGAATCCGGATTGGGTTGACCTGTTCGATCTCTTGAATGCGTGATCGGCCTTGGCGAAAAAGGCAGCGGGGTCCCTGCCTTCGCAGGGACGACGGGGATAATGATTCGTAAAACCGTCATGTTTCAAGTCAAATTGTAACATTGCGACGTTAAATGTCTGGTCCCGAGGCAAGAAGCTTTGGGGATTTTCATGGACGCGATTACGCGATTGTCATTTGTTGCTGACGCCGATGATTTCAGCAATAGCGCACCTCATCTCCCCGAGCCGGTGGGAAATGGACGCCGTTCATACCGGACGATCTGGATTTCCGACATCCATCTGGGCACACGGGGCTGCAATGCCGAAATGCTCATCGACTTTCTTGATAACGTCGATAGCCAGACCCTGTATCTGGTCGGGGACATCATTGATGGTTGGCGGTTGAAAAAGCGGTTTTACTGGCCTGCCACGCATAATGATATCGTCTGGCGGATATTGAAGCGTGCAAAACGCGGTACGCGGATCGTGTATATTCCGGGCAACCATGATGAGATGTTCCGCCAGTTCACCGGCCTCAACTTTGGCGGTGTCGAGATTCGGCGCAAGGCGCTGCATGAAACCGCCGATGGCCGCAAACTGCTGGTATTGCACGGCGATGAATTCGATACGGTGATGCTGGCGCACCGCTGGCTCGCGTTTATCGGCGATGCTGCCTATGAAACGCTGATGCGGCTCAATGTGCTGGTGAACGCTGTGCGTAGCCGCTTTGGACTGTCCTATTGGTCACTGTCCAAAATGGCCAAGCACAAGGTCAAGAACGCAGTCGAGTTCATTTCCAAGTTCGAGGAAGTGGTAGCGCATGAAGCCGGAATGCGCGGCGTCGACGGCGTGGTGTGCGGCCATATCCACACCGCCGAAATCCGCGATATTGCAGGCATCGAATATTATAACGACGGCGACTGGGTGGAAGGCTGTACGGCATTGGTTGAACATGATGACGGGCAGATGGAGGTGCTGCACTGGGCCGATGAGATTGCCGCTCGTAATGCTGACCCCGCCGAACCGCACACGCAGCTGGCCGCATGAGGATCGCGCTGGTCACGGACGCCTGGCTGCCGCAGGTGAACGGGGTTGTGCGGACGTTGCAGTCGGTACGCCGCGAACTGGAAGCGATGGGGCACAGGATCGAATTGATCTCGCCCGATCAATATGGGTCGTTGCCTTGCCCCACTTATCCCGAAATCCGGCTGGCGGTGGCGCGGGCGGCAACGGTGGGGCGGCGGATCGAGACGTTCCTGCCTGATGCGGTCCATCTGGCGACCGAAGGACCGCTATGCCTGTCCGCCCGGCGATGGTGTCTGCGTAACCATATTCCGTTCACGACCGCCTATCATACGCAATTCCCCGAATATGTGGCGAAACGGACTAGACTGCCTGCCAACTGGTTCTGGCGGTATATTCGCTGGTTTCACGGTCCGGCGCAGGCGGTGCTGGTTTCGACGCGGACGGTACGCGAAAATCTGCGCTCTCATGGTATAGCACAGGTGCGCCACTGGGGCCGGGGGGTTGACCTTTCCTGCTTCAATGCCGGTGCGCCCGCTCCAGATGGCTTTGCAGCCATGGCGCGACCGATTCAGCTATATGTCGGTCGGGTCGCCATTGAAAAGAATCTGGAGGCATTCCTCGCCAGTTCGCATCCCGGAACAAAAGTCGTTGTCGGCGATGGCCCAGCTCGGGCGGCATTGGAAAAGGCCTATCCGCAGGCGAAATTCCTGGGGTCAATGGCGGGACGCGCGCTGGCCGGTGCCTTTGCTCATGCCGATGTGTTCGTCTTTCCCAGCCGGACCGATACTTTCGGGCTGGTGATGATCGAAGCGCTGGCCTGTGGTACGCCGGTTGCTGCTTACCCCGTTACGGGGCCCGTCGATATATTGACGCCGCAAACTGGTGCGATGCGGGATGATCTGGATGATGCGATTGCCGCGGCATTGCGGCTCGATCGGACAGAGTGTGCCGCCTATGGGCGTCAGTTCACATGGGTTGCGAGTGCACGCCAGTTTGTCGATGGTCTTGCGCCGTTCGATCCCGAGCTGGTCGTCGACGCGGCTTAATAATGGTTCCGGGCGCGACAAAAGCAGTGTAGGATATGTTTGAACTTGCCGGGGTTGGCCATTTGCCCTAAATGGCTGTTACGCGATGGCCGTCCTGCAAGGGGCGGCCCTTATTATTTGTACTGGAGAGTAAACGTGGCCCAGCCGCTTATGCCCCATGCGACCGCCAGTTGGCTTGTCGATAATACCGCTCTGTCATTTGAGCAGATTGCCGAATTTTGCGGCCTTCACATATTGGAGGTGCAAGCCATTGCTGACGATACGGCCGCGACCAAATATACAGGTCGCGATCCGGTGCGCGCGCATGAATTGAGCATGGATGAAATCGAAAAGGGCCAGAAGGACCCCGATTACCGGCTGACGATGCTGAAAGGCCCGGATCAGGTTCGCCGTACCAAAGGGCCGCGCTATACGCCGGTTTCCAAGCGTCAGGACAAGCCCGATGGCATCGCCTGGATCCTGCGCAACCATCCGGAAGTGTCCGATGGCGCGATCAGCGGCCTGATCGGGACGACGCGCACGACGATCACCGCCATTCGGGATCGTTCGCATTGGAACATCGCCAACATCACGCCCAAAGACCCGGTGACTCTGGGTTTGTGTTCGCAGCGTGAATTGGACGCACTGGTGGCCAAGGCGGCGAAGAAGGCGGGGCTTGAAGCGCCCACCGATGTGCGGTTCGACGGTGATCGTGAAGCATTGATCGAGGAACTGCGCAAGGAACGCGACGATGCTGCTCGCCAGATAGAGGCCGCGCACCATGTTGAGGCGCAAGCTATCGAGCAGGTTGCGGAGTGGATCGATCCATTTAGAAAAAAGAACGATTGAGAGCTGGTTCCGCACCATAAATATTGCGTCCGGCCCGTCGTTCTCATAGCGTGATGGCAATGGCGAACGACGCAATAATCTGGAGAGAGAAGTACAACCATCCGGTGGCTTGGGATCAGCATTTCCCGCCGCTTTCCCTGCCCGAAATGTTCTACGCCAGCGCGGCCCGAAATCCTGATGCGATTGCGCTCGATTTTATGGGACGAAAATACAGCTATTCCGAATGCCGCGACGGCATGGAGCGGGTTGCCCATGGTTTGCAGGCGATGGGCGTCAAAAAGGGTGACCGGATCGGGCTGTTCCTGCCCAATGTGCCTCATTATATTGCGGCTTATTATGGCGCGATGGCCATTGGCGCGGTCGTGGTCAATTTCTCACCGCTCTATACGGCTGCGGAACTGGAGCATCAGGTGGAGGATTCGGGGACGAAAATCCTCTTCACCCTGTCTGCCAAGGCATTGTTGCCGACCGCGCTGGAGGTGTTGAACAACAGCAGTCTGGAACGGCTGGTGGTAGGTTCAGTGGCCGGCGTTCTGCCGACAACCAAATCGATCCTGTTCCGGCTTTTCAAGCGCAGCGAGACTGTCGCGCGCCCACATGATCCCCGCATCACAGCTTTTTCGGCGTTGATTGACAATGACGGCAGTCATGTGCCAGCCCCTATCGATCCGGAAAAGGATATTGCCCTGCTGCAATATACCGGCGGCACGACAGGGCGGCCCAAGGGGGCGATGCTGTCGCACCAGAATCTGACCGCCAATGCGCGTCAAGTGAACATGCTGGACCCCGGCAATGTCGAGGAAGACCGGATTATCGGCGTGCTGCCCTTTTTCCATGTTTTTGCAAATACGGTGGTGCTGAACCGGACGATATACAGCGGTGGAGAGATCGTCATGCTGCCGCGTTTCGACGCGGTGCAAACATTGGCGGCGGTGGAACGGACGCGGCCGACCGCCCTGCCGGGCGTGCCGACCATGTATCAGGCTTTGCTGGACAGTGCACGGCTGGGCGAAACCGATTTCTCCTCCATGCGCATGTGCATATCGGGCGGTGCGCCGCTGCCTGTCGAAGTGAAGCAAAAGTTTGAGGCCGCCACGGGCGCAACGGTGGTGGAGGGCTATGGCCTGACCGAAAGCAGTGGCGTCGTTACGGTCAATCCTTACAAGGGGTTGAACAAGACGGGCACTATCGGTCAACCCTTGCCCGGCACCATCGTCAAGCTGGTCGACAAGGAAGATCCGACACGTCCGCCGCCGGAGGGCGAACCGGGTGAGGTTGTATTTTCAGGGCCGCAAGTCATGCAGGGCTATTGGCAGCGTCCGGAAGCACATGCCGAGGTATTTGTTGGCGAATATATGCGGACTGGCGACGTTGGCCTGATCGACGAGGACGGCTATATCCGCATCGTCGATCGATTGAAGGACATGATTTCGGTCGGCGGGTTCAAGGTGTTTCCAAGCCAGGTCGAGGAAGTTCTGTACCACCATCCTGATGTTCGGGAAGCGCTGGTGATTGGTATTCCCGACCCCTATCGCGGCGAAAGCCCGAAGGCCTTCGTCACTTTGACGGAAGGGTCCGGTACGGACGGGGACGCACTCAAATCCTGGCTTAACCCCCAATTGGGCAAGCATGAACGGGTGGTTGCGGTGGAGGTCAGGGCGGCCCTGCCAAAGACGATGGTCGGTAAATTAAGCCGCAAGGAACTGGTGGCCGAGGAGAAGGCGAAGGCCGCGATATAGGAATGGGTCTGGAATAGCGCCGGCATTCATCTTACCTTGAACCCTTACCGTGGATGAAGGTGCAACATGGCTCAGGAAATCGCGACGTTGGCAGGCGGGTGCTTCTGGTGCACGGAGGCCGTGTTCAACGGCCTCAAAGGCGTGTCTTCCGTCGAAAGCGGCTATACAGGCGGACACGGGGCCAATCCCACTTATGAAGAGGTGTGCAGCGGCACGACCGGCCATGCCGAGGCGATACGCATTGCATTCGATCCTGACGCGATCAGTTATGGCGACCTGCTCGACGTATTTTTTGCAACGCACGATCCGACAACGCTCAATCGGCAGGGGAATGATGTCGGCACCCAATATCGTTCCGCCATCTTCCCCCACACACCCGCGCAGGCAGAAGAAGCGCGTGCCGCGATGGATCGGGCGGGCGCGGATTGGCCGGACCCGATCGTCACGACGATTGAACCGCTGTCGGACTGGTATCCGGCGGAGGATTATCACCAGACCTATTGGGAACGTGTGGGGGCACGTAATCCTTATTGTATGGCTGTTATTCCACCCAAATTACAGAAACTGAGACGAAAATTCGGTGAGCGGTTGAAAGTCTGATAGTCAGCCAGGTACGGCCTGAGGTTGATTGGCGCATGGTCTGGAGGATGCTATATGCGGTATTTGTTGTTGCTGTTGCCCATTTTGGCCAGCGGATGCATTGCCAGGACCGCGGCGAATGTCGTGACCATGCCGGTCAAGGCGGTTGGGCAGGGGGCTGACTGGGCCACGACCAGTCAGGATGAGGCCGATCGGAATTATGGTCGCCAGATGCGCAAGCAGGAAGCGCGTGAGGGTAAGGACGCGAAGCGGGCCGCCGCGCAACGCCGCAAGGACTGCGAAGATGCGGGCTATTCGAGTTGCAATTGACCTGCGGTTGAATGTTTGACCGGCGCGATAGGGCGCAACGGAGCCTTTGACCTTTAGCTGATTCCTCACTAGGGGCCATGCATGCTCAGCCTTGACGATGCCCAGAAGCGGGCGGAACAGCTTGTCGAAACGGCCCGCCGGATCGGTTCCGATGCCGCCGACGCGATTTATATATGTGACGCATCCACGCAGGTGCAAATGCGCCTGGGTCTGCTGGAGGATGTGGAGCGGTCGGAGGGCGAGGAAATCGGTCTTCGCGTCTTTGCGGGCAAAAGATCGGCGACGGTTTCTTCTTCCGATATGTCGGATGAGGCGCTGAACCGACTGGCTGAACGCGCGTTGGCCATGGCGCGGGAAGCGCCTGAGGACCAATATGCAGGGCTTGCGCCCGAAGAGTTGCTGCTCCGCAAGAAAGCACCCAATCTGGAACTCGCGGCCAAGGATGAACCCGATCCGCAGGCATTGAAGGAACGCGCACTCGTCGCGGAAGAGGCCGCGCGCGGCGTCATGGGCGTGACGAACAGCGAAGGGGCGGGCGCCAGCGCGGGACGCAGTCATATCGCCCTTGCCACCAGCCATGGATTCGCCGGAAGCTATGCCGCGACCTCGCATGGTTGCTATGCCAGCGTACTGGCGGGCGAAGGGTCTGGCATGCAACGCGATTATGCGAGCCACAGCGTCCGGCACCTGTCGGACCTTGAAGGGGCCGAAAGCATCGGACTGCGCGCGGGCCAGCGTGCGGTGGCGCGGCTCAATCCGGTCAAGATCGAAAGCGGGCAGATGCCGGTCATTTTCGATCCACGCATTGGGTCCAGCCTGATCGGGCATCTGATCGGCGGCATTGTGGGTTCCGCCATCACGCGCAAATCGAGTTTCCTGCTGGAATCGCTGGGCAAGTCGATTTTTCCTGAAGATATTACGATCATCGACGATCCGCATCGGTTGCGCGGCTTGCGCTCGCGCCCCTTTGACGGAGAAGGCCTGCCGACGCGCCGCAACGCATTGATTGAAGAGGGCGTTTTGACCGGCTGGTTGCTCGACAGCGCTTCGGCCCGCCAACTGGGATTGCAACCGACCGGCCATGCGGCGCGAGGGACTGGCGGTTCGCCGGGGGCAAGCGCGACCAACGTCCACATGGAACCGGGCAGCATGGCGCCGGGCGATCTGATGGCCGATGTGAAGCGCGGCATTTATGTAACCGAACTGATCGGCATGGGCGTCAATATGGTGACGGGCGATTACAGCCGGGGGGCATCGGGTTTCCTGATTGAAAACGGCGCAACGGGACCTGCGGTGGCCGAAATCACTATCGCGGGCAATCTGAAGGACATGTTTGCATCGCTTAGCGCTGCCAACGATCTGGAATTCCGTCACGGAATCAATGTTCCAACGCTGCGGGTGGACGGAATGACGGTCGCGAGTGGCTGAATCCTTGCTTGAACAGGTTGAGGCTGCGGTTCAGGAAGCCGCGGATATGGCGATGGCGCTCTGGCATGAGGGCGAATCCCGGGTGAAGACTTGGGAAAAGTCCCCCGGCCAGCCTGTGTGCGAGGTGGACATAGAGGCCGACCGGCTGTTGCGCGAACGATTGGGCGCGATTGATCCGGGTGCGGCATGGTTGTCGGAAGAGGCCGCGGACGATCTGGTGCGCCTGGGCCATGAGCGTATATGGGTCGTCGATCCGATCGACGGCACGCGCGATTATTTGCGTGGGCGACGCGGCTGGGCAGTTTCCGTGGCGCTGGTCGAACATGGCGAGCCCGTGTTGGGGTTGTTGGCTGCGCCGGCGCGGGACGAAATGTGGATCGCGCAGAAGGGCAAGGGCGTGTGGCGCAATGGCGTGCCACTGGCTGCGAGCCAACGTGCGATCTTTGCCGGTGCGCGTGTTCCCGCCGATCAACTTCCCAAAGCCGATCGGGACCTGACCCCGGTGCACAAGCCCAACAGCATTGCGCTGCGTATGGCGATGGTTGCTGCCGATGAGGCGGATCTGGTCGCCACGATCCGCTGGGGCAATGAATGGGACATAGCGGCTGCGATGCTGATTGCGGGGGAGGCAGGCGCGGCCGTCACTGATGCGCTGGGTCAGCCATTGCGTTTCAATCGCGAAAATCCAACCGCTTTTGGCGTATTGTGTTGCGCGCAGGGTATTCATGCGGCCGCCGTCGAACGATTGAGCGGACGGGTTAAGGATATACTTGGAAGCTGACGGCCCTAGCGGGGGCGCGTCCATAGTCCCTGACGAATTGCATCACCCTGTCCAAATCGCGCCCGCCGCCGGGACTGGATACCGGCTTTGATGATCCATCCGATTTTTGCCAATTTGCCCGTATGCACGCGCTGGTCCCAGGCATGCCCACCTTTTGCCGCTACTTTCCGGGCGATGTCGCCATAGATCCCCGCCGCCGCCAATACTGCCCAGGCTGATCGAAATGGGAGCGCAGGCGTGCCGTGACGGGCGCTGGCTTCGTAACGTGCGGCCATGACGGAGAGGCGCTTGCCAAGCACCGCAAGCCGTGCCCGATAGGCGGGTTGCAGCATGTTGTCGGTCGGGATGGTCATTTCCATGAGCCAGTCGGCGGGCAGATAACAGCGGCCAGCCGCATGGTCCTCCCCGACATCGCGGGCGATATTGGCAAGTTGAAAGGCAAGGCCCAGATCGCAGGCCCGGTCGAGAGTAGCATCGTCGGCGGGATCGACGCCCATGACCAGCGCCATCATGCATCCGACTGCACCGGCGACATGATAACAATAGCGCAGCAGATCGTCTTCGCTCTGCGGCTGCCAACCCTGTGCATCCAGTGCAAAGCCTTCGATCAGGTCGTGGATGAGGGATGCGGGAATATGACATTCGGCGGCAACGAGGGCCAGCCCGTCAAAAGCGGGATCGCCTGTTGTTTGTCCAGCCAAGGCTATGGCCGTCAGGGCGCGGATATGGGCGAGGCGGGCCTGCGGATCATCAACGCTCGCCATCGCGCCGCCATGATCCTGTCCATCGGCCAGATCGTCGCATTTGCGGCACCATGCATAGAGCAGCCATGCCCGCTCACGCGTTTGGCGGGCGAACAGGGTGGAGGCCATGGCGAAGCTTTTGGAGCCTTTGGCAATGCTGTCGCGGGCATGGGCGATCAGCGCCGCGCGACCTTTCTTCACAAATCCTCACGTTTCATGGTCGTGTCACAGCCGCAGATCTTCGATCATCAATCCAGCGGTGGCTTTTGCGCTGGCCACGACGCCGGGAATGCCCGCGCCCGGATGCGTGCCCGCGCCGACGAAATAGAGATTCTGGATCATATCGTCGCGGTTATGCGTGCGGAACCACGCGCTTTGGGTCAGCGTCGGTTCCAGCGAAAAAGCGCTGCCCATATGCGCATTCAGGTCGTGCGCGAAATCGGTCGGAGCATAATGGAAACTGGTGACGATGCGTGATCGAATGTCAGGAATCAGCCGCCGTTCGATTTCGTCGAGTATCCGTTCCTTGTAAACGGGGCCGACTTCGTCCCAGTCGATCGGCAGTTTGCCCAGATGCGGGACGGGAGCGAGTGCGTAGAAGGTGGAATGCCCCTCCGGCGCCATGCCGGGATCGGTGACGGTCGGATGGTGCAGGTATAGCGAGAAATCCCGGGCCAGCACTCCATGTTCGTATATGTCCTGCAACAGTCCTTTGTAACGCGGTCCGAACAGGATCATGTGGTGGGGGATGCCGGGCCATGTTCCCTTGATGCCGAAATGCACGACGAAGAGGCTGGGCGACCAGCGCTTTTGCGCCAATGCATCACCCTGGCGCTGGCCACGGATGTTGGAGGCGAGAAGGTCGCGATAGCTGTGCATGATGTCGGCATTGCTGGCGACGGCATCGAATTTCTCGATCCAGCCGCTGCGCGTCCGCACGCCGGTGGCGCGATTGCCCAGTGTTTCGATCTCCTCGACCGGATCGCCCAGACGCAGCGTGCCGCCCAGTCGTTCGAACTGCGCGACCATGCCGGAAACCAGCTTGTTGGTGCCGCCACGCGCAAACCAGACGCCACCGTCGCGTTCCAGCTTGTGGATCAGGGCGTAAATGCTGCTGGCCGTCATCGGATTGCCGCCGACGAGCAAGGTGTGAAAGCTAAGCGCCTCACGCAGTTTTTCGCTTTTTACGAAGCTGGACACCATGCTGTAGACGGATCGCCATGCCTGGTAACGGGCGAGTGCAGGCGCAGCGCGGATCATGGTGGAAAAATCAAGGAAGGGCGTGGCGCCCAGCTTTACATAGCCTTCTTCATAAACGCCCGACGCATATTCCAGAAAACGTTCATAACCCGTAA
This sequence comes from Rhizorhapis sp. SPR117, assembly GCF_021742065.1. The sequence continues at coordinate 14,638 of NZ_JAKKIE010000004.1, forward strand.
TATCGGCGGGGTTGAGCTTGGCGATTTCCTTGCGCAAGGCGGCTTCGTCATTGCTGTAGTCGAATTGCGACCCGTCAGGCCAGTTGAGGCGGTAAAAGGGGCTGACAGGTTCAAGCGCGACATCCTCTGCCATATCATGGCCGGTCAGCCGCCACAGATCGGCAAGGCACGCCGGATCAGTGATGACCGTGGGGCCAGCGTCAAAGGTGAAGCCATCCTTTTCCCATACATAGGCTCGCCCGCCGGGACGATCGCGCGCTTCCACTACGGTGGTCGCGATGCCCGCCGATTGCAGGCGGATCGCCAGCGCCAACCCGCCAATGCCAGCCCCTATGATCGCGGCTGTCTTCACGCTGCCTGTTCCCCCAGCGCTGCGATAGCGCGGCCCAGCGGAACTGGCGGTTTACCGGTCAATATACGGAGCCTGTCCGCCATGGTGGATCGACCGGCATAGAAGCGTCCGATCAGTTTGGGATCAAGCCGATAGAATCGTTCCAGCACCTTGTAACGTTCCTCCGGTTTGGCAGCGCGCAGCATCATGCGGTCAAGCACATGGTAAAACTGCCCCTGATGCCAGCGCTTTCGCGCAAAGCCATAGCAGGCGTCGTGCAGGCTGACCGCTGAAAAATCCGTGAGTGTCGTGAGAAAGGCGGCCAGCCGGACCGCATCGGGCAGGGAATAGCCGGTAGTCGGGTGGAACAGGGCGGCACGCGTGCCCGCCTTTGGCATCTCCTTGCCGCCGCGATTCCAGTATGCGGTGAAATCGCCGCCCATCAAAATGGGCAATACGCCGCGTTCGCTGCGTTCGATCCGATCCACCTGCCATCCTTGCGCTTTTGCATAATCGGCAATGCGCGCGGCGAGCACTGGCTCGTCGAGGTCGGACTGGTTGCTGAAATATGTATCTTCGACAAACATCTGCGCGGGACCAAAAGGAAGGCAATAGACGAAGCGATAACCATCAAATTGTTGCACGGTTGCGTCCATGATGACAGGGCGTGTGCGCCAATGGGGTTCTTTCAGGGATAAAAGCTGACCCACGAATTTCTGATAGCCGACATCGAGCGGGGCCATGTCGCCCGCACCGCGTGCGTCGATGACCCCCTTTGCCTCTATGCGTAAACCATTGTCGAGCACGGCGGTCACGGGATTGGCGGCCAGCACCTTGCGGCCCGTGACAAGCGCAGTTGGCGGCAGCGCAGCGCGGATGACCTGATCGAAACGCTCGCTTTCTATGGAATAATAAATCGCGTCCAGTTGTCGGCTGTGGCCCGGGAAGGCGACGTCATATCCCTTCCACCCATGGGTGACGAGCGGTGCGATCAGCCAGCGATTCTGCGGGTCTATATCATCGGCGAAATAGGACCAGATATGATTGCCGCCAAGATTTTCACCTTCTTCGACCAGCAGGATCTTCAGCTCTGGCCGCGTTTTTGCAAGCGCCAGCGCGATCAATCCCCCCGCCAGGCCGCCACCCAATATGACGAGATCGCAGGAAACGCTTTTGGTCATGCGCACATGGCTTAACGGGTCAGTGCGATGGCGGAAAGAGGGCTTGGGAATTATGTTGTGGGCTTTTTTCAAAGCCATGCCGGATGACGGCTCGGCGAAACCAGTCTATGGGAGGGCATGTCCATTCTGACCGCGATGCTGCTTTCGGCTCTTGCAATGACGATGATCGTCGCAATCCGCTATGTACTGGCGAGCGGCGGCTTTGCTTTGGCTACGCGATTGCGGCATCGGGGACTTTACGTCGGACTGGGTGCCCAGATCAGACGGGAAATCGGCTGGTCGCTCGCCAGCGCGGTAATTTATGGCGTGCCTGCGGGAATTGTTGCCTGGGGCTGGCAGACCCATGGATGGACGCGCATCTATTGGGAGGTTGGTGACTGGCCGTTCTGGTATTGGCCGCTGTCGGTCCTCCTCTATCTATTCGCGCATGACACATGGTTTTACTGGACCCATCGCGCCATGCACGGACGGCATCTGTTCCGTATCGCCCATGCCGTCCATCATGCCAGCCGCCCGCCAACCGCCTGGGCCGCGATGAGCTTTCACCCCTGGGAGGCTATGACAGGCGCTGTGGTCATTCCGGCGCTGGTGTTCATCATCCCCATTCATGTCGGTGCGTTGGGAGCGGTGTTGGCGATCATGACGATCATGGGCGTCGCCAATCATATGGGATGGGAAATGTTTCCTCGCGCGTTGGTGCAGGGCCCTGCAGGAAAATATTTGATCACGGCCAGTCATCATCAGCGGCATCATCAGCAATATACTTGTAATTTTGGGCTTTATTTCCGTTTCTGGGACCATGTCTGTGGAACAGATCGCGGCCTTGGCCACTTTGAAGGGCGGGCGTAATGCGGAGAACGGGAATATGCTTGGCCGGAATAATGCTGCTGACCACCTTGCCCGGAGCCGTGCCGGTGCATGATCTGGAAGTGTCCATCGGCGGGCTTCGGTCGGACAAGGGCGTGTTGCAGCTTTGTCTGACGCGCGATTCCGCATTCTTTCCGGATTGCCGAAAGGATCCGGCCCGCCGCCACCTGACGGTTGCGGCCAGCCACCCTGATGGGATCGTTTTTCCGGCCTTGCCAGAGGACGTTTATGCCCTGTCGGTGTTGCACGATGAAAATGCCAATGATCGGCTTGATACCTTCTTGGGCATTCCAAAGGAGGGCATTGGATTTTCGCGTAATCCGCGACTGCATTTCGGCCCGCCCCGTTTCAGCGCCGTCGAACTTGACTCCGCTGATGGTGCGCGTTTGAGCCAGATCAAGATGAAATATTTCCTGTAGATAGTTCCGTCGCCCCACACCATGAAGGAATGCCCATGATTTCCCCTCGCATGCTTGCCTGGACTATCCCATCGTTGCTTTTGGCAATTCCGTCTGTTCATGCACAAGAATCGGCTGATCCAGCCGTCCCAGCCGTCGACCTGTATGGGGATACGCTGACTGTTGCAGTAGGTGGGGCCTACCTGCCCAGTTATGACGGGTCGGACGATTATGTCGCAACCCCGGGCGCTCTGGTGCGAGGACGGGTATCCAATATCGTCTTTTTCACGCGTGGCACGACGTTCTTCATCGATGCCCTTCCCGACAGGAATGACGACGGCTGGGATTTTGAAGTGGGTCCTGTCGCCAATCTGCGGCTCGACCGCAATAGTCAGATCAAGGATGTGCAGGTCAAAGCGCTGGGCAAGTTCGACAAGGCCTTTGAACTGGGCGGATGGATCGGGGTCGCCAAAACGGGTGTCATTACCAGTGCCTATGATAATTTATCGTTTCGGGTCAGTTATTTGCGTGACATGGGCAATGTGCATGACAGCTATATCATCACGCCCAGCATCGAATATGGCACTCCGCTCAGCACGACGGCTTACGTGGGGCTTTCCCTCTCGGCCGATTATGTGGGCAAAGGCTATGGAAGAACCTATTTCGGCGTAACGCCGGGTGGCGCGCTGGCCAGCGGATTGCCAGCCTATGCCGTTTCGGGCAGCGGGTTCAAGGCGGCACACCTGTCGGCTTTTGCAACCAAGAGCCTCACTGGTGATCTGACCCATGGCTTGAGCATCGGTGCGGGGCTGAGCTATGGGCGGATACTTGGCAAATATGCCGACAGCCCGATCGTCGCGCAGGCTGGCGATGCGGATCAGTGGCGCGGCGCATTGGGTCTTGCCTATACATTCTGACCGGTCAGACGTTCCGCTATGGCCGGGACCAGAAAAGCCCCATTTCCTTGGGCGCAAAAAGCCGGTAGGGGCTAACCCATGCAGAATACCCTTCTTGTCATGGCGGGCGGCGCGGTGGGCGCGGCCTGTCGCTACCAGCTTGGCCGGCTGATGACCCATATGATGGGTCCAGGCTATCCGTGGGGTACGCTGGCGGCCAATATGCTGGGCGGACTTCTCATGGGCCTGCTGGTCGGGATATTGGCGCGCTTCATTGATGGCGGCGAACAGATCCGGCTGTTGATCAGCGTCGGCGTGCTGGGCGGTTTCACGACCTTTTCGTCCTTCAGTCTGGAGGTCGTACTGATGTTGCAACGCGGGCAATTGGCCGCAGGGGTTACATATATAATGGCATCGGTAGCAGGTGCCGTCGGCATGCTCGCCGTTGGCCTGTGGGCGGTCAGGAGCATAGCATGAAGGTAACACGCGGGCCGGGACCCAAGGGCGGTAAAAAACCGGGAGGCAAGGGCACGGGCAAATCCGGACCACCAAAATTTGACGCCAAATCCGGTTCAAAGTCCTACGCGAAATCCGGGGCTAAATCCGGCTCCAAAAGTGCGCCGAAAAAGGCGGGGTGGGCGAGAAGTGCGCCCAAGGCCGCCGCTGCGCGCAAGACGACTGCCAAGCCGGCACCCAAGGTTTCTGTAAAGAAGATTGAAAAGACAGTCAGCACCATCAAGACCGGCGTGGTTCAGGATGTCCGGCAATTTCAGGTGCAGGCCGACGACGATGGTATCCGCCTTGATCGCTGGTTCAAACGGCATCTGCCCGACATCGCGTTTAACATCGTGTCGCGCTGGGCGCGGACCGGGCAACTTCGCATCGATGGCGCGCGCGCAACCCCCGGTGACCGGCTTCTGGAAGGACAGACCATCCGCGTGCCGCCCGAAGAAGCGAAGGCCGCCGCGCCGGTCAAGAAAATACGGGTGGTCGACCTAAGCGAAGATCAGATCGCCTATGCGCAGGACATGGTCATCCATCGCGATGCGCAGGTGATAGTGGTCAATAAGCCGCCCGGACTTGCCACGCAGGGCGGCACAAAGACATCCGAACATCTCGATGGCCTGCTCGATGCGCTGATTTTCGATGGGGAAAGCCGCCCCAAACTGGTGCACCGACTGGACAAGGATACATCGGGCGCGCTGGTTCTGGCGCGAACGACCCGCGCGGCTGCGGCCATGGCGAAGAGTTTTTCCAGCCGCACGGCCCGCAAGGTCTATTGGGCGCTGGTCATGGGCGTGCCGTCCATCAACGATGGCATGATTGAACTGGCCATTGCCAAGCAACCCGGCACCGGCGGCGAAAAGATGCACGTGGATGAGGCAGAGGGCCTGCCATCGCGCACCCGCTACCGTGTCATCGAACGCGCTGGAAATCGCGCCGCCTGGGTCGAACTGCAACCCTTTACCGGGCGCACGCACCAGCTTCGCGTGCATATGGCGGCGATCGGGCATCCGATTGTGGGTGACGGCAAATATGGCGGCAAGGAAGCGTTTCTGAGCGGCACCATCAGCCGCAAGATGCACCTGCACGCGCGCCGCATCCGTATCGATCATCCTGATGGCGGGAAAATCGACGTGACGGCGGAACTGCCCACCCATTTTGCCGAAAGCCTTGCCGATCTGGGCTTTGACATGATGTTGGGCGATCTGCCGCTGGATGATGGCAAGCCCGAACCCACGCGTGAGGATTTGAAGCAATTCGCCAAGCAGCACGCCAAGCAGGTGCGCAAGGAACGGCGGGGGGAACGGCGCACACGGGGGGCGAAGTGAGCAACCGTCTGGCGCTGTTCGATTGCGACGGGACGCTGGTGGACAGCCAGCACAACATCTGTACGGCCATGGACCGGGCATTCGAGGCGGTGAAGCTGGCGCCACCGGCACGGCATCAGACCGTGGCGGTTGTCGGGCTAAGCCTGCCCGAAGCGATGGCGGTGCTGCTGCCTGAAGCGGAAGCGGACTTCCACCTGCACATTGCCGAGCAATACAAGCTGGTCTTTCACGCGATGCGCGGACAGGGCATGGTGCATGAACCACTGTTTGCCGGGATTGCGGAACTGATCGAGCGGCTGGATTCGGCTGGCTGGATGCTGGGCGTGGCGACAGGCAAGTCGGATCGCGGCCTTAACCTGTGCCTTACCCATCATGGTTTGATCGAACGGTTCGTGACGTTGCAGACGGCCGACCGGCACCCGTCCAAACCGCATCCGTCGATGATCGAACAGGCCATGGCGGATGCGGGTGCGGTCCCCGAAACAACGGCGATGATCGGAGATACCAGTTTCGACATGGAAATGGCGGTCGCTGTCGATGCAAGGGCGTTGGGCGTCGGCTGGGGCTATCATCCGCCACAGGATCTGATCGCGGCGGGCGCGCAGAGCGTGGCGGTAGACGCAGATCAACTCTATCGCCATATAGGCGGCCATGACTGACGAACAAAAAGCACGGGAAGCCGCCGCCAGACAGCGCTTTTTCGCTATCGGCCTATTCCGTTTGAGCGGTGTTTTCATCCTGATGTTCGGATTTCTGATCATGTTGCAGAAATTCGACTTCGTATCGGGGGACAAGGCGAAAATCATGGGCGCGATCATTGCGACCGTGGGCATGTTCCAGACGATTATTGTACCGCGCCTTTTGGCCCGCGCCTGGCGGACACCACCTGGTCCATGAAGCGTTTTTACAAGGAAGCAAGCATTGTCGCCGACGAGGGCGGCCATGGAGTCAGACTGGATGGCCGGCCGATACGGACGCCGGGCCGTGCGCTGCTTGTGGTGCCAACGCTGGAACTGGCGGAACATATTGCGCGGGAATGGGCCGAGCAGGGCGAGGAGATCGATCCGGCGGCCATGCGCCTGACTGGTCTTGCCAATGCCGCGATTGATCTGGCCGCGCCCGACCCGGCATCATTTGCAACTGGCATTGCCGCTTATGGCGAAACTGATCTGCTGTGTTACCGCGCCAACGGACCGGACGCCCTGGTGGCGCGGCAGGCGGCGAGCTGGGACCCGCTGCTTGCATGGGCGGGCAGACGCTATGACATTACCTTCAACGTCGTTGCCGGGATCATGCATGTGCCGCAGCCGCAAGCGACGCTGGCACGCCTGCACGCGGCGGTATCGAGCCATTCGCCGTTCATTCTGGCCGGTTTGTCGCCTCTTGTTTCACTCACGGGATCACTCGTGGCATCTTTGGCTTTGATTGAAGGTGCTTTTGAGTCCTCAATGATATGGGACGCTTGCCAGCTTGACGAAACATGGCAGGCCGAAATGTGGGGTCAGGATGCGCTTGCGACGCAAATTCTCGGGCAAAAGCGCGCGGAATTTGACGATTGCGTCAACTTCTGTAGACTTGTCGGCAGGTAGCGGCCCCGTCGCGCCTGCTTTTTTGAGCTATTTTGTGAGTGGCCAGCGCCTTTCTGGCGACCGCGCCCATTAATGATGGAGAGACCAAAAGTGACGAGACCTGTTTTCGCTGCCGTGCTGTGCATTGGCGTTTCAGCTATGGCGGTGCCTGCTCTGGCCCAGACTGTCCCAGCGCCTGCCGAGCCCGTTCCGGCACCTGCCCAGTCTGCTCCGGCGCCTGCTGAGCCTGCCTCGGCACCGGCCGAAACGGCCACCGCCGCCGAAATGTCGCCAGAGCAAATCGCGGCCTTCAATCAGGCTGTCGCTGATTTCACCGCCGCGCAACAATTGCAGCAGGCCGGCAATAATGCGGGCGCGATTGCCAAATATGAAGGTGCGCTGCCTGCGATCCGCACGGCCGTGAAAATACAGCCAAATAATGCGGATTATACCAAGTTCCTCGCAAATGCGCTTTATGCGACGGCAGCGGCGCAAGCGAGCGTTCAGAATTTCGACGCCTTCATCAGCCTGTACAAGGAAGCGGTTCCCTTGTGGCGGGGTATTGTCGATGTCAATCCGACCGATGCCACCAGCCGTAATATATTGGCAGGCATGCTGGTCCAACTGGGCAACCAGGCGCTGAGCACGCAGGACAAGGCGGCAGCGGGCACCTATTATACAGAAGCGACGGCGCTTGCCCGCAAGTCCGTGGCGGCGGCGCCGGCCGATCCGGTCAACAAGAACCTGTTGCTGTCCGCACTTATCGGACTTAGCCAGACAAACACCGACAAGGCCGTGATGGATGAAGTCCTGGCGATGGGCAAGAAAATGCTGGCCGATGGGTCGATCGACGCCGTCAACAAGCCATCCATCGAGATCATGACCGGCGCAAAGGGCTGATCGCGGCTCCTAGCGCTATATATACAGGATATACAGGGCCGTTTGCTTTGGGCGAACGGTCCTGTTTCTTTATTTGTCATTCACCTTTTTCGCGCTGCAACTTGCAGTCGGGACGGCTTCCGCTTAACTTGGCTTCAAGTACCGGCGGTATTTCCGATCCGGAAAGCATAAGTGAGTTACGGCCATGGCATATTATGGTTCGCCATCGCCGCGAAGTTCCGGCGCCAATGGGGAAGGGGGCCGGGCCATGGCGGCACAATTGCCCCATTCGGCAGGGCGTTGGCCCCCTCGCAAAGCCTATGCGGCCATCGACCTGGGCACCAACAATTGCCGCCTTCTGATCGCAAAACCTTCTGCCGACGGTTTCGTTGTTGTCGATGCTTTTTCGCGCATCGTGCGTCTGGGCGAAGGGCTGGCGACAAGCGGGCAATTGAGCGATGCGGCCATTGACCGGGCGATTGCGGCGCTGTCGGTCTGTTCGGACAAACTGCGCCGCCGCCATGTCACGCTCGCTCGATCTGTTGCAACAGAGGCATGCCGTCGCGCAAGCAACGGCGCGGCCTTTATCGAGCGGGTTTACAAGGAAACAGGCATTGCCCTCGACATCATTTCGGCTGAGGAAGAGGCACGCCTTGCTGTACTGGGATGCCATATCCTGCTGGAGCCGGGTGATGGTCCGGCGCTGATTTTCGATATTGGCGGGGGATCGACCGAACTGGTGCTGGTCGACACCGAAGGGCCTGCGCCGCGCATTGTCGATTGGCAAAGCGCCCCATGGGGCGTGGTGTCGCTGACGGAAAGCGAGGCGTTCGATTCTGCTGATCCAGAGGCGCGGATTGCGGCCTATGCGCGGATGCGTGCACGTGTGACCGATGCATTTCAGACCTTTGCCGAACGGTTGCCCAAACGCCGCGACGGCGTGCGTCTGCTTGGCACCAGTGGAACCGTTACGACGCTGGCCAGCCTGCATCTGGAGTTGCCGCGCTATGACCGGCAGGCCATTGACGGGTTGATTGTGCCATCCGCTTCCATGCGGGATATTGCCATGCGCCTGTCCGCCATGTCGATAGATGAGCGGCAGGAATTGCCCTGTATCGGGCAGGAACGCGCCGATCTGGTGGTGGCGGGGTGCGCCATATTGGAATGCATTCTGGACATCTGGCCCGCCGAGCGGTTGGGGGTTGCCGACCGGGGTATTCGCGAGGGCATTTTGCGTGCGCTGATGGAACGCGACGGGCGCGCCGCATGACAAGGACACAGTATCATGGCTAGGGGCGGCGGCGCTGGTCGTGTGCGCGTGAAAACGGCGAAGGGACGGACGGCGCAATCCACCCGCTGGCTGGCACGGCAACTGAACGATCCTTACGTAAAAAAGGCAAAAGCCGAAGGCTATCGCAGCCGTGCGGCTTACAAGCTCATCGAACTTGACGAGAAATACAAGTTGATCCGGCAGGCGCGGCATGTCGTCGACCTTGGCGTCGCACCGGGTGGATGGGCGCAGGTCGTGAAGAAATTGAGCCCGAAGGCGCAAGTTGTCGGCATCGACCTGTTGCCGACCGACCCCATAGCCGAGGTCACATTGTTCCAGATGGATTTCATGGACGACAAGGCGCCGCAAGTGCTGTGCGAGGCACTGGGAGCCCAGCCTGATCTGGTCCTGTCCGACATGGCGTCCAATACGGTGGGCCATGCACAGACCGATCATTTGCGTACTATGGCGCTGGTCGAGGCTGCGATTCAGTTCGCAATCGAAAATCTGCAAAAGGGCGGAGCGTTTGTATCCAAGGTTTTTGCCGGGGGCACCGACCAGGAACTGCTCGTTGTTCTGAAAAAACATTTCAGCACGGTCAAACACGCAAAGCCGCCAGCCAGCCGCAAGGGCAGCAGCGAATGGTATGTGATCGCGCAGGGGTTCAAGGGTCGGACGCCGCAGAATGAGGTTACCCAAGGGACGGGCGGTGCAAATAACGTGCTGCCCGGTTAAGCCGCCGATGGTGAACATGGGAGGCTGTCTCTATCTGCTTTGTACGATGTTGAACATTAAGGAAGAGGATGCGCTATTGCCGCTTCATGGAATGAGCGTAGCCGGATTTTGTTGAAGGTTACCGACGTTCGAGCGCCCCATCTGGACAGTTCATCGCCTGCCCGTCTTTCGGCGGCGATAGCAGTTGCACGGGTTCTGTGCATCGTCGGGGTCATCTATGCGCATGCATGGACAGGCCTTGGCGGAGATCAGCTCGATGCGGCCAACGGAACGGCGCAGGGGACCCTGCGGTGGGTACTCACCGAACTGCTGGGTCGAAGCGCAGTGCCATTGCTTGGCATGATTTCGGGCTGGTTGGTCATGAGTTCCGCCTCGTCCCGATCCTATAACCGCTTCATCGCAGGCAAGGCGCGCACGATCCTGTTGCCGATGCTGGCATGGAATGCACTGGCGATGCTGATCATATCGGGAGGCGCGTATCTCGGTTTTCTGCTGGCGCCGGTGCCGGGATCGCTGTGGATCGCCATCGATCAGCTTTTTTGTCTGATCTCGCCCAATGAAACCAATGTGCAGATGGCCTTTCTGCGCGACTTGTTCATATGCATGGCGATGGCGCCGCTATTGGTGCGGTTACCGGGTCGCTGGCTGGTGCTGATCGCGGCGGGGGTGGCGCTCTGGTCTATTTCCGGGGTGAACGTCCCGGTCCTTTTGCGCCCGGCGATCCTGCTCTTTTTTATTGGTGGCATTCTGACCCGGCAAGCACGGCTGGAAACGCGAGTCATTGCTGTTCCGCTTGTCCTGGCGGCGCTTGCCTTCGGGGCGGTGGCGGCCGTGAAAATCTGGCTTTCCGCTCTGGCTGTGCCGCTTGGGACAGCCCATCCCTTGATGATGGCTTCGCTTGATCTGGTGCTGCGGTTTGCAGCCGCCCTGTTTTTCTGGCGGCTTTCATGGTTTCTGGCGGGACGGTCTGTGAGCGACCTGTTGTTGCGGATTGAACCCTATGTATTTCTTGTGTTCTGTGCACACCTGATCATGATGTGGTTGGGCGGGCCATTGATCGGGACGTTGACTGGCCCGCTCGGATCACCGCTTTATCCGCCTTTCCTGTTACTTCAGCCGCTGCTTGTCGTCGCGGCCGCTATTGGGTTGGGCCGGGTTCTGGGCGCGTATATGCCGTCCGCGGCCCGTTTGTTGAGCGGGGGAAGGCTGAAGGCAAGGAAGGATGCATCGGTGCGCCGACGCAGCCCTATCCCGCCCGGTTCAATATGGCCGCCCAGGCATAGCCCCGATGAAGCCGGATGAAATCGAGCGACAAGCCACGCTTGTAGATATTGGTAGCAAAGACATTGATCCGGCGGCGCTCGGCCAGGTTCCGCGATTCCCAATAGCGTCGGGTGTGCTATAACGTCGCTTGCTTGCGAGAGGGCGCGGGGATGAAGAGCAAGAGGACTGATCGGTCCTATCGTTTCAAGATTGACGACATCAGCGCCGGGGCGGCGGTCCGGCGTGTCGCCTTGAATCAGATCAATGCTGCCATCGCAGAAATCGACAGCGGCCTGCTCAGCCCGGAAGATATGGTTCACGATGTACGCAAACGATGCAAGAAAGTGCGCGCGCTGGTTGGTCTGGTCCGACCCGGCTTTGCGGACTATGCCGTCGAAAATGCCGCTTTTCGTGACATGGGTAGAATGCTTGCCGGCGTGCGTGATCATGATGTGTTGATTGAGACATGCGACCTTGTCAGCGCGCATTGCCACAAGGAGACGGATCGTGCGGTTTCTGCAGCGATCCGGTTGCAGTTCATGCAGGACAAGAAAGCCCTTGCCAGGAATGAAAATCTGCCGGAAAAACTCGATCAGGTCCGGCAGGCCTGTGACAAGGCGCGCAATCGGGTGCAGGATTGGTGCATTCAGGGCAAAGATTTTGACGCCTTTGCCGCAGGATTCCGTTTCACGCTGAAACGCGGGCGCAAGGCAATGGCGGCGGCGCGCAAGGAGCCTTCTGCCGATACCATGCATGAATGGCGCAAGCAGGTGAAATATCACTGGTATCACGCCCGGCTGTTACGCGACATATGGCCCGGTCCGATGGAGGCACATATCGAGGCTGCAAATGTTCTGGGAGAGCGTTTGGGCGATCATCATGATCTGGCGGTGCTGCGGCAGGCATTGCAGAAACAGCCCGGCCATTATGGCGATCGGGATGCGATCCGTCACGTCATGAAGCTGATTGCCAAACGTGAGCGGGACATGGCGAAGACGATATTCCGGCAAGGCGCCTTGCTGTTTGCGGAACGACCAAAGGCGCTTGCCTCGCGGTGGAGCGCCTATTGGACGTTGTGGCGCGAAGAAGGATAAAACTGCCATGACACAGGAAATAGAGCGCAAATATCTGGTCACCGGAAATGAATGGCAAGGTGAAACGGGGACGCGGATTGATATTGTCCAGGTTTATCTGGCCATTGAAGAAAGCGTGCAGATCAGGGTGCGGATCATCGATGGCGCAAGGGCGGCATTGACGGTCAAGGCTGGTGCGCCGGGATTGGTCCGGGATGAATATGAATATGCAATTCCGTTGGCTGATGCGCAGGCGATGTTGGCGCTGCGCAGGGGGAGCCTGATAGAAAAAACGCGCATGGTGATCCCGCGTGATGGCCTTGTTTGGGAAATCGACGCATTTCATGGTGTTCATGAGGGGCTTGTACTGGCGGAGGTTGAACTGAATGATGCCGCCCATGATGTACCGCTGCCGCCATGGGTCGGGCGGGAGGTGACGGACGATGCGCGCTATTATAATGCGGTTTTGGCGCGCAATCCGATTTCTGCGGATGACATATAGTCGCGGGTGACAGGCAGGGCGCGGCGATCGCGCAGATACTGGATCTGGAAATTGACCATGTTGCCATGTTCGAACGCAGTAGCAGAACCGGCCAGATAGAATTTCCACATCCGGTAGAAACGTTCGTCATACAGCTTGACGATCTCTTCCCTGTTCGCTTCGACACGGGCATACCATTGCCGCAGCGTCATCGCATAATGCAGGCGCAGCACCTCTACATCCGACACCATCAGCTTGTTGGGTTCGCTCGCTGCCGCGATTTCGCGGAGTGAGGGGCAATAGCCGCCGGGGAAAATATATTTGCGAGTCCAGGCGTCGGTCACGCCGGGTTCGTTCAATCGGCCAATGGTGTGCAGCAGCATCACCCCGTCTTCGGCCAGCAGATTGTGACAATGGCGGAAAAACTCGCTGTAATGCCATGCACCTACATGTTCGAACATGCCGACCGAAACGATCCGATCGAAACGACCGGAGACATCCCGATAATCAACAAGTTCAAATTTGACGTGATCGGCAACGCCTGCCGTCTCGGCGCGTTGCCGCGCCACCTTCAACTGTTCTTCAGACAAGGTGATGCCCAGCACGTCGACCCCGCATTTTTCATGCAGATACAGTGCCATGCCGCCCCAGCCGCAACCGATGTCTAGCACGCGCTGTCCCGGTTTCAGCGCCAGTTTGGCTGCAATATGGGCTTCCTTGTCCTCTTGCGCTTGCTCCAGGCTGTTGGTCGGATCAGTGAAATAGGCGCAGCTATATTGCTGGTCCTTGTCCAGAAAAAGCTCATAAAGCCGGCCGCTCAAGTCATAATGATGCGCGACATTGGCCTTGGCGCGGGCGCGCTGGTTGATGCGGTCGAGCTTGCCGATCAGGGCGCGGGCGCCTTTCTTGATGATGTTCGGCCGCTCCATCGCGCGGCCGCTTTCCCAGCGGGTATTGGCTTGCACCAGTTCGACCAGACCCATGATGTCGTCGCCATCGACTGAGAACCGGCCATTCATATAGCCTTCTCCGGCACCCAGAGCCGGGTTGCGCACGATTGCACCAGCGGCACCGCTGTCGTTCATGCGAATGGTGATATCGGGATAATCCGGCGCGGGGGTGCCGAAGCTTTGTGACTTTCCTTTGTGGTCGACGACGGTCAATCTGCCATTGAGGATGACGCGGCGAAGGAAAACGTCAAACAGGCTCATGGGCGCGCACTATCTCCATGTACAATGGTCGTTCAAATACCTGCATACCATTCATATCCGGCCCTGTCCTCCCAATAGCCGCCCTTGCCCAGACCGATGCCGGACAGGCTTTCGACCGCTTCGATTCCCATGACATATTTGGCATGTTTATAGCCAAGCTGGCGTTCGACACGAAGCCGGATCGGTGCGCCGTGCGCTATGTCCAACCGTTTATCATTCAGCGCAAATGCCATGATCGTCTGGGGATGGAAGGCATCGATCAGATCGATGCTTTCATAATAAGGCGTGCGCCCCATGAAATCGGCGCAGTGAAAAATCAGGTAGCGCGCCCTGTCCTTCATGCGGGCGGCGGTGAGTAGCAATTTCAAGGGCACTCCGGTCCATTTGCCGATCGCGCTCCATCCTTCAACGCAGTCATGGCGGGTGATTTGACTGCGCAGGGGCATTTGGCGGATTTGCGCAAGCGAGAGGGAGAGCGGACGACCGACAAGGCCCGTGATTTGCAGCCGATAGTGAGCGAATTTGTCTTGTGCCAGTGCGGCATATTCCCGCGTGCCGGGATTACGGGTGCCGTTGGATCGGAAATAAGGGGACATATCCTCAGGCGAAAATTCCCGCGCCAGCGCTTGCCGGTCCGTCAGTGCGCGCTGGGTCCATCGGTGCATGTTTTCGGCCGAAAACAAGGCATTCCGAAAAGCTTCGTTCTTTGCCAGCCGATCGCATCCGGTCAGCAGACCGCCCGCGCCGATGGCAAGGCCGGACACCAATTGGCGACGGGAAATGGGACCGCTCATGCGTCTGGTCCTTTTCGTTCGGGCGGCAGGCGATAGCGGCCAGTAATCATTGAACGGATTTCGTTATAGGGACCGGCGAGCAGCACCATCACGATGTGCACGGCAAAAAATCCGAGTAATAGAGCCGCGGCGATGAAATGAATGGACCGCGCCGACTGGCGCCCGCCGAACAGGTCGAGCAGCCACGGCCAGGCGGCATTCATTCCGGGTGACATCGTCAGCCCAGTCAGGATCATCGTCGGGATCAGGACAAAGATGACACCGATATAGCTGAGTTTTTGCAGGACATTATAGCGTAGCGCCGCCTGGCCTGTCGGAAAGCGCAGCCGGGCGTGATCCTTGATGTCCTGCCAGACATGGCCTGGCCGCACTTCGTCCCTGTTCAGCGTCAGATCGCGCTGGATATGGCGGTTGATGAGGCTCCAGAGCAGGAAGGCAAGCAGCGTAAAGGCAAAAATCAGCGCAAAGGCCAGATGCCAGCGCCGGGACATGGCAAGGCTGTAATGACATGGAATAGTCGCCCATTCGGGAAAACGATCCAGCACCAGCCATGCATGATCGAAATTCGCCCCATATTGTCCCCAATAGAGGCGCGGATGAGCATTGAAGATGCCAAGGCCGCTCATCAGCAGCACGGTCACGCAGATGAAGTTCGCCCAATGCCACAACCGCGTGGATAAGCGGTGGCGTTTTACCAATCCGGCTCGACTTGTCACATGCGGATCAGACAACACGCGGCCTCCTTGCCCGCTCTTGTTATCTTTTCACGTAGCGCTGTCAAAAGTTAAGGCCGCATTATCCCAGCGCTGCCTGTTTTTCCTCCGCCAGCCGGTCAAGCTCGGCGCGGCTTTTCTTCTCGCTTGCCGATTTCAACTGCCCGCAGGCGGCCATGATGTCGCGGCCGCGCGGCGTGCGGATGGGAGCGGAAATGCCCGCCTTGAAGATCAGATTACTGAATGCCCTGATTCGTTCCGGGCTTGAACATTCATAGAGCGCGCCGGGCCAGGGGTTGAAGGGGATCAGGTTCACCTTGGCCGGCAGCTTGTAATGTTTGATCAGGCGGACCAGTTCGCGCGCATCGGCGTCGCTGTCATTCTTGTCCTTCAACATGACATATTCGAACGTGATGCGGCGGGCGTTGCTGGCACGCGGATAGTCGGCGCAGGCCTGCAATAGTTCCTCAATGCCGTATTTGCGATTGATCGGGACGATTTCGTCGCGGATTTCCTTTGTCA
The DNA here is from genome assembly GCF_021742065.1 of Rhizorhapis sp. SPR117. The sequence continues at coordinate 30,652 of NZ_JAKKIE010000004.1, forward strand.
CCGCATGGAGCGAGACCGCCAGATTGACGCCGATTTCGTCTGCTGCGCGCGCCATCATCGGCACGACGCCGCTGGTGGAAAGGGTGATCCGGCGACGGGAAAGCGACAGGCCATCCCCGTCCATGACGATTTTCAATGCGTCGCGGACATGCTCGAAATTATAGAGCGGTTCGCCCATGCCCATCATGACGATGTTGGTGAGCATCCGCCCGTCCGCCTGATATTGCGGGGCGTCCTCGTCTTCCTCTTCATCATTGGATGCGGCCATATTTCCCTTTGGCCATTCGCCCAGCGCGTCGCGGGCCAGCATCACCTGACCCACGATTTCACCCGGCGTCAGGTTGCGGACTAGGCGCATCGTGCCAGTGTGGCAGAAACGGCAGTTGAGGGTGCAGCCGACCTGGCTGGACACACATAGCGTGCCCCGGTCGGCGTCGGGAATGAAGACCATTTCATAGTCCTGCCCATCATCCGATCGCAGCAACCATTTGCGTGTGCCGTCCGTCGAAACCTGCGCCTCCACGACCTGAGGACGGCCGACGACGAAGCGTTCGGCCATCCAGAGGCGCATCGGTTTGGCCAGATCGGTCATCACCAGGAAATCGGTTTCGCCGCGATGATAGAGCCAGTGGAACAACTGCTTGGAACGGAGCTTGGCCTGTTTGGCGTCCAGTCCCGCTTCGGCAAGGCAGTCGCGGATCTGTGCCTTGTTGAGGCCGAGAAGATCAATACGACCATCCTCGCGCGGGGTGACAGCGCGCGGCACGGGCACGGGATCGATATGTCCGGGAATCTGCATGGCGCGCCTATAGTGGGAATCGGGGATAAACGCCAGCGGGTGCAAAAATAGGAATTGCCCCTGTTGAAGTTTAACGATGCGAAGTTTGACGAAGCCCCCGCACGATGATTTCGGTCTTACACGGATGGCAGCGAAGTATCTCTGTTCGTCCTACTGCAAGCGTCTCAGGTTGCAAATAGGACTTCTTACCATTGTGAAAGCATGTGGGGCAAAGCCAGTGCGATGGCTCGCCATTTTCCATCCCGTGCTTAAGCTTATAAGCGAGTGATCCTTTACCAGTGTCGGCGGCCTCGTAGCGCTGCTTTTCTGCTGTCCAATCTTTCAAACGCAGGATTTCTTGCTCAAGTTCTTCTATGCGTTTGGCTACCGTCACTTGCTCTTGTTGTGCGGAAAACAATCCTTGTTGGGCATCGAGAATAAGACTCTGAAGTTGTATCTTTGTCTCGTTAATGGACGTTTCGGTCTTGAGAGCGTTCAAACCCTGCACAATGTCCTTCGCAGCCTTTAAGCTGCTCAAACCGGCACTAATCTCAGCGATCATATATTCCTCCTAGTTTTGCGCATCCCAAAGCCGCCGCGTCGATGGCGCTGGCCGCGCCGCGCAGGGCATAGACATCGGCGAAGGGAGCGCCGCTTTTGGAAACTGTCTGAACGCTCATGCTGTTGCCCGACCGAATGGCGGCGATGATGGCGGCATCGGTCCTTTTGTCCGGCGCCCAGGCATCGGCGCCTCCGGCGATGAGGGTAAAGCGTCTGACGCCGATGCTTAATGTGATTTGCGAATCCGGGGCCTTTTCGCGGCTGATACGGAAATGCACTTGCCCGCGCACGCCCTTTTCCGGCCAGAAGCCAATGGCGGCAAAGGGATGCCAGCGACCCTTGCGATTGCCGTTCACAGGTTGGGAAATGGCATAACAGCGTGGTATTTCGGCATCATGGAAAGCGCCCCAGCGTTCATAGACACCCAGCGATTCCCGCGCATGGGCCGGTACGGACACGGCAAGTGCCAAAGCAAGAAAAAGAACCGCGCATTTCATGTGCCTGTCACCAAGCGCAATTATTACGGCTTTGCAAGCATCTGTGCGCAAAAGCATGTCGTGCACGCTTGCCCCGTTCATCATAGCTGGTAATGAAGGAAGAGAATCCTTTCACCATACTGGCCGTCCATGTCGGCGGCCGGGTCAGATCAGAAGCGGGAACAGGGAATGAAGGCGACAATCGAACGCGCAACGCTGCTCAAAAGCTTGAGCCACGTGCAATCGGTGGTGGAACGGCGGAACACCATTCCCATTCTGTCCAATGTGTTGATCGAAGCGACATCGGATGGCGCGATCAAGCTGATGGCGACCGACCTTGACTTGCAGATCGTCGATACGGTGCAGGCCGCCGTCGATACGCCGGGTTCGACCACAGTATCAGCGCACACATTGTTCGACATTGTGCGCAAGATGCCGGAAGGAAGCCAGGTTTCCCTGAATGCCGCCGAAGGCAAGATGCAGATCAATGCAGGGCGCGCGCGCTTCAGTCTGCAGACTCTGCCGCGCGACGATTTCCCGGTAATTGCAGAGGGCGATCTGCCGGTCAGCTTTGAATTGCCGGCAGCGACGCTGATCCAGATCATCGACAAGACTCGTTTTGCGATCTCGACCGAGGAAACCCGCTATTATCTGAACGGCATTTTCTTCCATGTGTCGGACGAGGCGCAGCCGGTGCTGAAGGCCGCAGCGACTGATGGGCACCGCCTTGCCCGCGTCACCGTGCCGCGACCTGACGGCGCAGAGGGGATGCCCGACATCATCATACCGCGCAAATGCATTGCCGAATTGCGCAAGCTGCTCGATGAGGTCGATGGCGGCGTGCTGGTGGATTTGAGCGCGACCAAGATTCGTTTCGGCCTGGGCAACGCGATCCTGACCAGCAAGCTGATCGACGGAACCTTCCCCGATTACAGCCGCGTCATTCCGACCGGCAATGACAAGCTGCTCAAGATCGATCCGCGCAGCTTTGAAGAAGGCGTCGATCGCGTCGCCACCATCGCGACCGAAAAAACCCGCGCGGTCAAAATGGCACTCGACCGCGACAAGATTACCCTGTCCGTCACCAGCCCTGAAAACGGCACGGCGGCGGAAGAGGTGCCGGGCGACTATAATGCCGACAGCTTCGAAATTGGCTTCAATGCCCGTTACTTGCTCGACATATTGCAACAGATGCAGGGCGATACGATTGAGCTGCATCTGGCCGACGCGGCTGCGCCAACGCTATTACGGGAAAATGACAAGAGCATCGCGCTCTATGTGTTGATGCCGATGCGGGTGTGAGGTGGCGGGAGATGGATTCCCGCCTGCGCGGGAATGACGAACATTTTGATGATACTACCGGTGTGGAGGCCGTGTGAGCCTTCATCTATTGCACTTGCGAATGAGTTGCAAAGATAATCGGTAAATCACGCTTTTCCGCTGTTGTGCTCTACCTGATTTACGCCTAAGCGGGCGGGGCTTTTTTGCCGGTCCTTCGGCCGGCCCGCTTGGGAGGTTGAGTTTATGGCCCGTAAGAAGATCGCGCTCATTGGCGCGGGCAATATCGGTGGAACGCTGGCGCATCTCGCCGCAGCGAAGGAACTGGGCGATGTTGTCCTGTTCGACGTCGTTGAGGGCGTGCCTCAGGGCAAGGCGCTGGACCTGTCGCAGTGCGGCCCGGTTGAAGGCTTCGACTCGAAGATCACGGGTTCCAACGATTATGCCGACATTGCGGGTGCCGACGTCATCATCGTCACCGCAGGCGTTGCCCGCAAGCCGGGGATGAGCCGCGACGACTTGCTCGGCATCAACCTGAAGGTCATGAAGGCCGTGGGTGAGGGCATCAAGAACAATGCCCCCAACGCATTCGTCATCTGCATCACCAATCCGCTCGACGCGATGGTGTGGGCGTTGCGTGAATTTTCCGGCCTGCCGCACCATATGGTCGTCGGCATGGCGGGCGTGCTCGATAGTGCGCGTTTCAGCCACTTTCTTGCCGACGAGTTCAAGGTTTCGGTCAAGGACGTCACCTCGTTCGTGCTCGGCGGTCATGGCGATACGATGGTTCCGGTCATCGAATATTCGACCGTTTCCGGCATCCCCATTCCCGACCTCATCGAAATGGGCTTTTCAACGCAGGAGCGCATTGATGCGATCGTCCAGCGCACCCGTTCGGGCGGCGGTGAGATCGTCGGCCTGCTCAAGACGGGCTCTGCCTTCTATGCGCCCGCGACCAGCGGCATCGCGATGGCTGAGGCTTATCTGAAGGACAAGAAGCGTGTTCTGCCTTGTGCCGCCTACGTGGACGGCCAGTATGGCGTCGATGGTTTGTATGTTGGTGTGCCGGTGGTGATCGGCGCAGGCGGCGTGGAGAAGATCATCGAAATCAAGCTGGGCGACGAGGCCAAGGCGAATCTGGGCGTGTCGATCGACGCGGTGAAGGAATTGCTGGTTGCCTGCAAGGGTATCGATAACTCGCTTGCCTGATTGATAGTGCCCCGGCGAAGGCCGGGGTCCCTGGAAAATTCGTGTGGTTGAAGCAATGAATCCAAACTGGGACGATTTGTATTTATCGCTGGTATAGCTGGACCCCGGTCTTCGCCGGGGTACTGAAAGGACGAACATAGATGTCAATTCTCGTAAACAAGAACACCAAGGTCATTACGCAGGGCATGACCGGCGCGACCGGAACATTTCATACCGAGCAGGCGCTGGCCTATGGTACGCAGATGGTCGGCGGTGTGACGCCGGGCAAGGGCGGCACGACCCATATCGGCCTGCCGAACTTTGACACGGTGCTGGAGGCCAAGCAGGCCACCGGCGCGGATGCAAGCGTCATCTATGTTCCGCCTCCCTTTGCGGCCGATTCGATCCTGGAAGCGATCGACGCGGAAATACCGCTGATCGTGTGCATTACCGAAGGTATTCCTGTGCTGGACATGGTGCGCGTGAAGCGAGCGCTGACTGGCAGCAAGTCACGTCTGATCGGTCCGAACTGCCCCGGCGTCCTGACCCCCAATGAATGCAAGATCGGCATCATGCCGGGCAGCATCTTCCTGAAGGGCAGCGTTGGTGTCGTGTCGCGTTCGGGTACGCTGACATATGAGGCGGTGCACCAGACGACGGCGGTTGGCCTGGGCCAGACGACGGCGGTCGGCATTGGCGGCGATCCCGTCAACGGCACCAACTTCATCGATGTGCTGGAATTGTTCATGGCCGACGATGCGACCGAATCGATCATCATGATCGGTGAAATCGGCGGTAGCGCCGAGGAAGAAGCAGCGCAGTTCATTGCCGACGAAGCCAGGCGGGGACGCAAGAAGCCGATGGTCGGCTTCATCGCGGGTCGCACGGCGCCTCCGGGTCGCCGCATGGGCCATGCAGGTGCGATTGTATCGGGCGGCCAGGGCGGTGCGGATGACAAGATCGCTGCCATGGAAGCCGCAGGCATTCGTGTCAGCCCAAGTCCTTCCGAACTTGGCACCACGCTTGCTGAGTTGCTGAAGGGTGTTCCGGCTTAAATCCTTTCCTTTGGTTCGGGTCTGTCGAGAACTATGGCCGCGCCCCGGTTCTCGACTTCTCTCACAGGTCCAAAGTGCGATGGCCGAGCCAAGGGAATATCTGCAAGCTAAGGATTAGACTTCCCGAACCGTTCTGTTTCGGCACAGCAGTCTACTAAGGACAAAATGCATGGGTTTCGAGGGTCAGGATTTCGATGACATCGAGGGAGTTAGTCCCTCTTTCGTCGAATCACTCTATCGGCAGTTCACCGCTAACCCAAACAGTGTCGCCCCGGAATGGCAGCGTTGGTTTGGCGGGCTGGAGGGTAGTGTTGCCGGACCGAGCTGGCAGCGGAAAAACTGGCCGGTTGCAGCAACCGATAGTTTGACTGCCGCACTTGACCCGACGCAGATGTCTTCCACGGCGACGCCGCCTGCTGGAAAGCCGGGTAAGGCGGGCATCTCCGCCGCCGATATCGAATCTGCCGCTGGTGACAGCATTCGGGCGATGATATTGATCCGCACCTATCGTGTGCGTGGGCATTTGGCGGCGAATCTTGATCCGCTGGGCATTTTGAAGCGTGAACTTCCTGCCGACTTAACCCCGGAATATCATGGTTTCACCGGCGCCGCCCTTGACAAGCCGATCTATCTCGGCGGGACGTTGGGCCTTGAAACGGCGACCGTGCGCGAACTGGTGGACATATTGCGCGCCAATTATTGCAGCAATGTCGGCCTGGAATACATGCATATCTCCGACGTGGAGGAACGCCGCTTTCTGCAAGAGCGGATGGAAGGCCGCGACAAGGCCATCGAATTCACGCCGGAGGGCAAGAAGGCCATTCTGTCCAAGGTGATCCACGCCGAACAATATGAGAAATTTCTCGGCAAAAAATATGTCGGAACCAAGCGCTTTGGTCTCGATGGTGGCGAATCGATGATCCCTGCGCTGGAAAGCGTCATCAAATATGGCAGCCAGTTCGGCGTGCGCGAAATTGTGTATGGCATGGCGCATCGCGGTCGTTTGAACGTCCTCGCCAATGTGATGGCGAAGGGCTTTCGCGTCATATTCCACGAATTTTCTGGGGGCACGGCGAACCCGGAAGATGTCGGCGGTTCGGGCGACGTGAAATATCATCTCGGCACCTCTACTGACCGGGAATTCGATGGCATCAACGTCCATATGTCGCTGGTCCCCAACCCTTCGCATCTGGAAACAGTCGATCCGATCGTGTTGGGCAAGGTTCGTGCGCAGCAGGTGATCCGCGATGACCTTTCTCAGCACAAGGAAGTGCTGCCGGTCCTTATCCATGGCGATGCGGCTTTTGCGGGGCAGGGGATTGTCTGGGAATGCCTCGGCTTTTCCGGCATCCGCGGATATAATACCGGCGGCTGCATCCACTTCATCGTCAATAATCAGGTGGGTTTCACCACCTCGCCGCAATTCGCCCGCTCCTCACCCTATCCCAGCGACGTGGCAAAGGGCGTGCAGGCACCGATTTTCCATGTGAACGGCGATGATCCCGAAGCCGTGACCTTCGCCTGTAAGATGGCGATCGAATTCCGTCAGACCTTTCATCGCGACATCGTGATCGACATGTGGTGCTATCGCCGCTTTGGTCACAATGAAGGCGATGAGCCAAGCTTCACCCAACCGCTGATGTACAAGGAAATCCGCCAGCATCCGCCGGTCAGTGCCGTTTATGCGACGCGGTTGGAGCAGGAAGGCGTGATCGATGAAGGTTTTGCCGCAGCTGCCACCCATGAATTCACCCAGCATCTGGAGGAAGAATTCGAAGCTGCAAAAAGCTACAAGCCCAACAAAGCGGATTGGTTTGCCGGCCGCTGGTCGGGTCTGCACCAGCCGGCCGACATAGAAACCGCGCGACAGAACGTTGAAACAGCCATTGAAAAGAAGTTGCTCGACAGCCTTGGCCGCACGCTGACCAAGGTCCCCGCGGACGTGAACGTCCATAAGACGCTGCGCCGCATATTGGAACAGAAAGCCGCGATGTTCAGCAGCGGCGAGGGCTTCGATTGGGCAACGGGCGAAGCGCTGGCGTTCGGCAGCCTCATCTCCGAAGGCTATAATGTCCGTCTGTCCGGTCAGGATTCCGGTCGTGGCACGTTCAGTCAGCGCCACAGCGTCTGGGTCGATCAGGACACCGAAGCCAAATATATTCCGTTGACGACTGTGCCGCATGGCAAATTCGAAGTGCTCGACAGTCCGCTTTCGGAATATGGCGTGCTGGGTTTTGAATATGGCTATGCCATGGCCGATCCCAAAACGCTGGTCCTGTGGGAAGCGCAGTTCGGTGATTTTGCCAATGGCGCGCAGATCGTCATCGATCAGTATATCGCCTCATCCGAGTCCAAGTGGCTGCGCGCCAACGGCCTGGTCCTGCTGTTGCCGCATGGGTATGAGGGGCAGGGGCCGGAACATAGTTCCGCGCGTCTGGAGCGTTTTCTGCAACTCTGCGCGGAGGGCAATATACAGGTCGCCAACTGCACCACCCCCGCCAATTATTTTCACATCCTGCGCCGCCAGATGCTGCGGTCCTTCCGCAAGCCCCTGATCATCATGACGCCCAAGTCGCTGCTCCGGCACAAGATGGCGGTGTCGAAGGCGGAAGACTTCATTGGCGACAAGCACTTCATGCGTATCCTGTCGGACATCAATGCGCCGAAGGATGAGGATACCAAGCGGCTGGTGCTTTGTACTGGCAAGGTCGCCTATGACCTGATCGAGGCGCGCGATGCGGCAGGCGACAAGAACACACAGATCGTCCGCATCGAGCAACTCTATCCTTTTCCAGCCGAACCGTTGATCGTGCGCCTCAAGCGCATGGTCAATCTGGAGGAAGTCGTCTGGGCGCAGGAAGAACCGAAAAATAACGGTGCCTGGTTCTTTGTTGACTCCTATATCGAACATTGCCTTGTGGAGGCAGGTGTCGGCCCAATCCGTGCCCGTTATGCCGGTCGCAAGGCATCGGCATCCCCCGCCACCGGTCTCGCCAAGCGCCACATTGCCGAACAGGGCGCATTGGTTGCCGATGCGTTGGGCCACAGCGTCCGTGAAGAAATCAAACGCCAGCAGAAGGGTTAATCCAAGACCATGGCCACCGAAATCAAAGTGCCAGTCCTCGGCGAGTCCATTACCGAAGCGACCGTTGGTCAATGGCTGAAAAAGCCCGGCGAAGCGGTTGCCGCCGACGAGCCGGTAGCGAGCCTTGAAACCGACAAGGTGGCCATTGATGTGCCATCCCCGGTCGCCGGCGTGATGGGCGATCTGTTGGTGGCAGAGGGTGATACGGTGCAGGTTGGCACAATTATCGGCTATGTCGAAGCAGGCAGCGGTGCCCCGGCGAAGAAGGAAGCGCCTGCGCCTTCCGCTCCCGCAGCAGCACCGACGCCAACGCCAACGCCAACGCCAACGCCAACGCATGAAGAAAGCGCATCCGCCGCACTGACCCTGTCGCCCGCCGTACGTCGACTCGTGCTGGAGCATGGCCTGGACCCCACCGCTATCAAGGGCACGGGCAAGGATGGCCGATTGACAAAGGACGACGTCATGGGCGCCGTTCAAGCTGGCAGTGCCCCGGCCGATGCACCTGCCGCTGCGGTCTCGGCGCCTGCCGCTTCGGGTCGCAATGAAGAACGTGTGCGTATGACACGCCTGCGCCAGACCATCGCCAAGCGATTGAAAAGCGCACAGGAAAATGCCGCTCTGCTCACAACTTTCAACGATGTCGATATGACCGCTGTTATGGAGGCGCGCGCCAAGTACAAGGACTTGTTCGAAAAGAAACATGGCGTGCGGTTGGGCTTCATGGGCTTTTTCGTGAAGGCTGCCTGTATGGCGCTGAAAGATGTGCCGTCAGTCAACGCCTTTATCGAGGGCGATGAGATCGTCTATCACGACTATGCCGATGTATCGGTCGCGGTCAGCGCGCCCAATGGTCTGGTCGTCCCGGTCATCCGCGATGCGCAGACCATGAGTGTTGCCGACGTAGAGCGCACCATCGGTGATTTTGGCAAGCGGGCCAAGGATGGCACGCTCACCATGGAAGAAATGAAGGGCGGTACTTTCACGATATCAAACGGCGGCGTCTTCGGCTCGCTGATGTCCACACCGATCATCAATCCGCCGCAGAGCGCGGTTCTGGGCCTGCACCGCATTGAAGAGCGTCCGGTCGTCCGTGACGGGCAGATCGTGGCGCGGCCGATGATGTATCTGGCGCTTTCCTATGACCACCGGATTATCGATGGACGCGAGGCAGTGACGTTCCTTGTGGCGCTCAAGAATGCAATTGAAGACCCGACGCGGCTTTTGATTGACCTTTAAGCGTTAACTTTCCCCCTTTCTGGAGTTTGGAATGGCTGAGTTCGACTATGACGTCCTGGTAATCGGCGCTGGTCCCGGCGGTTATGTCGCGGCCATCCGCGCGGCGCAGTTGGGCCTGAAGACCGCCTGCGTCGAAGGGCGGGAGACGCTGGGCGGAACCTGTCTCAATGTCGGCTGCATTCCGTCGAAGGCGTTGCTGCACGCCTCCGAACTCTATGAAGAGGCGGCATCGGGCGCTCTGGAGAAGTTTGGTGTAAAGATGAGCGGCGTGAAGCTCGACATCGACCAGATGCTTGCTGAAAAAACCAAGGCGGTTGGCGAACTGACCGGCGGCATCGAATATCTGTTCAAGAAGAACAAGGTTGATTGGCTGAAAGGCTATGCCGCGTTCAAGGACGCCCACAGCGTTGAGGTCGCAGGCAAAAACTATAGCGCGAAGAATGTCGTCATTGCGACCGGCTCATCGGTCACGCCGTTGCCGGGCGTGGAGATTGACGGCAAGGTTATCGTCGACAGCACCGGCGCGCTGGCATTGCCCAAGGTGCCAAAGCATATGGTCGTCATTGGCGGCGGTGTGATCGGGCTGGAGCTTGGATCGGTCTGGCGGCGTCTGGGTGCGCAGGTGACGGTCGTTGAATTCCTGGACCAGATCTTGCCCGGCATGGATGGTGAAATTCGCAAGGAAGCGGCCAAGATATTCAAGAAGCAAGGTTTCGATATCAAGCTGGGCACAAAAGTTACAGGCGCGACCGTCAAGGGCGGAAGGGCGACGCTGACTGTCGAACCGGCCAAGGGTGGCGAGGCGGAAACGATCGAGGCCGACTGCGTGCTCGTCGCCATTGGCCGCAAGCCCAATACGGACGGCCTTGCACTCGACAAGGCGGGCCTTGCCGTCAATGCGCGTGGCCAGATCGATACGGGCCATGATTTCGCGACAACCGTCGAAGGTGTCTGGGCTATAGGCGATGTCATTCCTGGCCCCATGCTGGCCCATAAGGCGGAAGATGAAGGAATTGCGGTTGCCGAAAATATCGCGGGCCTGACCGGAATCGTAAACCATGACGTGATCCCGGCGGTCGTTTATACCTATCCCGAAATCGCCAGCGTCGGTCTGACCGAAGAACAGGCGAAAGAAAAGGGCGCGATCAGGGTCGGCAAATTCCCGATGATGGCGAACAGCCGCGCCAAGACCAATCGCGACACCGACGGCTTCGTCAAGGTGATTGCCGATGCGGAGACCGACAGAGTGCTGGGCGTCCACATCATTGCATCGCTTGCCGGTACGATGATTGCGCAAGCGGCGCAAGCGATGGAATTCGGCGCATCATCGGAAGATATCGCCTATACTTGCCACGCGCATCCCACGCATAATGAAGCGGTCAAGGAAGCGGCGATGGCGGTGCTAGGCAAGCCCATCCATATTTGATCGACTCGAAAAAGCCGGGGTGGAAAACCACCCCGGCCAATCGTCTTTCTGATGGTCAGATCAGGTGTGTGCTTAATCGAAAAAGTTGTAGATCACATCAACGACATAACCATCCCGAATGTCTATCAGTAGCGCGTCGTCATAGTAGCGAATCCAGCGCATCGATCCGTAAGCGGGCGGCAGGCGGTAATACCAGGGATCATCGATCCAGTAGTTGCGGCTATAGAGCGGCCCGCCCAAATAGATGCCAACGGAAAAGCGGCTATAACCATGGTTCCATCCGCGCGGCGCATAATAGCGGCCCGACCGATAGATGTGCCTGTGTGTCTGGCGATAGTTGCGCCAGTCATAGCGGCGGTCATTGCGCCAGTTATGGCTCCAACGGCGTTGATCGGACCAGCGGTTTGCAACCCGGTTTCGGTGATCGTCCCGACGATTCTCACGCCAATCGCGCCGATTTTCATGCCGGTCATCGCGTCTTACGATGCGGGGGTTGTGCCGATCATCGCGACGATCCCGGCGTGCATCATGGCGATTCTCATGCCGTGTTTCGCGCCAGTTACGCTGATTGTCGCGGCGGTCAACGCGGCGTTCCGAACGGTCGCCGCGTCGATCATTGCGATCCGCAATGCGCGTGGTGGCGCGCCGGTTATTGTCTGACCTAGTGTGGTCGCGTTGATTCGCCTTATCTTGATTAGCCTTGTCCCGCCGCTCTATCTGATAATTGGGCAGTTGGGCGGCCATGGCCGTCGCAATGGGTGTAAAGGCCGTGGCGGCCATCAGTCCCGCCAAAATGAAATGTCTCATCTCAAATCCTCCAAAGGGGCTTCCGGCCCACTGTGGATACAGGGTTACTCCCCTGTAAATGAGTCATTGCTGAATTGCTTAGTCAGCAAAGAGCAATAATCATTCGCCGTCAGGCGTCGATAGCGCCGGCACCACTCTGGCCGCGTCCTGGGGTGTGATGCCGGATGGCGGGGCGGCGGCAATGCTTTCTTCCCGCCGCATGATCCGGCCCGCACGCTTTACCGCTTCCCGAATGCGGGGATAGGTGCCGCAGCGGCATATATTCGTGATCGCCGCGTCAATGTCCTCGTCGTTGGGATTGGGATTTTTCTTTAGCAATACAGATGCGGCCATGATCATGCCGGGTTGGCAGAAGCCGCATTGCGGCACATTTTCGGCCGCCCACGCCTGTTGCACCGGATGACTGCGATCAGGGGAGAGTGCCTCGATCGTCGTGACGAAGCGACCTTCGGCCGCAGCGATGCTGACAAGGCAACTGCGGACCGCCTCCCCATCTATGTCGACCGTGCATGCGCCGCAATCGCCAGTTCCGCAGCCATATTTTGTGCCCGTCAGGTTGGATGCGTCGCGCAGCGCCCAAAGCAGCGGGGTGTCAGGGTCCATGCGATATTGAATGGGCCGGTCATTGACGGTGAATTTGGTCATGTGATTGCGTAAACCATCTGCTTGCGGAATGGGAGGGGGAAGCATACCCGCTCCAGATCCTTTGAAGCCTGACACCCGATCTGTTCTGTTTGCGCCACTATCGGCCAGAAAACGCCATCTGTCGAGTTTATGCGGCGTGTTTTGGATGGCTTTTGACTTGATATTCTCCGACTCCGCTGATAGGGCGCCCGACATACGGCGCAGTCCTTGCCTGCGACGAACCCTGTTTATGTGCTTTCGGTTTGCCCGTTGGCGGCGCACTATGCGGCTGGCGGATGATATCGTTTCGGTTGGAGATTGACTGGCTTATGCAAATTATCGTTCGCGACAACAATGTTGACCAGGCGCTGCGGGCGCTGAAGAAGAAGCTGCAGCGTGAAGGCGTGTATCGCGAAATGAAATTGCGCCGCCATTATGAGAAGCCATCGGAAAAGCGCGCCCGTGAAAAGGCTGCTGCTATTCGTCGCGCTCGCAAGCTGGAACGCAAGCGGGTCGAACGCGACGGTGCCCGTTAAGACCTTACTTACGCGTTTCTCTCTTTCATAAGGGCTGCTCCGGCATGTCGGAAATCACCGCCGTTCCCCTTCGTCCCATTGCCAAGGGATCGCTGGTCAAATTGTGGCTGGGTATCGCTGTTGCGTTGCTGGTTGCGGCGGGTTTGGCCTATGTGGGAACGCGAGGCGTCGTCGATAAATCGCCGGCGGGCTTCATGGCCGCCAATGCGCGGGACGAAGGCGTGGTCACGACGAAAAGCGGTTTGCAATACAAGATACTGGAAGCGGGCAAGGGCGACAGCCCGACCACGGACGACGTCGCTTTGATAAACTATACCGGCATGTTGATCGACGGCAAGGTGTTCGACCAGAATGAACGTGCGCCGCTGGAAGTTGCTGGCGTCGTACCGGGCTTTTCCGAAGGGCTGCAACTGATGCAGCGCGGCGGCAAATATCGGCTCTGGATCCCACCACAACTCGGCTATGGTTCGGACGTGCCGGCTGGTGGTCCGATTCCCAAGGACAGCATTCTTGTGTTTGATGTCGAACTGCTCGACTATATCTCCAGAGCACAGTTGATGCAGATGCAGCAAATGCAACAGATGCAGCAGCAGGCCCCGGCCCCCGCAGGACAATAGTCCTTAACAACCTCTGTTGTTTTTCTGGTCCGGTGTACGATTTTTCGTGGAACCTTAACCTCCTGCTTACCTTGATGTGCGAAATAGAAGCCAGAGATTCGACCCGAATGGGGCAATATGGCTGCGCATAACCAAGCTTTCACTGACCAACCGGAACGATTGAACGATCGGCACAACCTGCTGATCAGCGTCAAGCTGCGCCGATCGGGTGAAAACTGGTTCAATGCACGACTTGCCAATCTGTCACCGACAGGGTTCCGCGTTCAAAGCTTTGCCAAGCTGGAAATGGATTCCCTTATCTGGGTGATGCTGCCGGGTTTCGATGCGCGGCGGGCCAAGGTGATCTGGACGCGCGATCATGAGAGCGGATGCCAGTTTGAGCGACCGCTTCACCCGGCAATCTTCGACCATATTCTGCGCATGAACCGGATGCGCGCGCGTCAGGAATCATGAACGCCTAGAATGGTGGAATTGAAGTTCGCGACATTGGAAGGCCGTCACCCTGAAACAAGTTGGCAATTGTGCCCTTGAAACATGTAGCCAATCTCCCTCTCCCCTGTGGGGATCGTTGCATAATTTCATTTTACCGTCATCCCCGCGAAGGCGGGGATCCATCTCCTGACCTGACCGCTTGATTTTACGTCGGGAGATGGGTTCCCGCCTTCGCGGGAACGACGAAAATCAGGAAATGTACGAATTATGCAATAGTCCCTTCAGGGGAGGGCTATGATGGCGAGCCCAGCCTACTTGTCGCAACGGTATGATTCCCAAACAAGTTCAGCATGATGATTCTTATGTGACGAACGGAAGTGGAGTAACCTAAACTCATCACGCTTTAAACCATCTGCCGAATGGCTGCGATGATGGGCGATGGGTTTTCGTACAGTGTTTCAGCATGGCTTGCATACAGAATGCCGATGCTGCGCGTCAGGGTGAAACCGGCAAGCGGCACCAGCACGATCCCCGCCCCCGCGTGGCTTTCGGGCATGAGCGTAATACCAAGTCCGGCACGAACGAATGCGCTCACGCGCTCGTCATTGGTGGTGCGATAGGCGAAAAAGGGCCGTATTCCGCGTTCGGTGAAATAACGACTGGTGTCGGCCAGTACCTCGCAGTTGCGACGGACGATCATCACGTCATTGGCGAGACTTTCGGGCTGAAGTATCTTTTGTCGCGCCAGAGGATGATCGAGTGGAAGCGCCATCGCATAACCTTCGGTTTTCAGGACCTCGCCCAGAAAACGGTTATCGTCCGCCCGGACGATACTGAGCGCTATGTCAATACGGCCACGCATGAGTTGCTGGTTGAGTTCGCGTTCGTTGCCATCGATGATTTCTATCTGATCATGAACATTGTCGTGCCGTAGTGCCTCTACCACTTGGGTCATGGTGGTTGTGTTGATAGTGGACAGCAGGCCAACCCGCGTAATCCGGGCGCTTTCATGTCCGGTCATTGCGGCGGCCGCCTGATTGAATTCGGCCTCTATGCGCCGGGCATAGGGCACAAGCTTCGCACCTGCTTCGGTCAAATGCACACGCTGGCTGGATCGGAAAAAGAGAGTGGTGCCCAACTCCGTTTCCAGCTTTGCAATTCCCACGGAAAGTGTTGGTTGCGTCACATTGCTATGGGATGCAGCACGAGAAAATGTGCCGCAATCGACGACGGCCAGAAAATAACGAAGCAGATACCGATCTATCATAGATACTATCTATACTGTGCACGACTATATTTCAATTTTTCCAATAGTGAGCCCCGTGATAGATATGCGCTAATCGAGTAACGGATGAGGATCGAAAGATGCTGGACGCGCTGGATTTCGCGCTGGGCGACAATGCCGATATGATTCGGGAGAGCACTGCGCGTTTTGCTGTCGACAGAATTGCTCCGCTGGCGGCCAGGATTGATGCAGATGACTGGTTTCCACGCGAACTTTGGCCTGCGATGGGCGAACTGGGCCTGCATGGGATTACGGTCGAGGAAGAATGGGGCGGTCTGGGCCTTGGATATCTGGAGCATGTAGTCGCGGTTGAGGAAGTGTCCCGCGCATCGGCGTCCATCGGTCTTTCCTATGGCGCGCACAGCAATCTGTGCGTCAATCAGATCCGCCGTTGGGGCAATGACGCGCAAAAGGCCAGGTATCTGCCCAAGCTAATCTCTGGTGAACATGTCGGTTCCCTTGCCATGTCGGAAGCGAATGCCGGGTCGGACGTGGTCGGCATGAAGCTGAAAGCCGACAGGAAGGGCGACCGCTATATTCTCAACGGCACGAAATTCTGGATCACCAATGCGCCTTATGCCGACACGCTGGTCGTCTATGCCAGAACTGGCGAAGGATCGCGTGGGATAACCGCATTCCTTATTGAAAAAGACATGCCCGGCTTTTCCATCGGGCAAAAGATCGACAAGATGGGCATGCGCGGATCGCCCACCGCCGAACTGGTGTTCGACGATTGTGAAGTGCCGGCGGACAATGTCATGGGACCGGAAAATGGCGGAGTCGCCGTGTTGATGTCGGGCCTTGATTATGAGCGCGCGGTGCTGTCGGGCATTCAGTTGGGCATCATGCAGGCCTGCCTTGACGTGGTGCTGCCCTATGTTCGGGAACGCAAACAATTTGGCAAACCCCTTGGCAGCTTTCAACTGATGCAGGCGAAAATTGCCGATATGTACGTCGCCCTGAATTCAGCGCGTGCCTACGTCTATATCGTGGCGCGCAATTGCGATGCGGGAAACACAACCCGCTTCGATGCGGCAGGTGCGATCCTGCTGGCGAGCGAGAATGCCGTGAAGGTCAGCCTTGAAGCAATTCAGGCGTTGGGCGGCGCGGGTTATACGAAGGATTGGCCGGTCGAACGCTTCATGCGCGATGCCAAGCTGCTCGACATCGGTGCAGGCACCAACGAGATTCGCCGGATGCTGATCGGGCGGGAGTTGATCGGGGCATGAGCGCGCCTGTGCTGGACACGCGCATCGCTACCGACAGCGAAAGTTTTCGCGCCAATGCCGAACATAATCGAGCGCTGCGTGACGAGCTTTATGCGCGGGTGAGCCAGGCAGCCTCAGGCGGTTCGGAAAAACATCGGGAGCGCCATGCTGCGCGTGGCAAGCTGTTGCCGCGGGAACGGGTGGAGCGCCTGCTTGATACCGGTTCGGCTTTTCTGGAGATCGGCCAGCTTGCCGCGGGCGACATGTATCATGGTGAAGTTCCCGGCGCGGGCCTGATCACGGGGATCGGTCGCGTGTCGGGGCGGCAGGTGATGATCGTGTGTAATGATGCGACGGTGAAGGGGGGGACCTATTACCCCATCACCGTTAAAAAGCATCTGCGTGCGCAGGAAATAGCGGCGGAGAACCGCTTGCCGTGCATCTATCTGGTCGATTCGGGCGGTGCGAACCTGCCGCATCAGGCAGAGGTTTTTCCCGACCGGGAGCATTTCGGGCGCATCTTTTTCAATCAGGCGCAGATGTCGGCCAAGGGCATCCCCCAGATTGCGTGCGTCATGGGCAGTTGCACGGCGGGCGGGGCGTATGTGCCTGCCATGTCGGATGAAACTGTGATCGTGCGCAATCAAGGAACGATATTTTTGGCCGGACCGCCATTGGTGAAGGCCGCGACTGGTGAAGAAATCAGCGCCGAGGAACTGGGTGGCGCGGAAACCCATGGGCGCCGGTCGGGTGTTGTCGACCATGTTGCGGAAAACGACGAACATGCGTTGTCGATCGTGCGCGACATCATTTCCACGCTGCCCGAAGATCGCGTGCCCGATGTGGCGATGAAAGACCCGCGTCCGCCGAAATACGCGCCGGAGGAACTTTACGGCATCATCCCCGACGATGTCCGCGCACCTTATGATGTCCACGAAGTCATTGCCCGCATCGTCGATGGCAGCGAATTTCATGAATTCAAGGCGCTTTACGGCAGTTCGCTGGTCTGCGGTTTTGCCCATATCTGGGGCATGCCGGTGGCGATTCTCGCCAACAACGGGGTGCTGTTTTCCGAAAGTGCGCAGAAAGGGGCGCATTTCATTGAATTGGCCTGCCAGCGACGGATACCCCTGTTGTTCCTTCAGAACATCTCCGGTTTCATGGTCGGTGGCAAATATGAAGCAGAGGGGATCGCCAAGCATGGGGCGAAACTCGTCACCGCCGTTGCGACCGCCAGCGTGCCCAAGGTGACGGTCCTGATCGGCGGCAGCTTCGGCGCGGGCAATTACGGCATGTGCGGGCGGGCTTATTCGCCACGCTTCCTGTTTACCTGGCCCAACAGCCGGATCAGCGTGATGGGCGGCGAACAGGCGGCGAGCGTGCTCGCCACCGTCCACCGCGACGCCAATAAATGGGATGAACGGGAGGCCGAAGCCTTCAAGGCCCCGATACGCAAGAAATATGAGGATGAAGGCAATCCATGGCATGCGACGGCACGGCTGTGGGACGATGGCGTGATTGACCCGGTGCAGACAAGGGATGTGCTGGGGCTGGCGCTTGCAGCGGCGCTAAATGCGCCGGTGCCGGAACGGGCGCAATTTGGCGTGTTCAGGATGTGATGGCGAGAGGACAGCGTCATTCATTCCTCCCCGAGCTTGTCTCGGGGAGGAGGACCGCCCGGCGCAGCCGGGTGGTGGAGGGGCAGCCGCGTCTGAGCCGCCGCCGTAATCCCGCGCACAACCGCCTCCAGATCATCCAGCACATCGCGGGCCGCTATGCGCAACGTCACAATCCCGGCTGTCGCAAACCATGCATCCCGCGCTGCGTCATGCTGAGGCCGCGCGCCGCTTTCGTGGCTTCGTCCGTCGATCTCGATCGCCAGTCGTGCGTCGCTGCAGTAAAAATCCAGAATATATGGTCCGGTCGGGTGCTGGCGGCGAAATTTCAAACCAGCAGGGCGTCCGCGCAAGACCTGCCAGACAAGCACCTCTGGCAGCGTCATTGCCCGGCGCAAGCCCGGGCCTTGCGGGTTACGCCGTGTCCCGCCTTGGGCGCCGTATTTTTCAACATCGTGCAATCACCCCTCCACCATGCTTTGCATGGTCCCCCTCCCCAAGACAAGCTTGGGGAGGAATGATCGGAGCCGTCCCATGATCACCTCCCTCCTTATCGCCAATCGGGGCGAAATTGCTTGCCGCATCATCCGCACCGCGCGCGCCATGGGCATTCGCACAATCGCGGTTTATTCCGATGCGGATGCGCAGGCGATGCATGTCGCCCATGCCGATGAAGCCGTGCATATCGGACCATCGCCGGCACGCGAAAGCTATCTGGTTGGTGAAAAGATCATAGCGGCCGCCAAGGCAACGGGCGCAGAGGCAATTCATCCCGGCTATGGTTTTCTTTCCGAGAACGCGGCCTTCGCGCAGGCGGTGATTGATGCTGGCCTGATCTGGGTCGGGCCAGGGCCGGACAGCATTACCGCCATGGGGTTGAAAGACGCGGCCAAGCAATTGATGCAGGACGCGGGCGTCCCCACCACGCCGGGCTATCTGGGGGACGACCAGTCCCTTGAGCGTCTTGCAAAGGAAGCGGATGCGATTGGTTATCCCGTTCTGATCAAGGCGGTCGCCGGCGGCGGCGGCAAGGGGATGCGCAAGGTCGATGCAGCGGGCGATTTTGCCGATGCGCTTGTATCGTGCCGGCGGGAGGCGGCGTCGTCCTTTGGCAATGATCATGTGCTGCTGGAAAAATGGGTTACGAACCCGCGCCATATCGAGGTGCAGGTGTTTGGCGATACGCACGGCAATGTCGTTCATCTGTTCGAACGCGATTGCTCGCTCCAGCGCCGCCACCAGAAAGTAATCGAGGAAGCGCCCGCGCCCGGTATGGATGCGGATACGCGTCAAGCGATCTGCGCGGCGGCGGTGCGGGCGGCCAAGGCTGTCAATTATGTCGGCGCGGGAACGATTGAGTTCATCGCTGACGGGTCGGAAGGGCTGCGCGCCGATCGCATCTGGTTCATGGAAATGAATACAAGGCTGCAGGTCGAACATCCGGTGACTGAGGAAATTACCGGCGTGGACCTGGTCGAATGGCAGTTGCGCGTTGCCAGTGGCGAGGCTCTGCCAAAGCGGCAGGAGGAACTGTCTATCAACGGTTGGGCGATGGAAGCGCGCCTCTATGCCGAAGATCCGGCCAAGGGCTTTCTGCCCAGCATCGGTCGCCTTGAAACCTTCGATCTGGGCGATGCGTACCGGATCGATACCGGGGTGGAGCAGGGTGCCGAAATATCGCCCTTTTATGATCCCATGATTGCAAAGGTCACTGCCTGGGGAGCGGATCGTGACGCCGCCCGCCTGTCGCTGGCCGAAACATTGGCGGGTAGCGCGGTGTGGCCCGTTCGGACCAATGCGGGATTTCTCGTCAAGGCGCTGGAACATCCCGCCTTTGTCGCAGCCACGATCGACACCGGCCTGATCGGGCGTGAAGGCGATGCGCTGCTTGCCGCTCAGCGACCGTCGGATGATGCGCTGGCCGACGGGGCGGCGGCGCTGGTGCATGGCGGCGACCTGAACGGTTTCCGGCTGAATGCGCCGCACAAGCGAGATGGCCATTTCCTGCTGGATGGCGAACCCGTGACAGTGCGAATTGGCGATACGACCAAAGATGGAGAGGGAGCCGATTCCATCCTGATCGCGGAAGGCGGTCAGACCTGGGAACTGACGCCCTGGCGCGCAGCGGGCGTGGAGGGGGCGGGGGCCGGTGACGGTGCGATTCTTTCACCCATGCCCGGTCGCATCATCGCCGTATCGGTTGGCCTGGGCGAACAGGTGACGAAAGGACAAAAGCTCGTCACACTGGAAGCCATGAAGATGGAACACAGTCTGATCGCACCCTTTGACGGCACGGTCGCGGAATTGAGCGCCGTTGATGGTGCTCAGATATCCGAAGGCGCGCTGCTGGCGCGGATCGAAACAGGGGATGAGAGCTAGATGGCTGGTAAATATTTCGACCAATGGGTGCTGGGCGAGACATTATCGCATGAAATCAGGCGAACCGTCACCGAGACGGACAATCTGCTGTTTTCGACGATGACCCACAATCCACAACCGCTGCATATCGACGCAGAAGCGGCAAAAGCATCGGAATTTGGCCAGATCCTCGTCAACGGCACCTTTACCTTTGCGCTGATGGTGGGATTGTCGGTCGGCGATACCACGCTGGGCACGCTGGTCGCCAATCTGGGCTATGACAAGCTGGTCATGCCAAAGCCGGTGTTTATCGGCGACACATTGCGTTGCGAGAGTGAGGTGACAGCGCTACGGAGCAGCAAGTCGCGCCCCGATGCGGGAATTGTGACCTTCACCCATCGCCTGTTAAACCAGCGGGATGAGATTGTTTGCCAGTGCTTGCGTATGGCGTTGATCCAGAAGGCCCCCTCATGAAATTGCGCTCCCTTCTCTTCGTTCCCGGTGACCGGCCTGAACGGTTCGACAAGGCGGCGGCAAGCGGCGCGGATGCGGTCATACTGGATCTGGAAGACAGCGTCGCATCGGCGAACAAGGGCAAGGCACGCGATGCCGTGGCGTGCTGGGTCGGGGAAAATGCGGGGCTAACCACCCGGATCATCCGCGTCAATCCGATCGATAGCGGCCTGCTAGATGCCGATCTGGACGCCATATTGGGCGCAGGGGCGGACGCTTTGATGCTGCCCAAGGCGGAAGGTGCGGCATCGGTTCGGGCGCTTTGCGACATGATGCAGGGCTCTGCCATTCCGATTTTGCCTATCGCTTCGGAAACGCCCGCCGCGGTGTTCCAGCTGGGCAGCTATGCCGAGGTCGCCGACAGGCTCTGCGGCCTGACATGGGGCGCGGAAGACCTGCCCGCCGCCATTGGCGCGGCCACATCACGGGAGGCTGACGGACGCTATACGCCGCCTTATGAAGTGGTGCGGTCGCTGACCTTGTTCGGTGCCCATGCAGCGGGCGTCCCGGCGATCGAAACGGTATTTCCAGCCATAGACGACACAGACGGGCTGGCGACTTATGCGGCGCGCGGACGGCGGGACGGTTATGTAGGCATGATGGCCATCCATCCGGTGCAGGTGCCCACGATCAATGCGGCCTTTACCCCGGATGAAGCGGAAATCGCACATGCCCGCGCTGTTATTGCGGCGTTTGAGGCCAATCCGGACGCAGGCGTGTTGCAGCTTGATGGCAAGATGATCGACAGGCCGCACATCAAGCAGGCGGAGCGGGTATTGGCGCTGGCCGGAGTGACAGCCGATTAGTCCTGCGCGGGTGCCCCGTTCTGCCGGGACCGTTCTTCCAGAAATACCTTGATCATTGCGACAATGGGATCGGCCAGGAACAGCCCCAATATGCCGAACAGTGCGCCGAACAGGATCTGCGCGCCGAGCACCAATGCAGGGGCCAGGTCAACAGCGCGTTTCGCCACGATGGGCACGATCAGATAGCCATCGATAATCTGCACCGCAAGGTAAACGCCAACGGCGTACAAGCCAGTATCCACGCCCGCCGAAAAGCCTACAAGTATGATGAGAATGCCCGAAATAATGGCGCCGATATTGGGCAGGAAGGCCAATATGCCGGTAAGGACGCCCAGCAAGGCCGCCATAGGCACGCCGCCAAGCAGCAGCAATATCCAGGTGCCAAACCCTTCCACCGCCATGCCGACCATCCGGCCCGCCATCAACCGGCGCAGTGTCCAGGCCATTTTGTCGGCGGTGGTGTAAAAGGCAGCGCGCCGCCCCATGGGCAGCATCCAGGCAATGCCCCGCTCATAGAGGCGCGGTTCGACCGCGATGAAGATGGCGAGTACGAGCATCATCACCAGACTGGTCACGGCGCCTACCACCGTGCTGACCGCTGCCGTCACTTTGCCGAGCGACCCCAATATCTGATTGCCCAATGATTTGAGGTCGGTTGGGGTCGCAGTAAGACCTTGATCGCTGGCAAAGGCACTGATCCTGCCGATTTGGGTTTCGATGATCTGTTGCATCGCGGCGGCCTGCGCGGAAAGTTGTGATCCGGTCAGCCAGACTGTCCAGGTCAGAAAGCCGAACAAGGCAAGGATGATGATGCCAAGCCGCCAACCCCGGCCAATGGGCAATATCCGTTCAAGAAGGCGCGTGCCGCCGTCCAGCATGGATGTGATGACCAATGCGCCCAGGATGACGAGAATGGGCTGGGCAAGCAGGACGACCAGCCCGATGCCGATGGCGACGCCAAACCAGATTGCCGCTTTCTGAAATTCCCGGCGGACCAGCGGGTCGTGCAATTCGGCGGGGCCGGGCGCTTCGATATAGGCTTCATCCCTGGGGCCGCGCTGACCGTTCATTGATTATCCTTTGTGGCTATTGTGCGGGCGGGATGCAGGCTGAAACCTGCGCGGCCGCTCCGCAACGACGAAAACCAGCTTAGCGGATTCCAGCCCGTCGAACCGTCCAGTGAGAACGTGATGAATTCGGCACGGCCCCCGATGCTTTCAAAGGGTACGGGTCCGCCTAAACCGTCCTCATCCAGGCTCACACGACTGTCGGCGGATCGGTCGCGATTGTCGCCCATCAGGAACAGATGGTCAGCCGGTATCTTGATGGGGCCGTACCAATCCAGACCTCGATCGCCCAGATCTACAATGTCGTAATACCGGCCATTAGGCAGGGTTTCGCGCTTGATCGGCAGATCGCAATAGCGGGTGCCGTCGGGGCCGGTGCGCTGACGGTTCGGGAACTGGTCCGGCGCGCACGGCGCATTGGCGTCGATGGGTAAATGCATATCGGGGCGCGTTTCCAGCCGTGTCGGAACGCCATTCAGGATGACCTGTCCATCGCGCAGTTCCAGCGTGTCGCCGGGCAGGCCGATGACACGCTTGATATAATCGCTGTTCTTGCCGCGCGGAGTGACGATGACGATATCGCCGCGCTCGGGCAGTTGCCCCAGCAGACGTCCCTTGATGGGCGGCAGAATATGGAAGGACGGCGACACATAGGACCAGCCATAGGGATATTTGCTGACCACCAGACGATCCCCGACCAGCAGGCGCGGCATCATCGATTCGGACGGGATGTAAAAAGGCTTGGCGATCAGGCTGTGAAAGGCCAGTACGGCCAGAATTAGAAGGAATATACTGCGCGCTTCGGCGATCCAGTCGGTGGTCTGCGTTTTCTTGTCATCTGATGGCGCGTGCTGGTCCGTTTGCCCCGGTTCGGTCATATCGGCTTCCATCGCTTCTGACCCTTCCCGGGCTTGATCCGGCTTCAAACTGGCACTGCCTCTATTATTACAAACGCCTGTGCCCATGGATGATCGTCGGTGAGCGTCAGGTGAACAAGCGGCTTATAGCCGCTGGGAACAAGGGATTCCAGCCGGACAAGCGCGCCGCCGGTCAAGTGCAGTGTCGGCGCGCCGGATGGACCATTGACCACGCCGATATCCCGCATGAACACGCCTGTTTTGAACCCGGTGCCGACCGCCTTTGAAAAGGCTTCCTTGGCGGCAAAGCGCTTGGCGTAGGTGCCGGCGCGGGTATGCGGGCGGCGGGCCGCCTTTGCCCGTTCGACCTCGGTGAAGACCCGGGTTTCGAATCGCGCGCCGAAACGGTCGAGGGAGTTCTGGATACGCTCGATATTGCAGAGATCGGAGCCAAGCCCAATGATCACCGGACCAGATCCATCTGCCTGCGCATTTCGCTGATAGAATCTTTCAGACCACAAAAAATCGCCTCGCCAATCAGGAAATGACCGATATTGAGTTCGGCAAGCTGCGGAATGGCGGCAATTGGTCCGACATTATCGAATGTGAGTCCATGGCCCGCATGGGGTTCAATGCCATTCTTGGCCGCCAGCGCCGCACCATCCGATATGCGGCGCAGTTCGGTGCTGCGCGCCGTGCCATCCAGATGCGCATATAGCCCGGTGTGGAATTCGACCACCGGAGCCTTCAGGCGAATCGCGGCGTCGATCTGAACAGGATCGGGTTCGATGAACAGGCTGACGCGGACCCCCGCATCGGACAGCGCCGCGACGATGGGGACCAGTTGATCGAATTGCCCGGCAGCATCGAGGCCGCCCTCGGTCGTCCGTTCTTCCCTTTTTTCGGGAACGATGCAGGCGGCATGCGGTTTGTGGCGAATCGCAATGTGCAACATTTCCTGCGTTGCGGCCATTTCCAGGTTGAGCGGGATGGTCAGCGCCGCCAACAATGCGGAAATATCCTCATCGCGAATATGCCGACGGTCCTCGCGCAGATGGGCAGTAATTCCATCTGCGCCTGCTGACGCTGCCATCAATGCAGCCTTCACCGGATCAGGATGGTCGCCGCCCCGCGCGTTGCGGATGGTGGCGACATGATCGATGTTAACGCCAAGGCGGAGAGGGCGGGGCGCCATGGAGTTCAGCTTTTCCGGCTGCCCGGCTTGATCGCCTCTAGCGCAGCCAGTTCTGGCGGCAGGTCGTCAGGATCGTAAACCGGAAAATTCAGGGACACGAGCGGGAAGAAAGGGACGCCCAGATCTGCTTCGCCCGCCGACCGATCGACCAATGCGGCCTCTGCGATCACTTCGCCGCCCGCCGCCCTGATGGCTTCTATGGCCTGACGCGAGGAAAGGCCGGTGGTGACGACATCTTCCACCATCAACACCTTCTGTCCCTCGGTCAGTGCAAAACCGCGCCGCAGTTCGAACGTGCCATCGGGACGTTCGAGAAACATGGCCTCGACACCCAACGCACGACCCATTTCATGGCCGATTATAAGGCCGCCCATGGCTGGAGAAACCACGATTTCGATTTCCGCACGTACCTCGCGAGGTATTTTCTGCACCAGCGCGCGGGCAAGGCGGCCAGCGCGTTCCGCATCCATCAATACGCGCGCACATTGCAGATAATTGGCGCTGCGTTTGCCGGAAGAGAGGATGAAATGGCCCTCCAGCAGCGCTTGCGCCGCACGGAATTCCGCCAAAATCTCATCATCGTTCATGTCACGGTCCATTCTTTTGTCTTGGCGAGGCTAATAGGCGGGAGGGGCTGCAAGTTCAACACAAAGAAAATAAGCCCTTTAGGTGCTTGAGGCCTGCGAAAAGCATGCCTATAAGCCGCCGCAATAAAGACAGGACTGTGACCGGACCCTGCGTCCGATACAGAACAGTATGCGGGGTAAGATCGAGACGCTTATGAACATGGTGAAATCGCTATTTCTGGCCGGAATACTGGCTTTTACGCCCGGTTCCGTCAGTGCGCAAAGTGCTGCGCCCACGCCGCAGGCGGTGGGTGCCGCTCCGGCCGAAGCGGGGACGGAATCAGCACAGGCAGCAGCGCCTGCCGCTTCTGTAATGAAGCCGACCGAGGGCATCGGCATGCCCCAATCGGGCGAAACGACGTTTCAGGAACAGTTCGCCGACAATGGCAGATATGCTCTCTGGTTTCATGACTCGGTGCTTTTGCCTATCATTACTGCGATTTCGCTGTTTGTTCTGGGTCTGCTGATCTGGGTGATGTTCCGCTATCGCCGATCGGCCAATCCCGTGCCGTCAAAAACCTCGCACAATACCTTGATCGAAGTGATCTGGACATTGGTGCCGGTGTTGATTCTCGTTGGTATCGCGATACCGTCGATCGACCTTCTTGCGCGCCAGTACAAACCTGCGCCGGAAAATGCGCTGACTGTCAAGGTGACGGGTTATCAATGGTATTGGGGCTATGAATATCCCGACAACGGCATTTCGGAAATCATCTCCAACATGCTTTCGAACGAAGAGGCGCGCAAGCGTGGCGAGCCTGAATTGCTTGGCGTTGATAATCGCCTGGTCCTTCCGGCTGGTCGACCGATCAAGTTGTTGATTACCGGGGCGGACGTTATTCACAGCTTCTCAGTTCCAGCATTCTGGATAAAGGAAGACGCGGTTCCGGGCCGCATCAATGAAAAGGGCTTCATCATCGACAAGCCAGGCATTTATTATGGCCAGTGTTCCGAATTGTGCGGGGCGCGCCATGGTTTCATGCCGATTGCGGTTGAAGCACTTCCACCTGCCGAATTCGACGCCTGGGTTCTTGCTCAGGGAGGCCATGCACGCGGTGCGGCGGAAGCGCCTGCTGAGGCGGTAGCCGCCGCAGCCCCCGCCGCCAATGCCGTGCAACCGGCTACAGCCACCAATTAAGGGTCGCCAGGACATGACTGACACAACCGCAACGCCCGCCGATTTCCAGGCGCATCCCCAGGATCACCATCATGACGGGGATCACAAGCCGGCCTTTTTTGCTCGATGGTTCATGTCGACCAATCACAAGGACATCGGCACGCTTTACCTGATCTTCGCCATTGTGGCGGGCATCATCGGCGGCGCTATTTCCGGCCTGATGCGTGCTGAACTGGCGGCGCCTGGCATTCAATATCTTCAGGCATGGGCGCTGATGTCCGATGGTCCCGATGCGACTATGGATCAGGCCTATCACCTCTGGAATGTGCTTATCACGGCGCATGGTCTGATCATGGTGTTCTTCATGGTCATGCCGGCGATGATCGGCGGCTTTGGCAACTGGTTCGTGCCGATCATGATCGGCGCGCCGGATATGGCCTTTCCGCGGATGAACAACATCAGCTTCTGGTTGTTGATCCCGGCTTTCCTTCTGCTTCTTGGTTCCACCTTCGTTCCAGGTGGTACTGGCAACGGTGCGGGCACGGGCTGGACCGTCTATGCGCCGCTTGCAACCAGCGGAAGCCCGGGGCCAGCGGTCGATCTTGCCATCCTGTCGCTGCACCTTGCCGGTGCAAGCTCCATTCTGGGCGCGATCAATTTTATCACCACCATTTTGAATATGCGCGCGCCGGGCATGACCCTGCACAAGATGCCGCTGTTCGTGTGGTCGGTGCTGGTTACAGCGTTCCTGCTGCTTCTGGCGCTGCCGGTTCTGGCGGCGGCCATCACGATGCTGCTGACGGACCGCAATTTTGGCACAACCTTCTATGATGCAGCGGGCGGCGGCGATCCGGTGCTTTACCAGCATCTGTTCTGGTTCTTTGGTCATCCTGAAGTGTACATCATGATTTTGCCGGGCTTTGGCATTGTCAGCCAGATCATTTCGACTTTCAGCCGCAAGCCCGTCTTTGGCTATCTCGGCATGGCCTATGCCATGGTTGCGATCGGCGTGGTGGGCTTTGTCGTGTGGGCGCACCACATGTTCACCACAGGAATGAGCGTCAACGTCAAGATGTACTTCACTGCCGCAACCATGGTGATCGCGGTGCCTACCGGTATCAAGATCTTTTCATGGATCGCCACGATGTGGGGCGGATCGCTATCATTCAAGACACCGATGGTGTGGGCGATCGGTTTCATTTTCCTGTTCACGGTGGGCGGCGTCACGGGTGTGGTGCTCGCTAATGGCGGCATCGACGACAATCTGCACGACACCTATTATGTCGTTGCGCATTTCCATTATGTTTTGAGCCTTGGCGCTGTGTTCTCTCTCTTTGCGGGATTTTATTACTGGTTCCCGAAAATGAGCGGCAGGCAGTATAATGAATTTCTGGGCCATCTTCATTTCTGGGTCTTCTTTGTCGGTGTGAACCTGTTGTTCTTCCCGATGCACTTCCTGGGTATGAGCGGCATGCCGCGTCGTATTCCTGATTATACCGGAGCCTATGCGTACTGGAATGACATTGCCTCGTTTGGCTATGTCATCATGGCTGCGGGTATGGCGATTTTCTTCGTCAACCTGATCTGGTCGCTGCTTGCGGGCAAGAAGGCGGAATCCAATCCCTGGGGTGAAGGCGCAACGACGCTGGAATGGACCTTGTCCAGCCCGCCGCCGTTCCACCAGTTCGAAACACTACCAAAGATCGATTGATTGAATGAACCGGCCACGTCAAAATGGGCGTGGCCGGTTTTTCGGGACAAGCAATTGTGGCAACTACGCCAATGACAGGCAGAATGACCCGTACAACGGCTGACTGGCGCGATTTCCTCGCGCTGACCAAGCCGCGCGTCATGACGCTTGTCGTTTTTACCGGCCTTTGCGGATTGCTGGCGGCGCCGGGAACGATCCATCCTGTGCTCGCCTTTACCGCGATATTGTGCATCGCACTTGGCGCAGGAGCGGCGGGTGCCCTCAACCAATGGTATGAAGCCGATATCGATGCCATGATGAAGCGGACAGCCAACCGCCCGCTGCCCGCCGGACGCATGGACCCGCAGTCGGCACTGCACTTTGGCGTGGGGCTGTCCTTTTTCTCGGTGCTGCTGCTGGGCGTTGCGACCAACTGGCTGGCGGCGGCTATATTGGCCGTGTCGATCCTGTTCTATGTGCTGGTCTATACGGTATGGCTCAAGCGCAGGACCCCGCAGAATATCGTCATTGGCGGTGCGGCAGGCGCGTTTCCGCCGTTGATCGGCTGGGCTGCCGCAACCGGTAGTATCGCACCGTTGCCGCTGGCCCTGTTCGCGTTGATATTTTTCTGGACGCCGCCGCATTTCTGGGCGCTCGCGTTGTTCGTGAAAACGGATTACGCCAATGCAGGCGTGCCGATGCTGCCTGTAGTTGCCGGGGAAGTGGCGACGCGGCGCCAGATTTTCGTTTATACCGCGATCATGGCGGTAGCTGCCCTGGCGCCGGTCCTGTTACGGCTGACCGGACTTGTCTATGGCGTTTCGGCATTGGTGCTGACCGCCATTTTTGCGGTTATGGCCTTTCAGGTGGCGGTGCGCCGGGAAAGCGACCCTGCCAATATGAAGCCGGAACGTCGGCTTTTTGCTTATTCGATCCTGTATCTTTTTCTCATATTTGGAGCGGTCGTCATCGACCGTTGGGTGCTGGCGTGAACAATGACGAACAGGATCAGATCAGGGCGCGTCAGCGCGCTCGTGCTTTGGCGACTGGCGCCCTGCTGGTCGCCCTGGTGGTGCTCTTCTATCTCATCACCTTGGCGAAAATCGGGGGAAATTGATGGCAACCCTTGAGCAGAAGAATAGAAACAGCGCCGTTTTCGCGTTGTCCCTGGCCGCCGGAATGCTGGCGCTGGGGTTTGCATCTGTCCCACTTTACCGCATCTTCTGTCAGGTGACCGGCTATAACGGTACGACCCAGCGGGCGACCGCCGACACAAAAGTGCCGGTAGCAACCGGGCACATGATGTCGATTCGGTTCGATTCGAACGTGGCGCCGGGCATGCCTTGGAAATTCTACCCTGAACATACAACCGACAAGGTCACGGTCGGTGCACGTGACATGGCGATCTTCATTGCCAAGAACATGTCGGACAAGCCCGTAACGGGCGAGGCTTCATTCAATGTGACGCCATCGCAGGCCGGGAGCTATTTCGCCAAAATTCAGTGCTTTTGCTTCACCGAACAGACACTGCAGCCGGGGCAGGAAGTCCGTATGCCCGTCCTATTTTATGTCGATCCCAAAATTTTGGACGATCCCGACAACAAGGACACGCAAGAAATTACGTTGAGCTACACATTCTATCCTGTGGACCAGGACGGAAGCGGAAGCTAAGAGCCAATCAAAGTTACAGACAGGGATAAAGCACAATGGCCGGAGCCAAGAACCACGATTACCATATTCTTCCGCCCAGCATCTGGCCGCTTGTCGGCTCCATGTCGGCGCTGCTGATGGCGTTGGGCGGGGTTATGTGGATGCACGAATATGCAGGCGGCGGCTGGGTTTTCCTGGGCGGCCTAGCAGGTGTGCTGTTCACGATGTTCAGCTGGTGGTCCACGGTGATTGGCGAAGCCCATGCGGGCGATCACACGCCGGTGGTGCAACTGCATTTGCGTTACGGCATGATCCTGTTCATCGCATCGGAAGTCATGTTTTTCGTCGGCTGGTTCTGGGCCTTTTTCGATTTTGCCCTGTTCCCGTCCGCTGCAGAGGTGATCGGCGGCCAGTTTCCGCCCAAGGGCTTGGAGGTCATGAGCGCCTTTGAATTGCCCCTGCTTAACACGCTGATTCTGCTCTGTTCCGGCACAACCATCACCTGGGCGCACCACGCGTTGATCCATGGCGATCGTGAGGGATTGAAGAAAGGTCTGTGGTGCACGATCATCTTGGGCATCCTGTTTTCGTCGATCCAGGCTTATGAATATGCCCATGCGCCCTTTGGCTTTGGCGGCAACACTTATAGTTCGGCATTCTATATGGCGACCGGTTTCCACGGTTTCCACGTCTTGGTCGGTACGATCTTCCTGATCGTCAACCTGATCCGCACATATCAGGGCGACTTCACCCCGCGCCAGCATTTCGGCTTTGAAGCGGCGGCCTGGTACTGGCATTTCGTCGATGTCGTCTGGCTGTTCCTGTTCATAGCCATCTATGTCTGGGGTGGTTGGGGCGCGCCGGTTCACGCCGGCTGATGAACATCGGGGAAGGCCTCTCGCCGGTGGTGCGGTCGGCCTTTCTCGGCCTGTGCCCGAAGTGCGGGTCGGCGACGCTGTTTGGCGAGCATATGGTCCACTTTGAGCCGCAATGTTCCGCTTGTGGCCTGGACTACAGCCAGTTCAATGTTGGTGATGGTCCTGCGGCGTTCCTGATCCTGATCATCGGAGCGCTGGTGACGGCGATGGCCCTTGTTTTCGAAGTGATGATGCATCCGCCCTTCTGGGTGCATATGCTGATCTGGATACCGGTGACTACGCTGGCGGTTGTCGGGTCATTGCGCGTGGCGAAGGCGGCGCTGCTGATCCTGGAGTTCCGCAACAAGGCGCGCGAGGGCAAGTTGCAAATACCGGACGCGGGACAGAGCGGCGACGTACAAGCTTGATGCGGCGTTTGCCCGTTCTGCCGACGATATTGGTCGCGCTCGCCATAGCGGTTATGATCGCGCTGGGCATTTGGCAGTTCCAGCGCTTGGCCTGGAAGGAGGACCTTCTCAAAAGCTATGCCGCCGCGCAGGGATTGCCGCCTATCCGCTATCCGGAACGACCGGACAAGATGCACCCGCCACTATTCCGGCACGCGACTGGGCATTGCGCGCAGGTTGTCGATTGGCGCAGCACCAGTGGTCGAAATCTGAAAGGGGAGGCCGGTTGGGTGCATGTCGCGCAATGCCGCACGGATGCAGGACATGATATGCAGGCCGTGATGGGCTGGTCTGACCGCCCGGTTTCACCAGAGTGGACAGGCGGACCGGTCACCGGAATCATTGCGCCCGATAGCCAGCATGTCATTCGTCTGGTTGTCGATCGTCCCGCTCCGGGCTTGCAAGCCGCGCAACCGCCCAGCCTTGCCGATATTCCCAACAATCATTTCGCCTATGGTGTCCAATGGTTCCTGTTTGCCGGGATCGCGGGGATAATCTATGGCCTCGCCTTGCGCCGCCGGAGCGTCGATCGCGCTTAATTCATGGGTCCTGACCCTAAACTCTTGCGGCAGGGCCACGCGCGGTCTAACGCGTGGCGCATTATGCAATATGTCAGCAGCAGGGGTAGCGCACAGGCGCTGAATTTCGAGGATGTGACGCTGGCCGGGCTGGCGTCGGACGGGGGGTTGTACCTGCCCGAAAGCTGGCCGCTTTTTTCGAGTCAAGAGATCGCGGCGCTGGCAGGCCTGAGCTACGTCGAAACGGCGGTGCGTGTGATGATGCCCTTCGTGGCGGGGTCGCTCAGCGAAGCGGAGTTGCGGGATCTGTGCACGCAAGCCTATGGCCGGTTCAGCCATCAGGCCGTGACCCCTTTGGTCCAGCTTGACCATCGTCATTGGTTGCTGGAACTGTTTCACGGCCCGACATTGGCGTTCAAGGATGTGGCGCTACAGCTTTTGGGCCTGTTGTTCGAAAAGTTCCTCAGCAACAGTGACCGGCATCTGACCATCGTCGGCGCGACATCGGGCGATACCGGATCTGCGGCAATCGATGCGGTGGCGGGTCGTGACAAGATCGACATTTTCATGCTTCATCCCGACGGTCGCGTATCGGATGTCCAGCGGCGGCAGATGACGACAGTGCGCGCGCCCAATGTTTACAACATCGCCGTTGATGGCAGCTTTGATGATGCGCAGGCGCTGGTGAAGCGGATGTTCAATGACCGCGAGTTTTCATCGCGCTTTAGTCTGTCGGCGGTCAATTCGATTAACTGGGCCCGGTTGATGGCGCAGGTGGTGTATTATTTCTATGCCGCCGTGCGCCTCGGCGCGCCGGATCGGCCCGTGGCTTTTTCGGTGCCCACGGGTAATTTCGGCGATGTGTTTGCCGGTTATGTTGCCGCGAAGATGGGTTTGCCGGTCGCCCGTTTGATTGTTGCGACCAACGTGAACGACATCCTCCATCGCGCGCTGTCTCAGGGCGACTATAGCCAGGGTAAAGTGACCGCTACGGCCACGCCCAGCATGGATATCCAGGTCAGCAGCAATTTCGAGCGGCTGCTGTTCGATCTGGGCGGGCGTGATGGCAAGGCTATGGCGGCGCAGATGCACGGATTTGAGGCAACACGCGCCATGCGCCTTTCCAATGCGCAGCGTGAGGGCGCGGCGAAGCTGTTTTCGAGCGCGCGGATTGATGCGGATGATATGTCGATCGCCATGCGCTGGGCCAATGATGCCGCAGGGCAGGTGATTGATCCGCACAGCGCGGTTGGCCTTGCTGCCGCGCGGGCGAGTGACCTTGACCCCGCCATTCCGATGGTGACGCTAGCTACGGCGCATCCAGCCAAGTTCCCCGATGCTGTCGAACGTTCAACTGGCGTTCGTCCGCCACTGCCCGCGCGCATCAGCAATCTGTTCGACCGTGAAGAGCGCTATGCGAAGCTTCCCGCGACCATGGAAGCGGTCAGCGCCTATATCGCCGAGCGAGCGACGCCGCGGGATTGAACCAGTCTGCCGCCGTTCGTCCCGAGCGCAGTCGAGGGGTGTTGTCTTGGCGCGGAGGTGTCTCGACTTCGCTCGACATAAACGGCTAAGGACTTGGTCATGCAACTCCACCAGATGATTAGCGAGCTGTGGCCTGATTATGGCCTGATCGACAGCGGGCATGGCCGCAAGCTGGAACGCTATGGCCGCTACCGCTTCATCCGGCCAGAGCCGCAGGCGATGTGGGCGCCCGCATCGGCGGACTGGTCGGCAGATGGGGAATTTGTCCCCGGATCGGATGAGGATGGCGGCGGTCGCTGGTATTTCGAACGTCCCGTGCCGCAGGAAGGCTGGCCGCTCACGTGGGATAATGTGTCGTTTACCGCCAGTTGCACGCCCTTTCGCCATCTGGGTTTCTTTCCCGACATGGATGCGGTCTGGCGCTGGATGCGGGGGCAGACGGCGGGGATGGACCAGCCGCAGATCATGAACCTGTTCGGCTATACCGGCGTCGGCACACTCGCCATGGCGGCGGAGGGCGCGCAGATGGTGCATGTTGATGCGTCCAAGAAATCAGTGCAGGCCGCGCGCGCCAATGCGGAGCTTTCGGGGCTGGCTGACCGCCCGGTGCGCTGGATTGTCGATGATGCGGCGAAGTTTGTCGCGCGCGAGGTACGGCGCGGGCGGCGCTATGACGGAATCCTGCTTGACCCGCCCAAATATGGCCGTGGGCCGGAGGGCGAGGTCTGGAAGCTGGAGGAAAGCTTGCCGGGCCTGATCGCCGATTGCCGCAAGCTGTTGGATGAGAACAGCCGGTTCCTGTTCCTGACGGTTTACGCCGTGCGAATGTCGGCGCTTGCCATTGGCGAGTTGCTGCGGCAGGAATTTTCGAGCCTTGGCGGCACGGTCGAATGTGGGGAACTGGCGGTTCGGGAGGAGGCGCGGGGATTGCTGTTGCCGACCGCGATATGGGCGCGTTGGTCGCGGTAGGGGCTGATTCTGAATGGCAAGCGTGACGAGCGGACGTCTACCACTTTCGTCATGCCAGCGAAGGCTGGCATCTCTCAAGGCTGGGCGATGTATTCAAACAGATCGTGCCAATCAGGATTGCCCTCCTCAATGAGCCTGATCTTCCATGCGCGCTGCCACGCCTTCAACGCTTTCTCACGCGTAATGGCCTCGATGATCGTTGTGTGTCGTTCGGCTAGAACAAGGCACTTCAGTCCATATTTCCGGCAGAATGTCGAACCCGTTCCGGCCTGATGCTGCATCATGCGGGCAGCAAGGTCACTGGTGACTCCAGTGTAAAGCACACCATATGGCTTGTTCGTGAGAATATAGGTCCAGCCGCTTTGCATTCATACGTGCTTACATCAGGCCGATCGAGATGCCAGCCTTCGCTGGCATGACGTTCATGGGAATCATGACGTTCATGGGGATCATGACGTTTATGAGTATAGTGTCGGACCTTGGGTCGTAACCCCATCCGACCTGCTTCACTCCCTTCCCGCCCGTAACGCTGCGCCCGCCGCGATCGGCGCTATCGCCACCAGCAGCAATGACGTTGCGCCAAGGAATTTGAGCGCCGCGCCGCTTTCGTTGCCCAGCGATCCGGCGCCAAAGATGAGGAGCGGTACGGCGAGCGGCAGGACCAGCAGTCCGGCCAGCGCACCGCTGTTGCGCAGGCCGGCCGTCAGCGCGCTGACCATCAGGCCGAGCGCGGCTAGCGCGGGGGTGCCGACGGCCAGGCCCAGTTCCAGCCGTGCCAGCGTGCCGCCGTCGATTTTCAGCAGCGCCGCCGCCGGG
Source organism: Rhizorhapis sp. SPR117 (assembly GCF_021742065.1). The sequence goes on from NZ_JAKKIE010000004.1 coordinate 65,854, forward strand.
ATCGCGGCGATCATCAGGGGCGGGCCGAAGCTTAGCCAATGGGCGATGAGCTTGCCGCTCGTGATGACTTCGTCAGCAAAGCCCCGTAGTACGAGCTGGTCGAGCAGACCGCTGTCCCGGTCCGGCATGATCAGCCGGTCGATGGGCAGCAATGCGGCGAGCAGCGCTGCGATCCAGATGACGCCGCCGCCGGTGCGCGCCAGCAGCGCCGTGTCCGGACCGACCGCGAAGGGGAAGAGCGTGGCGACCATCAGCATGAAAGCGACGGGCAGCCATGCGCCGCCGCTCCTGTAGGCAGCGCTGGCGTCGCGGGCGATGAGGGTCAGGAACGGACTGGTCACGCGCTCACTGCCCCAAGCGCGATCTGGTGCGTGAATATCAAGGGCAATGGCTGGTGCGATGCGGCCAATATGATGCCGCCGCCGGCAAGATGAATCTGCATGATCCCGCCCAGCAGTTCCAGCGATGCCGTATCCAGACCATTGGCGGGCTCATCCAGTAGCCAGATCGACGCGCCGCTGGCGATCACCCGCGCCAGCATTGCCCGCTTGCGCTGCCCGGTAGACAGCATCCGCACCGGCACATCGGCCAACCGATCAAGCGACAGCGCGGCAAGCGCTTCATCGAGTGCCGCATTGCCACTACCGTCAATCCGCGCCCAGAAATCCAAGGCGCGATGCAGCGGCTTGTCTATGTCGAGCGCGAGATTTTCATCGCTCATCGCCATGTTGCCCTGACGGTCGATACGTCCGGCGGCCGGATGGAGCAGGCCCGCGGCAAGGCGGATCAGACTGGATTTGCCCGTGCCATTGGGCCCGGCGACCAGCGCCGCCTCTCCTGCGGAAAGGGTGAAATCCATCCCCTCGAACAGCAAACGGTCACCGCGCAGGCAGGCGACAGCACGGAAGGAAAGGCTTGCGCTTGTCTCCATCATGCCCACATTGCCCCCATCCGCGTCATGGCCAAGCCATAGGCGCGCCAGCCCAAATGTCCAGAAGGAGAAGGAAGATGGTGGCCAAACTGACCGAGGAGGAAAGGGCTGCGGCCCTAGTGGAGCTGTCAGGCTGGACCCATGATCCGGACCGCGATGCCATAAGGCGCAGCTTTCGCTTCGATGATTTCGTGGCGGCTTTCGGTTTCATGACGAAGGTGGCCCTGCACGCGGAAAAGGCGGACCACCACCCCGAATGGTTCAATGTCTACAACTGTGTCGACATCGTGCTGACCACGCATGATGCAAATGGCCTGTCAAAACGAGACGTGGCGTTGGCGCGCACGATTGATGCAATTGCACATGGATGAAGCCCGGCGGCGGGAGAATATGACGCTTGCCATTGTGCGCTGGCGCGATAGGGAGGCGTAATGATCAAAAACCATGCACCCGATCCGGCCCTGCTGGCCAAAGCGGAAACGCTGACGGAGGCGCTGCCCTATATGCAGCGCTATGCGGGCAAGACCTTTGTCGTCAAATATGGCGGTCATGCCATGGGCGACCCTGAATTGGCGCGCGATTTTGCCGAGGATGTGGTGCTGTTGAAAGCCGTTGGGATCAATCCCGTGGTCGTTCATGGCGGCGGGCCGCAGATTGGTTCGATGCTGAAGCAATTGGGCGTCGAGACGCAATTCGTCGATGGGCTGCGTGTGACCGATGCGGAAACTGCGCGGATTGCCGAAATGGTGCTGTCAGGCGCGATCAACAAGGAGCTGGTCAGCTGGATCGGTCAGGCGGGCGGACGTGCCGTCGGTATTTCGGGCAAGGATGGCGGCTTTGTTACGGCTACGAAGGTCCAGCGGACGCAAAAGGACCCCGACAGCAATATTGAACGCATTGTCGATCTGGGTTTCGTCGGCGAACCGAGCCATGTCGATTGCAGCCTGCTCGATACGATCAGTGCGGCGGGCATGATCCCGGTGGTCGCGCCCATCGGCATTGGCGAGGACGGCCATACCTATAACATCAATGCCGACACGATGGCGGGCGCGATTGCGGCGGCGATGGGTGCATCACGCCTGTTCCTGCTGACCGACGTGGCCGGGGTGCTGGACAAGCAGGGTGAACTGCTGACCGATCTGTCGCCCAAGGACATTGGGGCATTGCGCAAGGACGGCACGATTTCAGGGGGCATGATTCCCAAGCTGGAGACCTGTGTGCAGGCAGTTGAGGGCGGGGTGGATGCCGCGGTCATTCTGGATGGTCGAGTTCCCCACGCGATGCTGCTGGAAGTGTTCACCCGGCGGGGCGCGGGCACATTGGTAAAGGCTTGAACAGATTATCGGGAGCGTGCTTGAAAGTGCGTTACTGAAGCAATACACATGATCGAAACCGGACGGAGAAAGCGATGCTGGTCGCCATAATTCAGATACTCAATATCCTGCTCAACATCATCTGGTGGATCATCATCGTACAGGCAATCCTGTCCTGGTTGATCGCGTTCAATGTTATCAACACCTATAATGATTTCGTTCGAAATGTACTGGTCGCTCTCGATCGCATCACCACGCCGATCTACCGGCCCATCCGAAAGATCATGCCCGATCTGGGGGCGCTGGATCTTTCTCCGCTGGTCGTGCTTTTGGCGATTTATATTATTCAGCAGGTCATCTTGCCCCAAATCTACCTCGCCGTGGCTTAAGGCTTGGCGGCGCCCTGGCGTCTGGATGGGTCGGATGTGCGGCTGTCCGTACGGCTGACACCCCGGTCCGCAAAGGAAGCTGTGGGCGGTATGTGGCAGGACCCGCAGGGGACAGCATGGCTTTGCGCCAGTGTTCGTGCCGTGCCCGAAAAGGGGAGGGCGAATGCAGCGCTGATCAAGCTGTTGGCCAAGGCATTGGAGGTGCCACCGAGCGCGATTTCACTGGAAGCCGGTGACAGTTCCCGGTTAAAGCGAGTCCGCATTTCCGCCAACGCGGCAATAGTGATGCAGCGGCTCCAGATAATAGCAGGTGACACATGAAAGTCGGACGGATCATCGATGGTAAAGCCTTTGCCGCTGGGTTGCGCGAGCAGGTGGCGACCGGCGTTCAGTCCTTCGTGGCGCAGGCAGGGCGCAAGCCGGGCCTCGCGGTCGTGCTGGTGGGCGAAGATGCCGCAAGTTCGGTATATGTCCGCAACAAGGGCAAAGCCACTCTGGAAACGGGCATGGAAAGCATGGAATTCAGGCGGTCGGCGACGATCAGCCAGGACGAATTGCTGGAACTGATCGACGAACTGAATGGCGATGACGACGTGGACGGCATATTGGTGCAGTTGCCGCTGCCCGATCATATGGATGACAAGGCGGTTATTGCGGCTATTGATCCGGCCAAGGATGTTGATGGATTCCATGTCGTCAATGCTGGCAAGCTGGCTGTGGGAGAGGACGCGCTGGTGCCCTGTACGCCGCTGGGATGCCTGATGCTGCTCAAGGACGAACTGGGCGACCTGGACGGTTTGGAGGCTGTTATTGTCGGTCGTTCCAATATTGTCGGCAAACCCATGGCGCAGCTTTTGCTGAAGGAAAATTGCACCGTCACATTGGCGCACAGTCGCACGCGGGATCTGGCCTCGGTCGTGCATCGCGCCGACATCGTCGTTGCGGCGGTCGGTCGGCCGGAAATGGTGAAGGGCGACTGGATCAAGCCGGATGCGGTAGTCATAGATGTCGGCATTAACCGTGTTGCGGGCAAGGAAGGGGGTAAACCCACTTTGGTGGGCGATGTCGCAATGTCCGAAGCGTTGAGCCACGTCCGCGCCATTACGCCGGTTCCTGGCGGGGTCGGGCCGATGACAATCGCGGTTCTCTTGCGCAATACGCTGGTCGCGGCCTGCAAGCGGGCGGGGTTGTCGCCACCCGAAGGCCTCTGATCGTTGCTTGAACTTTTCATTTCGGCGTTCATCACCTTTTTCGTGGTGATCGATCCGCCCGGCTGTGCGCCGATTTACGCCAGCTTGACGACTGGCGCTTCGGCGTCGCAGCGCCGTTCGATGGCGATCCGCGCCGTTGTCATTGCAACGCTCATTCTGCTGACTTTCGCATTGTTCGGGGAGGATCTGCTTCGCGCGCTTGGCATCAGCCTCGACAGTTTTCGTATTGCGGGCGGCATCATGCTATTCCTGATTGCACTGGAAATGGTGTTCGAAAAGCGCACCCAGCGGCGCGAGGATCGGGCGCAAAGGATCATCGACACGCCCGAGGTTGAAGACGTATCGGTTTTTCCGATGGCGATGCCGATGATCGCCGGGCCGGGCTCCATTGCCAGCGTCATGCTGACCATGGCGCGTAGTGAAGGGATGTCCGAAACCCTGATCGTCCTCGCCGCCATGGGCAGCGTATTGCTGTTGATGCTCGGTTCGTTGCTGCTGGCCGATCCATTGATGCGCGTGTTGGGGCAAAAGATAGAGGCGGTTATCACCCGCTTGCTGGGCGTGCTGCTTGCCGCTCTTGCCGCGCAATTTGTGATCGACGGGCTGAAGGCCAGTTTCGGCCTATAATTTCCCGTATTTGGCTTCAAATCCCGCAATGTCACCCCGGGCCAGAAAGCTGGCCTGATCGATCCAGTGATCACGGGTCGGGCGTCCGGAAAATGTGCCCAGATGGCTGTCGATCCGGACCAGATCAGCATCGGTCCAGCCAGCGATCTGTTCAAAGCGGGTAATGCCGAGGCCGATCAGCAGCGTGTTGACCTTTGGTCCAATGCCTTTGATTTGCAGCAGATTATCGGGCTCGCCGGGGGCCGGAGCGATGGCCTTTTCTACAGCCGGTGCCGGCGCGGGTGATGGGGTTGGCACGACAGGTTCGGCACGGACCGGTTCGGTGCGAGCAGATTCGGCCGGGGGTGCGACCGATATGTCCGTGCGCTCATTGGCCTTGCCCCGAAGCATGAAGAACAGAACGAGGATCACCACCAGTGCGATCAATAACCAAAGGCCATATGTGGCGATGAAATCCTGCATACCCATTCTCCTCAATCAACCCTTGGTTTCCCGCGCAACTTCCTGCCAACCGATGTCGCGGCGGCAAAAGCCCGTGGGAAACTGGATAGCATCCACGGCTCCATAGGCGGCGGCCTGCGCCTGCGTCACAGTGTCGCCCAGTGCGGTTACATTAAGCACGCGGCCTCCATTTGCAACGAGTTGTCCGTCACGGATGGCCGTGCCAGCATGAAATATCTTTGCCCCATATTTTTCGGCGTCCGCAATGCCGCCGATTGCACCGCCCTTTTCCGGTGTGCCGGGATAGCCCTTTGCCGCCATCACGACCGTCAGTGCGGCCCGATCCGATAATCGAACGCGCCCATGTTCGGCAAGTCGGCCCTCCGCCGTTGCAAGCAGCAAGGGGACAAGGTCTTCCTCCAGCCGCATCATCAGCACCTGGCATTCGGGATCGCCAAAACGCGCATTATATTCGATCAGCTTTGGCCCCTGCGGCGTCAGCATCAATCCGGCATAAAGCACACCGCTATAGGGCATACCCTGCGCCGCCATGGCCGCGACGGTTGGACGCACGATGTCGTCCATCACGCGCTGTTCCAGCGTGGCGCTCAATACAGGCGCGGGGCTGTATGCGCCCATGCCGCCGGTATTGGGGCCGGTATCGCCATCGCCCACACGCTTGTGGTCCTGTGCTGAACCAAAGGAGAGTACCGTCTTGCCATCGGTCAGTGCAAAGAAACTCGCTTCCTCGCCGGCCATGAATTCTTCGATCACCACTTCGGCGCCGGCTTCCCCAAAGCCGCCGGAGAACATATGTGCAATGGCTTCCTTCGCTTCGCTCTCGCTCATCGCGATGACCACGCCCTTGCCCGCCGCCAGCCCGTCAGCCTTGATAACGACAGGCAGTGCGAAGTCATTGAGGGCGTTCAGCGCATCCGTTCGATTTGCAGTCCGGACATAGCCTGCTGTCGGGATACCTGCCTTGCTGCACAGATCCTTGGTAAAGCCCTTGGACCCTTCCAGTTGCGCGGCCAGTTTGTTGGGACCAAAGACCGGCACGCCCGCATTGCGCAGGCTATCAGCCAAACCATCTACCAGCGGTGCTTCAGGGCCGATGACGACCAGTCCGATTGCATGTGCGGCGCAGAATGCAGTCACGGCTTCATGATTGGCGGCGTCGAGGTCGACCAGCTCCGCATGTTCGGCTATGCCCGGATTGCCGGGTGCGGCATAAAGCTTCGTCAGCTTTTGCGATTGCGCCAGCTTCCATGCCAACGCATGTTCCCGGCCACCACTGCCCAGCAATAGGATGTTCATGCCCGATACGCCTTCCCAATTTGATCCGTCCGGCAGGCTGTTAGCCGAGGACGTCGCCGGGGACAACGCGCCCGCGCTCAGCATCACGGAAATATCCGCATTGTTGAAGCGGACGGTGGAGGAGCGCTTTGGCTATGTAAAGCTGCGTGGTGAGATTTCGGGCTATAAACGCGCGGCATCGGGTCATGTTTATCTGGCGCTGAAGGACGAAGGCGCTGTGATCGACGGGGTGATGTGGAAAGGGAGCGCGGCCCGCCTGCCCTTTGCGCCCGAAGACGGCATAGAGGTGGTGGTGAGCGGCAAGATCACCACTTATCCCGGTCGTTCCAAATATCAGATCGTGATCGAACGGATGGAGCTGGCGGGCGAAGGCGCGCTGATGCAGCTTCTGGAACGGCTTAAGCAGAAACTGACCGCGGAAGGATTGTTCGACCCTGCGCGCAAGAAGCCCTTGCCCTATCTGCCGCGCGTCATCGGCGTCGTCACATCGCCTACTGGCGCGGTAATTCGCGACATTCTCCATCGTCTTGCCGACCGCTGTCCGACCCATGTCGTCTTATGGCCCGTCATGGTGCAGGGGGAGGGAGCCGCATTGCAGGTGGCCCGGGCCATCCGCGGATTTGACGCAATGGAGGCAGGGGGCGCCATTCCTCGGCCGGACCTGTTGATCGTGGCGCGTGGCGGCGGTTCCATCGAGGATCTTTGGGCCTTCAACGAGGAAGCAGTGATTCGCGCGGTTGCGGATTGCCGCATCCCTGTCATTTCCGCCGTGGGGCACGAAACAGACACGACGCTATGCGACTATGCCGCCGATGTGCGAGCGCCAACGCCGACAGCCGCTGCGGAGATCGCGGTGCCGGTGCGGGCCGAGTTGACGGCGTGCCTGTCAGAACTTGGTTTGCGTGCTGGTCGCGCCGTGCACCGCTATCATGAGCGCGCCCGTGAACGGCTGACCGCCCAAATGCGGCTGATGCCCACTCTGGAGGCCCTGTTGCAACCGCAGCGCCAGCGGACGGACGACCTTGCCGACCGCTTGCGCCGGGCGCTCTCCCACCGCCTGAGCGATGCCGGGAAGGAACTGTCCGAAGCATCGGGTGCTTTGCGGCCTGCACTGTTGAAACAGCATGTCATGCGGGAGAGGGCACGGCTGGAGGCCGTTCGTCTGCGTCCCGACGTGTTGCGGCGCAGGCTTGCCGACAGCCGCATGGCGTTTGACCGTTTGTCCCGGCTTGCTATTTCGCTTGATCCGGATCGACCCTTATCACGCGGATTTGCGCGGGTTATGCAAGGTGATCAGGTGATCTCCACAGCCACTGCCGCACGCGCGGCCGGTCATGTCACATTGAAATTCCAGGACGATGAAGTAGGAGCCGTCATCAGCGGAAGTCTTGAGAAATTGAAGAAAACTGCTACATCCAAGCCATCGAAGACGCGATCTCCCTCATCGGATGAGGATGATCCGCCAGTGCGTCAGCAGGATCTGTTTTCCTGATCCATCTGCCGCAAGAAAGTATAGACTAAGGTATATGTCCATGTTGATGTCAAACCGCGATCGCCCTGCCAAACTCCATTTCATGCCCTATAATTTCCGTATGCTGTCGCCCGGTGATCATGTGCTGTGTGCCGTGACAGGCGAGAAAATTCGTCTGGATGACCTGCGATACTGGAGCATCGAAAAGCAGGAAGCCTATGCGTCGGCGGAAATTTCGGTGCAGGCGGCCCTGAAAGACGTGAAAGCGTGAAGCAACCGCGGGCGTTGCTCGCGGCGTCCATCGTATTTCTGAGCCTAGGCAGTTGCGCCACGCCCGAAACCCCCGTTGTGGAAGGGGTGTCGCCACAAGTTGGTCCTGCTGCTGTTGCGCCTTCACCTGAAGTTCGTGTGACACAGGACCCGGTGCGACGCGAGTTCGCACTGGAAGGCGCGATCATACAGGGTGGGGCGGTGGTTGGTACAGCGCCGGATTCCGCCATCCGGCTGGAACTGGACGGGCAGGCCATTGATCTTGCCAGAGATGGGCGCTTTCTGATTGCTTTTGACCGGGACGCCGCACCGACGGCTCGGCTGGTTGCCTATCTGGAAAATGGAGAGGCGATTGAAAAGCTGCTGACCATTGCCCCGCGTGATTGGCCGATCGAACGTGTCAATGCGCCGTTGCGCGCCGGAGTCCCATCCGCGACCTTTCTGAGAATGCGTGCTGTGGAATTGGAACAGATCAATGCTGCGCGGCAGGTGCATACCGACAGTCAGGGTTGGCGTCAGCGCTTCATCTGGCCACATAAGGGCCGCATCTCCGGTCGTTTTGGATCGCAGCGCATCTATCAAGGGAAGCCGGCCAGCTATCATAGCGGTGTCGATGTGGCCGGAGCAACGGGAGATATCATCGTCGCGCCGGCCGATGGGGTTGTTATATTGGCGAGTGATCAACCTTTCACGCTGGAAGGCAATCTGCTGATGCTGGATCATGGCATGGGCTTGAACAGTGCCTTTCTGCACTTGTCCCGAATCGATGTGAAAGCGGGTGACCATGTCCGCAAGGGGCAACCCATAGCCGCCCTTGGCGCAACAGGCCGGGCTACTGGCCCTCATATGCACTGGGGCCTGAAATGGAATGATGCACGGATTGATCCGATGCTCCTCGCGGGGCCGATCACAGAATAGTGCATTTCAGCTGACGCTGTATAATAGAATTATGGGTATGCTTTTTGGTCCAAGAAAATCGTGCCCTTTTTGCATATGCCATTACATACCTGAAACGTTATTTTGTAGATGTTTCTGGAGCGATAGGGTCCGGCCGTTTACGCTCAATGGTGCAATTAACGGGTTTAGGCGTGCAATTGCAAGGAACATATCTCTAAAATCAGAGTCTTGTCGAACGCGAAACGAATATCGGTATTCGCCGGGCCCGGGGAAGGAAGTGTCCTGCGGGAACATGGGTTATGGAAAATATTCATACCGATTCCCCTAAAACGCATTGTTGTATTTAGGGCACAGGGTCTGGAAAAGAGGCCATGCTTTTCATTCTTACTATTTACAGTTGTATAACAAGCAAGCAAGTTTCCGGTTAATCCCACCTGAACGGCGTTGACCCAGATCAGCAGGATACAGGCGGTGAAATAAAATCAGGCGGACCGACAATGCTCGTCCTCCTCCAGAAAAAGGGACTGGAACTGTGATCAAGACATCGAAATTCGCGCAACTGCGCGCCAGCGTTGCACCCATGATTTTGGGTGCGGCGTTCCTCGCTATGCCCGCCATCGCCCAAGACGCCGAACAGGCGTCGGAATTGCAGGGAGAGGCGATTATCGTGACGGGATCGCGCATCCCTCAACCCAATCTGGAAGCGCCTGCGCCGCTTACCGTCGTTTCTGCTGAGGATATCAAGGCGCAGGGTACGACCAGGGTTGAGGATCTGCTGAACAGTTTGCCGGCGGTTTTTGCCAGCCAAGCATCAAGTCTTTCCAACGGTGCGGATGGAACCGCATCGGTCGATCTTCGCGGGATGGGCAGCAGCCGTACGCTGACTCTGGTTAACGGTCGCCGCTTGCTGCCGGGTGATCCCAGTCCGACCAGCGGTTCGGCGGCCGATATCAACATCATTCCGGCAACCATGCTGAAACGTGTGGAAGTCCTGACGGGCGGCGCATCTTCAACCTATGGTGCTGACGCCGTCGCTGGCGTTGTCAACTTCATCATGGATGATGACTTCACCGGTTTTCGTGTGGATACCCAGTATAGCTTTTATCAGCATAATAACCGCAACAAGTTCACACAACCGTTGCTTAATGCACGCCAAGATGCCGGCTTCACCGGTTATGACTATCCATCGGGCAGTGTAGCCGATGGCGGCACATTCGATGCGACGCTTTCCATGGGCACCAATTTTGCCGATGATCGCGGTCATGCGATGGTCTATGTCGGTTATCGCAAGGTCAAAGAAGTTCAGCAAAGCCGTCGTGATTACAGTGCGTGCGTCATTAATACTGATTCAGCCGGCGTTTCAACCTGTGGCGGTTCAGCAACCAGCGCCAATGGCAATGTGATCCTGTTTGACGATGTCGGCACAGGCACGACCTCGACATTTTATACATTCGCGCCTGGCGGCGGCTTCAACAATTCGGCGACGCGCTACAATTTCGCTCCGAATAATTATTATCAGCGTCCCGACGAACGATATACGGCGGGCCTGTTCGTGGATTATGAGGTCAATGACTCGATCAAGCCCTATCTGGAGTTCATGTTCATGGACGACCGGACGGTTGCCCAGATCGCACCATCGGGCGATTTCGGCAATACACTGCTGGTCAACTGCGACAATCCTCTGATGTCGGCTACGCAGAGTGCGATAGTTTGTGATAATGAGAATTTGATCAACGGCTTCCTTGGCACATTCCCGCTGGCGGTTGGTGCGGCTTACAATCCCAATCCGGGGGATGCGCCGATTGATTTCACAGATTCACAGGGAAACACCTATAATCAGGCATTCTTCCAGCTATTGCGTCGTAATGTGGAAGGCGGTCCGCGCCGCAGCGATCTTCAGCACACCAATTTTCGCACGGTGATTGGCACGAAGGGCGATCTGGGTGATGCATGGTCCTATGATACCTATTATCAATATGGCCGTACGAACTATTCGCAGGTTTATACCAACGAATTTTCGGTAGCGCGTTTGAGCCGTGCCCTTAATGTTATCACCGACAATCGGGCGGGGAGCTTAACCTTTGGTCAGCCAGTCTGCCGCTCAGTCATTGATGGCAGCGATCCGAACTGTATTCCCTATAATGTCTTTGCAGGGGCCGGTGGCGCAACTGCGGATTCAATCAATTACCTTTCGGCCACGGGTTTTCAGAAAGGTTATACTTCTGAGCAGGTCGCCAGCTTCTCTCTCACCGGCGATTTGGACAAATATGGCATTCGTACACCATGGGCGGATATCGGCATGGCTGTCAATGTCGGCTTTGAGTGGCGTAAGGAAACTTTGGATCTCAACACGGACAATGCCTTCTCTACCGGTGATCTCACCGGTCAGGGAGGCGCTACGCTTCCATTGTCCGGTAGCTTCCGCGTGTATGAATTCTTCGGTGAAACCCAACTTCCGGTGGTACAGGATAGCTTCCTCTATGACCTGACTTTAAACGCCGGCTATCGCAAGTCATACTACAAGACGAGCGCGAACAAGAAATATGATACCGACACCTACAAGTTCGGTTTTGAGCTGGCTCCGATAAGAGATATCCGTTTCCGTGCCGCTTATAACCGTGCGGTGCGTGCTCCCAATATTCAGGAGTTGTTCGCAACCAACACGGTGGGCCTCAACGGTTCGGAAGACCCTTGCGCTGGCGTCACGATCACGGCGACTGACTATGGTTGTATCGCTCAAGGTCTGGCGGCTGGACGTAACACGCCTGCAAACCCGGCCGAGCAATATAATGGTCTGATCGGCGGTAACACCGACTTGACGCCGGAAAAGGCCACGACCAAGACTTTTGGGGTGGTCTTGCAACCGCGCTTCCTGCCGCGCTTCGCTCTCACGATCGATTATTTCGACATCAAGGTTGTGGATGCGATCCGGTCCTTTGGTCAGGACGCAATCCTGTCTGACTGCGTTGCCAATGCCACAGCCGCGTTCACGCCGGTTTCCTGCAGCTTGGTCAATCGTGATCCAGCGGGTTCGCTCTGGCTGACGCCTGGCGGTTATGTCATTGATTTTCCGAACAATGTTGGCAAGTTTCAGACGAAGGGCGTCGAAATCAATAGCTCTTACTCGCATAATGTTGACAAGGTAGGCAAACTGTCCATGAGCCTCGTTGGTACGTATCTGGATCAATATAAGGTCGATAATGGTTTGACCGCACCTTATGATTGCGCAGGCCTGTATGGTGGCACCTGCAGTGTCGGTGGTGCGACCGACAGCGGCGCACCACTGCCCAAATGGCGTCATAAGTTCAGAGTCTCGCTCGACACGCCAAGTGGCATTGGTGTGTCGGTTCAGTGGCGCTATATCGGCAAGGTAAAGTCGGAAACGCTGGTGGATAACTCAACCCTCAGCAGCAGTTCCCAGCAAGGTCCTGGCCTGCACATCGGCGCGCAAAGCTATTTCGATCTGAGCACGCGCTTTACATTCGAGAAAAAATACACCTTCCGTTTGGGCGTCAACAACGTGCTCGACAGGCAACCACCGCTGGTCACGTCGTCAGGTTCGTTGTGCCCGACCGGTCCGTGTAATGGTAATACCTACCCGGCGACTTATGACGCGCTTGGCCGTTATATCTTTGCTGGCTTCACGCTGGACCTCTGATTTCTATCAGAGCTATCGATAGGGAAGCGGCCGGTTCATTATCGGCCGCTTTTTTCGAACCGCTAAATCCTGTTGCACCGGCACCCGCTATGGATGAGGAAGAGATATGGCGACTGCATCTCAAATGGACTCCAGAACCGCTGAAATATTGCGGCATGCCATTGGTGCGGCCCAATCTGGCGATGCAAAACGAGCATGCGACTTGGCTCGGCAGGGTCTCCTCAATGGTGGGGATGCCGTTGCTTTGCATGCGTTTCTGGGAATGATGGGCGCGCGAACGGGCGATCTTTCTTTAGCAATCACTCACCTGAAGCAAGCGCATGAGAGGCGACGCTCCGATGTTACCATTGCATGCAATCTGGTGTCCGTCCTTGTCGAATCAGGTGATATGTCCGCCGCCCTCGATATTGCGACACCAGAGCTTGCGTTCGCCGATTCCACTCTGCGGATTACGCGTTACCGCGGCTTTGCCGCACAATCACTCGAACGCTTCGACGATGCTGTTGCAGCTTATGAATATGTGGTCAAACATGCGCCGGATGATATTGAAAGCTGGAACAATCTGGGTAATGCGCGGGCCGCATTGCAAGATTATGAAGGCGGGATTCTCGCACTGAAACGTGCGATGGAACTCGATCCGCAAGCCGCTCCCACACGTGTCAACCTTGCATCCGCGCTTCAATCGGCGGATCGAAATGACGAGGCGGAGGAAGTGTTGCGTCGGGCTGCGCAGGACTTTCCCGATGATGCACATCCATTGCATGAACTTTATGTGATGATGAAGCGAGATGGACGCCATGAGGAAGCGCTGTCGGTGCTAGAAAAAGCCGTGGCGCGAGACCCCGATAATGCCAGTCTGCAACTTAAGCTGGGCATTGAATCTGGCATAGTGCGCAAGACGGGCGAAGCCGAAAAAGCCTTTCGCCGGACCATTGCACTCGACCCGCGTATGGCAGATGCGTATCTCGGCCTGATTATCCAATATGAGCATACCAATCAGGAAGCTGAATTCGCTCCGCTGATAGCACTCGCCGAAAGCAATGGCCTCGCCGAAGGCACGCTTGCCTATATGCGCGCAATGGAACACCGAAGGACGAAGCGTTTCGAGGAAGGTCTGGCGGATATTGTACGCGTTCCGGCTTCGTTGGAACCGGAACGCACGGCGCATATTCGCGCGACATTGCTGGACCGTCTGGGACGGACTGATGAAGCTTTCGCGGCGTTCGAAGAAGCCAATGGATTGCATCAAACCAATCCCACAAATCCCCTGAATCGCGCGGCGGAACTGCGTCGTGAATTATCGGAAAAAATTCGAATAGTGAATCCTGAATGGGTGAATGGATGGAATAGCGTCAATCCTCCCCCGGAAAGACCGGATCCGGTCTTTCTGGTCGGTTTCCCACGTTCAGGCACGACGCTGCTCGACACGATATTGATGGGGCATCCGGCAACCGTTATTCTGGAGGAACAACCGCCGCTCAATCTTGTGGAAAAAGCATTGGGTGGTCTCGACGGATTGCCGAAGCTCGATGCGGCGGGCATTGTCGCTGCCCGGCAGCACTATTTTGACGAGGTTGTCAAAATTCATCCAGTTGGCGAAGCTGATCTGCTGCTCGACAAATCGCCGCTATTTCTGCATGAAGTCCCCGTCATCCAGCGCTTGTTTCCCAACGCTCGCTTCATTCTTGCGCTGCGCCATCCCTGCGACGTGGTACTCAGTTGTTTCATGAGCAATTTCCGGCTGAACTCCGCGATGGCCAATTTCCTGCGGTTGGAAGATGCGACGGAATTCTACGATCTGACTTTCCGTTATTGGGAACATTGTTGCGCAATCTTTTTGGTCGACGTCAGGATCGTCTTTTACGAGCGGCTTGTGGAGAATGTGGAGCGGGAAGTTCGGCCATTGTTCGATTGGCTCGGGCTGGATTGGTATCCGGACGTGCTTGATCATCAGCGGACAGCAAAGAACAGAGGCCTTATTGCAACGGCCAGTTATTCACAGGTGACAGAGCCCATCTACAAACGTGCAGCGGGGCGGTGGCAGCAATATCGGGCGCATCTCGAACCGGTCATACCGGTCTTGCGGCCCTGGGTCGAGAAATTTGGTTATGACCTTTAGGGCTTGGGCCTTTATCCTCTGGAATGCGGGGAAGTAAATCCACGCCGAAGCGAAAAAGAAGGCGGCCTTTTGGAGGCCGCCCTTTCTGTTTATTGGCAAACTAACAGCAATTTGCCATCGCCTTCTTCGATCTTGATCGTCGCCCCATCGGGGACGTCGCCGCGCAGGATCATGTCGGCCAGTGGGTCTTGCAGATATTTCTGCACTGCACGCTTCAATGGCCGCGCGCCATAGACGGGGTCGTAACCGACGCGGCCCAGCCAGTTACGAGCGCCTTCGACCAGCTCCAGCTTGACCTTGCGATCCTTGAGCAGTTTTTGCACCCGGCCGACCTGAATGTCGACGATCGGACCCATATGGTCCTGGCTCAAGCGGTGGAACAGGATGATTTCGTCCAGGCGATTGAGGAATTCCGGTCGGAAATGGGCGCGGACGATCTCCATGACCTGAGGCTCGACGTCCTCCACCTTTTGCTCGTCGGTCAGGTTGGAGAGGAATTGGCTGCCCAGGTTGGACGTCAGGATGATGAGCGTATTGCTGAAATCCACGGTGCGTCCCTGTCCATCGGTCAGGCGACCGTCGTCAAGCACTTGCAGCAGCACGTTGAACACGTCGCCATGCGCCTTTTCGACCTCATCGAACAGGATGACCTGATAGGGGCGGCGGCGGACCGCTTCGGTCAGCACGCCGCCTTCTTCATAGCCGACATAGCCCGGAGGCGCGCCGATCAGGCGAGAGACTGAGTGTTTTTCCATGAACTCGCTCATGTCGATGCGGACCATGGCATTGCTGTCGTCGAACAGAAACTCGGCAAGCGCCTTGGTCAGTTCGGTCTTGCCGACGCCCGTGGGGCCAAGGAAGAGGAAACTGCCCAGTGGCCGGTTCGGGTCCTGCAAGCCTGCGCGGCTGCGGCGGACGGCGGTGGACACGGCCTTGACCGCATCCTCCTGCCCGATCACGCGCTTGCCAAGTTCGCTTTCCATGGCGAGCAGTTTTTCGCGTTCGCCCTCCATCATTTTGTCGACGGGGATGCCGGTCCAGCGAGACACAATCGAGGCAATGTCCTCCGACGTGACTTCCTCGCGCAGCATCGCGCCTTGCGATATCGCCTGCGCATCCTCCAATTGTTTGGTGAGTTGCGGAATGGTGCCGTAGCTCAGTTCGCCCGCCCGGCCGAGATCGCCACTGCGCTGCGCCTGCTCCAGTTCGATACGCGCGGCATCGAGTTGTTCCTTCAGCTTTGCCTCGCTGTGGATCTTTTCCTTTTCCGCCTGCCAGCGCTGGGTCAGTTCGGACGATTCCTGCTCCAGATTTGCCAGTTCTTCCTCCAGATTGTGGAGGCGGTCTTTCGATGCGGTATCGGTTTCCTTCGATAATGCCTCACGTTCGATCTTGAGCTGGATAATCCGGCGATCGAGCGTTTCGATTTCCTCGGGCTTGCTCTCGACCTCCATGCGCAGGCGGCTGGCGGCTTCGTCCATCAGGTCGATCGCCTTGTCCGGCAAGAAACGGTCGCTGATATAGCGGTGGGACAGGGTCGCAGCGGCCACGATTGCGCCATCGGTAATCCGCACGCCATGGTGCAGTTCGTATTTTTCCTTCAGGCCGCGCAGGATAGAGACCGTATCCTCGACCGTCGGCTCGCCAACGAAAACGGGTTGGAAACGCCGTTGAAGTGCCGGGTCCTTTTCCACATATTTGCGATATTCATCGAGCGTGGTCGCACCGATACAATGCAGTTCGCCGCGAGAGAGGGCCGGTTTCAGCAGGTTGGAGGCATCCATCGCGCCTTCGCCCTTGCCGGCACCGACAAGCGTGTGCATTTCATCGATGAACAGGATGATGTGGCCTTCGCCGGCCTTTACCTCATCAAGCACGCCTTTCAGCCGTTCCTCGAACTCGCCCCGGTATTTGGCGCCCGCGATCAGGCTGCCCATGTCGAGCGCCATCAGCGTGCGGTCCTTCAGCGTGTCGGGCACGTCGCCATTGGCGATACGCAGGGCAAGGCCCTCGGCAATCGCGGTCTTGCCGACACCGGGTTCGCCGATCAGGACAGGGTTGTTCTTTGTACGGCGGGCGAGAATCTGGATGGTGCGGCGGATTTCCTCGTCGCGCCCGATAACGGGGTCCAGCTTGCCATCACGCGCGGCTTCCGTCAGGTCGCGGGCAAATTTCTTGAGCGCATCATAGCGGTCCTCTGCGCTTGCCGTGTCGGCGGTGCGACCGCCGCGCAAATCGTTGATGGCGGCATTGAGCGCTTCTGCCTTTACGCCCGCGGTGCCAAGCGCCTTACCCGCTGCGGTGGTGGTGGAAAGGACGAGCGCAAGCAGCAGCCGTTCGACTGTGACGTAGGAATCGCCCGCCTTTTGCGCCACCTGTTCGGCCTGATCGAGCACGCGCACGCCATCGTTGTCGAGGCCCGGCGTCTGCTGTGCTCCGCCGCCGGATACTGCCGGAATTTTCGCCAGGGCCGCATCGGTTTCGCGCAAAGCCACGCCCGCATCACCGCCGCTGGCCTTGATAAGACCGGCGGCCATCCCTTGTTCATCCTCCAGCAATGCCTTCAGCAGATGTTCAGGTGAAATGCGCTGATGATTGAGGCGAATGGCAACCGTTTGCGCTGATTGGAGGAAGCCCTTTGCCCGATCCGTGAATTTTTCGAGGTTCATGATAACCCTGCTCCTTTACGTCCCCAGATAGTGTTGCAGATTTGCAACACAAGGGACTGTCCGAAAAAATGTTCCGTCACTGCACTATGCTTCGCCATAGCGGTTGCGCGACCTATGAGCGGCGTTATGGTGCCGCTATCCCGCGCACAGACAAGACAAGGATTTTCCATGCTGCGTCGCCTCATTCTCGCATTTGTTCTTCCGGCCTGTGCAATGTCGGCATCCTTTGCTCAGGCGCAAGACCCTGCGCCGGTTTCAGAACTAATATCGGCGGTCGACATTCCCTATAAGGAATTTACCTTAGACAACGGGTTGCGCGTTATCGTGCATGAAGACCGCAAGGCGCCCATCGTTGCGGTGTCCGTATGGTATAATGTCGGATCGAAGAACGAACCGGCGGGGAAAACCGGCTTTGCCCATCTGTTTGAACATTTGATGTTCAATGGGTCCGAAAATTCGCCGGGTGATTTTTTCGAACCATTGCAGCAGGTAGGCGCGACCGATTTCAATGGCACCACCTGGTTCGACCGCACCAATTATTTTGAAAGCGTTCCGACTTCGGCGCTGGAAGTGGCGCTGTTTCTGGAAAGTGACCGCATGGGGCATTTGCTGGGTGCCGTGACCCAGAAAACGCTCGATAATCAGCGCGGCGTCGTTCAGAATGAAAAGCGGCAGGGCGATAACCAGCCTTATGGGCTGGTCGAATATGCGCAGCTCGCGGCCCTTCTTCCCGCTGACCATCCTTATGGCCATTCCACCATCGGATCGATGGCCGATCTGGACAAGGCAAGCCTTGCCGATGTGAAAAGCTGGTTCACCGACCATTATGGTCCCAACAATGCCGTACTTGTGTTGGCAGGCGACATTAACGCCAAGCAGGCCAAGCCGCTGGTGGAGAAATATTTCGGCGACATTCCGCGTGGCAAGCAGGTCCAACCGGTCAACGTGACCATTCCGACCCTTTCCGCACCGAAAATCGAAGTGATGAAGGACAGGGTCGCCACAACGCGCCTTTACCGCAACTGGATTGTGCCGGGCCTCAATGATCCTGATTCGGTTCTGCTGAACATCGGGATGAGCGTGCTTGGCGGCCTTGCCAGTTCGCGGCTGGACAATATCCTTGTGCGGGACGAACAGCTTGCCGTGCGCGTTACCGCCGGGGTGCAGGATTTCGCTCAGCTTGGCATGATCGAGATCACCGCCGATGTGAAACCCGGTATTGATGCTGATGTCGTTGCCAAGCGGCTGGATGCGATCATGGCCGATTATATTGCCAAAGGGCCAACCGCCGATGAAGTCCAGCGCGTTGCGACGCAGAGCGTTTCAGGCCGCATAGCGGGTCTGGAACAGGTAGGCGGATTTAGTGGCAAGGCGGTGGCCCTGGCCGAAGGTGAACTCTATTCCAACGATCCTGATTTTTACAAAAAGCGGCTTGCCGCATTGGCCGCGGCCACGCCTGAAGCGGTGACGGCGGCGATGCAGAAATGGCTGCGTCGCCCGGTCTATGCACTGCGCGTTATTCCCGGCGAGCGCGACCCTTATGAGGAGGCTGCACTGTCGAAGGGCAGTCGTACCGGCGTTCTTGCCGCGCCCGCTTTCTATCGCGCACCTGATGAGGCCGGTTCGACTACCGCTACCCAACCGGCGGCTGGTGTCGACCGCAGCAAATTGCCCGAGGTTAGTCCCATTCCCGATCTTGATTTCCCGACAGTTGAAACCACGACGCTATCGAACGGGATCAAGGTGCATTTCGCCCGGCGCGATGCCATTCCGGCGATTCAGCTTTCGGTTGTGTTTGATGCCGGAAATGCCGCTGATCCCAAGGATAAGCTGGGCACCCAGTCGCTGATGCTTGCGATGCTGGAGGAAGGCACGACCTCTCGCAACAGCATCCAGATCGCCGAGGAACAGGAAAGGCTGGGCGCCAGCATTTCGGCCAGCGCCAGCATGGATAGAACGAGTGTGTCCATGTACGCACTGATGCCCAATCTCGCTCCCTCGCTCGACCTGATGGCCGATATCGTCAAAAATCCGGCTTTCGATCCGCATGAACTGGAACGCATAAGAGCGACGCAGCTTGCGCGGATTGCGGCTGAAAATACGCAGCCGAAAAGCATCGCACTGCGCACATTGCCGCCGCTGCTGTTTGGCAAGGATCACCCATATGGGGTGGCCTTTACCGGTACTGGCGATCCGGAGGTCGTTGCAAAACTGACGCGCAATGACCTGGCGTCCTTCCACCACCGCTGGATCCGCGCCGACAATGCGGAAATCTTTGCAGTGGGCGATACGACACTGGCCGAATTGAAGCCGATGCTGGAAAAATATTTTGGTCTTTGGCGGATGACGCGCGACATGAAGGGCGTCAAGAATTCCGATGTCGCAACGCCCGCCGCGCAGGAACGGATCATTCTGGTCAACCGTCCGCAATCGCCGCAGTCCGTGATCCTTGCGGGCCAGGTTCTGGACGCACAGGGGACGGATGATCTGCTGAAACTGATCGCAGCCAATGATGTGATGGGCGGAAATTTCCTGTCGCGTATGAATATGGATTTACGGGAAACGAAGGGTTGGTCCTATGGTGTGCGCGGCAGCGTCAACCGCGTGCAGCGCAACGTCCCTTACATCCTGAGCGCGCCGGTGCAGGCCGACAAGACCGGACCCGCTATTGCGGCGCTTAAAACCGAAATGAAGGCGTTTCTTGGTGCCAAGGGTGTGACCCCCGCGGAACTGGAACGTACCGTCAATGGCAACATCCGCGAACTGCCTGGCAGCTTTGAAACATCGAGCGACGTCCTTGGCGAAATGCAGCGCGACGTGCTGTACGACCGCCCCTTCGATTATGTCGAATCGCTTGCGGATAAATATCGCGCGCTGACCGCAGCGGACCTTGATAATGCCGCGCGCGCCGCCATTGATCCGGATCGATTCACCTGGGTCGTCGTGGGCGACAAGACCAAGATCATGAATCAGCTTGAGGCGCTTGGTATGCCCATCACTGCAGTGGAAGACCCGTCTGGACCGGGGACAAATGGAAACGAATGAAATCATACAATAAGGAGAAATCAATATGGCGACGGTTGATGGTGCATATGATTGCGTCACCAAGACCCCGATGGGCGATCAGCAATCGGTGTTCACGGTCATCAGTAATGGCGGAACATTTCATGGCACCAATGCGGGGCCGTTGGGTTCCCTGGATGTCAAGGATGGCAAGGTTGACGGAAATACATTGAGTTGGAAAATGGAAATGACCATTCCCATGCCGATGACGCTTGAGGCAGAAGCCGTTGTTGAAGGCGATACCCTGACCGGCACGATACAGGCGGGTGCGTTTGGCGCCATGGCCATGACGGGGAAGCGGCGCGGCTGATCGCGGATCGCATCAGCATTTGGAAAAAGAGTTCCATAGCATAAGGCCCGCCGGTCCTGAACCGGCGGGCCTTATTTTGCCTGGTAAACAGGTGAGCGAGGTTACTGAACCGTAACCGTCACGGCCCGGCGGTTCTGCGCCCATGCGGACTCGTCCGATCCCATCGCTTCCGGCCGTTCCTTGCCATAGCTGATCGTGCTGATCCGCGATTCAGGAATGCCGAGCGACACCAGATAGTTTTTTGCGGCGTTGGCGCGGCGTTCGCCCAGTGCAAGGTTATAGTCGCGAGTACCGCGCTCATCGCAATGCCCCTCGATCGTCACGCGCACGGATGGGTTTTGCGTCAGCCACTGTGCCTGGCTGGCGAGCGTTGCCTGGTCCTGCGCATCAACATCATATTTGTCGGTATCGAACAAAATACGGTCGGATGACACGCTGGCCATGAAATCTTCCTGGCTGCCCTTCACCGGACCTGACGGCGGGGTAAAGGGAGGGGCTTCCGTCTGCGCAGGAGCAGGCGGCAGTTCAGGCGGGGGTTTCTTTGCGCAGGCGGCCAGCGCGAGAATGGAGGTAGCAATCAATATCTGGCGCGTAATTCTAGTCATAGTTATTCTCCTTGAGCCTTAAATTGCCGCCCCCACGGAAATGTGAGGTGATTTTGATGTAATTTGTTACGCAGTCAAGCTTAATAAGTGCGCTTCTTTACGGTAATAGCGGCCCCCAGGATGGGTCCGAACCATCAAGCGGGGTAGCGAGTTTTCGTTCATTGACGCCGGTCAGATCGACCTGCCAGATCGCAGACTTGCCACTGCGCCCCTGACTGGTGCGAAAGAACTGAATGACCCGGCCATTGGGTGACCATGTCGGCGCTTCATCCTGCCAGCTATTGGTCAGCAACCGTTCGCTGCCTCCGGTAGGCGTCATCACGCCGATACGGAAATTACCGACGATTTTGGTAAAGGCGATCAGGTCGCCGCGCGGGCTCCATTCCGGTGTCGCATAGCGACCGCCGCCAAAGCTGATGCGGTGCTGATTCGTCCCGTCGGCATTCATGACATAAAGTTGCTGAGAGCCCGAACGGTCGCTTTCGAAGACGATTTTCGATCCGTCCGGTGAATAGCTGCCGCCCACGTCGATGCCGGGGGTATTGGTCAGGCGTTGGGGCCTGCCGCCACTGCTGGATACCCGATAAATGTCGGTGTTCCCGGCGATTGCCATGGAAAACAGGATATGTTTGCCATCGGGCGACCAGCGGGGCGCGAAGGTGGCGTTGTTGCTTTCCGTCACCAACCGCTGTTTGCCTGTACCAATGTCATAGACGTAGATTCGCATCCGCTGACCGACATAGCTTAGATAGACGATCGAGCCATAATCGGGCGAAAAGCGGGGGGTAAGCGCGATGCTTTGGCCGTTGGTGATAAAACGGTGATTGGCGCCGTCACTGTCCATGATGGCAAGACGTTTGGTGCGATGGTCCTTGGGACCGCTTTCGGCGATATAGGCGATACGGCTGTCAAAAAAGGGCGATTCCCCTGACAGGCGCGCATAGATGGCGTCAGCGCACTTATGCGCCGCCCGCCGCCAGTCGCGTGGCGCAATGACATAGCCCGCGCGGGTCAATTCCTGCCGTAATGCGACGTCATAGAGATAACAGCCGACAGTCAGATCGCCACCGCTGTTGACGCGAACGAAACCCTGCACGAGGGCTTCGGCACTCGTGCCCGCCCAATGGTTGAAATCGGGCATGGTGACTTCAGGAAAGCTGATCTGTTTGACGCCAGCTGGCCCCATGGGTCTGAACAGGCCGCTGCCACGCAGATCGGCAGCAATGACTTCGGCAATCTGGCGACCCAGAACGTCGGTCGAACCGGCGGGCGTATCGGCATTTTGCTGGCTTGGCATCGCGGGAATGGCGATGCGCAGATTGCTGTCAATCTCTCCGGTCACATCGACGCTCAACTGCGCTTTGGCAGGAGGAATGGCGATCAACAAAGCCGCCAGCGCGGCCATTGCCAGGGTCTCGACAATTTTCATTGGGCAAGCCTTCCGTCAAAATTGAGCGGCTTCAGCCACTTCCATTGGTCATAAAATTGTTCGGGCAGATTGGTAAACGGTGCGGCCCGCATGACCGCCTGAACAGCCCGTTCCTGATGCAGATTGACTTGTGCCTCATTGCTGGGCGTCACGCCAGTCGTTCCAACGACTTCAGGTCGCCCCTGAAGCGATCCATCACGGTTCAAGTGCACACTAAGCTGCGTCTTGAGCAATTCGGCGTCGGCACCCGAAGGCGGTTTCCAGAATGGTTTGAGCTGGCGATAGATTTCCGCATTCAGACTGGCGACTTGCGAACTGCTCATCTTTTCGGCGGGTGGCGTTGTCGCGGTTGCCTTGGTTGGGCGCTCTGTCTGGATGCCTTTTAAAAAGTCGCTGCCCAACAGCGATCCGCGTGCGCGCTTGTCGGGCTTTGGTTTCGCTTGCGCCTTTGCAGATTCGGACTGCTTGGGCGGGGTTGGTTTGGGTTTGGCTTGTTTGGCGGGCTTGGGTGCGGGCGCTGCTTGTTTTGGCTGCGGTGGCGCAGGCAGTGGCGCAGGTTCGGGCGATTTGGGTGCGGCAGGTTCGGCCTCTTCGGTCGGGCCGATCTCCGGTGCCTGGCTTGCCGCCATTTCCTCGTGCGAAATTTTCGGTGCGGCCATTTCCAGCCCTACCTCGTCGACCAGTTGCACTTCGATGGGCGGGCTGCGCAGTTTCAGGGGATTGGGCGTGCTTAGAAAACCGACGGACAGCACGCCGAACAGCAGGACATGTCCTGCCGTTGCAATGCCCAAGCCGATTTTCTCCACGCGTTCCATGAACGATAAGCCTTATCGTTTGCCGGATGAATCTGTGCTGACCAGAGCGACCCGGTTCAATCCGGCCCGATTGAGTTCCCCCATCACCAGCATGACCTGACCATAATCCAGCAGTTTGTCAGCGCGCAGATAGACTTGCGGAGCCTGTTCGGCGTCGCCCTTTTCCTTTCGGATCGTATCGAACTGGTCGGGAAGGGCGGCCATCAGCGTTTCCACATCGTCGATATACACACGCCCGTCGCTGTCTATCGACACCTGCACCGGTTCCTGACTCTGGTCGATCGGATTAGCACGGTTTTCCGGCAGGTTCACCGGCACGCCGGTGACCAGCAAAGGCGCTGTCACCATGAAGATGATGAGCAGCACCAGCATGACATCGACCAGCGGTGTCACGTTGATATCCGCCATCGGCGCGCGGCGGCGGCCGTGACGACCGGAAGGAAGTCCGCCCATCGCCATTAGCGGCTTGCCTCCAGTTCACGGCTTAGCGTCGAATAAAAGCCATCGGCAAAGCGGTTGAGCCGTGCCTCCAGCCGATTGATGCCGTGGCTGAACCGGTTGTAGGCAATAACGGCCGGAATCGCCGCGAACAGGCCAATGGCCGTCGCAAACAGCGCCTCGGCAATGCCCGGCGCAACGACGGCAAGGCTGCTGTTATTTTCAGCGGCGATGGACGTAAAGCTGCGCATGATGCCCCAGACGGTCCCGAACAGCCCGACGAACGGCGCGACGCTGCCCACGGTCGCCAGAATGTTGAGCCTGTCCGAAAGATGGTCCACTTCCGCCGCGACGGCCGCGCCCATGGTGGTCGACAGACGGTCGCGCGTTCCTTCACGGTCCACGGCATGCCCCTTGGTCGAACGCCGCCATTCCTTGACGCCCGCAGAAAAGACTTTGGCGCTCGGCAAGTCCGACCGGTCATGCAGATCGTAGAAGCGGTCAATGTCTTCGCTTCGCCAGAAATCCTGTTCGAACTTCTCCGACGCCTTTTTGGTTTTCGACAATTTGACGGCAAAGCTCAGGATGATCGCCCACGTCCAGATGCTGGCGAGCAGCAGGCCAAACATGACCATCTTCACCACAATATCTGCTTGCATGAACAGAGCGAACGGCGAAATCGTCGCTGACTGTGTTACAAGGGATATGGACGGAAGCGATGCACTCATAGGTTGTTGTCTTCCCCGTTTTGAAGCTGTTTGAAAATGTCGATCCAGGTTTTTGGCTGCCGCTTCGGCTTGCCGCCGGGTGACAGATAGGCCGCGGTGACTTGGCCCTGGGTCAATATCTGATCATCGCACATGACTGTCTGATGAATGCGGCAGGATGCGGCGCGAATTTCCAGAACTTTACTGACCACCAGCAAATCATCGTCCAATCGCGCCGGGCGCTTGTACTGGATGGAAAGGTCGGAAACAGCATAAAATCCCTCGCCATTTTCCATGCTGCCGCGCTGATCGATGCCGGCAAGCCGTAACATATCCGATCGCGCCCGCTCCATGTAACGCAAATAATTGGCGTGATAGATTCTGCCGGATACGTCCGTGTCCTCAAAATAAACATGCACCGGAAACTCATGCGCGCCATCGCGGAACCGGCCGGTCGCTGGTTTCAGGGGGGCGGAAGGATTCATGAAGATTGCATGTAGCGGGCGCGCGACTCGGCGCAAAGCCCTAATGTGCAATCTACCCTGCTATTCGAACAATCCGGCCTGTCCGGCATCCTCTGGCGGAGTGAGGCCCAAATGCGTCCATCCCCGGCCATTCAGGCACCGCCCGCGCGCCGTGCGGGCGATCAGGCCCAGTTGGATCAGGAAGGGTTCGATCACTTCCTCAATCGTGTCGCGCGGTTCGGAAAGACCCGCTGCCAGCGTTTCGACGCCGACCGGACCGCCGCGATAAATGTCGGCAATCATATGCAGGTAACGCCGGTCCATCGCGTCGAGGCCCAGATTGTCGACTTCCAGCCGGTTCAGTGCCGCATCGGCGGACTTGGCATCGACCATTGCCGTACCCGCCACATTGGCGAAATCGCGCACCCGGCGGAGCAGGCGACCTGCAATCCGGGGCGTTCCCCGCGCACGGCGCGCGATTTCATGCGCGCCATCCGGCGCAATGCCAAGGTCGAGCAGGTTCGCGGCGCGCCGGACCACGAGTTCCAGTTCCTCAACCGTGTAGAAATTGAGCCGTACCGGAATACCGAAGCGGTCGCGCAGCGGTGTCGTCAGCAAGCCCTGCCGTGTCGTCGCGCCGATCAGGGTGAACTGCGGTAAATCGATCCGCACCGACCGCGCCGACGGACCTTCGCCAATCATCAGGTCAAGCGCCCGATCCTCCATGGCGGGATAGAGAATTTCCTCGATGGCCGGATTAAGCCGGTGGATTTCGTCCACGAACAGCACATCGCCCTCATCCAGATTGGTGAGCAGCGCCGCCAGATCGCCTGATTTGGCAATGACCGGGCCGGATGTGGCGCGAAATCCAACGCCCATTTCGCGCGCCACAATCTGCGCCAGCGTCGTCTTGCCAAGGCCGGGAGGACCAAAGAACAACACATGATCCAGCGCCTCGCTCCGCGTCCGCGCCGCCTCTATAAAGACGCGCAGATTTTCGCGTGCAGCCTTTTGCCCGATAAACTCGTCCAGCGTCTTGGGCCGCAACGCAGCATCGGCATCCTCGGCGCGGCGGGCAGGGGTAATGAGACGGTTAGTATCGGTCATTGTAAAGCCTGCCTGACCAGTATGCTGTAAGGTCTTTCCTTTCCATCGTCATGCTGAACTTGTTTCAGCATCCATTCCTCCTCACGCGATGATGGCGCTTGCTTTGCGATGGACCCTGAAACAAGTTCAGGGTGACGATGTGGGGGTATGCCCATCACTTCGCCGCCTTCTTGAGCGCCAGCCGCACCAGTGCGTCCAGCGTGGCCCCTTCGCCCAGTTCCCCCTCGGCTGCGGCTACCGCGATACTTGCTTCGGCGGGACGGAACCCCAGATTTTGTAGCGCCGACACGGCATCGCTTGCATGGTTGCCAACGGGGACGGCGGCCAGTCCCCCCGCCATCGCGCTGCCGATCGGTGCAGCGCCAATTTTGTCCTTCAGTTCATTGACAATCCGTGCGGCCAGTTTCGGTCCAACGCCATTGGCCCGCGCGACCATCGCCTTGTCGCCCATCGCCACGGACCGATGCAATTCGGCAGGTTCCAGCGCCGACAATATCGCCAGTGCCACGCGTCCGCCTACGCCCTGAACGCCCGTCAGCAGGCGGAACCAGTCGCGTTCCTCTCCGCTGGCAAAACCCATCAGGCGGATGGAATCCTGGCTCACCAGCATTTCGGTATAGACGGTGCAGGCTTCCCCCACGCTGCCCAGCGCCGCCAGCGTGCGTGACGATGCGCCGACCAGATAGCCCACGCCAGCCACGTCGATGATCGCATGATCGATCCCGGTGCTGTCGAGCAGGCCTTTGAGTTTTGCGATCATCGTTCCCCCATCCTTCGCGCGCTTGCCATATGATGCGCGTGGGTGATCGCAACTGCAAGCGCGTCGGCGGCGTCCGGCCCGGCTATTTTTGCGCTGGGAAGCAGGCGGGCGATCATGGCGTGAACCTGATCCTTGCTGGCATTGCCGACGCCGACCACGGATTTCTTGACAAGGCGAGCCGCATATTCGCCCACTTCCAGCCCCGACCGCGATGCGCCGAGCAGCACCACGCCCCGCGCCTGACCCAGTTTCAGCGTCGATTGCGGATTGGCATTGACGAATACTTCCTCGACCGCCGCGCTTTCGGGCCGATGTTCCAACAGCAGGTCGGTAAGCGCCAGATCGAGTACCAGCAACCGGCTGGCCAGCGGCATCTTGCTGTCGGTCCTGATCTGACCGTTCGCAATGTGGGAAAGGCGATTGCCGTCGGCGGCGATAACGCCCCAGCCCGTCGTGCCCAGGCCGGGGTCGAGGCCAAGAATGATCACATTCCCCTCCCGTTTACGGGAGGGGCTAGGGGAGAGCAGGTTAGCGTATGTGCCCAGCTGACAGGCCCTCCCCCGACCCCTCCCATATATGGGAGGGGAGAATGGCTCACCCCAATTTCTCCATCAGTTCGTCCGAAACCTCGTAATTGCCCCAGACGGTCTGAACATCGTCATCGTCATCGAGCACGTCTATCAGTTTGAAGAGTGACTGCGCCGCGCCTTCATCAACATCGACCATGGTTTGCGGTTTCCAGGCCAGTTTCGCACTTTCTGGCTCACCCAGCACAGGTTCCAGCGCCTTGGTGACCTCGTGCAATGCATCCAGCGCGGTCCAAATTTCATGCTCATCATCCGATGAACTGACATCCTCCGCGCCTGCTTCCAGTGCGGCCTCGAACACCTTGTCGGCACTGCCTGCGCTGGCCGGATAGGTGATAAGGCCCAGCCGGTCGAACCCATGCGAAACCGCGCCCGATGCGCCCAGATTGCCACCATTCTTGGAAAAGGCCGTGCGAACATTGGTCGCGGTGCGGTTGCGATTGTCGGTCAGTGCTTCGACGATCAATGCGACCCCGCCGGGACCAAAGCCTTCGTACCGGATTTCTTCATAATCCTCACCACCCGCCTGAGTTGCCTTGTCGATGGCGCGCTGGATATTGTCCTTCGGCATCGACTGCGCCTTGGCAGCGTTGACGGCCAGACGCAGGCGCGGGTTCATATCCGGATCAGCCATGCCCATCTTTGCCGCCACAGTGATTTCGCGGCTGAGCTTGGAAAACATGGCGGACCGTTTCTTGTCCTGCGCACCCTTGCGATGCATGATATTCTTGAACTTACTGTGACCGGCCACGGGGCCCGCTCCTGCTGTTTCTAAGGGTAAAATGATCGGGCTATCTAGCCTGCGGGCGGGAGTCTTGCAACCGTTCGCCCCTTACTCCAGCCCCAGAGCCGCCTTGTAGGTTTCCAGTAGCGCTTCGGCTTCCTGACGTTCGTGATTTTCCATCTTTCGCAAGCGGACGATGGCGCGCATCGTCTTTGTATCATAGCCCGTGGCCTTGGCTTCGCCATAGACGTCCTTGATGTCGTCGGCGATGCCCTTTTTTTCTTCTTCCAGTCGTTCGATACGTTCGATGAACAGGCGCAGTTGGTCGGCCGCGACATTGCCTTCACTCATTATGGACTCCAATAGCTTGTGATTGGGCCTGAAACAGCCCGCGATGAATCAGTGCGCCAAGCCTCTAATGGCTTCCGGCATTCTTGGCCACGCTTTCCTTCATCCGGGCGAGTTGATCGGGTGTCGCGTCGGCCTGATGCCGGGCTTTCCATTCATTGTAGGGCATGCCGTAGACGATCTCGCGCGCCTGTTCTTTTGTCAGCGTTTTGTCGGCTTCCTGTATCCAGTCGGACAGGCAATTGCGGCAAAATCCGGCCAGACCCATCAAATCGACATTCTGCACGTCGGTTCGGTGTTGCAAATGTTGCAACAGGCGGCGGAAAGCCGTTGCGGCCACTGCATCATTCACTATGCTGTCAGGCAATTTCGTTCTCCTTGTCGTGCAGCTTGGAAAATTCAGTCGTTCTGCGGTTGTCCCGATATAGGGGCGGCCCTTCATGCGCAGGAGTAGGTGTGCCGAAGAAAATGAGTCCACGGTCGCGCAAGGTCCGTATATTGGCTACGCTGGGGCCGGCTAGCAACAGTTCCGACATGATCCGCAAACTATATCTGGCGGGAGCGGATGCTTTCCGCATCAACATGAGTCATGGCGACCATGCCGATCATGCGGCCCGCATTGAATCGATCCGGGCACTGGAAAAGGAATTTGGCCGTCCGACCACTATCCTTGCCGATTTGCAGGGGCCAAAGCTGCGCGTCGGAACATTTGCCGATGGCGTCGCAATGCTGAAAGTCGGCGTGAAGTTCATACTCGACAGAGATGAAACGCCGGGCGACATGTATCGGGTCAATCTGCCGCACCCGGAAATCTACGCTGCGCTTGAACCTGGAACCCGGCTGCTGCTCGACGATGGCAAGATGGTGCTGCGGGTCAAGGCGGTTACAGCCGACCGCATCGACACGATTGTGGAGGTTGGCGGGACGCTGTCCAACCGCAAGGGCGTCAATATTCCCGATGTCGTCGTGCCGCTGGCGGCGCTCACCGACAAGGACCGCCGCGATCTTGCGTTCGCCATGCAGCAGGGGGTCGACTGGGTTGCGCTTTCCTTTGTTCAACGGCCCGAGGATCTGGCGGAGGCGCGCCGGTTGATGGGTGGATATGGGGCATTGCTGGCAAAAATCGAAAAGCCTGCGGCTGTGCATCGGCTCGACGAAATATTGGAATCATGCGATGCCGTCATGGTCGCACGCGGCGATCTGGGCGTAGAATTGCCACCGGAAGCGGTGCCGCCGTTGCAGAAACAGATTGTCGCCAGCGCCCGCCGACTGGGCAAGCCGGTGGTGGTTGCAACGCAGATGCTCGAATCCATGATCAAGTCGCCGACGCCGACCAGAGCCGAAGTATCCGATGTGGCGACCGCGGTGTATGATGGTGCGGACACGATCATGCTGTCGGCTGAAACCGCGGCGGGCGACTGGCCCGAAGAGGCGGTGAAAATGATGGACAGCATCGCGCAAAGCGTAGAGGCCGATCCGGGTTATCTCGCCCGCCTGCATTTTACTGAAACCAAGCCTGATCCCACTACGGCAGATGCTCTTGCCGAAGCCAGCAACAGCATTACCCGCACCGTTTCGGTGAGCACGATTATTTGCTTCACATCATCGGGCAGCACCGCCCGGCGCGTGGCGCGAGAACGACCGGGAGCAACGGTGCTGGTCTTGACGCCGCGCGCAGACACGGCACGAAAACTGGGCATGCTCTGGGGTGTCCATGCCGTGCGGACCAAGGATATTGGCAGCTTTGAGGAAATGATCGGCAAGGGCCGCCGCATGGCTCTGCGCCATGGCATCGCCAAGGCGGGCGACAAGGTAATCATAGTTGCAGGTGTCCCCTTCGGTACGCCCGGTTCAACCAATGTTCTGCATGTTGCAACCCTGACAGGCGACGAGTTGAAGAACCGAGAAGAGGGGGATTAGAAACGCTCTGAACGTCCATTTTCCTTGACCAAATTCCTGTTGCGATGCAGCATTGTCTTATGGCGACTTCTCCACCCATTACGCAAAATCCTGACATTCGTTTCCTCGGACGCCTGTTGGGAGACGTGATCCGTGCCTATGGCGGTGACAAGCTTTACCGGCAGACGGAATATATCCGCTCCTCTTCGGTCGATCGTGCGCGCGGCGTGGCCGATGCCGATGTAGTCGACCCCGGCCTGGATGCATTAAGCCTGGACGACACGATCAATTTCGTGCGCGGCTTCATGCTGTTTTCGATGCTCGCCAATCTTGCCGAGGACCGGCAGGGCGTTGCGGCAGAACCGGGAGCAGATGTGGCATCGGCGCTCAAGCGTTTGAAGAACCACGGAATTGGTACTGATGCCGTCATGAAGTTGCTGGACAAGGCGCTCATCGTCCCTGTGCTGACCGCGCACCCGACAGAGGTGCGGCGCAAGAGCATGATCGATCACAAG
Source organism: Rhizorhapis sp. SPR117 (assembly GCF_021742065.1). The sequence goes on from NZ_JAKKIE010000004.1 coordinate 96,938, forward strand.
AACCGCATTGCCGAACTCATGCGTCTCAAGGATGCGTGCGTTGCAGAGACGGAAAGCGGCGACAGGGTTGAGGAGGCGATCTATCGTCAGATTGCGCTGCTCTGGCAGACACGACCGCTGCGGCGCGAGCGGCTTTTTGTCGCCGATGAGGTGGAAAACGCGCTCACCTATTTGCGCGATATATTTCTTCCTGTTCTCCCTGCCCTTTATGGCCGTTGGGAGCGCGAACTGGGTCACCGCCCGCCCAGCTTTCTAAGGGCCGGTAGCTGGATTGGCGGCGACCGTGATGGCAATCCCTATGTTCGGGCGGATTCGCTCCGTCTTGCCTTGTCCCGCGCCTGTGAATCGGTCCTCGTTCATTATCTTGAAGCGGTACACGCGCTGGGCGCGGAATTGTCCATTTCGACAGAACTGGCCGATGTGCCTGAAGACGTGCTGGGACTGGCGGAAAGGAGCGGCGATGCATCGCCGAGCCGTCAGGACGAACCCTATCGTCGCGCTTTGTCAGGAATCTACGCACGCCTTTCAGCGACGCATGAAAAATTATGCGGCAAGCGCCCTCCGCGCCCATCGATGCTGCCCGCCGAACCTTATGCATTACCTGGTGAATTTCGCCATGACCTGATCACCATCGCGGCCGGGCTTCAAAGCAAGGGCGATGGAGCGCTGGCGAGTGGAGGTGCGCTGGGCCGCCTGATTCGAGCCGTCGAAACTTTCGGCTTTCATCTGGCCACGCTGGACCTGCGGCAAAATAGCGAGGTTCATGAGCGTGTCGTTGCCGAATTGCTGAAGGTCGCAGGCGTGGAGGCCGATTATCTCGGACTCGACGAATATGCCCGCATAGCGTTGTTGCGGCAGGAGTTATCGACAAATCGTCCGCTTGGCAGCCGATTTGTCGGCTATTCGGAAGAAACGACTGGCGAACTGGCCATCATTCATGCCGCCGCCGAGGCGCATCGCGTTTATGGATCGCAGTGCATCACCGTCTATAATATCAGCAAGGCTGAAAGCGTGTCCGACATGCTGGAGGTCAATATATTGCTGAAGGAAGCGGGCCTGTGGCGTGCTGCGGACAATGGAGATCCACCGCACGCAGCGATCATGGCGGTGCCATTGTTTGAAACCATCGCTGACCTTGAAGCCGCACCTGAAATCATGGCCGCCTATTTCGGCTTGCCGGAAATTGACGCGCTGGTGACGCAGCGTGGACATCAGGAAGTGATGATCGGCTATTCCGACAGCAACAAGGATGGCGGTTATCTCACTTCCACATGGGGGCTGCATCAGTCGAGCAAGGCGCTTGAGCCGATTTTCGCCCGTGCGGGTACGTCGATGCAACTTTTCCATGGCCGCGGCGGCGCCGTTGGGCGGGGTGGGGGGTCTTCATTTGCTGCCATTCGTGCGCAGCCGCCCGGTACGGTGCAGGGACGCATCCGCATTACCGAACAGGGAGAGGTGATCGCCGCCAAATATGGCACGCATGATGTCGCCATGGCGAATCTGGAGGCGATGACCAGCGCCACGTTGCTGGCCAGTCTTGAACCCGAAGCGCTGTCCGAACGCGATACAGTGCGGTTTTCCATGGCGATGGATCAGCTGTCCGCGAGCGCTTTCGCATCCTATCGCGGGCTGGTTTACGATACCAAGGGGTTCCGCGAATTTTTTCGTCAGATGACGCCGCTATCCGAAATCGCAGGCCTGAAGATCGGTTCGCGTCCGGCCAGCCGCAAAAAAAGCGATCGGATAGAGGATTTGCGCGCAATCCCATGGGTTTTCAGCTGGGCGCAGGCGCGTGTCATGCTGCCCGGCTGGTACGGCGTGGGACATGCTATCACTGGTTTTGAGGACAAGGCGCTGCTGACCGACATGGCGCAAATATGGCCCTTTTTCCAGGCCACGCTCGCCAACATGGAAATGGTGCTGGCAAAATCGGACATGGCGCTCGCCGCGCGTTATGTTGGGCTGGTCGAAAATCGAAAATCGGGTCAGGCGATTTTCGGAAGGATTCGTGACGGGTGGGAGCAGACGCAAGAGGGTTTGCTCACCATCACGGGCCAGTCCCGCCTGCTGGAGAAAAACCCGGCGCTCGATACATCGATCCGACTGCGTCTGCCGTATATCGAACCGCTGAACCTGCTTCAGATCGAGCTGCTGAAACGTCACCGCAGTGGTGAGGAAGATCCACGCATTCGTGAAGGGATCGAGTTGTCGATCAATGCAATCGCCACGGCGTTGCGCAACAGCGGCTGACATCTTGCCCTTTGGGTCCATGGCGGATGGAACCAGCAAAAAAAAGAGCCGGTCCCAAGGGGCCGGCTCTGAAGTTTTAGGAGAGGATGCCTGAAAGGCAATTTTGCTATGCTGGATGGCACGCAATGCTGCAAGTGCGAAAAGACGATGAGCACTTTCATTTTTTGCACTTGTAAGGAAATGCGCTGCTTTATGCCCTGAGTCGTAGTGAATCTTATGGAAATCACTCCCTAGGGAAAAGTGCTGCAGTTGGCTGATTACCGGAATTTCACCGGTGCATCACTCTCCTGCGAACTCCCCGCCTTGTAGCATGGGCACCAACTGCAGCAGAGCAAGTCTACTCTTCTGATGATATCATGGGAATAGCCTGAAAACTGCGCTTTTATTGCTTTGCACCATGTATTAACTGGGGCGTTCCGCGAGCAGGCTACGCACCAATGGTTGCATGGATGCATCATATTTGGCCAACATGACATGGTCATCGGCGGTATCGAAATGGGTGACAAGTTCACGCCCATTCCACCAGTGCAGTGCAAAGGCTGGCGGATCGGCGACGATCATGGGTCGGTTGTCCGGCATATCGGGGTTCATGGGACGCAGGTCCAGCGTAACCTGAGGTGCGGTGGAGGGGCAAATGGCAACCGCTGTGCCATTCCAGGGCGCCACAATCGCGCGGTGGAGATGGCCGCAAATGACCGCCTTGATCTGTGGTTTGCCAGCGATCGCTGCGGTAATGCGGGACACCCATGGTTCGTCAGCATGTGTGTTCATCCAGTCAATCCCGACTTCTATGGGCGGGTGGTGCATCACGATGATCGTTGGCCTGTCCACCTGTTCGGCAAGGCGGGCGTTTAGCCAGGCAGCGCGGGTGTCGCAGAACGCGCCGCCGTGCCGTCCTTCCTCCAGCGTGTCGAGAACGATCAGGCGCAATGGCCCCAGGTCCGTTTCATATTGGACGAAGCCATCCGCGGTGGGAATTTCCGGGAAATATTTCCGAAAATTCGAACGGTTGTCATGGTTTCCTACGCAGGGCCACACCGGGAATGGGCAGATGCTGAGCGCGTTGACGAGCCGTTCGTAGCTTGCCGGATCACCCAGATCCACAAGGTCCCCTGTTGCAAGCAGAACGTCGGGTCTGTTGGGCCCCTCGCACAGCAAACGCAGAACCTGATCCAACCGCTTCCGGTTGAATTCCGCCGGATTATCCGGGTCAAAGCCCAGATGAATATCCGTGATCTGAGCGATCAGCACTGACACTTCCCCCTAATTGTCGAGACCCTGCACTCCTGCCGGTTGAACGTCCGTTACTGGCTTCATGGCCGCGACTCGTTGTTTCGTCGACCAGGGTGCCCCTTCGTCCGGATGGTAGCTGTGACATAAAGCACAACTGGACGGAATATCAGCGTTCGCCTTGGGGCCGCCATGGCAGGTACGGCATGTGGCGATGCCGGGCAGCATCACATCGCTGGCCTTGTCCGACTTTCCGGCGGCATGGCAGCTTTCGCATTTTTCCGTCTTGTGCGCGTCATGATCGAACCAGCCCTTGCCCATATAGCGCATGGTTTGATGTACAGGCAGAACGTGCCAGTCGTCGGAACCGGTCGTGACCGGCGGTGTGATGGTATGGCAATCATAACAGGCCCCGCCTTTGGAAAAGACCGCCCGGATCGCTGCATCGGCCCGTGACGGACACGCCGCCGCCGCACCGAAATAGGCGTGATAAAGTTGTCCTTGCGCATATTGGCCGGGCCGACGCCGCGCCATGCCGTCAAGGCTGATCGGCTTTTCAGGATCGCTTGAACGATAATAGGCGCGCAAGTCGGCGATGACCTGTTTGGGTTCTCCATGGCGCAGGGTGCGGAGTGTGCCGCCAATTTCCTCGAAAGCCAGGCTATGACACATGGCGCAATCCTGTTTCATATCGACGGCCTGAAAACGAACACCGTCAGCGGTGGGGACATGACAATCCTTGCAGGCCAGCGCATCGCCGAAACCATGATCCGCCTTCATGGTCTGCGCCATGCGAGCAACCCCATTGGTGCGCGACAAGTGCAGTTTATGGGGGAATTTCAGGCCGCTATTCTCCGTCGGATTCTTATCGAGCGAAATGCGGGTGAAGACAGGATGCTCGCCCGGCGTCGTCATGACGGCGGGCCGGAATTCGGGATGTGCCTTGCCAAAATCGGCCACATTTTCGAGTTTCGTATCGGTCAGCCGTCCATTCAGCCCGTCATGGCAATTGGTGCAGAAAACCTGCTGCGTCGGCTGCATAGGTCCAGCGCCTTCATGTTCGCGATGGCAATCGACGCATGCGCCATCAGGCTTGTTGAATATATGCGCAACGCCCGCCAGAATCTGGCCGCCCAGTCCCGGCGTGCCTTTGGCACGCGCCAACCGTGCCGGATCAGCATGATCGTGGACATCGGTATGACAGGCCACACAGGCGCTGTCGCGAACCGAGACGAAGGCATCGACATGACAGGCCTGGCAATTATTTTCGAGCGACCGATGCGCTTGCGACAGAGGACCGCTGGACCAGCTTTGGTCCGCATGGAAGGTTTTCGGCCGTTCCTTGACGCCTTTATGGCTCACATAGCTCCAGATAGGAACAGCTAGAAAGGCGATAAGGATGAGAATGTCGAAGCCCCATGCGCCGGTCCGTTTGCCCGGTAAAAGGCCGCGCAGGGAAAAAACCTGTACTTCGTCCTTTTCCTCGGAAGCATCGGACAGGGCTTCGACCCGTTCGACCGCTATCGCTACTTTGCCGTCCTCTTGACCGATCGTCAGGCGATGACCGCCCAGGCGCAGTTCGGCGCCTTTCACGCAGTCGATGTCGGCGCGCTGGGTCGATCGGCCATCGACATCGAAGGGCAGGCCGCCTGTGGCCGTTATGCTGATACGGCGATTGCCGAGTACGTCGATCCGGGCATGTTGCGGTGTGACGGCAAGATCGGGCAGGTGAATGTCATTTTCGGCCGCGCGACCGATGGTGATGCTATCTGCCGCGATTTCTGATGGACGCACGATCTGGCGACCATCGGCGGTATGGGAAATCTGCTTGATGAGGAATGTCATGTCCGCTGCCTCACCAGTAGAAAAAGACGCTGATGATATGGGCGGTAAGCGCCGCGATCAGGGCGAAGGTTATCGGAACATGGATGTATAACCAGACTTCCAGCATTGCCTTTAGCTGCAAGTGCCGGCGCAGGCGGGCGAGCATTGCTTCCTTGCGTTCCAGCAGCGCATCGACGCGTTCGAGCGGATCGTTGCCAGTGTCCGGGGCGAGGCCCGTGGTGCGTCGGATGTCGCGATGCGCGGCCCGGCTGGCGCAGGTGGGATAGCGGCCCGACAGGCGGCGCACGATGCCGCCGCCAAACGGGTCCTGATCGAGCGATTCCTGTACCAGTGCAGCTTGTTCGTGGGCCAGCGGCTGTGCAGAGTCGTGCAGTTGGCGGTCAATGGCGCGCAGTGCGTCGAGCATCTGAACCTGCGTCATTTCCTCACGATTGTTGCTGAGCGCGGCGGGCAGCGTTGCATAGACGAAGATGCCATAAATGCCCGACAGGATAACCAGCATCATCAGGGCATAGGCAAGGGTGTGAACGTTCCAGCCGAATTGAAAGCCGGTATGCAGCGTGGCGACGACAATCAGGCTGAGGCCCAGATAAACATGGGCCGATGTCCATGCCTTCAACGACCAGCGCCCCGGCGTCATCGCGCGCTTGCGCACGCCCAGCAGGGTCAGCCACAGGATCAGCAACGCGCCGATGGTGCCCAGCGTGTAGCCGTACCAGCTTCCCCCATTGGGGCGCGGTTCGACGTCGATCAGCGCATAGCCCAAGATGGCAATGAACGAGATGGCCAACGCGATTTTCAGCCAGCGGAAATTGCGATGCCGCAGGAAACTGTCGTGCAGCGTTTCGCCCTTGACGCGGCCGGGGGTGGCGCGGGTGGCCATCACGCCTCCTCCCTTTCAAGCCGCGATACGCTCAGGAAATCCTCCGGCGACACGCGAATGGCGGCGCCGGTCGGACAAGCGCGAACGCAGGCGGGGCCGCCCTGTATCCCCGAACACATGTCGCATTTGATGGCCTTTTTGGGCAATTCGACACCCGGTTCCTTGTTGGCATATCGCCATTTCTTCGATGGTTCACCGGGGCCGGGGCCAGCGCCGAAGAACAGCCAACTCAACAAGCTGGGCTTTGCTGGTGGCACGCTGTCCATGCGGATGACGCCATAGGGGCAGTTGCGCTGGCAATTGCCGCAACCGATGCAGGTCTCGTCAATGAAGACCTCGCCATCCGGGCCGCGATGGATGGCATCGGGTGGGCAATCGGCCATGCAATGCGGATGTTCGCAATGGCGGCAACTGGTGGGGACGTGCAGATGGGCATAGGTGCGCCCGGCCTCCCGATCCAGACGCGAGAGGCCGTCATGGCTGTCGGCACACGCCTTTTCGCAATTGTCGCAGCCAACGCACAGATTCTCGTCGATTAGCAGCACGTCGGTTGCCTCGCCAATGCCGTTGTCGACCAGGAATTTGGCGGTGGCCGAATACATGTCGACGACACCGGAAAAGCTGTCCTTGCGGCTTTCGACAAAGGCGGTGATGTCCTGCCGCGCGGCCATGTCCCGCCGGGCGCGTTCCAGCAAGGCCGGCTTGCTTTCCATCAGGCGGCGAAAGGCAGCGCCCTGCAGCTTGATGACTTCGGACTTGATCGCCGCCTTGACCGTCGCAGTGCGCTTGCCGCCCGCGATCAGCGCCATTTCGCCGACATAGGAACCGGCGGGGAGGTAGGAGAGGAAAACCGGCTTGCCGCCGACGTTTTTCTCGACGATCATCGATCCCTGACGGATGACGAAAATGTCGTCGCCTTCGTCACCTTCCGTGATGATCGGCTGGCCCGCGCGAACCGACAGGATTTCGGATGTGTCGAGCACTTCCTGCACATCGGCCGATGTCAGGCCCGAACCGAACATCTGAAGCAATTGACGCTCGGTCGAAATGCGAGTGACGGCGCGCTTGGCGGCGGGGACGGAGGCCATCAGCTTCAATGCGGCGGTGCGGGAGACCTCGACCACAATACATTGTTCGGCGGCGCGGATGGTTGCACCCCTGCGGCGGCCTGAAATCAGGCCAACCTCGCCAAAAATGGAGCCTTTTTCAATGGGCACGGTGATGGAGGGGTCATCCTTGCTGACTTCGACCAGTACCGACCCATCGGCAATCCCGAACAGCGATGACCCGACATCCAGCCGTTCGAAGATCGTGTCCCCGCTGCGATAGGCGCGCACTTCCGAATCGAGCATGAATTCGCGCATTTGCAATGGGGAAAGTTCGTTCAATATGCTGACGTTGGCGCGCAGATATTCCAGCCACTCATCGACGCTCTGCCGCTCTGGCAGTCCTGCAAATTTGGCCTCCAATATCGGCTCGTCGGCGGGTTTCAGGGCGGTGTTGCCGTTGATGAATTCCACCACGTCATAGCCCTGATTCATGCAGTGTTTGATCAGCGGATAGCCCGCCAGCGCGCCGATCACGAAAATGCCGGGCGCGGTCGATTCGAAAACCGGCGAAAGCTTCGGGAATGCTTCCCGGTCTTCGCTGGTAAATTCGATGCCGCAGCTTTCAACGAATTTGCGTGGGGCGGCCGAACCCATGCGGGCGATGATCCGATCGCAGCGGATCGTTTCCTGCCCGTCGCGGGTATCGAGCACCAATTCGCCGGGACGCACTTCGGCCGGGGAGGTTTCGGTACGGATGATGATGCGTCCGTCTTCGCCCGCCTGCGTCAACAGCTTCACATTGGCGCTTTTGGCGCGGGCAAAATCGGCGCCGCGATTGAGAATGGTCACGATATTGCGTTGTGCCGGATCAGCGGCAAGGCCCAGCGCGTTTTCGATGCCTGCGTCGCCAGAGCCGATGACGGTGATGTGCTCGTCAATATATTCGCCCGGATCGTCGAGCTGATATTGCACATGGGGCAGATCGCCGCCGGGGCAACGCATCAGGTTGGGATTGCCCTGTGTTCCGATGGCAAAAACGATGGTTTCCGCTTCGAAAGTTGCGCCCTTCGTCGAGGTAATCGTAAATTCACCTTTGCTGCCCGCAATCGCCTTGACCTCGGCATGGTAGGCGACGTTGACGCTTTGCGAAGTGGTCTGATCGTTCCATGTTCCCAGCACGACTTCCCGCTTGCCCGCGTCGAAATCCATGTCGGATCGCAGGACAAGCTGGCTGGGCGTCGCCATAACGTGCTTGCCTTTTTGATATTTGTATATCGTGTCCGACAGGTGGTCGGTCTTTTCCAGCAGGATATGGGACAGCCCCAACTGCGCCGCGCGTGCGGCGGCACTCAGACCAGCCGGTCCGGAGCCGATAATGGCTATCCGATAGCGGTGATTCACACCGATGCTCCCCCTGTTAACCCCGAATGCGTCGTCGCTTTTGGCTGGATATTCAAATGAATGGATGCGATCCCCGGCAGCAATCTAGCATTTCGACCGCGTTAGGCTAGACCATAGACGCATCAAAGAGGCATTTTAATTATTATGTTGAGACAAAAGCTGAAATTGCCCCAGATCATTCTGATCCTTGCCGCGCTGGTGGCGGTCAGCGCCGTCGGATATAAAATCGCCCTACGCAAAGCCGACCCTGCCGCTATAGCAGCGGAGAGTACGCTGCCTGATAAACAGCGTCCTGCCGACATAGCGGGTCTGGAGGCGATGCTGAAAGGCAAACCAGACGATGTCGAGGGGTGGCAGAAGCTGGGTTGGGCTTATTTCGATGCGGGACGTTATGGCGATGCCGCCAATGCCTATCGGAAGGCGACCGATCTCGCTCCCGGACAGGCCGTTCTATGGTCATCGCTTGGTGAGGCAATTGTCATGGCAAGTGAACATGACCCCATGCCCAAGGATGCTGTGACCGCGTTTGAAACCGCGATATCAAAGGACAAGGCTGACCCGCGCGCCCGGTATTTTCTGGCAGTGCGCAAGGATCTGACCGGCGATCATCAGGGCGCCATCGATGACTGGTTTGCCCTGCTGGCCGACACACCACCGGGTGCGCCATGGGAATCGGACCTGCGCCGGACGATTCAACAGGCCGGAGCGATTAACAAGATCGACGTTGCGAAACGGCTTGCGTCCGTCGAATCGACAGCCTCGGCTCATCCAGTGGACATCGCCACCGCCGCCATTCCCGGCCCCAACCGCGCGCAGATGCAGGCGGCATCCAGCCTTCCGCCGGGTCAGCAACAGGAGATGGTGCAAGGCATGGTCAACGGGCTGGAGGATAAGCTGAAGGCCGATCCCGCCAATGTTCAGGGATGGATCATACTGATGCGCAGTCGCATGACGCTGGGCGAAACGGGGAAAGCCAGCGCGGCCTATAAAAGTGCGATCGCGGCCAACCCGTCACAATCGGTGCGTATCAGGGAAGCGGCAAAGACACTTGGCGTGCCGGGGGCTTAGAATGTGAAGACTAAAGATCGTCATGCTGAACTTGTTTGGGAATCATACCGTTCGACAAGCAGGCCGGGCCCGCCATCATAGCCCTCCCCTGAAGGGACTATTTCATCATTCGTGCATTTCCTGATTTTCGTCGTTCCCGCGAAGGCGGGAACCCATCTCCCGAGGTAAAATCAAGCGGTCAGGTCAGGAGTTGGATCCCCGCTTTCGCGGGGATGACGGTAAAATGAAATTTGCAACGATCCCCATAGGGGAGAGGGAGATTGGCTATATGTTTCAAGGGCACAACTGCCAAACAAGTTCAGGGTGACGGCCTTCCAATGTCGCGAACTTCGATTCCACCATTCCAGCGTTTAAATCAGGCCCGCCAGCGGAGAGGATGGATCGGCATACATGCGCCGCCCCATACGTCCGGCGAGGTAGGCCATGCGTCCCGCCTCAACGCCCGCTTTCATTGCGCGCGCCATCAGGACCGGGTCTTTTGCTTCGGCAATGGCGGTGTTCATCAGGACGCCGGTGCAGCCAAGCTCCATCGCCTGTGCGGCTTCCGATGCGGTGCCAACGCCTGCATCCACCAGCACGGGCAGCTTCGTGCCTTCGACGATCAGGCGGATCGTGACCCGGTTCTGAATGCCAAGGCCCGATCCGATAGGCGCGCCCAGCGGCATGATGGCGACCGCGCCGACATCCTCCAGCCTTTTGGCGGCGATGGGATCATCGACGCAATAGACCATCGGCTTGAAGCCTTCCCTGGCGAGAATCTCGGTGGCGCGCAGCGTTTCCACCATGTCGGGGTATAGCGTTTTCGCCTCGCCCAGCACTTCCAGCTTCACCAGATCCCACCCGCCTGCTTCACGAGCCAACCGCAGCGTGCGGATCGCATCCTCGCCGGTAAAGCAGCCGGCGGTGTTGGGGAGATACGTGATCTTTTTGGGATCAATGAAATCCGTCAGCATCGGCGCCTTGGGGTCCGACACGTTGACGCGCCGAACCGCAACGGTCACGATTTCCGCGCCGGATGCCGCCACCGCGGCTGCGTTCTGTTCAAAGCTTTTATATTTGCCGGTGCCGACGATCAGGCGGGACATGAAGCGTTTGCCGGCGACTTCCCAACCATCGTTTGCGCCATTATCGCCTCCGCCAACAAAGTGTACGATTTCCAGTTCGTCGCCATCCTCAACCCGGACCTGCGCCAATGTGGAGCGGGGTACGACTTCCAGATTGCGCTCCACCGCGACCTTTTCCGGTACAAAGCCAAGCTCGCTCGCAAGCTCGGCAAGGGTCAGTCCGTCCCGCACGCGACGGTGTTCGCCGTTGATCCTGATTGCTATGGTGCCGTCAACGCTCATTCGTTGTTCCTGCCTAAATTGACTTTCGCTTTTGCGCATTTGCTTTCGCCGCCATATAGGGAAGCGAATGACTGGCCTGCAACCGAAAGGACGTCTTTATGGCGGACCCGATTAAAATCCCCACTAAGGTCTATGTGCTGAATGGTCCCAATCTGAACCTGCTGGGTACGCGAGAGCCGGAAATCTATGGGGCTGACACGCTGGATGACATTGCCGGGCAGCTGGAGGATATGGCGCGAGCGCAGGATGTGGAGGTCGATTTTCGTCAGTCCAATCATGAGGGTCACCTGATCGATTGGCTGCATGAGGCGCAGGCGGAGGGGGCAAAGGCGGTGATCCTCAATCCCGGCGGTTTCACACATACATCGGTTGCGTTGCATGACGCGATCAAATCGATCACGACGCCCGTGATCGAGGTGCATCTGTCCAACCCGCATAAACGGGAGGAATTTCGTCACAAATCCTTTGTGGGGCAGGCGGCGAAGGGAACGATTGCCGGGTTTGGGGCGCTTTCCTACGCACTTGCGCTGGAAGCGGCGCTGAAACTTTAGGACGCGCCCTGTTGCGCTCCCCGGCGAGAGGGAATAGGCGCAGGGGCAACAAGGCTTTATTCAACGAGGATATGCATGGCTGACAAAAATGAAGGGGGCGCAATGCAGGTCGATGCGAAGCTGGTGCGCGATCTGGCGGAAATGCTGGACGTTGCCAATTTGAGCGAAATTGAGGTGCAGGACGGTGAACGGCGGATTCGTGTCGCTCGGACGCTTCAAGCGGCGCCTGCGACCTATCATGTAGCGCCAGCTTCCTCTGCGCCTGTTGCAGCCGGTTCGGTTCCGGCGGCGACAGATGCGCCGATCGCCGCGTCTGTGCAGGCCAATGCGGTCAAATCCCCGATGGTCGGCACTGTCTATCTGACTCCCGAACCGGGCGCTGCGCCCTTCATTGCTGTCGGTGCTCAGGTAAAGGCTGGCGATACGCTGTTGATCGTGGAGGCCATGAAGGTCATGAACCCGATCACGGCGCCTGTTGCCGGAACGGTCAAGGCGATGCTCGTCGAAAATGGTCAGCCGGTCGAATTCGACCAGCCATTGGTCGTCGTAGAGTAAGCGCGCCATGAGTTTTGAAAAAATCCTCATCGCCAATCGGGGCGAAATCGCATTGCGCATCCACCGCGCGGCGCATGAAATGGGGATCAAGACGGTTGCGGTTCATTCAACCGCCGATGCTGACGCCATGCATGTTCGTCTGGCCGACGAGGCGATCTGCATCGGGCCCCCGGCGGCGACGGACAGCTATCTCAACATTCCCAATATTATTTCAGCGGCAGAAATCTCCGGCGCGGACGCTATCCATCCGGGCTATGGCTTTCTGTCGGAAAATGCGCAGTTCGCTGAAATCGTGGAAGCGCACGACATCGCTTTTATCGGACCCAAGCCCGAACATATCCGCACCATGGGCGACAAGGTGGAAGCGAAGCGCACTGCGGGCGCACTCGGCCTGCCGCTTGTACCGGGTTCGGACGGCGCGATTTCCGACCTTGGCGAGGCCAAGCGGATCGCCAAAGACATCGGTTATCCCGTTCTGATCAAGGCGGCGTCAGGCGGCGGCGGGCGCGGCATGAAGGTGGTGCCTGACGAGGACCAGCTTGAAACGCTGATGCAGCAAGCGGGATCGGAGGCGAAAGCTGCCTTTGGCGATGCCACCGTCTATATGGAAAAATATCTGGGTAATCCCCGGCATATCGAATTTCAGGTGTTCGGTGACGGCAAGGGCAATGCCATCCATCTGGGCGAGCGCGATTGTTCGTTGCAACGGCGGCATCAGAAAGTGCTGGAGGAAGCGCCGTCTCCGGTCATTTCATCGGCAGAGCGGTCGCGCATGGGCGAAATCGTCCGCAAGGCGATGGCCGACATGAGCTATCGCGGTGCGGGTACGATAGAGTTTCTATACGAAGACGGCGAATTCTATTTCATCGAAATGAACACCCGGCTGCAGGTGGAGCATCCTGTTACGGAGATGATTACCGGCGTCGATCTGGTCCGCGAACAGATCCGCATTGCCGAAGGCAAGCCGCTTTCGGTGGCGCAGGAGGATCTCGTCTTTTCCGGGCATGCCATCGAATGCCGGATCAATGCCGAAGACCCCGGGACGTTCGCGCCATCGCCCGGAACGGTTACCAGCTACCATGTGCCCGGCGGCATGCATGTTCGCGTCGATAGCGGCCTGTATCAAGGTTATCGCGTGCCGCCTTATTATGACAGCATGATCGGCAAGCTGATCGTCTATGGCCGCACGCGTGAAGGCTGTTTGATGCGCTTGCGCCGCGCACTGGAAGAATATGTGATCGAAGGGATGAAAACGACCATCCCGCTGCATCAGGCATTGCTTAACGATCCTGAATTCCAGAACGGCGATTATACCATCAAATGGCTGGAGGAATGGCTGGCGCGCGACAATATCTGAACTTCGGGGTTGCCGAATTTTCCATGTTTCGGGGCCTGTCCGCCTTTGACCGAAATGAAGGACCTGCATCATGAAAGCAACGATCTGGCACAACCCGGCCTGCGGTACATCGCGCAAAACGCTGGCGATCCTGCAGGATACACCGGGCATTGATTTGGTGGTTATTGAGTATCTGAAAAATCCTTATTCCCGGGACAAGTTGGCGCAGATCATTCGTGACGCGGGCATGACCCCGGCAGAAGCGCTGCGGTTGCGCGGCACGGATGCGGAGGAAAAAGGCCTGCCCCAAGCGGATGACGATGCAATTCTGGACGCGATGGTTGCCCAACCGGCCTATGTGAACCGGCCCTTTGTTGAAACCGACAAAGGCGTCCGCTTTTGTCGTCCGCAGGAAAAATTGATGGAAATTCTGTGAATTTCCAGTTGAATGCCTGCAATCCAATCGAAACCGACGCGCTTTCCCCATAAGTCCTTGCCTGAAACGGCGACGCTGGCCTAGCGTGCAAACCGGGCAGGAGACAGGCATGGCGACGGTGGCGATATACAGCCTGAAGGGTGGGGTCGGGAAGACGACATTCTCGATCAATCTCGCCTGGGCATCTGCTACCATATCGAAACGGCGTACTTTGTTATGGGATCTCGATCCGCAGGCGGCATCGACCTATATATTGGCGGATGGGCCGACGCCGCGGGACGAGGCGCAGGCGATTTTTGCACGTAATGTCGATGCTATCTCGCTGGTGCGGCCGTCCAGTGTTGCAGGCGTTGATTTACTGGCGGCCGACACATCGCTTCGCGGTCTGGACCATTTCTTTTTCGAACTGGGCAAGAAAAAGCGGCTCGCCAAGCTGCTGGGCGGCCTTTCGAAACATTATGACCGCATCATCCTCGACTGTCCCCCCGGCCTGACGCAGACCAGCGAACAGGTTTTGCACGCGGCGGATATTGTCATCGTGCCTGTCATTCCCGCGCCGCTATCACAGCGGGCATTGGTCGAGGTTGTCCATTTCCTTGAGCGGCAAAAAGGTAAGCACGCGCCGATCCTGCCGGTTTATTCCATGGTCGATCGCCGCCGATCATTACATCGCGCGGCACTGGACGAAAAAGCCGACTGGCCGGTCATCCCGATGGCGAGCGCGATCGAACAAATGTCGGTTCGCAAGGCACCCATCGGCACGTTCGAGCCCCATTGTCCGGCGGCAAAGGCCTTTACGAAATTGTGGACCGGGGTTGAACGGAAGCTGCGAACGCAGGCGTGATGCGTCAGGCGACCGCACTTTGTTGGCCATTGCCGAACAAGGCCACAGCTTCGCTGGCGGGCATGGGGCGGCCGAAATAATAGCCCTGAATCTTGCGGCATCCCAAACGATTGATCATTTCGACTTCTTCTTCATTTTCCACCCCTTCGGCGGTGGTGGACATACCCAGGCTGTCAGCCATGGCGACAACGGCGCGGATGATGGCGATGCTTTCCGGCACGTTTTTCGCAGCGCCCTGAACGAAGCTGCGGTCGATCTTGATCGTGCTGAACCGTGACTTGCGTAGATAGCCCAATGAAGAATAGCCGGTGCCAAAATCATCCAGTGACAGTTTGACGCCCAGCGCCAATATACGGTCGAGCAGTTGTTCAGCGCCCGTACCTTCGCGCATGAACACGCTTTCAGTGACTTCCAGTTCCAACCTGTGCGGGGGCAGTTCGGCATAAGCGAGCGCAGAAGTGACGGCGGTCACAAAATTCGGGTCGCCCAGTTGTTCGGCGGACACGTTCACTGCCACACGGATATGTTCAGGCCAATTCTTGGCCTCTTTACAGGCTGTACGCAGGACCCATTCGCCGATTGGACCGATCAGACGCGCATCTTCTGCCACAGGAATGAACTTGACCGGGGAAATGCTGCCCATTTCCGGATGAGTCCACCGCACCAGCGCTTCAAAGCCCAATATTCGGCCATCCTTGGCATCGACGACAGGCTGATAGACGACATGAAGCTGTTCTTTCTGCAAAGCTTCGCGCAGTGCAATTTCCAGCACACGGCGTTCTTCGGCGTGTAAATGGAGCTTGGGTTCATAACCATGATGAAGGCCCCCGCCTTCTTCCTTGGAACGGTATAATGCCAGATCGGCGCTGCGGATCAGCGTTTCCGGGGTGCGGCCATCGCGTGGTGCAATGGCGGACCCGACGCTGGCGCCGATATACAGGGTATGCTGGTCAATCTCATAAGGACGTGACAGCGTATCAATGATTTCCAGGGATAGCCGTTCAACATATTCGGTATCGTGGATTTCACGTATGACCACGGCGAATTCGTCGCCGCCGATGCGAGCGCAAATTTCATTTGTCGAACATACATGCCGTAGTCGTTCGGAGACGCGCGCCAGCAAATGGTCGCCAATCGGGTGACCCAGCGTGTCATTGATCGCTTTGAACCGATCAAGGTCGATCATCAGGAAACCGCATCGCGAGTTCCATTTTTCCATCTCTTGCAAGGCGCACAACAGTGACTCGGTAAGATGCAGACGGTTTGGAAGATTGGTCAGCGTATCGTAATGCGCCAACTGTGCAATTTTCTCCGATGATTCACGCTGTTTCGTCACGTCCGAACCAACGCCGCGGAAGCCCTGAAACGAGCCCTTTTCATCCAGCCTGGGTGCGGCCGATAATTCCCACCAGTGCTTTTGCCCGGCAATCTCAACCTCCAGCACCACGTTGGAGAAGCTTTCACGACGTTTGATCCGTTCGGCAAATTCGTGAAGCGTTGGCGAAAACTTGCCTGATTCCCAAGCGCTGCCGGCAAATATCTGCAGCAATGGCTTGCCCTCGACATCAGCGGCTTCCATACCGAGCGCGCGGGCAAAACGGGAGGATACATGCGTTACACGTCGCGCCGCGTCAGTCTGCCATAGCCAATCGGCGCTGCTATCCTCAAATTCACGCAGCAACAGGCTGACGACCTCGCTCTTTTCGGCAAGCTGGGTCGTGGCGGTCAATTCGGTGCCAAAGGAACGGGCGTGTTTCAGGCTGGTGACGAGCAGCAGCAATGCATAACATACAACGACCGCAGCCACATGCGGCGACCCAAGGCCCAGCATCATCCAGGCGTTCGCACTTCCTACGGTTGCAAGGAACAACAGGGTCGAAAGAGGCATTCCGACATATGTAAGCGCCGTGCCAACCATCATGCAACTCATCAGCGCCCAGAGCGAAATGATGGCCGTCGGATCGTCGGTCCGGGCGAACATAACAGGTGGTATAGCCCAGATCAGCCCTTGTATGAATAAAGCGCCGCCGTCGCGCAGCACCGTTGCTGACGTAACATCGGCATAGTCCGACTGCGCTCTGGCGCGTCCGCTGCGATAATATAGAAATCCATGGGTCAAGGCCACCAGGCCCCATAAAGTCAGGAAAGGCAAGCTGACCGCAGTGACGAACAGGCCCATGGTGAAAATTACCGCGAAACTGATCAGCAGCGAATAGACCAGGCTTACGTGATTGATCGACCGCAGCTGGGCTATTCGCAAGCGCTCGATATCTACGTTTGACGAGCTGGAAAAGCCCATCAGAACCGTCAGGGGCAGCTTTTGGGACGTCGTTACAGCGTCAGATGATGCATGTTTCCTGGACACGCGCCTTGTCTAGGTGATGGAGGTTAGGGAATGGTAACCAAGGGGCGTGAAATCGATGTCCTGCACAAGACGATTTTTTGCTGCTAATGCGGTGGAATCGAAGTTCGCCACATTGAACGATCGTCACCCTGAACTGGTTTGGGAATCATACCGTTGCGACAAGTAGGCTGGGCTCGCCATCATAGCCCCCTGAATGGACTATTGCATCATTCGTGCATTTCCTGATTTTCGTCGTTCCCGCGAAGGCGGGAACCCATCTCCCGACGTAAAATCAAGCGGTCAGGTCAGGAGATGGATCCCCGCCTTCGCGGGGATGACGGTAAAATGAAATTATGCGACGATCCCCACAGGGGAGAGGGACGTTGGCCTGACGCGAATGTGTCTCGACTTCACTCGACACCAACGGTGGACAGGAATTCAACCTGATCTCATCACGCGCTAAATATCAGGCTGCAATGTCATAGGGCTGAATTTCACCCGAAAGATAAAGGTTGCGCGCTTTCGATCGGCTGAGCTTGCCTGAACTTGTGCGGGGCAGGGTGCGTGGAGGCACCAGTTCGACGACGCAATTCATGCCGGTGATCGAGCGGACCTTGTCACGAATCTCGTCGCGCAGACGGCTGCGTTCCTCGTTGTCGGAGGTCCGGCAATGAACGAGAACGGCGGGTGTTTCTTCGCCGCCCGGTGTGGTGATGGAAAAGGCTGCGATGTCGCCTGCCTTGAAGCCGGGGAGCTGTTCCACCGCCCATTCGATGTCCTGCGGCCAGTGATTCTTGCCGTTGATGATGATCATGTCCTTGGCGCGGCCGACAATATAGAGATAGCCGCCGGACATATATCCCATGTCGCCGGTGTCGAGCCATCCATCGACCAAACAGGCGTCGGTCGCTTCCTGATCGCGGAAATAGCCGGTCATGATCGATGGCCCGGTGGTCCACACCTTGCCGATTGCCTTTTCGGGCAAGGTCGAGCCATCCTCATCGCGGATTTCCACGACCATATCCTTGGCGGGCTTGCCGCAATTGACGATGGCGCGATAGCGCGGCGGGCGATCCCCAGCACTTTCGCCGCCCGACAAGTCGGTTTCCTCGACCAATTCGATGACGATGCCCTCGCCCGGTGGCATGATGGTGACAGCCAGCGTCGCTTCGGCCAGGCCGTAGCTCGGCAGGAAGGCCGAAGCCGGGAAGCCCGCATCGGCGAAGGCATCGACAAAGCCCTGCATCACATCCGGGCGGATCATGTCCGCGCCATTGCCTGCGATACGCCAACGGGACAGGTCGAATCGGTCAGACGCCTTGGTCTGACTGGACATACGCCGCGCACAGATGTCATAGCCAAAGGTTGGCGAATAGCTGATCGACGTGCCCGTATTGCGGCTGATAAGGTCCAGCCAGGCAAGTGGGCGGCGCGCGAAATCCTCTGTTTTCAGATAATCGACCGACACCTGGTTGGCGACCGGAGACAAGAAGCAGCCGACGAGACCCATGTCATGATACCATGGCAGCCAACTGATGCAGCGATCACTGTCCTGCAATTCCATGCCGTGACTGTGCGCGGACAAATTATTCAGTAACGCATGGTGCGTTACGGCAACGCCGTGTGGAAAACGGGTGGAGCCACTGGAATATTGCAGATAACAGATGTCGTCGGTCGCAGCCTGCGGCAGGGGCGATTGATGGGCCTCACGCGCCATGAAATCCTCAAACGCGATGCCCTCAACCTTGCGCAGCTGTGCCGCACCGTCCGCCATATCGGCGAGTTCGGCAGGATAGAAAAGAATTTTGGGGTCGCAGCTCGTCAACTGCACAACCAGTTGGTCGATATAGCTTTCCTTGCCGCCAAAACTGGTCGGTAGCGGCAATGGCACCGGCCATGCACCAGCGTATATGATACCAAAAAAGAGCGCGGCGAAGTCCGGGCCGGTTTCCGCGACCAGCGCGATCCGGTCCTGTGGCCGCACGCCATGCGCGATCAACCTGTACGCGCATTTCAGTGCATCATCGCGCAGCTCCGCAAAGGGATAAGGCCGTGCAAGATTGCCGCGCGGATCATGGAAGTTGAATCCGCGCTCGCCGCTCGCCGCATAATCCAGCGCAGCGCCCAGCGTATCGAAATCGGAAAACCGCCGCGGCAGGTCGTCATGCGTCGGCGTGGCGACCAAAGCGGTCTCCCGAACCATCACATTGGAATTCTGCAATTTCGGTTGCTCCCTTGTCATATGTCTGAAACCCGGGCGCTCTACTTGCGATATCCCGAACAATCTGTCCAGTGTGCGCTTTTATACAGCAAGCCGCGTTCAAATTCCGGCCCGACTGTGGCATAATCATGGCGCGTGACTACTGAACCTCAAAAACGCCCGAAAGCTCCGCTAAATGGCGAACGCCTGGAGCAGTTGGCGCTGCATTATGCCGGGCGTTATGCGACCAGCCGTGCGAAACTGGCTGCCTATCTGGCGCGAAAAGTGCGCGAACGGGGTTGGGGGGAGGAAAAAGTGCCGGATATTCAGGCTTTGGTCGAACGATTTGCGGCGCTTGGCTATGTCGATGATGCGGGTTTCGCTTCGATGCGCGCTGCGTCGCTGACCCGGCGGGGATACGGCGCCCGACGGGTGGAGGAAAGCCTGCGGGCGGCCGGGATTGAAGAGCCTGAACGTGAGGACGCGCACCAGCAGGTTGTGCAGGAAAAATGGCGGGCTGCCGAGGCTTTTGCCCGTAAACGACGCATTGGTCCTTTCGCAACCGAGCTTGCCGATCGAGCGATGCAACAAAAACAGATCGCCGCCTTTTTGCGCGCAGGCCATGATTTCGACACCGCGCGGCGGTTTGTACAGGCAGAACCGGGGCATATTCCGGATGGGGAAGTGGAGTGAAAGGCGCTGTTCGGACTTTAGCGGTTCGCGTCTCGCTGCGCTGACCATTCCGCAAGGCCCCGGCGCGCATCCTGCACAAAGCGTGATCGCCGCACGCCTTCCATGAACAGGCCGCCTACCACTTTGCCAATCAGACCGACAGGCCGCCGGAATTGAACCAGCAGCACGATCCGTGTTTCGTCGGTGTCGTTGCGCACCTCATGTTCGAACACATCGTCGAAAACCAGAGCGCGGCCTTCCTGCCAGCCAACCCATGTGTCCACAACGCGCATGCGGCATTTTTCAGCGTCGCGTGGGACCTGTATGCCCAGATGACAGGTGAGAAACGCCTTTGACACGCCCGTATGGGTGGGAAGGTGTGTATGGGGCACAAGCACCGAGAAAAATGCGGAATTGAGACCCGGAATATGGGACACCAGTTCCGCCGTGCGTGGGCAGATGGCGCAATTGCTCTCTTCCCGATAACCATAGCCGACCAGGAAAAAGGAGCGCCACCGGCCCGCCGGCGCTATGCGGCGATGGTCGGGGGAAATGCTGGCGAGCGGCGGAACGCTGTTGAGGTCCTCCAGTGCGGCGAGCGCCTCTGCGCGAATTTCTTCCCAATGCTCCTCAAGCTTTGCCGCCCAGGGAAATTCCCGGGAATCGAAGATTGGCTTGTCCCCAACACGGGAAGATCGGGCGATCCACCTGTTGGTGCGCGGTTGCATATATTTTCCAAAGCGCAACAGCAGGGATTTTTTGGGAACGAGCCGGGAACTGGGCCGCAAAGTGGCGTCAACGCTATCGGGAATCGCGCCGGTCGGTACAGTATCTTTCACTCTATTCCCCTGTTGAGCCAGTTGTGGCCGTAAAGTCTTCGTTCTTTACAATATCTTTTCCTATGTTCTGGCACTTGATAGAGCAAGGCCATGATGAAGGAGAATGTTTCAGTGCGCCCGATCCTGATCGCCTTTACGTTGCTTCTTGCCGCGTGCAGCGCCACGGCACCGATTTCCAGCGATCAGGCCAATGCGACGCAAGAAGCGGACAGGGTCACGCTCACCATTCAGTCAGGGGACAAGACGCACACGTTCAACATAGAGGTCGCCCGCACTTCGCAGGAACAGGAAAAGGGCCTGATGTTCCGTAAATTCCTGCCGGACGACGGGGGGATGCTCTTTCCTTTTGATCCGCCACAGATCGCCAGTTTCTGGATGAAGAATACGGTCATTCCACTCGACATCCTGTTCATTCGGCCGGACGGGACGATTTCCTTTATCGCAGCCAATACCGAACCCTATTCGCTGGTTCCGGTATCATCGGGGCAGATTGACGCTGCGGTACTGGAAATCGCGGGTGGCCGGGCAGAGGCGTTGGGTATCAAGGCAGAGGACGCCGTCCGGTGGGAGACGCCTTCGGAATAAAGCAATTCGGAAGCGTCGGCATTTCCGTTCGACCATATTTGCCGGGGCGGGAATAGCTGGTAGGCCCTGTCCGTATCGTTAATTCGTGGTTGCCCGCTTCATGTTCCGATTTCGTCCTGACTCTTTCACGCTTATCCTGATAGCCACCGTGGCGATGGCCAGTCTGCTGCCATGTCGGGGACAAGCAGCGATATTTTTTGGCTGGGCAACAACAGCGGCCATCGTCCTGCTCTTCTTCATGCATGGAGCAAAGCTGTCGCGGCAGGCAATATTGGGCGGTTTTGCCGTGTGGCGGCTGCATCTTGCCACCTTGTCGAGCACCTTTGTGCTGTTCCCACTGCTTGGACTTGCGGTAGCAATGCTTCCCGATAGTCTTGTCGATCCGGGCATCAAGATGGGTATGATGTTCCTTTGTATCCTGCCATCGACGGTACAATCCTCCATCGCCTTTACCGCCATGGCGCGGGGCAATGTACCGGCGGCGGTGTGCAGCGCCTCGCTTTCCAATGTCGCGGGCATATTCTTAACACCGTTGCTTGCTGGCGTTTTGATCCACAGCCAGATGAACGTGGCTGACGGTTTTCTGCTGAAGGCGATCCAGTCGATTGCAATGAAGTTGCTTGCGCCCTTCATTATTGGTCACCTGATGCGACCATGGATCGGCGGTTTTGTTGACCGGCATCGGATATTTCTGGGGCGGCTCGATCGCGGGTCGATCCTGCTGGTCGTCTATACAGCTTTCAGTGCGGCCGTGATCGATGGCTTGTGGCATCGCGTTTCGGGTTTTGACCTTGCCGTGATCGCAGGGTTGAGCATCGCGCTGCTGGCCATTGTGCTGGTCATCACGACAATGGGTGCACGAATAGCCGGATTATCGATCGAAGATGAAACAGTGCTCGTCTTTTGCGGATCGAAAAAGAGCCTGGCAAGCGGTGTGCCGATGGCCGGAGCGTTGTTTGCACCGGCGCAGGTGGGTCTGATCATTCTGCCGCTGATGGTGTTTCATCAGATCCAGTTGATCGTCTGCGCCGCAATCGCGCAACATTATGCCCGACGGGTGGAGCAGGTCATACGCGATCTGGAACCGAGCACGCTTTCCTAAACTGTTATTTGCCCAGCAGCATCGGTGGCCGCCACCCTGACATGTCCACGTCATCGCGCACTTTGTATGGAATGCCGCGCGAATTGAGGAACAACCGCTCCATTTCCGGGCGGGTGAAGGGGCGGGAGCCCAGGCGGCCAAACACAGCGATCTGTCCGCCGGTTTCGTCCACCGCGCGGTCGCGGTCGAGGCCCTTTGAAAGAGCCAGCGCCGGACTGGGGGTTTTGGCCCAGGCGATCAGTTCAGGCTTCGGCGCGGGTGAGAAGCCATAGAAATTGGGCTGACTGTCCGGGCTGGTCAGTTGCAGGACTTTCAAGCCGTTTCGTCCATCTGCGACATAAGCGAACAGTGATGCGTTGGTGCTGGCCACGATCACATCCTCGGCATCGTTCAACTGACCGCCGAAGGTCTCTTTGGCATAGATTTTGGGCTTCAATGGATTGGTGATGTTGACGATGACAAGACCGTCTTCCTTGGCGGCGACATAAGCATAAGTGCGGGCCAGATACAGGCGGCGGGCATTGGTGAGCGGGATCGTTCCCGAGGGGACAGCCACCGGATCGTCCATTTTCGTCACGTCGAACAGCTTGACGCCATCCTTGTCCGTCACCCAGAGATAACGGAATTGCAGAGCGGAAGCGCGTGCATCCTCAAGAGGCCGGACGGCGGCGAGGCGGGGTTTGAGCGGGTTGTCGAGGTCGACAACGACAAGGCCCTTGTCCGCTGTGATATAAGCGAAATGTCCCGCCAACGTGATATGACGTGCGCCCTTGAGTACGTCATCTTCATTCCATGTCACGGCGCGTTTGAGAAAATTATTCTGGAAATCGCCATCGGCCATGGTGTCGATGTTGACGAGGATCAGGCCTTCCACGCTGTCGGTGACGACCGCGTAATTATAGATGGGATGGAAGGCTTGTTCCTGGTTGATCTTGCGCAGTTCCGACGTGTTGCGCAGGGGATTGATTGGCTGGTTGGTGGCCAGCGCCATGCAGGTGGCGTTCTTTGTTTTGACGCGCGTATCATGACCCAGCGGAGAGAAGGGCGCCGACACAATACGTTCGGAAAAGCCCTTGTTGCCGATCGATGCAATGTCATAGACGCGGAAACCGCCTTTGCCTTCGGCCAGAAACATATATTCGCCGCGCATCTGCAAGCAACCGACGCGACCCTTGGTTCCCTGGGTGATGTTGGCGAATTCCTCCAGCGCCTGCGTCTCGCCCGACAGTTTCTTGTCGAAGGTCTTGCCGCGCACCCAGTTCTTGAGTTCGCGCTTGTTCTGATCGACATGGAGTTTCCAGTAATCGGGATAGGCATATTTCTGGAGATAGGAGCCGATCACCGCCTGCGGCTCATCCCATTCGGTGATGCGCACGGCCTCGAACCCGTCTTCCAGCCCGGTCCAGGCATGCAGCCCCACGAAATTCACAGTATTGGTGCCAAGCAACAGCAACTGCGCCATGATGGCGTTGTTGTCATTGTCCGCCGACAAATGGCAATCAGTGCACTGCTTGGTTTCGGTTTTGCGCACCGTATGGGGGAAATGCGGGGCAAAGGCCTGTGATGAAAAACCGATCCCACTGATGGGTGGTTGCTGGATATAGATGCGTTCACGGTTGATGTTCGTTGAAGAGAGCACCAGCGCGGAGGTGGACCGGACCGGCGCGATTTGATTGCCCTTGGTGGTCATGTGACGGCCGAGCTGGAACATGTCCTCGCGCGCGACCTGTGGGTTGTAGGTCGCAAAATTCCGGGATTCCTCGCCCTCGAAATGATGGTCCTTGGTCTTCCAGTTCGCCTCGATCGGCAAATGACACCCGCCGCAACTCGTCGTCCATGACAGGTGACAGGTGAAGCACGCCATCTCTTCTTCTTTATGTGCCCGGTCGGCCTTGGCGATGCCGGGGCCAAAGGCGAATGTGCCGTCCTCCGCCCCTGACTTGCTCATCAGCTTGGCGCGTGCCGCCTTGGCATTGAAATGCGGATTGCCCTTGCTCACGCTGTCTTTGACCAGACTGATTTCCCATTGCAGATCAGGATCGACGATGGAACGCTGGATCAGGGTTCGATTTCCGGCGGCATCGTAAATCCATTCGAACCGCCGCTTGCCGTCAGGATTGCGGAGCAGGGCAAGGTTATTACCCCCTGGCCGCGCTGCGGGACCAGAGGTCAACAGGGACGGATAGGCGTCAGCAGTGCCGTGGCAATCCTTGCAGCCAATTTCCACCGCATTGGCGACCTCACCATAAATCAGGCCATTGCCGTGAGCGTCCTGCGCGAAATGGCAGTCGGCGCATTGCAGGCCCTTTTCGGCGTGAATGTCCATCATGTGCACGGTCTTGCCCGGATTGACGCCGGGGGGTGTGAACTTGCCTTCGCCTTTCTTGCGCCATTTTTCAGGGTCGTCATTGGCGACGCGCTTGCCGTCGGCGTCAAGCAGGTTGCCCTCCCGGTCGCGCTTCAGGATAGCGCGGAAATTCCAGCCATGACCGTGATAGTCGGCGAACTGCGTGTCCTTCAGTTCAGGGTTCAGGTCATAGACATTGCGCAGGAAGTCCAGATCCGCCCATTTGCCCTTGGGTGAGGCACCTTCGGGATTGCGTTGCAGTACGCTGAAAACTTCCTCAGCGGTTGGGTATTTCTGCTTTTCCGGCCACATATGGGGCGCGTCGGATTCATAGTCCCACATGGTGTAGCCGAGATAGCTGTTCAGGAAGATATTGGGCTGATGCATGTGGCAATTCATGCACTGACTGGTCGGGATTGCGCGGGTGAAGGCGTGGCGCAGCGGATGGCCGCTTTCCTTCATACCGGGTTCTTTCAACGCGCCGTGGCTGTCGCCTGCATGACCGTCATCATGTCCGGCCGCTTTGCCCGCCATCTTGTCCTTGATCGTGGGATCGATGGTGATTGTCTGCCCGTCGCGACCATATTTCGCATAGGTCAGGCTGTGCCGCGGTTCGCGGTCGTTGGCATAGATGACATGACAGCTTGCGCAGCCCGAATGGCGGTAATCGCCGGGCTGGTCATTGGTGCCCATGAACCAGGTAAAGGGGTCGTTCAGGCGCGTCTTGTGGATGTTGAGCACCGGAATGGCGACACGCAAGCCGGTGCCGGGCCCACGGCTCGACTGCTTCAGATCGGGGCGGCCCGGTTCCTCCAGCCGCTGGATCGAGCCGGTTGGGCTGGGCAGGCCGATTTCGGGGAATTGCGTTGCAATATTGCGGCCGCCACGTTCGAACACGCGGAAAATGTCGCCCGGTGGGACAACCTGCCAAGTGGGGAGAGGATAGAGTTCCCCCAGCGCGCCGCGCTTTTTCTGTTCCTCGGTGACAGTGCCGGGCGGCGTGCCGGGTGAAACGATCTTCGCCGGTTCACCGTCCCTGGTGAAGGCTTCACCGAAAATATAGTTTTTGAACGGCACGATGCCGTTATTATAGGCCGCTCCACCCCACAGCATCGCGCCTGACGCCATCAGCGAGCGTTCCGCCGCCTCAATGGTTTCGATATGGCAAGACCCGCATGCTTCCCGCGCAACGCGATAGTCGCTTGGATTGACGAAACGGACGAATTCGGGCGCTTCCTTGTTCAGCAGGGCATAGCTGCGCTTGGGATTGGCAGAAGACGGAAAGTGCCAGCTTTCCGGGTACATGGGCAGGACGTGCGCCTTGTTGCGCGCGGCGACATAGGCGGGATCGTCATGGGCGAGGTTTGCGTTACCCATCACGCTGGCATCGCCGCCATGGCAATCGACGCAGCCCAGTTTGACGGCGGGCGTTGCGTGCATGCTCGGCTGATCGGTTTGCACGTGACAACTGAAGCAACCCGATGATTTCGCCACCACGTCCGCATCGGTCTGGCTCATCGGGGCGGGCGCGGCATGGGCGTAGGTACGCTGCACCGGCTTTTCATCGCCACTGGCAAGCGTGGCGCTGGCCGGGATGAGAAGGAAGAGGGCAAGGAGCGCCCATACCGTCAACTTCAGTCCGTCATTCCCGCGAAGGCGGGAATCCATTTCCCGCATTCTCCACAGACACAAGGCCAGGGGATGGATTCCCGCCTTCGCGGGAATGACGAGTGAAAAGAGATTACGGAACCTCATCAGAATGTCACAATCGCGTTGGCGAGGATGGAATAATAAGTGTCATTCCCGTCGCGGTTGGTGAAGAGGTCCCTGAAACCATCGCCGGGTGCAAGCGCCGCAGCGGACAAGCGGAATACGATGTTTTGCGTGGCTTTTGGACGCCAGATCGCAGCAGTGCTCAGATCCCATCCAATGTCCCGCGGAATGCTGCCTTCATTCCGCAGCACTTGCAGCGTCGCCGTGTTTTCGAACCAGAGGTGATTGGCATTGGCCGACAGGCGCAGCGTCGGCAATATATCGAAATCCGCCCCGGCGCCCAGCAGGATGGTGCCCGGATTGTTGAAATTGCTCTGCCCCTGCTCCTTGGATGAGCGCAGGCTGTTCAATATACCATTGCGGCCGTTAACGCCGATAGCGCGCCCGCCGCCAGCGAAGGGGATGGTCTGTCGAATCCAGTAGCTGGTATCCGCGCCCGCGAAGATCGGGTTTTCGAATATGGCATCGAAACCGTTTTCGCTATTGTCGTAGGGATCGCTATCACCACTGGCGAACAGGCCGGAAGCGCGGAAGCGCATCCAGTCATGGTCGTAGCTGAGTTCGGCGGCGGCGAAGAAGGCGCGGATGTCTGCCTTTTCGCTCGTGAAGAAGCTGTTGCGGTCCTCCCCCAGAGCGCCATAAAGCGAGGCGGTGACGTTGATCCGCCCGATCCGTCCGTCCGCATTGTAGCCCAGATACACAACGTCGTAATCCCGTCCGCGCAGATCGCCGAGCAGGGCGGGGCGGACGGGGAAGCCGTTATCGTCCACCTCAATCCGCCCCGCTTCGCGGTTGCGGTTGTAGACCGCCGTCACCTGACTCGTCAGGCCGGGAAAGGGCAGGTCCTGCCGATAGAGGTTGGCGATAAATACGAAATCGTCGCGCGGGCGCTGAACCACGCTGTTGAGGCCGCTGTTGGTGTCCTTTTCCAGCCGCCAGAATGCGCCGAGATTGAACTGGAAACGATTATTGTCGCGATTGCCGAAGAACCGGATGCCAAGCTGCTGATCGTTGAACAGGAAGCCGCGGAAATCGCTCTGGAATGGCTGGATGCCGACGCGGATGGACTCGAAGTCGTAGCGGTCCGAGGTATTGCGCAGGTGATAGTCGATAAAGGCTTCCTGCACGCCCAGAAATTGGTCGGTACGGTGGCTCGGTTTCGACGGCTGCACGAACAGGACGCGCCGCTCGGGCACATCCACATGGTTGATGTTATAAGCCAGCGTCAGGCGATATTCGACATCGGGCGGCTTGAAGGCAGTCGCGCCCTTGATGAGCGCCACGCCGCCGATAAAGGTTTGTGACAGGACGTAACTTGCATCCTTGCCGAATACATCAAGACTGCCGGGCCGCTCGGTCGTCTGCACACCAACGGGAACGGGGAAGGTGCGCGGTTCGATGACGGTGTCGCTCACCGCGTTCACCACGATGAACCAATCGTCGCCTTTGATCGGCAACCAGGGAACCTTTGCCCGGTCGATGGGTCGGTCACCCTTCAGCGTATTCTGGTGATAGGGATCGAACCAGCGTTCCTTTACCACGCCGAGTGATTCAATCAGACGCCAGCGGTCGGGGATCGGGAATTCGTCGGTGGGAAAGGCTTCGGGCGGGGGAGGGCGAACCGCACCTTCATTATCCTGCGTAATGCGGTCGGGCAGAGGGCGTTGATAGCCGGGACGCGTGCGGCCTTCGATCAGGGCGTCGTCGGCGGTGGATTCCGGGATGGTGATTTCGGGTTGCTGGTTGGCCTCCGCCTGAGCCAGTTCTGCTCCGTCGCCCCAGCGAAGGCTGGGGTCCATAACTTTTCCCTCCTGAGATACCGTCTGGGGAGAAAGAGATGGGTCCCAACCTTCACTGGGACGACGATCAATGGATTGGGCCATCAATGCCAGAAGGGAAACGCCCAGCATCGTCACAGTCCCTGGCACACGTTTTGTTGGTCCGTGTCGAGGAACGGCGCAAAGGGGCAGCTGACATAGCGCAAGCGAACATCCTTATCGCCTAAATCAACCACGATATTATCGGCGCGAATGCCAGTGGGCGCATTGCCGATGCTACCCACGCGCGATCCGCCGTTATGGAGTCCAAGGAAGCTGATCATGTCGTCCTGATCAATGCCGTCGCCCGACACGCCGATGCCGCCGATCAGCACATTGCCGCGATAGATGGGGACCGAGCCGGGGAAAATCTGAATGCCGTTTTGAAGGCGATTCTGCCCCGCAGCGGCGTCGGGAATGCTGGTGCAGCGCCGATCGGTGTCGGTCGGACTTGCGCCAGTGACGAAGTTCAGATGTTCGACCAGATTATCGATGATGAGCGCGGATTGCAGACCCGTGGAGAACGGGTTGAACTGCGCGATGGGGCGCGATAGCGGGCCGTTGGGTCTTCCCACCTCGCCATCGGGAAAATAGGGCCGTGACAGGTTGCCACCGGACCGGTCGGCAAAGGCGACTTTGCCGGTAAGCGCTGTCTGGTCATCAAGGAAGGTGCGGACTTTTTGCACAAACCCCCGTACATCGCTGCTCGAATCGGCCAGTAGATCGCTGGCGGCATTGGGGCCGGAGAAGAAGGCTGCGGTGCGCGCTTTTTGCAGGGATACATCGGTGCCGAAAATGGGCGCGTCGGGCGAGCGAACGATGCCCAGCACGGCACCGTTTGTATCAACGACAGAAATACTGACCTGTGCCCGACTATCGAGCGGTTGGCGGATTTGCGCGCGGGCGCGGCTCATGATGGCGAAGGCCTCTTCCATCACGGCGCGCACTTCGGCGGCGGTGAGAGGTTGAGTCACGCTATCGGTACCGCCACGGATCGGGAAGCGGTCGGCGCCTGACCCGTCAGTCAGGACAAACGCGTCCGGGTTGCTGAATTCCGTCGTTGTTGCGGGGCGGATGCCGGAATTTTCGCTGCCATAGGCGGTGCCCGCCACGATCATCGGTACTGGCACACCGAAATAGCCGCGCACGCTCACCAATGCGCCCATCGCTCCGTTGGTGGCGGCATAGCTGGCATTGCCGGTCGTCGTCAGACCAGAATAAGGCGCGTCGGAATAGCGCAATTGCGTGCCGTCTACGTAGATTTTGTCGGCGCGAACGCTGGTTGGCGCTTCAAAGCCGAGTGTCCCGGCAAGTGCGATATATTCTTCGGGATCATTGTCCGTGTCGGTTACGTCGGGATCAGAACCATAGACGCCGTCCGCCATCACTCCGATCGCACCGACAACCACGCCATTTTTGTAAAGCGGAAATCCGCCGGGATCAGCGGCTAGACCGAGCGGTGATCGCTTGGGGCCGATCAACGCGCCTGCGCCACTGGATACAAAGCGGCTGGCAAAGTCTGAACAGGGAAGCTGGCTGAATTGCACGCCGAACAGAGGGCCGCTTTCCAAACCCACCGTACCCGGCGCGGGCGGGAAATGTTCCTGCACGATCATGCTCGCCGTGCGGGTGGAGAAAGCGTTGCCGCCGCTCGACAGATAGGCGCCGGTGATCGCTTTGGCGATGGCGCCTGCTTCGGCGGGGAAAGTGACGTTCTGCGCGTCGATATTGTTGCCATTGGGCGCGGCGGAAGAGGTGGCGTTGGCCATAGCGCCGGTCATGCGGAATACGGCCAGCACATTGCCGACCCGATCGGTGACGGCGATGACTGCGGGCAGGCTGCGCGCCTGTGCCTCAGCCGCCGCATTGGCGATGATTTTCTCGACATCAGGAATGGACAGCGATTCCTGAGCAGGCACGGCATAGACCTGTGAAGGCGTGGGCGTCGGGCTGGGCGTGGGTGTGCTACCACCACCTGAACTACCGCTGTCGCCGCCCCCGCAAGAGGACAGGATCAGGGCCGCACTGGTCAACAATATGGATAATTTTCCGGGGTATCTCATTTGAGCGCTCTGATGCTGGCTGCGGCCTGACCCAATGCGGCGCGAAATTCGGTGGGGCGATAGTCGTTGGGGTCCTTCACGGCTGCATAGGCCCGCCCGACATTGGCGCGAATGCCCGCCGCAGCACCGACCGTTACCTGCCCCGAACGGACCAGAGCGTTGAGCAGGGTATCAACGGCCATCACGGCCTGCACCGAGCCTTCATAATCAGTAAAGCGTGCTGAAATGGCATTGCTGGCCAACAGATCGATGACGGCAAAGGTTTGGGCGGGACCAAAATTCGCGCTGCTGAATGCGGTGGTCAATTCCCCTGCGGTCTGGCGCAAGGTGCTGGCCGCGCCGACCGCGGATGCGCGATCGCGAGCGAGGGCGGCATGAAAGGCACGGCTGTTAGCATCGAAACGCGCCGCGATGGCCGGCGCGGCGACTTTGGCGGCAGCCGACAGCATGATCATGTTCTCGTCATTATAGGGCGGCATGCCGCCAGGGATCGGTCGGCCCGGATTTTCGACAAAGGTGCGTACCGCCTTGTCACTGTCATAAATGCGCCGGTGGCAGCTTTGGCAGTCGAAGAAATAGAATTCGGGAAACACGCCGTCATTGCCGATACCATGGTCGGTATAGAGCGACAGCGAGCGTTGCAGCGCCATGCTTTGTCCCACCGCCCACATGCGGACATTATTCGTGCGGCCCTTGCGTGCGGCGTAATCGGCATCTTCGTTATGATGCTGCTGCAAAGTGGAAAACAGGTCGAGTTCGAAACTGATGCGCGGATGACCTGCCGCCATGATCCGGTGCGTAACGAACTGACCGCCATTGGCGCTGCCGAAATGGCAATCGAGACAGACCGATGCGCGGGTGCGGGGATTATCGAGGGCGATCATGCCGTTGGCGACGTTGGATGCGTGGTTTGCGCCCACGGCATAATGGCTGGAAATCCATTGTGACGCCCCGCCATGACAGCTTTCGCAACCAACGCCGTCGCTTAAATGGAACCGCGCGCCGCGTTTGCTGGATGGAGCCGGATCAGCATGGCAGCCAAGGCACATCGGTGCGGTGCTGGCGTCACCAATGCCCAGGTTCCGGGCGATCTGGCGGCCGCGTGCATTTGAGAGGACGGCAAAGGCGCGGCTGTGCGCTCCGCCGGGTGTGGACGGTTCCTGCCAGCGCATCAATTCGTCCTGACGCACGATCTTGCCATCCGCTTCCATCCGGCCATGGCACGTCGTTCCTGCACAGGATGCTACGCCCAGATGGGAATTCCGGTCGCCTGCCGTCGCGGCGTTAATGGGCGGCGTCGACGGCGAGGCGCCAAGGACAAGGGCCAGCGCTGCTGCGACCAGCAACAATGCCACAGCGCATGCGGCGATGGATTTTCCGATGACTCCCCCGACGGACATATATCGCGCCTTTCTTATCAGGGCGTTTGCCCCGACCCCCTTTTCGAAATGCGTTGTTATCAGCGTGGAACCTGATTTTCGCTATCCTATTGCAGGGTTATACCTGTAGGATCAAGCCATGGGCCGCCTATTTTAATTGTTTTCGTTCACTGATTCTGACGCCGCCGGATCACCAGATTGCGGATCTCGGTCATGTCTTCCATCGCAAAACGGATACCCTCGCGGCCCAGCCCCGAATCCTTGACCCCGCCATAAGGCATATTATCGACGCGGTAGCTGGGCACATCATTGATGACGACCCCGCCAACGTCCAGCCGGTCCCAAGCATCCAGCGCCTTGAACAAGTCACGGGTAAATATGCCCGCCTGCAGACCGAATTTGCTGTCGTTCACTTCATCAAGTGCGGCGTTGAAATCGGTAAATTTCGACAGGATTGCGGCTGGACCAAAGGCTTCCTCAGCGAACAGCTTCCGATCGCGGTGGACGCCTTCCAGCAAGGTTGCTTCCAGCATCGCTCCATCCCGCTTGCCCCCGCAAAGCAAGGTCGCGCCGCCCTCCACCGCTTCGGCAATCCAGCCATCAAGGCGGCGGGCTTCGCCTTCGGAAATCATCGGGCCGATGAATGTGGCGCGGTCGTGCGGGTCGCCTGCGACAAGGCTGGCCGCGCGTTTGACCAGCATGCCGCGAAAGCGATCATAAATGTCGGCATGGATAATGATCCGCTGAACACCGATGCAGCTTTGACCCGATTGATAGAAGGCGCCGAAAATGACACGTTCCAGCGCATCTTCCAGATCGGCGTCATGGTCGATAATGACGGCTGCGTTGCCGCCCAGTTCCAGCACGACCTTCTTTTTGCCCGCTCGGGCCTTCAAATCCCAGCCGACATCGGGCGATCCGGTGAAGGAAAGCAGCTTGAGCCGGTCATCCGTGGTAAACAGATCCGCACCCTCCCGATGGGCTGGCAGGATTGAAAATGCGCCTTTGGGAAGGTCGGTTTCGGCGAGAATTTCGCCCATAATGATCGCGCCCAGCGGCGTCCGGCTCGCTGGTTTCATGACGAAAGGACAGCCGACCGCCAGCGCGGGTGCAATTTTATGCGCGGCCAGGTTCAGCGGAAAGTTGAAGGGCGAAATGAAGGAGCAGGGGCCAATGGGCACGCGCTTCCACATGCCCTGATAACCCTTTGCCCGCGGGGATATGTCGAGCGGTTGCACCTCGCCCGTCATTCGCACGGATTCCTCGGCGGCGATACGGAATGTGTCGATCAGGCGCGTAACTTCGCCTTCGGCATCCTTTATCGGTTTGCCTGCTTCGACGCACAAAGCATAGGCCAGTTCGTCGAAACGTTCACGAAACCGGGCTACGCAATGGTTCAGGACATTCTGCCGTTCATAGCTGGCCATGCGGGCCATCGGTTCGGCTGCTGCGACCGCACCGGCAATCCCGGCGTCGATGGTGGCGGCATCGGCCTGCGCACAGCGAAAGGCGACCTTGCCTGTGAACTTGTCGGTCACGGCCAGATCGGTGTTAGGCTGTTCCGCCTTGTTGTTCAGGTAAAGCGGATAGATGTCCTTCAACTGGTTCATATCTTGGCACTTAATTCCTTGATTTCGACATTCAATATCCGGTCATTGTCGGAATAATCAACGGGACACTCAATCAGTTGCACCCCTTTGGCATTCAGACATTGTTCCAGCAGACCGGGCAGCATTTCCGCACTGGTCACGCGATGGCCAGTGGCGCCATAGCTTTCGGCATATTTGACGAAATCGGGATTGCCATAGGTCAGGCCCCAATCCTTGAACCCCATATTGGCCTGTTTCCAGCGGATCATGCCATAGCTGTTGTCGTTCAGGATCAGAACGGTGATGTTAAGGTCAAGGCGAACCGCTGTTTCCATTTCCTGACTGTTCATCATGAAGCCGCCATCGCCGCAGATCGCCATCACCTTGCGATCAGGATAGACCATCGCTGACGCCATGGCGGACGGCAGTCCGGCGCCCATGGTGGCCAGTGCGTTGTCCAGCAGCACCCGGTTGGGTCCATGCGCCTTGTAATTGCGGGCGAACCATATTTTGTAGACCCCGTTGTCGAGCGCAATGATGCCGTCGGCCGGCATGACCTGACGCACCGCCTTTACCAGATAGGGTGGATAGATGGGGCAACGCCTGTCGTCGTCCAGCGTTTGTGTGTGCAATTCTTCCGCCTTGCGCGCGCGCATCATCGCGTCGAAATTCCACGCGGCTGAAGGAACGATGTCTTCCTTCATCTGCCAGATGGCGTTGGCGATGTCGCCGATCACCTCAATCTGCGGGAAATAGACGGGATCAACTTCCGCCGGGTTCATGGATACGTGGACAACCTCTGTCCCGCCCTGCTTCATGAAGAAAGGCGGCTTTTCGATCACGTCATGACCGACATTGACGATCAGGTCCGCTGCTTCAATGGCCCGATGGACGAAGTCGCCAGCCGACAGGGCCGCGCAGCCCAGGAATTTGGGGCTGTGCTCATCGACGACACCCTTGCCAAGCTGTGTCGTGACAAATGGAATGCCGGTCTTTTCGATGAACTGGCTCAACATGCGGCCGGTCATCGTGCGGTTTGCACCGCCGCCAATGACCATGATCGGCGATTTTGCGGCTTCCAGCCGATGCACGGCGGCGCGAACACCTTTGGCCTCCGCAGTCGGGCGGCGGGAAAGGCTGCGCTTGAGTGGGCGACTGTCGGTCTGTTCGTCGGCTACATCCTCTGGAAATTCCAGATGTACGGCACCGGGCTTTTCCTGTTCGGCAAGGCGGAAGGCCTCGCGGATGCGGCTGGGGATATTGTCCGCAGAGGCCAGTTGGTGCGTATATTTGGTGATCGGTCCCATCATGTCGACGACATCGAGAATCTGGAAGCGGCCCTGCTTGCTTTTCTTGATCGGCTTTTGACCCGTGATCATCAATATCGGCATGCCGCCCAGCTGCGCATAGGCGGCCGCCGTGACCAGATTGGTCGCCCCGGGACCGAGTGTGGAAAGGCACACGCCCGTCTTGCCGGTATGACGGCCATAGGTTGCGGCCATGAATCCGGCGCCCTGTTCATGACGGGTAAGGATCAGTTTGATCGAATTGGAACGCGAAAGACTGTCAAGAAAATCGAGATTTTCCTCACCCGGAACCCCAAAGACATATTCGACGCCTTCTTCTTCAAGGCATTGAATGAAGAGGTCCGAGGCCTTCGTCATAATCCATACTCCTTATCAGGGGTTGCAGCCTGCTTCAGTGGTTTCGTCACAGGCTGGCATCCACAAGTCGTCGTTACCGGCGCCAGTGACCGGCTCGTCAATCAAGGGTGGGTAGCCAAAGGGTTGGAAATCCTGAAGTTCCACTGTCATCGTCGGGAACAAATTGCCGCCGCTGGTGCTGCCGTCGTGGCGTTCGGGGTCAAGCGGTTCTTCGATCGTTTCATATGGAGGCGGATCTATTGGTATGTTCACGTTGGTGATACAGGCCGTGGGGCTGGCGAGCAGGCAACCGTTGACCGTCGAACGGGGGTCGAAACTGCCACTGGTTGGGCCGACCACGCCATTGACCCGCACCAAGGGAACGACGCTAAAGCCCGTCAACACGCTACCAGTCGCCGGGTCAACCAATTGTCCGTTGACGATGATCCGGGTATTGGCGGAACCCGTTACGATGTCGAGCGTATCAGTGAGCGCCACAAAGCCGCGCCGGTCGTCAGCGGCCCCAGACACGCCAATATTCTGGATATAAAGGCCGCTGCCTACATTTGCGAAAATCGTCGCCGCGCTGATTACCGGAGTATTGCGGTTGATACCATCATTCTGGGCCAGACGGGTGGTGGCACCGGGCATCGTGGCTCCTTGTACATCTGCAATCGCTGATGCTGTGGCGATGAAAACCTCATTCGCGTCAAAATTGAGCTGGCCTATCAGGCCGCCACTGCCATCGGACAGGCTGATTGAAGCGTTTGCCGCATCGACCATGATTGCATTGGCAGCGTTCAGGAAAAGCTGGTTCCCCGCACCCAGTCCGGTCAGTGCTACATCGCCCAAGACGCTGATATCGCCAAACGAATTGATCGAAAGCGAACCGGTTGGGCCGATATTCCCTGCCGAACTCGTCGCTGTGCTGGATATGGTGAAACTGTTGATCACGACATCCTGTCCGGCAGAACCGGCAAACGTGATGCTGTTCGCAAACAAACGACCAATCTCGGCGGCAGACAGGCTGTATCCTGCCGTGGTGTTTGTTCCGCCAATATAGGTTGTGAGACCACTGTTGCTGTTGGCGAGCGATATGCTGGTCGTGGAGCCAGCTGTTCCGATCTGGGCACCCGGCGCGATCACGATGTTGCCTGAACTTATGTCGATGCTTTGGCCCTGCGCCGAACCGTTGAACGTTGCCGTGCCGACGGTATCGATGCTGAGGCTGGTGCCGGTGAGGGTCGTGGCCGAAACATTACCTGCCGCGCTGGCAAGGCTGAGCGTACCCGATGCGGTGCCAGTACCTATGGTCACGCCATTATCGGCAGCCAGGGCCAGGTTCCCGGCAGTGGCCGTCGCATTGGTCACGTTGAGCGCGCCTGAGGAATGGACGTCGATGGATTGGGCGGTAAACTGCGCAGTGCCACTGGTGATCAGATCGTTGGCGGTGATGGCGCCGCTTGCATTGACCAGAAGCGTTCCGCCGACAGTGAAGATGCCCGATCCGCTGCTGTTGAAATCGACGTTCCCCGGAACGTCTATCACCGCGTTGCCGCCGATCCTGAACGGCGCACCCGATCCAGTGAAGTAGAAGCCCGACATGTTGCCGACCGGAGCACCCGATCCAAGGGCGGAGAAATTACCTGCAACAGCCAAGCCGTTATAGCTGCCTGTGCGGGCGACTTCGATTCGGCCGGAATTGCTGGTGCTGCCAAAACCGCTGACATCGAGTGCAAGAGCGGTGAGGGTGCGGGCAATCACTGGTGCGGTGGTCGCGCTATAGCTGAAACCAGCCAGACCGCCGCTACCGCTGCCGTCCAGGCCATTGGGGAGGCCGAGGCTGGAGACGCCGCCGGTGCCGCCTATGCCCAACGCTTCGACGGTCACGCTGTTCAGCGTATAATCCGCGTTACCCGTTTCGAGGCGTGCCGTGCCGCCGAAGCCGCTACCGCCATCGCCGGTGTTGCCGCTGCCTTGATTATCTCCACCCAGACCGCCCCTGCCATCGGCAGAGACGGATAGGGAGGAAAGTGTCACATTACCCCCCAGCAGCGAGAGCGAGGCAGTTCCGCCCGTGCCCGTTCCACCCGCTCCGGCATTGCTGGCGCCGCTCGTAAAGATATCGCCGCCATCGCCGCCGCCGCCAGCGGCTGCCACATCCAGAGATGTCGCGCTGAGCGTTCCGCCGCTCCATGTCGCGCTGACCGTGCCGCCTAAACCATTGCCGCCGCTAGTCACATCGCCGTCGAAAGTGCTTCCGCTGGCACCACCTGCGCCATAGGCATGCACATAGATATTCGCGGCATTAAGCGCGCCTGCGGTTCCCACCAACTGTGTCGTTCCGCCAAAGCCATTGCCTGTCACACCCATCAGCCCGGCATCGCTGGGTGACTGCGCATAGCCACCTTCGCCCGTCGTGAAAATGCTTAGATCGGTGGTGATATTGGCGGTTCCGTCATTCACATTGAATATCGACTGCCCGCCAAAGCCATCACCCGCAGTGAAGGGCGTTGGCCCAAAACTCTCCCCCGCCGCGCCGCCATAGCCGCTGGCGCTCAGATCAAGCGAGTTGGCCGTCAATGTGCCGCCGAGAAGGTCGATCGTTGCTGTGCCGCCATGACCGTCGCCGCCACTGCCAACGCTGAAAAATTCGACATTGTCGGGCAGCCCATAGCCGTCGGCGCTGACCATCAGATCGCCAAAGCTCATGGCGGCCGTGCCATTTGCTCCTGACAGCAGCTGAATCACGACATCGCCGCCCGTGCCTGTACCGGTCGTCCCGCCATCAGGCGTATCGCCGCCAAAGCCGCTCGCCGAGATATTGAACGTCCCGTCCGACGTGAACGATCCATCCGATGCGGTCAGCATAATGCTGCCGCCCATGCCCTGTCCGCCCGTGGGACCCGTGCCGCCTACTCCATCCGCCCTGATTGAGCAGTTACTGCATGCCGTGATGGATAAGCTTCCGCCGTCGATACTGATCTGTGCGGTCCCGCCAACAGCATTGCCGCCATTTTGCGGCGTGAGCTGCGAGAAAAAGGCGTTGCTGGCCGACACGTCCATGCTGAGGTCGCTGGCGCTGATGCTGCCCGAATTGACGGTAAGCAGGGCGGTGCCGCCTGTGGCGAGGCCCGAAATGGATTCGCCATAGCCGCCCGCCGCCATCGACAACAGATTGAGACTGCCCGTGCTGATATTGCCGCCGGTCACGCGCAGTTCGGACGTTCCACCTGTGGCGCTGCCGCCGGTCGCGCCCGGGGTGAAATCGTCGGCACCGATAGCGCTGCTGTCCACGGTCAGCGTGCCGGTGACGTTGATCTGACCCACTGGCGGCGTGCTGAATGGGATGCCATCGGCATATACGGTCGCCATGCCGCCTGCCCCGTCAAGCCCGGCGTAAACTGTCAGGTCGCTTGCAGCATTGATGGTTTCGCCGTTGTCGGCGCCGACAGTGACGGCATTGACCGCCTTCAGCGTAGTGGCGTCATTGAAATTGATCGTGCCAAAGCTGGTGGGGCTGACCGTGATCGAACCGCTGGCCTGTGCATCGAGGGCAGGATCATAGGTGCCGTTGCCGATCGAAATATTCGCGGCTGCCGTGGAAGCGTTGTTGGGTGCGCTCTGCTGCAAGCCGAAGCTGATGTCATGTCCGGCCGAAAGCACGATGGCGCTGTCCTGCACGCTGGCCATGGCGGCCGGCGAATAGCCGATAGTGCCGGACAACAGCATTGTCAGCGCATTGTTTTTGGGCATGGCAGCCATGAAGACGCGCTGCGTACTGGTGTCGGGCGTTACATTGGTCGTGCCGCTATGGACGACGCCATTGGCATCACCCGTACCTGTGCCGAATGCTATATCGAACAGGCCGCCGTTGATCGTAATGTCCACCGCTTCCGCGCCGACATAAGCGGCTGAACCGTTGACGTTGACGGTGCCGCCCTGCACCACGCGCGGTGCGACCAGTGCGACATAGCTGCCCGTAGCAAGAGCATTGATCTGCGCGCCCGATTGGATCGCCACGCTGGACGTGCTGTTCGTCGCGCCGGTGAAACTGATTTGTCCACCCGCGCCGAAAAGATAATTGCCGGCCACATTCGTGGGATCGACGGCGATTGTGTTTGTGGTGAGCAGCAGGCTGCCCACATTGAACGTGGCTGTTGACCCCACGATGATGCCGCCGGGGGAATAAAACCATATTGCGCCGCCCGCCTGACTCTGCACCGATCCATTGAGCGAAATCGCACGCGTTGCGTCTGTCGGCTGGATACGGTTAAGGACGGTGAAAGTCGGAAGCGTGGGGCTGCCGGAATCCTGAAATATGGCCGTGCTGCCGTTCGGCAGGAAGTTTATCGTACCGGTGCCGCTTGTGTCTGTCGGCGCCCAGTCGAGCACCACCTGATCGGAAAATACCGTAATAGTGTCAGTGTTGCCGGACTGGCCCACGGATGCCGAGCCGGCCGTGAGGGTCGGGGTGCCCTGAAAGGCCTGGCCATGGACTAGCGGTGTGCGCGCCATCGCAGCAAGCGTCAGCGCGATGGCGCATCCGTGGAGCAGAGGCGCATATTTGCGATGGCGCATTGCGGGGCTCATGGCGTTGCTGTTCATTATTACCTCCACGGCACAAGCTTGGTGGTAAGCGAAAAGAGCAGGCGTGCATCGCCCTTTTTCGTCTGGAAACCCGCGCGTTCCAGGGGCACGGCCAGCGTGATGTCGAATCGGGCGTGATTGCTCCAGGCGCCCCTTATGCCACCGCCCACGGATGTCAGTTTTTGCGGATCACTGCCGCTATAGGCCACATCCTCATTCCATATCCATGCGCTGTCGACGAACACAAAGGGCTGGATCGCGACGGCGCCCGGCTTTCTGGGCACGATGCTGCCATAGCGCATTTCGGCCTGTAGTCCGATGCCGCTGTCGCCGATGATCGTACCCGGATCATAGCCGCGCCCGACGCTGTAATTGCCCGCCGACATGCCCTCATAACTGAACAGCGCATCGCTGCTATATTGCATGCGCGGGGACAGGCTGAATGTCAGCGTCGGTATTGGACGATATTCGCCATAGGCCGATGCGCGCAGGACAAAGGCGGTCGGGTCGGCTGCTACTCCAGGCATGGGTTTGCTGGCATCGAGAATGGAAAGCCCCTGTCGCGCCTCCAGCGACCCGCCCAACCGCCAGAGCGGTTCGGCGGCATTATAGCCTGTGGTGCTGGCAAGGCTCGCGCCGTCGATCACGTCATAATCGACCCGCGCGAACAGAACGCGCAGTTTGTCGTTGGACAATGTTACCGGCCCGAAACCCACTTTCTGATCGACCAGATCGAAACCGGCGCTGCCCAGCAAATTCTGCGACTGCCGCCGGATGAACGGGTAGCTGGCGGCAAGGCTGGCGATGAGTGTTTCGGATTTGATATCCAGCCCGATATCGGGCTTTGTCCATGCATAGGTGATATCGCCCGCCACGCGCAGACCATCATGACCGACAAAAAAGCTGTGTCCCGCCTGCAGCACGGTCTGTTCGGAAAATTCGGCGGTGTTGAAAAGGCTGAATGTGGTTGCATCGCCAAGGCCGGTCAGGTCGTTTACCTGTACGCGGACAAGGCCGCCAAAGCGTCCCGTTTCATGTGATCCATAATTCTGGATATTGGCATCGACCTGTATTCTTTGCCGGGTAACGCTGACTTCGCCTATGACCTCACCCGGTCCGGCATTGGCGGGCCGCAAGGTCAGACGGACATCATATCCGGGCAGGTCGCGCGCCAACAGCAAATGCCGCTCGGCCTCACGAATATTGAAAAGCGGCAGGCCTTTTACGGCCTCCAGATGCGCAGCGATCAGCCGCTCGCTTCTGCCCGCATCGCCGCGCACCTGGATAGCGACCAGTTTCGCCAGCAACACGTCGAAGCGCACAACGCCGCCTTTTTCAAGGCGCTGCGGCGGCACCTGAACGGCGGCGAGGTAACCGGCGTTGCGCAGGATAGTCGCGGCTGAATCACGAATTTCGCAAAGCGTAGCGATCGGCACTTCGCGTCCGGCGTAGCTTTCCCACGCAGGACGCAGCATGTCGGAGGAGAGGCCCTGCAACCCATCGAATTCGGCACCTGACAGGGTGACGGTCAAATCGGCATATTGAGGATCGGCCAGCGGGCAGGGCGCCCGTTCGATGCCGCCCTCCACGGTCAGCCTGGACGGACGTTGCGTTTCGGTGAGCGGTGGGCGTCCACGCTCAATTTCCTCACGTGTCGGCGCGTTGACGGCCTGGGCCAGAAGATCAGCCGGAACCAGCGCGGAACCCGTTAGTAAAATTGCAAATGCGCGCCCTAAACCCGGCAGGTCCATGATGATTGTTCCCCCTATTGTTCCCCGCATGTTTGCGACCGGAACACGCTTTACCGCGATGTTTGGATATGGCGCCCTATTCCAGTGTCCTGCTATCAGCCATACCCATGGGGCGCAAGCGAAGAGGCGGGAAAATAGCGCTTTCCCTTAATGCAAATCAGCCTTCGGGCGCAGGCTGCGGATCGGGCAGCGCCACGGTTTCGACGAGCAGGTTGAGTTGCGCGTCGCATCCGCGGGTGATGAGCATGGACGCCATGCTTTCCAGCCCTTCACTGTTTGCGTTCATGACGGAAAAGGTGATTTCAACCGGCTTTGCTTCCCCCGGCCAGCTTAGCTGATAGGCGCCACCGTCGCTGACTGGCAGCGCGGTTGGCCAACTCGTCCGGAATTGTCCCTTGTCGAAGGGGATTTTGGCGCTCTGCCCGCTTTTTTCGTCACGAGCGGTAAGCGTGATCGCTTCGGTCAGGTCAGGCCGCCAGAGTTGGATATTGGCAATATCGGGGATGCAGACGGTCGATGACTGACTGACATCGACATACCACAGGTTAGGGCTGCGCGGCAGTTTGCCTTCATCGGCGCCGCCGCGGACCGCTCCGGTGCGCGCTGTTCGGACCCGTTGAGGGCCAAGCAGGCTGGCAAGGCCTGTGCGCGTATCGCTTGCCGTACCCGCCGTCGCGCTGGTGTTGAATGTTCCCGGTCCACGCAGGGTGCGCGTACCGCGACCGTCAAGGATGGTCAGCATATCGCCGGCTTTCAGCGTCAGCACGCTGCTGTCGGCAATTTTCTTGCCGGGAGGGAAGCTGCCCGCAGAGGGGCCTCCAGCACGTACAACGATCGTTTCGGCCAGAGCGCCGCCCGCAGGAATGGCGAGCAGTGCAAGGGCCATTGCCGACTTCATGGACTTCAGATGAAGCTTGCTAATCGAGTACATATTCCCCTCCAGCTTGGCTGTGCTGTGCACGGTATAACAGATTTGCGAGCGCCGCATCGTTGGAATGTTGCGCAGAATAGGCCGCAAGCTCTTCAATGGCGACTGATTTATTGGTTACTAGCCGATTAAGAATCATCTGTATGTGATCGAAGTCACTGGCATTCAGATCAGGCCTTGGTTCGAAGATGTCGACGGGGGTGGACCGTCCGCGCAGCACGATCCGGCCCATGGGGCGCCACCAGTCAAGGCCCGAACGCTCTGTCGCCGCGCGGCTGGCGAGCACACAGGATTCCAGCTTTTTGTTCGCCGCTTCCAGTCGGGCGGCCGTATTCATGCTGTCGCCGAGCGCTGTATATTGGATGCGCCCCTCGCCGCCAAAATTACCGACAATCGCTTCGCCAAAATGCAGGCCGACACGGGTGCGACCGATAGGCGGCACGCCTTCGGGAATGTCCTTGCGAAAGGCCTCGCCCGCCTGCCACATGGCATAGGCGGCTCGCGCGGCACGCTCGCCATCGTCAGGCCGGGAAATCGGCGCGCCCCAGAAGGCGACGACTGCATCGCCCACAAATTTGTCGATGGTGCCGCCATATTCCAGTACAACGTCGCTCAACATATCCAGATAGCGATTGAGCAATTGTGCGACCATTTCCGGCTCTATCGCGTGCGATAATTTGGTGAAGCCTTCCAGGTCGGTGAAAACCACGAAAATTTCGCGCTTTTCGCCGTGCAGCGACAGGCG
This sequence comes from Rhizorhapis sp. SPR117, assembly GCF_021742065.1. Next base: position 140,099 of record NZ_JAKKIE010000004.1, read on the forward strand.
TTCGGGATCATTCAATATTTCCTGCGCAATGTCGCGGGGCAGATATTTGCCAAGTGCCGATTGTGCAAATTTGCGCTGCTCAGAACCAATGGCCCGCGCTGCCGATCCTACGGTCCCATAGGCAATGAACCATGCCAGACCCCATCCGGTAGCGGGCAGATATTGCGTGTCCGTGCCATGATTTTGCAAAACGAAAGGCAAGCCCGTGAAAAAGGCGATCTGGATCAGTATGAATATTAGTTTTTTCCAGTTCTTGCCCTCGATTAAACTGGTGAGCACGCCTGCAATCACCACCAGCATGCCCGCCAGCCACAATATTCCGGTCGGAACCTGACCGGGCAGATAGCGATCCAGCATTTGCGCCAGAATATTGGCATGAACCTCCAGACCGATCATCCGCTTTCCGGTATAGGCGGTCATGGGTGTTTCGAACTGATCGAGATCGACAATATCGCCGCCGATCAACACGTAACGCCCCTTTATCTGGTCGGCAAAGGCCGCCGCAGTGTCGGGGTTGGCGAAAAGATCGATCGGAAATGATGCTATGACCGGCCGGTCGTCGGTGCGGGGAAGGCGGTATCGGATGCTGCCGGTATAGTTGGCAAAGGAAGAAGCATCCCCCATCATCGCGGGACCAAGCAGGGGCGGCAGTGTCCTGGGCTGTGCGGGCCAGCTTCGCGCGACGCCGTCATTGTCGACTTCCAGCCTGATGCTCGCGGGACGAACCTTGTCGCCTTTCAATCGCGCCATGAAATCGTCCAGAAATTGCTGCTGACGATATTCGATGTTGCCGCGATTGGTATCGAAACTGGCGTATGCAAGGAAAGTGGGCGTGCGCATCTTTGCAAAGACGGACAGCAGTTCCTCATCCTCATCCTGCGGCTGGTCGATCAGGATGTCGATGCCAATGGTCTTTGCACCCAGTGCATCAATGTTCGCCAGCGCCCGCGCCAGTGTCGCCCGGTCGAGCGGGGATCGCTTCTTCGTGTCGATGAGCGTGTCGTCGGTATAGACGACCATGACGATGCGGTCGTCCTGATCGACCGTTGGCGCGGTCGCTGTCATGCGCAGATCGTAAAAGGCCCGTTCAGCCTGCGCGATCAAGGGCAGATACCAACTAAACCGCGCCACCAGCACCGCCAGCACCAGGAATGCAAGCGTTCCGATCAATCGCACCCGACCGATATTGCGCAACAGCTTTTCGGGATTGTCGAGCAAGCTTTTCACCGATCAGCCCATCCCGCTTGGCGAGTTGGCTTTCGAGATGCTCGGCATCCTATTTACCAGCCAATAGCGGCCGCGCTCCGTCGCCAACAATCGCAAAACCGGACCAGTAGAACGGATGGGAGGTTGCAGCATCATCCATCAACGGCGCTTCGGCCCTTTGCAAGGCTTCCCCGATATTTTCGCCTGCACCACCGCCGAACAAGCCGCCGATCAGTCGTTGCGTTGCGTCGAAATCGTCGGGCGCGGGCCAATGGCTGGCGATGACGGCGCGGCCGCCAGCACCGATAAAGGCACGAACCAGACCATCAAGCGCGCTGCCGCCGCCGGTTCCAAGTCCCGCCGCCCGCGTCGCTTCCTTGCTCGCTTGTCCTGCGGTGTCACATGCTGACAGGATGACCAGGTCGGCATCAAGACGCAGGTCGAAAATTTCGCTGAAATTCAACAGGCCGTCCGAATCTCCTGAACCAATGGAGGTGAGGAGAGCAGGGCGGGCCGGGCAACCGCTCTGTGGCGCCGTGACAAGGCCATGCGTGGCAAAATGCACGATGCGATAGTCGGTCAGGTCGTTCCGCGCCATAATCGCAGCATCGGTAAAGCCAGCGCCGGTAACGACTTCTGTCCCGTTCGGACCCAGCAGACTGGCGGCCTGACGAAGCTCGGTCGCTGCGATCGGGCGGTTCCATTCCTCAATCGGCCAGCGGCAACTCGGGCCGGTGGTGCCGGATGCCGACCGGGTGGCTGCGGTGCTTACCATCGCCGAAACAGGCTCATTGTGACCAAAGCCAAGATATTGGCGCGATGCCTTCGATGCCGCAGCTGATCGCGCGTCACGAAAGCCGCGAACGGAAATGGCGGTGCTGATCGCCCGATCGCGACCTAACCATTTGATGCCACGAAAATCGAACTCATCCGCCGCCGGGTCTTGCAGATGCTGCAAATAGCGATCCACTCCGGCCTGTTCCGTAACCAGCAGATTGGGGGGCAGGCGCAACATCGCGCCGTCGGGTTCAAAGATCAAATGGCTGACCGTCGCAACTCGCGCATCGACCGGACCGAAGATATCAAGATACAGCGCACGCGCCAATTCGACGTCAAACGGATAGGTGACCTGCACCCCCGCCACCACCGTCGAAATGGTTTCGCGCAGTTCATCGACCTTTGCATTCAGTTCCGCACTGGAAATTGACAGGCGATAGCCGGTGGCGCCCTGAGCATCGACATAGACGGTATATATTCCGCCGCCGACACGTACCAGCTTCATATAGGCTTCGCCCGGTTTCAACACCGCTTGCAGATCGGCCAGGGTCACAGCCTCCCGGGAAACGGCGCGATATTGGGGATAAGCGGCAAGGGCAGCCTGCGTTTCCAGTTGCTGGCGGCTGAGTGTGTCGATGTCCTGCCGTGCACCACCGATCAAGGGTACGGCCGTAGGGTCTTGCGCGCCAAGCTGGACGAGTCCCGCCAGTTCGATACGCGCACGCTCAATGTCCCGCGACAGCGAAACCGATTGCCGGAATAATCGTGCCGCTTCATCGTCGCCCGACTGCAATTCGCGTGAAAGCACTTCCAGCGTATCGGCCGCCCCCGGGCGCACCATTATCTGGCTTGCCAGGAACATATCTTCGGCGAGTTTGGGCTGCGCGGGAATTTGCGACGAAAGCAGATCGAAATAAGGCTGCAACTGATTGGCCAGGCCCGTTACGATTGCCTGATTTGCCGTCGCACTCGCAACAATTTGGCGGTAAAGACCAAGCGCTTCGTCATTGCGCCCACGCCGTACAAGGAAGGCGGCAAGCCGCGCCCGTGCGCCGTCCATGGCGGCAGTTTCGGGATAGGAGGCGCTGAGCATCGCCAGGGCGTCGCGCAAATATGTGTCTGCTGCACCGAAATTGCCTTCCGCTTCGTGCGTCAGGGCAATTTCTGCCAGAATCTGTGCGCGCAACCGCGTTATCGATGTTACTCGCCCGTCACGCACTGAAATGGCATCGTTCAGCGCCTTTTCCAGTAGTTTCCTTGCTTCACCAGGCTTGCCCTGTAACCGCAGCACGGTGCCGCGAAGCTGCCCCGCCTGCGCATCGATAATGGCCGCACGTTCATCGGCAGTGAGGCGAGCGGCCTGCGTTGCGCCCATCACCCGGTTGGCGGGAGTTGTGCTATTGATCTCTGCGGTCAGTTGCGGGCTGAGTTCAATCCCTGAAGCGCTGGCTATCACTGGTTGCCCAACAGGCAGCACAGGCCGGTTCAATATCGCCAGTGCGGCATCATATTGCCGCTGGTTCAATTGATGCATGGCTTCAAAATTGCGGCGCAGACGAACCTGTACCGGATCAAGGGTCGCCATTTGCGCGGCCTTCGCAAATAAGGCGTCGGCCTGTTCGAATTCACTCAGATTGGAAAGCTGCAAAGCTTTGTTGATCGTATATTCATGCTGTCGGGCTTCGCGTTCGGTAGCCGTCAGCCGTGCCTCGTCGGCTTCGTTCAGTCGCTCCTGCAACGTATCGAAAAATTCGGCGGCCTCGGCATAATTGCCGCTGTTGTTGCGGCGATATCCTTCCGCCAGCGATGTCTGCGGGTCGAGTGTGGATGCCTGTAATCGCGCGAAAGCCGCCGGATCGTCCGATCCACTGGTCGCAATGCTGATTGGGCCATCGACGATCCTGTCGGCGGCGATCGTGCGTAGCGCCAGTTGCAAGGCACTGTCATAGCTCGCAAAGCCTTGCACATAATATGTGGTTTTGCCGTCTTTGTAGCTGTGAATCACATAGCCAAGCTCCGCATCGGCCATTGTGCACATGCGCGTCGTCACGTCATCAAGTTCGCCAATCTGCGTCGTGCCGGGTGCAGCGCATGTCACCTTTGCGGCGCGCGATGTTTCCAACCGCGCATCAATATCGGCTCCATCGGCACGAAGGGCATAAAGTTGACCGACCGGTTTTGCCGCATCACGGCAAACCAGCGTCCAGGCGCGATCGAACATACCGGCAATGGCCGGATCAACGGCCCGGCTCTGCGCCTGACACAGCACGCCGCCGCCGCTGCCCAGCCGGAAACTGTCCATCATGCGCGGTTTCAGGTCCTGCGCCCCGGCACTTCCTGCGGACAGCAATGTCGATAACAGGAAGGCCCTACAAATCGAACCCAGTCGCACAGCATTCCCCCATTGTAAAATCAGGCTTTTCGACGTGATGGCGTCGGTTGTTTACTTATTCTTTTGACCCGTGGCGTTGCTACCGTCTCTACAGCTTCGGGGCAAGCAGGTTAAGGGAAATACCTCACATGGCCGCATCCGGCGTGCTTGCCGTTCCTTATGAGAATATTAACCGAAATATTGCATTGTTCCTGTTATGGACCACATCTATCGAATTGAAGACCGCAGTTTATCGGATCAGACGACTGCGTCTGAAATCGAAACAGAGGAATCTGATGTAGTACTGCGGGAACATTCCGGCGGACTGCATGATCCAGTTCATTCCGAATCGCGCAGATTTTATCTGTCGATAGGAACAAAATTCGTACTCTCCTTGCTCATAGCCATCACATGGACGGGCTTGAGCGTCTGGCTTTCCGCTCGTTGGGTGGAGGAACTGGCGGTCATTACCGGGTGGGTCTTCGCTATCATTGCGATCGGCTTCATTGCCTATGTGCCGGGCTTCATGAACGCCTTCCTGATTTCGACGCTGCTTTTCGATCGGAAACCGCCGTTCAAACAGGTTGAACACTATCCCGGCCTGACTGTGCTGGTCGCTGCCTATAATGAAGAGAGCGCCATCAAGGACACTCTTACCAGCCTTGCGCGGCAGGATTATGCGGGAAAGCTCGAGGTTCTCGTTCTGAACGACGGTTCGAAGGATGGTACGGCTTCTGTAGTACGGGAGACTCTGACGACCTTGCAGTTGCCCGGCAACATTTCAGTTCAATTGCTTGATTTTGAACGCAATCGCGGCAAGTCCGCTGTTCTGAACGATGGATTGCGCGCGGCGAGCCATGATCTGATTGCGACCGTGGACGGCGATTGCTGGGTGCGTACCGACGGACTGACCAACATCGTCCGTCGCATGCTGTCCGATCCCGCGGGCACCGAAGCCATAGCCGGGGCCGTGATGGTGCGTAATTCGCGGATCAACCTGCTGACCCGTGCGCAGGAATGGGATTATTTCCACGGCATTGCGGCGGTAAAACGCATGCAGGGCATGTATCATGGCACGCTGGTCGCTCAGGGCGCGTTTTCGCTCTATCGACGCCAATCGCTCGAAGAGGTTGGCGGATGGCCGGAATCGGTTGGTGAAGACATCGTCGTGTCATGGGCCCTTCTGGCCCGTGGCTACCGCATCGGCTATGCGGCCAATGCCCTTGCCTTCACCAATGTGCCAGAGGAAATGCGGCAGTTTGCGCTACAAAGAAAGCGCTGGTCGCGCGGCTTGATGGAAGCGTTCAAGCTGCATTGGCGGCTTCTCTTCAAAAAGCGGATGATGACACTGTTCATCTGGTGGAACGTCCTCTTTCTGCCGCTCGATCTTGTCTATACCTTCGTCTTTATTCCGGGGCTGGTGTTGGCGATGTTTGGCCATTTCTATATCGCCGGACCGTTGACGCTCGCGGTGCTACCGCTCTCGGCTCTTTGGAACACGGTCATATTCCGCATTCAAAAGGATGTCTTCTATCGGCAGGAGTTGAAGGTTCGCCGGAACATTGGGGGATTTCTGTTCTATTCCCTTGCCTACAGCCTGCTGATGCAGCCTGTGTGCGTCTGGGGCTACATTGTTGAACTATTAGGTATGAGAAAAGCTTGGGATACGAAATGAGGGGGACCGCCGTTTCAATATATGTGAGCCTGATCGCGCTGGTCGGCAACTCAGCCATCGCCCAGGATGCGTCTGTAACCAACGCTAGCGGTATGGAATCGATGGAGAGCGGCAACGGGCGTCAGCACGCCGTTGGTACGGACATCTTCATGTCGACCGATGCGGATCATACCGACGTTTATCGGGCTGGCATCAATCTGGACGGCAACTATCGCGGCAACGATCAATATTGGGGCGTGCGCTTTGAACAGGCCTGGTACAAGCCCTTAGCGCAGAAAGCCCGAAAGCGCGAACGGGGCTTTCTGCGCTATGCCGACAAAAGCAAGGATTGGGCCTGGAACACCCAGATCGGGACCGATGGGCACACCGTCATTGGATCGGCCAGCATTCATAACGATGCGCCCATGCGGCAGGAATATTTTGTCGAACGCGACATTGTCGAAACACCATTAGGTGTCGATCAGGGCATCTATTACACCTTCGTGGGTGGTGCTGTTGATCTACCCGTCAATGACAGGAACAATTTCACGCTGGTCGCTGGAATACAGGAATTCACCGGTAAGAATGTACGCCTGCATGCCAGAGGCACTTATACGCATTCCATCAAGCCGGAATGGGGTTTGAGCTTTCAGTTGCGATCACGTTATTATCACAGCACGCATCCGCGCGAATATGACTATTATTCCCCCCGCTGGTATGTACAGGTTCTGCCTGTTCTCCAGATGCGCCGTTATTCTGGGGGATGGCGATATATGGTAGCCGGAGGCTTTGGCGGTCAGCGTGATGCCAACAGCGATTGGCAATCATCCCGCTTTGCCGCCGTTGAAGTTTCGAGTCCTGCCAACCATGGCTGGTTCGTAAAGGCTGGCGCGCAATACAGTAATACGCCGCTTCCCACCGGCATCTATGACTATGGACAATTCTCGCTTGCGCTGGTCAAGACATTTTAGCGCTAGTCACCCGGAACTGTAATCCACCTCATTGATTCACGCCTCTTTGAGGAGATGAACAATGCTAGGTCGGCAGGCA
>NZ_JAKKIE010000040.1 GCF_021742065.1 Rhizorhapis sp. SPR117
CGCCGACGAGATCCTCGCCGCCGTCAAACGCTTCTGCCAGAAAACAATGAAGCGAACTTCGGATTCAGGTGACTAGGGTCACTTCTCGATGAAAATCCCGGGTCAACTCTCAGCGGTAATCAACAGCTTCGCCATGCGCCTGGCCGACTACAAGGACGAGGAAGGCGGAGCCGCGCGCCTCTCCAGCGTTCGCGACGCCTTTAACTCACCGTTCCGACCCTTCGCGCTGGCCACGACCTCCGTCGGACAGGAAGGCCTCGACTTTCACCCTTATTGCTATCGGCTCTATCACTGGAACTTGCCCGGAAATCCCGTCGATCTCGAGCAGCGCGAGGGGCGTGTCCACCGCTTCAAGGGTCACGCCATCCGCCTCAATCTGGCGCATCGGCAGGTCGACGTGGTGCGTGGGCGCGAGACAGATCACGATGATCCCTGGCAGATCATGTTCGACGCAGCTCGCGCCGAGACCGAGAATGACTCAGACCTCATTCCCTACTGGATTTACGAAGGTCCGGTGAAGGTCGAACGCCGCGTGCCCATGCTCCCGTTCAGCCGCGAGGTCCGACGACTCGAGTGGCTCAAGCGGAGCCTGACCGTCTATCGCCTCGCGTTCGGGCAACCGCGTCAGGAAGACCTGCTGGAGTATCTTCATAGCCTCATGGGAACCGCCATGGCGGCAGAAGATCTCGCCGACCTGCAAATCCGGCTCCAACCGTGACGTCGCGCCACTCAGTCGCGTTCAGCGGCAAGTGCGGTGCAGCGCTCCCCGACCAAGGCGATCACCTTGTCCTGCGCTGTTTTGGCGGCCTCAGCCTCGGCCGCGAAGGCAGGTAGCTGAAGCCCCTGCGCCCGGTCGGCCACACGCGCGGTCAGGTCCGCAATCGCAGTCTCGGCATCTCCGGCGGATACGCCGATTGTCCGGGCCAGCGAGAGGAAGTCCCGGCGCGTCAGACGGTCATCCTTGCCGTTGAGCTTGAGTGCCATGCGATCGCCCCCCAAACCCGGGAAGACGCGCGTGGAAACGGCATCGTAGAGCGGCGCGAACCGCACGCTCGTGAAGGCCTTGCCATCCGCCTCGACGACTTTGAGCACAGCGAGGTTTTTGAGGTGCATATCGCCATCGGCGATGAGCCAGGCGAACACGGCGCGGCGAAACAGGATATCGAGATCGCTGGCCGGATCCGTCGACAGCGGTCGCAGCCCGCGCGCCATCCGCTCGATCGTCCCGTCGTATTTGGCGGATGCGGGAAGGTCCAGAATGGAGCAAAAGTCCTCCATCACCAGACGCCGGTGATCCGCTGGTCCGTGACGAATATCGAACCGCTCGACAACCAGCGCGGGCGACATGCCATCGGGCATTTCCAGTAGCGCGGCATTGGGCACATCGAACCCGGCCGAGCGGCCAAGCTCCAGGCAAAGCCACTCGACGACCGGCAACGTCTCGAAGCCCGCCGTGCCGGCAGGCTTTAGGATATGGGTGAACGGCTGATCGATGGCCGGAACGAGAGCACCATCAGGCATCAAGCTCATCGGCGCCTTGATCTGGACGCCCGACAGGCGCGGCGTTTCCGCGCGCGCGAAAATGCGCGCCAGGTTCTGCTCGAAGGTCTCCTCGATCTCACCCCGCGCCGGACCGGCGTAGCGGCCCGTGAAGCGACCGGCGTCGATGTATCCAGCCAGTGTTGTCGTAAGAATGTCGGCAGGCAGCGCCGTCAGTTCCTCTCGACCCTCGACGATTACGATGTTCGACATATATCGCCGCCCGCGCCGAAGCGCCTCGCGTTCATCGCGTTCGTGGAGAACCTGCGCCAGCCAGCCCTCGGGCAGCAGCGATTCAATGAAGGCCGGCAGCTTGCCCGGCGTGGTCTCGCGAACGAGGGCCGGTCCCGCTCGACGCCCCGGCTTCCAGCGCCATTCGAATCCATCGTGGGTCAGCCGGCCGAGGGGTTCACCGTGCCAGGCGACGAGAAGATCGAGCGCCGCCTTGTTGACCGGCGCCCTGGCAACGCCCGGCTGTGCCAGCAGGAAGCGTTCGGCGCCTTCGCCTTCGCGATACCATTCGTTCTCACGCGCCAGCACCCAGACGGCGTCGGCCGCGGCTTGGGGCGTCCCATGTTCCTCCACCAGACGCGCTGCCATCTGCGCGCGCATGTCGGCGGTAACCGCGCTCGAATGTTCGCTGCGCAGGCGGAACGCTTCGAGAAAGCGTTGGCGCGGCGAAGACGCATCGACGCGCAACTCGCCCAGATCGTCGCCGATGACCGCAATCGCCGTTGACGGATGTTTCGGCGCTTCGTTCTGGATGATCTCGAGCGTCCGCATCCGCGTGCGCTGGTTACGGCGGCCGCTGATGAACAGCCGCCCGTCCGGCGTGGGCGCGAGCAGCGCCGCGCTCGCCGACGACAGATAGGCATTGGGATAGAGATAGTGCGCAATCCGGACCGCATGGCCGAGGATCGTCGCCTCGATGTCCCCTTGGTCATCGACGTAAACCCCGCGCACGAGCTGGATCAACTCACCGGCCTGCGCGCGCTGATGCGCGCGTTTGGCGTCAATTGTCTCACCGACCAAATGAAGAGCCATTGGATTATCTCGCATCTCAGATGCGCGTTAATCCCACCATCTGGCTCTGCGCGCAAGAATTATCGCGCATCTCAGATGCGCGATAATTCCGCAGGGTGGAGCGATTGGAGCGCGCCGACCCGGAATGATCGGCGCGCTCCAGAACAATCATGCCGCGAACGGCACGCAGCCAGCCCTATGGCGACTGGCCTAGCGGGCTCCGAGCGGGTTCGCCGCCATCCCCGCCACCGCCCTTGATCCGCCCCTCGCGGCGGCTTCTCCGACGGTCCCGGCGCTTCTGGGTCCCGGTCCCCAAAACTTGCGTTGTCAGGGCGTCGTCGATTGATCGAGCGAGGTGGCCTGCACGATGGCGCGGAAATTCTCCAGAAACTCGGGGTGCCGCCCCGCCAGAAATCCCTCGATCTCGGGCTTCGCCAGCAGGCGCTCAATAAAGCCGGAGGCGACAACCAGGACCAGCATGTCGTCACCATAGGAGACTTCAAGCTCCTTATAGTCCTCACTCACCGACGCCATCTCCCGTTCGAGACGCCCCATCTGCTCAGCCGACAACCCCGTCGCCTTCTTGAGTTCGTCAGGCTTGTGCAGATCCGACGGCTTCGAGGTGGCCAGGAGCGCCTTGGCATAGCTGACCGTATAATTGTTCGCCGACACCATCAGTTCGGCCACCTCAAGCTGGCGGATCGGCTTCATCTTGCGCAGCTTCTGGAAGGCGTGGTGCCCTACCGGCTTGTCCTTCAGCAGCTCGGCGACGTCCCCGCTGATCCCTGCGAGGAGATGGCGGCGCTGGCGGATCACCTTCACATCAACATTGAGCGCGCGTGCCAGCTTCTCCTCCGACACCCCACGATCGAGCGCGCGCACGATCATGTAGTGTTCCTGGATCGTCGCCAGCCGGTTGACCCGCTTGTTGTAGGTGAAGGACTCGTCGTCGTCGGCGACAACGCAAGGGGCCTCGGTTGCACCAAGAAACCGCAGGGCATCCAGCCGCATGTGTCCGTCGAGGAGAAGGTAGCTGCCGCCTTTCTGGCGCGCGATCGACAGCGGCTCGATCAGGCCGACTTCCGCAACAGATGCCGCGATCCGGCGATATTTGACGGACTCACGCACCCCTGCCGGCAGCGCCTTGGTAGCCAAGAGCTCACCGATCGGGAGAGCTAGGATCTTGCGCTCGAAGGCGATTTTGACCGTATCGGACATCTTATGCCTTCGTCGGTCCGATCCGCTCAGCCAGTGCGCGCGGTAAGGTGCTCAGCCCCTCCGCCCGCAGCAGCGTCACGAAATGATCGTCGGCCAGCAAGCGCCGCATGGCGTTGGCGACAAACAGCAACCGGCTGCGCGCCAAGGAGGCGCGCTTGATCAGCAGCTTCTGCCGCTCCGTTTCGCGTTGATAGGCGCGGATCAAGCTCTCCGATGTGACCGGCTTTTGGGTGCGACCAACCCGCGATCCGCGTTTGTGGAGCTGCTTGCCGCTGGTATTGCGCTGTTCGATGATCTGCCGGATCGCAAGCACCTGATTGCCCGGGATCGACTTTTCCTCATAGGCCTGCGCCAACGCCTGCTGAACCTCGCCTTCCTTGGCGCGGGCGATCTCCATGGCGATCGAATGCGGGATGACGCCGCGCTCGACCGCAGCGATCAGCTTCTCCTCGCCATTGTCGAGCAACAGGCAGATCGCACTGACATACTCGACCGAGAAATCGACTTTGGCGGCGATCTCCGGGTGCGAATAGCCCCGGGCGCTCAGCGCGCCGATGGCGTGAACCAGTTCCAATGGGCTGTGCTGGCGCCGCGCAAGGTTCTCGACCAGGCTCATGACGTAACAATCTTCCTCGGCCGCATCGATCACGATGGCCGGGATCTCGGTCTGGCCGAGCGCGATGAAGGCCTCGAGGCGACCCTGGCCGCAAACCAGGTCAAAACGCGACTTTCCGGGCCGCTGGCTGACCGTGATCGGCTTCTTCAGCCCGAGATGGGCAATGCTGTTCACCAGCTCCTGGAAGATTCGCTTGTTACGAACTCGCGGGTTGAGGATGGTGATCAGATCGACCGGCACCGAGCAGATTTCGGGGGGCGGCGCGCTCATGCGGCAACCTTCAGCGGCACGCGGCGCGTCAGATCGAAAAACGCCTCCAGCGTATCGAAGCGGTAGGCATCGAGCAGGATGCCGTTCTCCGGCGCCAGCCGCAGGTTCGGCGTGACGCCGACGTCGAGCCACGGCAGCAGGTAGTAATCGTGGATGGCGGCATTATCCTCCTGCATCCGCGCCACGATCGTGATGCTGGGCCTCAGCCCGCTGTCGAAGCGCACCTTCCAGCGTAGTCCGCCGGCGGGGCTGATGTGGCAGCGAGAGATCACCAGCGAAGCCGTGAACTCGTCGTTGATATGCAGGAGGTCGGTGATGGGGTCGCGGCGCACCGTGCCGCCTGCCGCGCCAATGTCGGCAATGACCTGCGCCACTACATCAGGATGCAGTGTCCGCAGCGTTCGATTGGTCTCGATATAGCGATAGTCCCGCGACGGGGCGTAGCCGACAAGCTGATAGGCGCGCACTAGGCTTCCGAAACGGTGTCGGAACGTCGAGCTGGATGGCATGTCCTCGACCTCGTCGATCACGAGGCCCGACAGCCAACCCTTCTCGACGAGCAAGGCGGACAGCCGACCAAGAAGTTCCTCGTCGGTGAAGCGACGACTACGCTCTTGGATAATCCGCTGGGCCGCATCGAAGAAGTCGCGCTCTACGATCGCCTCGAAAGCCCCGTCGCCCCGGACCCACATGTCGGGCGTGTTCACCACCCGCTTGGCCTTCAGCTTGAACGACGCCCGATTGTAGACGTTGTTGCCGATGTATTTTTCATTGGTCAGCACCTGGTGGACGGTTCCGCGCGTCCATGGACGACCAAGATCGGTGAGGATGCCCTCATCATTGAGGGCTGCGGCGATTTCCGTTTCGGTGCGGCGCTGGACGACGAACATCCGGTACAGACGCCGGACCACCTCGATCTCTTCAGGTGGCCCTGGTCTGAGCACGACCCGATCCGTTTGCAGGCTCTTCTGCTCTCCATGATTGAGGACCGCCTTAGGCTGGCGATGCTCATCCACAAGACAGCGGCGTAGGCCAAAGCCCGCAGCGCCGCCTTGGCGGAAACCGAGTCGGATCAGCCGACACTGGCCCGTGAAAACCTTCACCGACAGCTCACGGCTATATTCGCCTGCCATTGCGCGTTTCATGCTCTTGATGATCGTCGCGCTGAGGCTGCCATCATTCTCGAACTGTTCTGCGCAGTATTGAACGGCGATCCCCGCTTCCCGGCAGATGAACTCGTAATAGGCGCTCTCATCAGCGTCCTGGAACCGGCCCCAGCGGCTCACGTCATAGACCAGGATCGCCTTGAAATCGGTCTGCCCGCCTCGCACGTCGGCGATGAGCTGCTGAAGCGACAGCCGACCATCCAGCCGAAGGCCGCTTTTGCCCGAGTCCTCGTAGGTCTTCACGATCTCGAAGCCACGACGGGCGGCGTATTGAGCGATGATCTCGGCCTGGTTCTCTGTCGAATATTTCTGATGTTCTGTCGACATACGGACATACTGCGCAGCGCGCACAGGAGGCAGCGACGATGCTTCAGTAGTAACCGACTCCGATACTTTCATCACACCGGCTGCTTTCGTTTAGGCTCCGAGCGGACAGGTTCGACTTCCCATCATTTTTTACAGGGAGTCAGGACGAATGTCGTTCTCCGAAAAAGACCGAAAAGTTCAGTCGAAAACCGGAAATTCTTTTCCGTCGCCACAGGCCACCGAACCGCTCGCCACCGCGATCGCCGCGGCGTTGAAAGCGGAGTTCGGCAACACCCCCTCGGCCCACAAGACCGTCGCGCAGCTCACGCGCTCAAATGAGCGCGCGGTTCGGAACTGGTTCGAGGGCAAGAACAGTCCGAGCGGCGAGAACCTTGTGATTCTGATGCGCCACTCCGACCTCGTGCTGCGCACTATGCTCGGCTTGGCAGATCGGCAGGACTTGGTCGTAGCCATCGGTCTGGCCAGTCTGCGAAGACAGCTTGTCGACGCCGTCGCGGCGATCGACGGGCTGCCCCTCGCGCCTGAGTAAGGGCTACGCGACGATAAAAGCGACCCGCCGATTTGTACGCCAGAGCCGCCGGGAGCCCTACGCCGGCGTGTTCCCTCTTTTCATATTGGGTCTATCGGCTCCAATCGGTGTCAGACGCCAATCTTGTTGGAGTAGAGTTATGTCGACGAAATCTGAGGCCCTCAAAAAGCGGATGATCCGCCGCCATGAGCTTCGGCAGATCGTACCGCTGGCCGACACCACCATCTATGAGATGGAACAGCGCGGGGAATTCCCTCGTCGCTTCGCGCTCACTCCGCGCTGTGTGGTGTGGGATCTAGCCGAGGTCGAAGCGTGGCTGACCGAACGCCTGGCGACAGCCAGGCGATCGCCAATCGACCGGGCGCCGCATCCCGACGTCCGCAAGCGGAAGGCGCGTCCCGTCAAAGCGCCGGATCAGGCGCGAGCATAGGCATCGAGGACGGAATCAGGACCGGCACGCGCTTCTGCCCCGCCACCCAGGCATCGATGATGTCAGACCATTCCTGCATCATATGCCGTCGCTGATGCTCGTACTCCGCCTTGTTGTAGACGCCGCGCGAGGACCGCCCATCTTCATGGGCCAGGCACTTTTCGATCCAGTCACTGTTGAACCCCAGTTCGTTGAGCAGGGTCGATCCGGTTCGGCGCAAGTCATGTACCGTGAACGGCTCCAGCGGTAAGCCTTCCTTCTGAGCGCGCTCCACGACGGCATAGGTGACGCGGTTGAAGGTCGCCCGGGACATCGGCGCATCCGCATCATACCGAGACGGCAGAAGGTAGCGCGAGTTGCCCGCGCAGGTCTTCAACGCGATCATGATGTCGAGGCATTGCTGCGAGAGATAGACGTTATGCGCCTTGGATCGCTTCATGCGCTCCTTGGGAATCGTCCACACGGCGTTCTCGAAGTCGACCTCATCCCAGACCGCATCCTGTAGCTCGCTCTTGCGCACCATAGTCAGCAGGAAGAGGCGCATCCCGAGCCGGATCGTTGGCAGCGTCGCCACATGGTCGAGCTGCTTGAGCATCACGCGAATTTCCGTCGGCGACAGCGACCGGTCCTTCGGAACGAACGTCGCGATCGAGGCGGGGCCGACATCGTCGGCCGGATTGGCGACCTTCTCGCCGTGCAAGATCGCAAACCCGTAGATCTGCTTGAGGATGTCGCGGACATGGATCGCAGTCGCCGGAGCGCCGCGATCGACGATCTTACCGCAGTGGGCGCGCAGGTCATCCGGCGTGATTTCTGTCAGCAGCCGATTCTTCCAGACTGGCAGAAGCTCTCGTTCGAAGATCGAACGCCGCATCGCGCGGGTGCTGTCGGCCATCGGCGCCTTCACCAACCAGCGCTCACCAAACTCACCGAAGCTCTTGGCCTCCTTGATCCGGCGTTTATCGCGTTGCTTTTCCTGGGCCGGGGACCTGCCTTCAAAGACTGCACGCTTGGCGTCGATCGTCGCTTCACGGGCTCGCGCGAGCGACAAGCCGGAGGGACCGTACTTCCCGAGCGTGAGCGTCTCGCGCCGCCCATGCAGCCGGTAGTCCAGCCGAAACGTCAGCGTCCCGGAGGTTGAGACCTGAACATAAAGGCCATCACGGTCCGTGACTCTGTAGGCTTTCTCGCGTGGTTTCAGGTTCTTAAGGGCGACATCGGTGAGCATACCGACCTCCTCTACGCAAAAATACCGTCAGGCGATTTTCGGCCATTTTCGCCGAAATTATCGCTTGATTTACAATGGTTTAGTGCGGAAAAATTACCGTCACTGGCTTCAATGCCTCTGACGGTATCGCTGGATTGGGCCAAGTGCAAGTTTGCCGGATACCGTCACGCATGACGCCAGGGCCAACCGCTGCTCCGCGATTGACCTCGATAGATAACGTGAGATAATCTTTTATTTCAATGCTTTGACGGAGCATTGCCGATTGATCGCGATAGCCAAAATGGCCCCGAATCATTCCCACTCGATTGTGCCCGGCGGCTTGCTTGTATAGTCGTAGACTACCCGGTTTATGCCCTTCACTTCATTCACGATCCGCGTTGCGGTGCGGGACAGGAATCCGGCATCGAACGGATAGACATCCGCCGTCATGCCGTCTGTCGATGTTACGGCGCGCAGGGCACAGACATTGTCATAGGTGCGCCCGTCGCCCATCACGCCGACCGTCTTGACCGGTAGCAACACCGCAAAAGCCTGCCAGATCGCATCGTACAGACCAGCGTTGCGGATTTCCTCCAGATAGATGGCGTCGGCCTTGCGCAATATATCGCAGCGTTCCTTGGTCACTTCGCCCGGAATACGGATGGCGAGGCCGGGACCGGGGAAGGGATGGCGGCCGACGAAAATCTCCGGAAGTCCCAGTTCCCGTCCCAATTCACGCACTTCATCCTTGAACAATTCGCGCAGCGGTTCGACAAGCTGCATCTTCATGCGTTCGGGAAGGCCGCCGACATTATGGTGGCTCTTGATCGTAACCGATGGTCCGCCGGTAAAGCTGACGCTTTCAATCACGTCTGGATAGAGCGTGCCCTGCGCCAGAAAATCCGCACCACCGATTTTGCGCGCTTCTTCCTCGAACACGTCGATGAAAGTCTTGCCGATGAACTTGCGCTTCTTTTCGGGGTCGGTTTCGCCCTTCAGGCCGTTCATGAACAGCGTTTCCGCGTTCACATGGACGAGCGGGATATTGTAAGCGCCACGGAACAGGCTGACGACCTGATCCGCCTCGCCCTGTCGCATCAGCCCGTGATCGACGAAAACGCATGTCAGCTGCTCGCCGATCGCTTCATGAATCAGGACTGCCGCCACCGCACTGTCGACACCGCCGGACAGACCGCAGATGACTTTGCCCCCATTCGGACCAACGCCCACTTGCGCACGGATTTCGGCAATCTTTGTTTCTCGAAACTCCGCCATGGTCCAGTCACCGACAAGGCCGCAGACATGACGGGCGAAATTGGCGATCAGCTTGCCGCCATCCGGCGTATGTACAACCTCGGGATGGAACTGCATGCCATAGAATTTGCGTTCCTCGTCGGCAATGACGGCGAAAGGTGCGCCATCGGTCACCGCGACGGTCTTGAACCCCGGCGCAAAGGCGGTGACCTTGTCGCCATGGCTCATCCAAACCTGATGCCGGTCACCCTCTTTCCACAGGCCGTCGAACAAGGTGCAGCGGTCGGAAATCTCGATGAAGGCCCGCCCAAACTCGCCGCTTTCGCCGCCTTCCACCTTGCCGCCCAGTTGCAGCGTCATCACCTGCTGCCCATAGCAGATGCCCAGAATGGGTATGCCCGCTTCAAAGAAGTGCTGCGGAACGCGCGGGCTGTCCTTGTCAGTGACGGATGCGGGGCTGCCGGATAGGATGATCCCCTTGGGCTTCATCCTCTCAAACGCTTCGGCAGCCATCGTATAGGATGCGATTTCGCTATAGACGCCTGCCTCACGCACCCTGCGGGCGATGAGTTGTGTCACCTGGCTCCCGAAATCGACGATCAGGATGGATTCTTGAGCCGGGACAGTCATGGAGTCGCCTCTTCACCTAAAGGGGATCAAGGGCGCCGGTTAATGCATCTATGCGCAACTGAAAACCGGTAATTCCGAAAAAACTGTCCCTGCTCTCCTTAAACCACGCCGTAAGCCAGCATGGCGTCTGCGACTTTCTTGAAGCCCGCGATGTTCGCACCCTTCACATAGTCGACATAATCGCCGCGCCGCCCATATTCCAGGCAACGGCTATGAATGCCCTCCATGATGTCGAGCAACAATTGCTGCAGCTCAGCTTCCTTCCAGCTGATCCGCCCGCTGTTCTGACTCATTTCCAGGCCAGAGACGGCGACACCGCCGGCATTGGCGGCTTTACCCGGCGCAAAGAGGATTTTGGCGTCCTTGAACACATGCACGCCCTCCAGATTGGTCGGCATGTTCGCTCCTTCGGCCACCGCCATGCAACCATTGGCAACAAGCGTGCGTGCATCTTCGCCCAACAACTCATTTTGCGTTGCGCACGGCAATGCCACATCGCATGGCACGCCCCAGGGCGTTTTCCCTTCGTGGAACGTCGCTCCGGTAAAGGTCTCGACATATTCGGCGATCCGGCCTCGCCGTCTCGTCTTGTGCGTCTTGACCCAGTCGATTTTTTCCTGATCGATGCCATCGGGGTCATGGATGAAACCCTGGCTGTCCGACAGAGTCATCACCCTGCCGCCAAGCTGAACCACCTTTTCCGCGGCGTGCGTGGCCACATTGCCGGAACCGGAAATGACGACAGCCTTGCCGACCAGATCCTGTCCCTTTTCCTTGAGCATGTTCATGAGGAAATAGACCGCGCCATAGCCGGTCGCCTCTGTGCGGATCAGCGACCCGCCATATTCCAGCCCCTTGCCCGTCAGCACGCCGGTGAACTGATTGGTGATACGCTTGTACTGGCCGAACATATAACCGATCTCCCGCCCGCCAACGCCGATGTCGCCCGCAGGCACGTCGACGTCCGCACCGACATGGCGGTACAATTCGGTCATGAAGCTTTGGCAAAAGCGCATGACTTCATGATCGCTCTTGCCCTTCGGATTGAAATTCGCGCCGCCCTTGCCGCCGCCCATGGGCAGGCCGGTCAATGCATTCTTGAAGGTTTGTTCGAACGCCAGGAATTTTAGGACACTTTCGGTAACCGACGGGTGGAACCGGATGCCGCCCTTATAGGGTCCGATGCTGTTGTTGTTCTGCACCCGCCATCCGCGCTGGACGCGGATATTGCCCTTGTCGTCCTCCCAGCAGACGCGAAAGCTGACCACCCGGTCGGGCTCGGCGATCCGGCGCAATATTTGATAGTGGTGATATTGTTCCTTGTCCTGAATGAAGTCGAATATGTCCTCGGCGACCTCCTGCACCGCCTGAACGAATTCGCTCTGTCCCGGATTGCGGCGCTTTACACCTTCGATAAATGCCGGAAAATCAACGTGATCCGAAATCGCCATCGTGCATTCCCTCCCCTGCTGCGGCCAAATAGCCGCGGATAATCGACTCTCTCCATGAGTCGGAGCCGTTTATAACCGAAGGGTAGCAGATTTGCGGGCAGCTTGTATTGGGTAGTTCTCCGGCCTGCATGCGGCCAGCGGGGTTCAGCGACCGTCGAGAATCGCCGTGATGGCCTGCGCCACGTCATTCATATCGGCCATGCCATCGACCCGGCTGACAATACCGCGCGCCTCATAAATGGGCAGAATCGGTGCTGTCTTGGCGCGGTATTCGGCCATGCGGGTACGCACCGTTTCCTCATTATCATCGGGACGGCGCTTGAATTCCGTCCCGCCGCATTTGTCGCAAACGCCAGAGATTTTCGGCTGCTTGAAGCTGTCATGATAGCCTTCGCCGCATGTTGCGCAGGTAAAGCGCCCGGTAATGCGTTCGACCAATGCGTCCTCATCAACGGCCAATTCAATGACGTGATCGAGCGAACGACCGCGCTCGGTCAGGATGGCGTCCAGCGATTCCGCCTGCGGTGCGGTACGCGGATAGCCATCGAAAATGACGCCGGTGCCAGCACCCAGTTCATCAAGCCGATCACCGATGATGCCCGATACGATTTCATCCGAAACCAGTTCGCCCGCGTCCATGACCGCTTTTGCCTTCAGACCGACCGGCGTGCCCGCCTTGACGGCGGCGCGCAGCATGTCGCCCGTTGAAAGCTGGACCATGCCCCGGGTTTCTTCCAGACGGCTCGCCTGGGTTCCTTTTCCTGCGCCCGGCGGCCCCAGCAAAATGATATTCATGTACCTATGCTCCCCTGTGCGCTCTGATCTAGCGCAGACGCCCGCCCTTCAGCTTCGCCTTCTTGATCAAATCCCCATATTGATGGGCTAACAAGTGACTTTGAATCTGGGTCACCGTATCGACCGTGACATTGACGACAATCAACAGACTGGTCCCACCCAGATAGAACGGGATGCCCGCCCGCGCGATCAGGAATTCCGGCACCAGGCAGATGAACGCCAGATAGGCCGCCCCGATCACCGTGATGCGCGTCAACACATAGTCCAGATAGACCTCGGTATTCTTGCCCGGACGAATGCCCGGAATAAAGCCGCCATTACGTTTCAGGTTCTCGGCTGTTTCTTCCGGGTTGAACACCACGGCAGTGTAGAAAAAGCAGAAAAAGACAATGCCCAGGCCATAGAGCGCCATGTACAATGGCGATCCGTGCGCAAGCAACTGGTTCAGTTCAATGATGAAATCGCCCCAGCGGCTGTCGCCTTGCGTCGCCTGTCCGGCAAACTGCGAGACTGTCAACGGCATCAGCAACAACGACGAAGCAAAGATCGGCGGAATAACGCCGGCCGTGTTGACCTTGAGCGGCAAATGGCTGCGGTCTGCCTGCATGATGCCCTGGCGCGTCTGTCGCTTGGGATATTGGATCAATACCCGCCGCTGCGCGCGCTCCATGAAACAGATACCGGCGATGAGGCCCAGCGCTATGACAATGATACCCATGATCAGCAGACCGGAAATCGAACCTTCACGGCCACTCTGGAACAGATTGCTCAGCGTTACCGGCAATTGGGCTACAATGCCCGCCATGATGATCAGCGATATGCCATTGCCAATGCCCCGGCTGGTGATCTGCTCGCCCAGCCACATCAGGAACATGGTGCCGCCAATCAAAGAGACAACAACGGCAACGCGGAACAACATTCCGGGATCGACTACAGCCTGGAGCCCAGATTGCGCGCCGTAACCTTCCAGGCCGACAGCAATGAAATAGCCCTGAACCGCCGTCAGACCCACCGTGCCATAGCGCGTATATTGATTAAGCTTTTTGCGCCCGCTTTCGCCTTCCTTCTTGATGGCCGCGAGCGTAGGCGACAGCGAGGCCGCAAGTTGAATAACGATGGACGCGGTAATATAGGGCATGACGCCCAGCGCGATCAGGCTCATGCGTTCCAGCGATCCACCGGAAAACGTATTGAAAATGTCCAGCACACCGCCCTGAGTCTGGCTGTAAAGCTGCGCCAGCACCGTCGGGTCAATGCCCGGCAGCGGCACAAAGCTCAGGAAACGGAATACGACCAACACGCCGAGCGTGAACCAGAGACGCCTCTTGAGTTCGGTCGCCTGCGAAAATTTCGCAAAGCTGATATTGGATGCAAGCTGGTCGGCTTTCGATGCCATATGTGCCTTAAACCTCAATCATAGTCTTGCGCCGGAGGGCGTTATCCGATTCCCTTAGCGACCCCAGGGATGGAAGTCGAATGCTACCATCACTTGTCCGCGATTCATGCAAAAGCAAGATTTTCAGTCATCCCCGGAAACATAAAGGCCCCGCTCATCCATATCGGGAAGCGGGGCCGGATATGCAACTGTGCCAAGGATCGCGCCTATTCAGTCGCAGCGACTGCCTTGACGAGAATCTCAACTTTACCGCCGGCCTTCTCGACCGCTTCGACTGCTGCCTTGGACGCACCGGCAACGGCAAAGCTGACCTTTGCCTTCAATTCGCCCTTGGCGAGCAGGCGAACACCATTCTTGCCGCCGCGCACCAGACCCGCAGCCTTCAGCGCGGCTTGATCGACGGTCGCAGACGCATCAAGCTTGCCAGCATCGATCGCCTTCTGCACCATACCCAGATTGGCTTCGGCATAATCCTTGCGGAAAATATTGTTGAAACCGCGCTTTGGCAGACGCATGTGAAGTGGCATCTGGCCACCCTCGAAGCCGTTGATGCTCACGCCCGAACGCGCCTTGGCGCCCTTCTGGCCACGCCCGGCGGTCTTGCCCTTGCCCGAGCCAATGCCCCGGCCAACGCGCATCCGGCCCTTGCGGGCGCCCGCATTGTCAGTGATTTCGTTCAACTTCATATCATGCACTCGCTTTCGCTCTGTTCGCGCTACTCCCCCTCTCCTTCAGGGGAGAGGGCCGGGGAGTGGGGTCTGTAAAGAAAAAGTTCAGGCCGCCGCACTTCCCCATCCCAACCCCTCCCTTGAAGGAGAGGGGCGAGCCTATTTACTCTACGACTTCAACCATGTGATGTACGGTCCTGATCATGCCGCGAATTTCCGGCGTATCCTCATGCTCGACAACGCGATGCATCTTGTTGAGGCCAAGGCCGATCAGGACCTTGCGCTGGGATTCAGGACGGCGGATCGGCGATCCGGTCTGTTTGATCTTGATTTTCGCCATATGCCTTACTCCACCACAGCTTCAGCATCGGCCTGAGCGACCGCTTCGGAAGAGCCGCCGCGACGCAACAGGTCGGCAATCTTCTTGCCGCGACGCTGCGACACCGATTTCGGGCTGGTCTGTTCGCCAAGCGCCTCAAAGGTTGCCCGGATCATGTTATAAGGGTTGGACGTGCCGACCGATTTGGTCACAACGTCGGCAACACCCAGGCTTTCGAACACGGCGCGCATCGGGCCGCCCGCGATGATGCCCGTACCGGCCGGCGCCGAACGCAGCGTCACTTTGCCAGCACCGAAATGGCCCTTGCCATCATGGTGCAATGTGCGGCCTTCACGCAACGGAACGCGCACCATCTTCTTCTTGGCAGCAGCGGTTGCCTTCGAAATGGCTTCAGGCACTTCGCGCGCCTTGCCATGACCAAAGCCCGCCCGACCCTTGCCGTCACCAACCACGACCAGCGCAGCAAAACCAAAGCGTTTACCGCCCTTTACGGTCTTGGAAACACGGTTGATATGGACCAGCTTTTCGATCAGTTCTTCGCCCTGATTTTCATCGCGGTTGCCGCGACGATCGTCACGACGGCCACCACGACCGCCACCACGATCGTTGCCACCGCGTCCGCCACCGCCACCAGGGCCGCCACCACGACCGCGACGTGCGCGATTTTCCTGCTGCGGTGCTTCGGGAGCGGTTGTCGCTGCTGTGGCAGCTGGCGCCTCAATGTTGTTTTCTTCAGCCATAATCTAAAACTCCAATCCGCCTTCACGCGCGGCATCCGCCAGCGCCTTGACGCGTCCGTGGAAAAGAAAGCCTCCGCGATCGAACACAACCTTGGTCACGCCGGCCTTGGTTGCGGCCTGGGCAACGCGCTTGCCGACATCGGCGGCGGCAGTTGCCGTCGCACCGGCCTTGCCACGCACGTCTTTGTCCAGGGTCGACGCTGCGGCAACGGTCTTGCCCTCCGCATCGTCGATGACCTGGGCGTAGATATGTTTGCCCGAGCGGTGGATCGAAAGCCGGGGACGGGTCGCGCCACGGCTCTTGAGTGCGGTGCGAACGCGGCGACGGCGCCGTTCAAAGAGAGAGAGTTTTGCCATGGCTTACTTCTTCTTGCCTTCTTTGCGGAAGATAAACTCGCCGCGATATTTGATGCCCTTGCCCTTGTAAGGCTCCGGCTTGCGCCAGCGGCGGATTTCGGCGGCAACCTGCCCCACTTGCTGTTTGTCGTTGCCCGTGATTTCGACTGTCGTATTGTCCGGGGTCTTGATCTCGATCCCTTCCGGAATAGCAAAGTCGACATCATGGCTATAGCCAAGCTGCAGCTTCAGATTCCGGCCCTGCGAATTGGCGCGATAACCAACGCCGTTGATTTCCAAAACCTTGGTGAACCCCTCCGTCACGCCAGTAACCAGATTCTGGACCAGCGTGCGCTGCATACCCCAATAGGCACGGGCGCGCTTGGAGGCATTGGCCGGCTTGACCGAAATCGCGCCTTCCTCAACCGCATAGGTGACTTCATCGGCCAGTGGCAGAACCAGCGTGCCTTTTGGTCCCTTGACCGAAAGCAGACCGCCTTCGATGGTTGCAGTCACCCCACTGGGGATAGCAACCGGCTTTTTTCCGATGCGTGACATGATCAGAATACCTCCGCCAAAACTTCGCCGCCGACATTCTGGTCGCGCGCTTCGGCGTCGGACAGAACGCCGCGGGGCGTCGATACAATGGTAATGCCAAGGCCATTGCGGATGACCGGCAATTCCTTTGAACCGGAATAGACGCGGCGGCCGGGCTTCGACACGCGGGCGACATGCTGAATAGCAGGCTGCCCCTCGAAATATTTCAGCTCGATGCGCAGGCCCTTATGCTTGTCCAGCACTTCTTCGCTATAGCCGCGAATATAGCCCTCGCGCTGTAAAACGTCGAGGACGCGCACGCGCAGGTTGGAAGCCGGGCTGACGACGCTGTCCTTGCGCGCCTGCTGGCCGTTGCGGATGCGGGTGAGCATATCACCCAAAGGATCGGTCAATGCCATCTATCTATCCTTACCAGCTCGACTTGGTGACGCCGGGGATCATGCCCTTGTTGGCCAGATCACGGAGCAGAATGCGGCACAGCCGGAACTTGCGATAATAAGCGCGCGGACGGCCTGTGACTTCGCACCGGTTACGAACGCGGGTCGGATTGCCGTTACGCGGGATTTCCGCCAGCTTCAGACGCGCGATCAGACGCTCGGACTCATCCAGAGTCTTGTCGTCCGCAATTGCCTTCAACCTCGCATATTTGCCGGCATATTTCTTGACCAGCTTTTTGCGATGCTCATTCTTGTTGATGGAACTCAGTTTCGCCATGACTTAAGTTCTCTTCCTTCTCTCTGTCGCAGCACCGCTCACGCGGCCTGCTGTGCCTCTTCAACCGGGAACGGGAAACCGAACAGGCGCAGCAGTTCGCGGGCCTCGTCGTCCGTCTTCGCGGTGGTGGTTACGATAATGTCCATGCCACGCACCTGATCGATGCGGTCATAGTTGATTTCCGGAAAAATCAGCTGTTCCTTGATGCCGAAAGCATAATTGCCGCGACCGTCAAAGGACTTGGGATTAAGACCACGGAAATCGCGGATGCGGGGCATTGCGATGGTGACCAACCGGTCCAGAAATTCATACATGCGTTCGCGGCGCAGCGTTACCTTCGCGCCGATCGGCATGCCTTCACGCAGCTTGAACTGCGCGATGGATTTCTTCGCCTTGGTGATAACCGGCTTCTGACCGGCAATCAGTTCCATTTCCTCAGCGGCCTGGGTGACCTTTTTCTTGTCCTGGGTCGCTTCGCCCACGCCCATGTTCAGAACGATCTTATCGACCTTCGGAACTTCCATGTGGTTCTTGTACCCGAACTTTTCAGTCATCGCCTTGATGATGGTTGCATCATAAAGCGCCTTCGAACGTGGCGTATACGTATCAGCCATCGATAGTCTCCCCGGACTTCACGGCCACACGGACCTTCTTGCCGTCCTTTTCTTCAAAACGAACGCGGGTCGGCTTGCCATCCTTGGGATCGGCGATAGCGACCTTGCTGATGTGCAGCGGCGCTTCGAAGCGATCGATGCCACCTTGCGGGTTTGTCTGGCTGGCCTTGCGGTGGCGTGCGGCGATATTGACGCCTTCAACCACCAGCTTGCCATCCTTTGGCATGACCCGCACGACATTGCCCGAACGGCCCTTGTCCTTGCCGGACAGGATGACGACCTTGTCGCCTTTCTTGATCTTCGCGGCGGACATTACAGAACCTCCGGTGCCAAGCTGATGATCTTCATGTGCTTGCGGGCGCGCAGTTCGCGCACAACCGGGCCAAAGATACGTGTGCCGATCGGCTCATCGTTCTTGCCGACCAGAACGGCGGCATTGCCATCAAAGCGGATGACCGAACCGTCGGAGCGACGAACGTCCTTGGCGGTGCGAACGATGACGGCGCGGTGCACGTCGCCCTTCTTCACGCGGCCACGCGGCGCTGCTTCTTTCACCGATACGACGATGATGTCGCCGACGCCGGCAAAGCGGCGCTTTGAGCCGCCCAGCACCTTGATGCACTGGACGCGCTTGGCACCGCTGTTGTCAGCGACCTCAAGATTTGACTGCATCTGGATCATTGATCCGGTTCCTTCTCAAATGGCTTTCCGGGTAATCTTTCGATTATTGGCCCGGGAGTTCCGTTAGCTCTTGTTCGTCAGCCTGCCGCTTCGGGCGACTTGTGCGTATCCACGCGCTCTATCACCTTCCAGCTTTTCAGCTTGGAAATCGGCGCGGTTTCCTCGATCCGTACAGTCTCGCCTTCCTTGAACGCATTCTCGGCGTCATGGGCGTGATATTTCTTCGACCGGCGGATGATCTTGCCATAGAGCGCGTGCTTCACCTTGCGCTCAACTTTCACTACCACCGTCTTGTCAGTCTTGTCGGAAACAACCGTTCCCGTCAGCACGCGCTTGGGCATGGTCGTCTCCTTACTTCGCTTCAGCGGCGCTGGTGCGCTCGGTCTGAAGAGTTTTGATCTGCGCGATGGTGCGACGCACTTCACGCATGCGGCTTGGCTTTTCGAGCTGGTTCGTGGCAGCCTGAAAGCGCAAGTTGAACTGCTCGCGCTTCAACTCGCCCAGCTGCTCGCTCAGCTGATCGTCGGTTTTCACCTTGAGGTCTGCAATCTTGGCCATCGTGCTCATGCTCCCAGATGCGACGTGTCGCCGAGGCGGGCCACGACCTTGGTTTTGATTGGCAGCTTGGCGGCGGCGCGTTCGAATGCGACAGCAGCCAGCGGACCGGGAACGCCGTCCAGTTCGAACAGGATGCGGCCCGGCTTCACGCGAGCGGCCCAATATTCAACCGAACCCTTGCCCTTGCCCTGACGGACTTCGGCAGGCTTCTTTGAAACCGGAACATCCGGGAATATGCGGATCCACAAGCGGCCCTGACGGCGAATGTGACGTGTAATCGCACGGCGAGCCGCTTCGATCTGACGTGCGGTCAGACGATCAGGCTCCATCGCTTTCAGGCCATAAGAGCCGAAATTGAGCGCAGTACCGCCGGGCGCGTCGCCCTTGATCCGGCCCTTGAAGGCCTTGCGATACTTCATTTTCTTTGGTTGCAGCATGTTTTGTTACCTTCTGACACCGTTGGTTCGGCCGATCAGGCGACGCCTGGGATTTCTCCCTTATCGCGCCGGCCGGACCCCCGATGTTTGCGCTTCCATCATGAGCCGATCCTGCGCCATCGGATCGTGGCCCAGAATCTCGCCCTTGAAAATCCATACCTTGACACCGCACACGCCATAGGCGGTGTGGGCTTCGGCTTCGGCATAGTCGATGTTGCCGCGCAGCGTGTGCAGCGGAACCCGGCCTTCACGATACCATTCGACGCGTGCGATTTCCGCGCCGCCCAAACGACCGCCACACGTGATCTTGATACCTTCAGCGCCCAGACGCAGGGCCGACTGCACCGCACGCTTCATGGCGCGGCGAAAGGCGATACGACGTTCAAGCTGATCGGCAACGCCTTGTGCAACAAGCTTGGAATCGATTTCCGGCTTGCGGATTTCAACGATATTCAGCGACACATCGCTGGTCGTGAACTGACCCAGCTTGCGGCGAAGCTTTTCAATGTCCGCACCCTTCTTGCCGATGATAACGCCAGGGCGCGCGGCATAGATGGATACGCGGCACAGCTTGGCCGGACGCTCAATCACCACTTTTGAAATCGCAGCTTGCGGCAACGTCTTCATGATGAAGTTGCGGATCTTGATATCCTCAAGCAGCAGACGGCCATAATCCTGACCCTCGGCATACCAGCGGCTGTCCCAGGTCCGGTTGATCT
The DNA here is from genome assembly GCF_021742065.1 of Rhizorhapis sp. SPR117. The sequence continues at coordinate 20,217 of NZ_JAKKIE010000040.1, forward strand.
GCAGGCGAAGCCCGATCGGATTGCTCTTGTGACCCATGACTTACGCCTCTTCTTCCTGCTTTTCGCGGACGACAATGCGGACCCGGCTGAACGGCTTCACAATGCGCGTCGACTTGCCGCGCCCACGTGCGTGGAAACGCTTCATGCTCAGGGCCTTGCCAACCGATGCTTCGGTCACGACCAGTGCGTCGACATCCAGATTGTGGTTATTTTCAGCGTTGGCGATGGCCGAAGCCAGAACCTTGCGAACGTCAACCGCCATCGCCTTTGTGGAAAAGGCAAGAATGTTCATCGCGTCTTCGACCTTGCGGCCGCGGATCAGCGACGCCACCAGATTGAGCTTTTGCGCGCTGCCACGAATAGTCGTCCCAACCGCCAGCGCTTCATTGTCGGCCACCCGACGAGGAGCTACCTGCTTACTCATTTTAGCGCCTGCCCTTCTTGTCGGCGGCGTGACCGGGGAAATAACGCGTCGGCGCGAATTCACCCAGCTTGTGACCAACCATATCTTCATTCACCGAGACGGGAACATGCTTGCGGCCATTATAGACGTTGAATGTCAGGCCAACGAATTGCGGAAGAATGGTGGAGCGACGCGACCAGGTTTTGATCGGCGCACGGCCGCCAGCTTCCTGTGCGGTTTCCGCTTTCTTCAGCAGATGCAGGTCCACGAAAGGACCTTTCCAGACGGAACGGGCCATTGCTTACCTCTTCTTCTTCGCGTGACGCGACCGGATGATCATCTTGTCGGTCGACTTGTTGTTGCGGGTACGGGCACCCTTGGTCGGCTTGCCCCATGGGGTGACAGGGTGACGACCGCCCGATGTCCGGCCTTCACCACCGCCATGCGGGTGATCGACCGGGTTCTTGGCCACGCCGCGTGTCAGCGGACGGCGACCCATCCAGCGCTTGCGGCCAGCTTTGGCCAGCGTCTGGTTGGCGTTGTCCGGATTGGATACCGCGCCGACTGTGCCCATGCATTCGCCGCGAATGTACCGCTGCTCGCCCGAGTTCAGACGCACGACGACAAGGCCGCGGTCACGACCGACCAGCTGCACATAAGTACCCGCCGAACGTGCAATCTGTCCGCCCTTGCCCGGCTTCATCTCCACATTGTGAATGATGGTGCCGACCGGGATCTGTGACAATTCCATCGCGTTGCCAGGCTTGACGTCGGTTTTCTTGCCCGCGACGACCTTGTCACCAACGGCAAGACGCTGCGGCGCGATGATATAGTTCAGCTCGCCATCTTCATATTTCAGCAATGCGATGAAGGCGGTGCGGTTCGGATCATATTCGATCCGTTCAACCGTGGCTTCCATGTCCCATTTCCGGCGCTTGAAATCGACGAAGCGATAGCGCTGCTTGTGCCCGCCCGCGATACCGCGCGACGTCACATGGCCTTTATTGTTACGGCCGCCGGTCTTGTGCTTGCCCTCGGTCAATGTCTTGACGGGCTTGCCCTTCCAGAGGCCGGACTTGTCGACCAGGACCAGACCGCGTCGGGCCGGGCTCGTCGGATTATAATGTTTGAGTGCCATTATTCTCTTCCGCCTCAGATACCGGTGGTGACGTCAATCGACTGACCTTCGGCCAGCGTCACGATCGCCTTCTTCACGTCATTGCGCTTGTAGGGCTTGCCCTTCCAGCGCTTCACCTTGCCCTTCTGGACAATGGTGTTGACGCCTGTGACGGTCACGTTGAACAACGCTTCCACAGCCGCCTTGATCTCCGGCTTGGACGCGGTGTTCGCGACCTTGAAAACCACGGCGTTATGTTCGGAAAGCAGCGTTGCCTTTTCCGTGATGTGCGGGGCGACAACCACGTCATAGTGACGGTTGTCGATGGCCTGCGCCTGTTTTTTAGCCATTGAAACGCGCCTCCAGCTTTTCGACAGCGGCGCGGGTCAGCACCAGCGTGTCATGCTTCAAAATGTCATAGACATTGGCGCCCACCGCCGGCAGCACGTTGATGCCGATCAGGTTGGACGATGCATTGGCGAAGCTGATGTTGACGGCATCGCCATCAATGAACAGCGCCTTTTTGGCGAGCCCCAGTTTTGCCAGCAGACCGGCCAGTTCACGGGTCTTGCCATCCTTGACATCCAGATTGTCGAGAATGATCAACGAACCGTCCTTGATTTTCGATGACAACGCCATCTTCAGGCCGAGCGCACGAACCTTCTTGTTCAGCGACGGATTGAAATCACGAACGCGCGGGCCATGCGCCTTGCCGCCGCCGACGAAGATAGGAGCGCGACGATCGCCGTGACGCGCCGTACCGCCGCCCTTTTGGCGACCGAACTTCTTGCCGGTACGTGCAACATCGCTGCGCTCACGTGCCCCACGAGCCGTACCACGGCGCTTTTCAAGCTGCCATGTGACGACGCGGTGCAGAATGTCGGCACGCGGCTCGACGCCGAACACAGCCTCATTCAATTCAACGTCGCCATTGGCCTTGGCATCGAGGGTCTGAACCTTGACTTTCATGGCTTAGCCCTCCTGACCTTCTGCAGCTTCCGGAGCCGCGACTTCTTCAGCCGGGGTGTTCGCGGGAGCTTCGTTGCTGTTTGCGGCCTGCTTGACGGAGCCCGGATAGGGAGCCTCAGCATGGCGGGCGACCTTGACGGCATCCTTGACGAGAAGCCAGGTGCCCTTGGACCCTGGAACGCTGCCCTTGACGAAAAGAAGGCCGCGTTCGGCATCCGTGCGGACGATTTCCAAATTCTGCTGGGTGCGCTGACGGTCACCCATATGGCCGGCCATCTTCTTGTTCTTGAACACGCGACCCGGGTCCTGACGCTGACCGGTCGAACCATGGGCACGGTGAGAGATGGAAACGCCGTGGGTGGCACGCATACCGCCGAAACCCCAACGCTTCATGGCACCGGCGAAACCCTTGCCCTGCGTATGGCCGGTAATGTCGACCAACTGCCCTGCGACGAAATGGTCAGCCGAAAGTTCAGCTCCAACGTCCAGCAGCGCATCGTCGGACACGCGGAATTCTGCCACCTGCAACTTCGGTTCCACTTCCGCCTTGGCGAAGTGACCGCGTTGCGGCTTGGCGATATTTTTTGGTTTCGCGGCACCGGCGCCGAGCTGGAGGGCCACATAGCCATCCGTTTCAGCATCCCGGCGGGCAACGACCTGACACTGTTCAAGACTCAGGACAGTAACCGGCACATGGCGGCCATCGTCCTGGAACAGGCGGGTCATCCCCATTTTCTTCGCGATCACGCCAGTACGCATGATCCATTCTCCCAACAGAGGCCCACCGGAATTGGTGGGCGTATCCAACGAAAAAACCGCTCAGGATTACTCCCTTGCGGCCAACCCAATATCTCATCACCCCGTCCGGGCTGGATGCTTCCACTGATGTGAAAGCGACGGGGGACCAGGACCACAGCAAAGCTGAGCGGTATCCCTATAATGAGGAACCGAAGGTTCCGAATTCGCAGCCCCAGCGAAGACTGGGGCCTCGAGCCTCAAGCACCCGCTGGGCGGCCTGAGACCCCCGCCTCCGCGGGGGTGCGCTCGCTTACCCCTTCGGGTTAAGCGAGCTTGATTTCGACGTTCACGCCGGCAGCGAGATCCAGCTTCATCAGCGCGTCGACCGTTTGCGGCGTCGGCTGCACAATGTCAAGCATTCGCTTGTAGGTGCGGACTTCAAACTGCTCCCGCGACTTTTTATCGACGTGCGGGCCGCGGTTCACGGTAAATTTCTCAATGCGCGTCGGCAGCGGAATGGGGCCGCGAATAAGGGCGCCGGTGCGGCGAGCCGTATCGGCAATATCGCCAGTAGCCTGATCAAGCACGCGGTGATCAAAAGCCTTCAGGCGAATCCGTATATTCTGCGTTTCCATGTCCATTACCGATGCGAAAGAGCCAAAAAACAAACCGCCCCATGCCGTCCTCTAGAATTTACATTCCTGCGAGGATCTGTTCGCGGGGCGGCAAAAAATCAGACCGCCCGAATCGTCCGATTCGGGCGGTCCGCTGCCTATATTACTTGGAGATCGAGCTGACAACCCCCGCGCCGACCGTACGGCCACCTTCGCGGATAGCGAAGCGCAGACCCGGGTCCATGGCGATCGGAGCGATCAGCTTGACAGCCAGCTTAACATTGTCGCCAGGCATGACCATTTCGGTGCCCTCAGGCAGCACGACTTCGCCGGTCACGTCCGTAGTGCGGAAATAGAACTGTGGACGGTAGTTGGCGAAGAACGGCGTGTGACGGCCACCTTCATCCTTCGACAGAACATAGATCTCCGCTTCGAAATCGGTGTGCGGCGTGATCGAGCCGGGCTTGCAAAGCACCTGGCCGCGCTCAACTTCCTCACGACCAACGCCACGGATCAGCGCGCCGATATTGTCACCGGCCTGACCCTGATCGAGCAGCTTGCGGAACATCTCAACGCCGGTAACGACGGTCTTCTTGGTGGGTTTGATGCCGACGATCTCGACTTCTTCACCAACCTTGACGATACCGGTTTCGACGCGGCCGGTCACAACCGTACCACGGCCGGAGATCGAGAACACGTCTTCGATCGGCATCAGGAAAGGCTTGTCGACCGGGCGGTCAGGCTGCGGGATATAGCTGTCAACAGCGTCCATCAGCGCCTGAATCGAGCTTTTGCCGATTTCGTCGTTGCGTCCTTCGAGAGCGGCCAGGGCCGAACCCTTGACGATCGGAATATCGTCGCCGGGGAAGTCGTAGCTGGAAAGCAGTTCGCGAACTTCGAGTTCGACCAGCTCAAGCAGTTCCTCGTCGTCGACCTGATCGACTTTGTTCATGTAGACAACCAGAGCGGGAACGCCGACCTGCTTGGCGAGCAGGATGTGCTCGCGGGTCTGCGGCATGGGGCCGTCAGCAGCGTTCACCACCAGGATCGCGCCGTCCATCTGTGCCGCGCCGGTGATCATGTTCTTCACATAGTCGGCGTGGCCGGGACAGTCGACGTGCGCATAGTGACGGGCGGCCGTTTCATATTCGACGTGCGCCGTCGAAATGGTGATGCCGCGCTCGCGCTCTTCGGGCGCCTTGTCGATGTTTGCGTAATCGGTGAACGTCGCACCGCCGGTTTCCGCCAGAATCTTCGTGATCGCTGCGGTCAACGTGGTCTTGCCATGATCGACGTGGCCGATGGTGCCGATGTTGCAGTGCGGCTTGGTCCGCTCAAATTTAGCCTTAGCCATTATATCCTACCTTCTTATCCAAATCTGCTCATCCGGAAATTCCGGGGTTTGACCGCTTGGGGGCGCCTCGCGAAGTGGCGCTCATAGCATCAAATTTTAATTATGCCAGCTTTGCCTTCACTTCGTCGGCAACATTTTGTGGCACTTCTTCATAATGCGAGAACTGCATGGAATATTGCGCACGCCCCTGAGTGAAGGAACGCAGCTGATTCACATAGCCGAACATGTTGGCCAGCGGGACCATGGCCTCGACAACCTGCGCGTTTCCACGGCTGTCAGTACCCTGAATCTGTCCCCGGCGGCTGTTCAGATCGCCGATCACGTCGCCCAGATAATCCTCCGGGGTAACGATCTCGACCTTCATGATCGGTTCCAGCAGTTTGATGCCGGACTTCTGCGCTGCTTCACGCATACCGCCTCGACCAGTGATTTCAAATGCCAGCGCCGACGAGTCGACATCATGATAGGCACCGTCATAAAGCGTCGCGGTAAAATCGATGATCGGGAAACCGATCAGCGATCCGGTCGCCGCGATTTCGCGGATGCCCTTTTCGACTGACGGGATATATTCCTTGGGAATATTGCCGCCCTTGACTTCATCGTTGAAGATGATGCCCTGGCCGCGTTCGCCCGGTTCGACCGAGAATTTGATGCGACCGAACTGACCCGATCCACCCGACTGCTTCTTGTGGGTGTAGTCGACATCGACCTTCTTTGCGAGGCTTTCGCGATACGCCACCTGTGGCGCGCCGACATTGGCCTCGACCTTGAACTCTCGCTTCATGCGATCGACAAGGATTTCAAGGTGAAGTTCACCCATGCCCTTGATGATCGTCTGGCCGCTTTCATGGTCGCTGGTCACGCGAAAGGATGGATCTTCGCGGGCAAGGCGATTGAGCGCGATGCCCATCTTTTCCTGGTCGGCCTTGGTCTTGGGTTCAACCGCAACCTCGATCACGGGATCGGGGAATTCCATCCGCTCCAATATGATCGGGGCGTTCTGCGCACACAACGTATCGCCGGTCGTGGTGTCCTTCAGTCCTGCGAGCGCAACGATATCGCCGGCATATGCAACCTGAATGTCTTCGCGGTCATTGGCATGCATCAACAACATGCGCCCGACCTTTTCCTTCTTGTCCTTGACCGAATTGAGCACCTGCGACGCCGTTTCCAGCTTGCCCGAATAGATGCGGGCGAAGGTCAGCGTACCGACGAAGGGATCGTTCATGATCTTGAACGCCAGCGCCGAGAAAGGCGCGTCATCCGACGGCGCACGGGTCTCGGTGGTTTCGCCGTCCAGACGCAAACCCTCAACCGGCGGGATGTCCAGCGGCGAAGGCAGATAATCGACCACCGCATCGAGCAGCGGCTGAACACCCTTGTTCTTGAACGCGCTGCCGCACAGCACCGGCACGAACGAGAAGTTAAGCGTGCCCTTGCGGATCAGTTTCTTCAGGGTCGCGCTGTCAGGCTCATTGCCTTCCAGATACGCCTCCATGACGTCGTCGTCCTGCTCGACCGCCGTTTCGATCAACTCGGAACGGGCAGCGGCAGCCGCATCGGCAAGATCGGCGGGAATCTCTTCATATTCGAACTTCGCGCCCAGACTTTCGTCCAGCCAGATAATTGCGCGATTTTCGACCAGATCGACCAGGCCCTTGAACCCGCCCTCGATGCCGATCGGCAGATAGAGGACCAGCGGACGTGCGCCCAGGCGATCCTTGATCATTTCCACGCAACGTTCGAAATTCGCGCCGGTACGATCCAGCTTGTTGACGAAGCACATGCGCGGCACATGATATTTCTCGGCCTGACGCCACACGGTTTCGGACTGCGGCTCCACACCCGCGACGCCATCGAAGCATGCGACCGCGCCATCAAGCACGCGCAACGAACGCTCGACTTCGATGGTGAAGTCGACGTGACCGGGGGTGTCGATGATGTTGATCCGGTGGTCGTTCCAGAAACAGGTCGTCGCAGCCGACGTGATCGTGATCCCGCGCTCCTGTTCCTGCTCCATCCAGTCCATCGTGGCGGCGCCGTCATGGACTTCGCCGATCTTGTAGGACTTGCCGGTATAATAAAGGATACGCTCGGTGGTGGTCGTCTTACCGGCATCGATATGCGCCATGATGCCGATATTGCGATATTTTTCGAGCGGATGGCTGCGGGCCATGATCTGTACTCCATTGCCGGCAAATGCCGGCGCGTTCCTGATTATGCTGAGATCACCATGACCCCGCGCTTTGGCGGGGCCATAGCAACAGTATATTACCAGCGATAGTGCGAGAATGCACGGTTCGCTTCGGCCATGCGGTGCGTATCTTCCCGCTTCTTGACCGCATTGCCGCGATTATTCGCCGCATCGAGCAGTTCTCCCGAAAGCCGGGCGGCCATCGTGGTTTCGCTGCGCGCACGAGCCGCAGTGATCAGCCAGCGAATGGCCAATGCCTGTGCGCGCTCGGGACGGACTTCGACCGGCACCTGATAAGTTGCACCACCAACGCGGCGGCTGCGAACTTCAATGCCCGGCTTGACGTTGTTGAGGGCGTCATGGAACATCTGGATGGGATCCTTCTTCGCCTTGGTCTCGACAGTTTCGAGGGCCCCATAGACGATGGATTCGGCAGTGGACTTCTTGCCGTCCAGCATGACGCTGTTCATGAATTTGGAAAGAACCTGATCTCCGAATTTGGGATCAGGCAGGATGACCCGCTTTTCGGGACGACGACGACGTGACATGTCTAATTCCTTTAACCTGGATCCCGGCCTGCGCCGGGATGATCCGAGCTTTGCTCAGATCACTTCGGACGCTTCGCGCCGTATTTCGAACGGCTCTGCTTGCGGTCCTTGACACCCTGGGTATCGAGGACGCCGCGCAGAACATGATAGCGCACGCCGGGAAGATCTCGCACACGGCCGCCGCGGATCAGCACAACACTATGTTCCTGAAGGTTATGACCTTCGCCCGGTATATAGGTAATGACTTCGCGGCTGTTGGTCAGGCGAACCTTGGCCACCTTGCGAAGTGCCGAGTTCGGCTTTTTCGGAGTCGTCGTATAAACGCGGGTGCAAACGCCGCGCTTCTGCGGATTTGCATCCATGGCAGGGACCTTTGACTTGGCCTTCTGCGGGTCGCGGCCCTTGCGGACCAGCTGGTTGATCGTCGGCATGAAGCCCTTCACCTTTACTAGTTACTTTACCGGACACCGCGTCTTTCAAGGGGTTTCGCCCCAACAGAAAAGGACCCCGGGGGTTCAATCAACCCCCCAGGCCCGCACACGCAGCCAGCAATGTTCAAGCTCAAAAAACTGCCCCGAAGCGGATATCCGGAAAAGCGATTCCCAGCCAACAAGCCGCAAAGCAGGCGCGCCCTATAACCCCGGCATCCTGCACGGTCAATGGCAAACAACCGGGTTTCCCATCCTGTAATGAGTCCCTTATGATTCGCTCGCAGCTTTTAAAAAAATATACGGATGCGCGGAACAAAATCGCCGCAAACTCATTTCGTCGTGTCAATAGTTCGACTCATCACGACTCTGCCGCCGCGGATTCGCCGCGCATGGCCCGCTTTGCTAGGGGCCGAATCGGCAAAAAAATAAGAGCGGGTTTGCGAGTGTTTAATAATGACGTCGGCGTGCTTGGCCTGTTGGCCAGGGTGGGGCGCTTTTTTCCTGAACGGGAAATCTTTCTTCGATCCGACGGCAGCGTCAGGTTTCTGAAAATCAGCACCCGGCTGCAAATTGCAGTCGCCGGGACCGTTGTTCTGGCCGTGCTGGCATGGGTCGTTGCGACGGTTTTCATGCTGATCGGACAATATGACATGGCGCGCGATCGCGCAGCTCTCGATCAGCAGAAAGCCGCCGTGGCCAGTTCCGCAAAGACCGTGCGCAGCTATCGCGCCTCTGTCGATGAAATCACCGACGACCTTGAGCAACGCCAGGAAAGCCTTGAAGAACTGGTGAAAAGCCATTTTGGCGACGCGCTTGACGACGGCAAGCTGGTGGGCAAGGACAACAGCACAGCAAGAGGGCCGGAAAAAGGGGATGCCCTGGAAGCCAAGACAAGCAAGATCAGCGCGGCTCTTCCCGAAGCCGGAACGCTTCGCCGGATTGAGACGCAACAAATCGCCTTCGCACGCCGCCTGACCCATGCCGTCGCACTGCGCACTGCAAAGGTCGAGGCCGCCATTCGCAGCTTTGGCCTTAACCCCTCCACGCTTGTTCGTCAGACCCGTTCTGCGGAGGGTGGGCCCTTCATCCCCTATAAGGGTGCTGATGTGAATGGCACGGAAGAGCATTTCGATACTCTGGGCACTGCGCTCCATCGCCTTGATGCGCTGGAAAAGGGATTGCTGGCCATTCCTTCGGGCCGTCCGACAAGCGTAGTGATGCTCAGCAGTGGATTTGGTTATCGCCGCGATCCCTTCAATGGCCATGGCGCCTTTCATGCCGGTCTCGACTTCCGCGGCGCTTATGGGCAGCCCATTCTTGCGGCCGCCGATGGCAAAGTCAGTTTCGTTGGCCAGCGGTCAGGCTATGGCAATGTGGTGGAAATCACGCATGGCCGGGGCATCATGACCCGCTATGCTCATGTGTCGGGCTTCAACAGCAAGGTCGGGCAAAAGGTTGTTCGCGGACAACAGGTCGCCCGGATGGGATCGACCGGCCGCTCGACCGGCACGCATCTGCATTTCGAAGTGCGCCTGAACGGACAACCCATCAATCCCCGCCGCTTCCTGGAGGCTAAAGCCGATGTTCTCGAAATCCAGAAAATCGCCAAACAACGCTTCGGTGATGCCGGCAACCGGGGCTAGGAACACGCCCTTTTCCATCATTGGCGGCGATGTCGTCATTACCGGCAATATCAGTGCATCCGTCGACCTGCATGTCGACGGCAAGATCGAAGGCGACCTGAGTTGCGCCTCTCTTGTTCAGGGCGCCGACAGCGTCATCAACGGCTGCGTCACCGCCCAGACCGCCCGTCTGGCCGGCCTGGTCGATGGGTCGATCACTGCCAAGGACCTGATTGTCGAACGCACGGCGCGGATTATCGGCGATGTCGCTTATGAAAACATCACCATCGAACAGGGCGGCCAGATCGTCGGCCAGTTCAGCCACAAAGGCGCACCGCCCGCAGGCGAACTGAAACTGATCGCCAGCGAAGGATAGGGTCGGCGTACCCTATACCACCGGAGTCGCTACATCCTCCAACGGATCGGCCCCAAAGCGATTCGCGCCCCGCGTTCCGCCGCTCACGAAAAAGACCAGCAATATGATGCCGCCGATCAGTGGGATAAGCGACAGCAGCAACCACCAGCCCGATCGATCCGTATCGTGCAATCGCCGGACCGCGACCGCCAGATAGGGGATGATCGTGCCCAGCAAGAACAGGCAGGTCAACAGGCCGCCGCTGTTCCGAAACCCGGCCGATGCATTATATCCTTCATGCATCATCCAGCGCTGGCTGCTTCCAAAGCCCAGCGCCGCATCGACGAAACTCAGTACGAATATGCCGATGATGACAAACAGAACGAACATCCAGAATTCCTTGGGCCGCGCCCGACCGGAAAACTGCGCATAGCGCCGCAAAGGCATGATCATCCATTCCATCTTGCTTTCCTCCCATTCCATACAGACGGGTCAAGGCACCGCAATCGGACCCGCTTCAATTGCGCGGCGCCTGTCTTCTATAGCTTAAAGCTTCGGCAATATGAACGCGCCCGACTTTTTCGGCACCCGCAAGGTCCGCGATCGTGCGCGCCACGCGCAACACACGAGTATAACCGCGCGCGGAAAGGCGCATGGCCTCCGCTGCCTGGGCCAGCAAATGCCGCCCCGGATCGTCAGGCCCAGCCACTTCTTCCAGCAGGTCGCCATCGACCTCCGCATTGGTGCGCGGGCCGTGGCCATTATAGCGGGCCGTCTGCCGTGCCCGCGCCTTTGCCACCCGCCCGGCGACTTCGGCCGACCCTTCGGCGGGCGGGGGCAGGACCAGATCAGCGGCGGTGACGGCATTCACCTCGACATGCAGATCGATACGGTCAAGCAGCGGTCCAGACACCTTAGCCTGATAATCCGCTGCGCATCGGGGCGCACGCGAACAGGCCAGTGCCGCATCGCCCAAATGGCCGCAACGACACGGATTCATCGCGGCAATCAATTGCACCCGCGCCGGAAAGGTCACATGGGCATTGGCGCGCGCCACGCTGACCTCTCCCGTTTCCAGCGGCTGACGCAGGCTGTCGAGCACCCCGCGCTGAAACTCGGGCAATTCGTCGAGGAACAGCACACCCAGATGCGCAAGGCTCACTTCCCCCGGCCTGACCTTCAATCCGCCGCCGACCAGCGCGGCCATCGAGGCGCTGTGATGCGGTGCGCGATAGGGCCGCGTCCGGCTCATCCGCCCATCCTGCAACGTTCCGGCAACAGAGGCCACCATGGAAACTTCCAGCGCTTCGGGCGGCGTCAGATCCGGCAATATGCCCGGCAGGCAACTTGCCATCAGCGATTTACCGGCACCCGGCGGCCCGACCATCAACAAATTATGCCCACCCGCCGCCGCGATTTCCAACGCGCGCTTGGCGCTTTCCTGCCCCTTGACCTGTTTCAGATCGACGTTCCGCGCAATCGGCGTCGCTTCACCCGGCGTTGGCGGCGTCAGATGCGCACTGCCCTTGAAATGATTGAGCAATGCGATGAGGTCGGGCGCGGCAATCACTTCGATACTGCCCGCCCATGCCGCCTCTGCCCCCTGCACCGCCGGACAGATCAGCCCCAGTTCGCGCTCCGATGCATGCAGCGCGGCTAGCAGCACACCGGGCGATGGCGCAATCCGCCCATCCAGCCCCATTTCGCCCACCACCAGATAACTTGCCAGCGTTTCCGCATCGATCACACCCATCGCGCCAAGCAAAGCCAGCGCAATGGGCAGGTCGTAATGCGATCCTTCTTTAGGCAGATCGGCAGGGGACAGGTTCACCGTGATTCGCTTGGGCGGCAGCGACAAGCCGATGGCTGAAATTGCCGCGCGCACCCGCTCCCGGCTTTCGGCCACAGCCTTGTCTGGCAAACCGACCACGACAAAGGCCGGTACACCCGGTGCGACTTGACACTGAACCTCTACACCGCGCGCTTCCAGCCCGAGATAGGCAACCGTCGACACTATCGCGACCAAGCGCGTCTCCCCCCAATACACCCTGTTCAGCTTCTGTTCTGCCCAAGGGAATGGCAAGAGTCGAGGATTGTTTTCAATGGCTTGGTAAGTAGGCGGGTTTTGGGTCAACAGCTAATGCAAGGAATCTCGACGGGCATCCAGCACTGCCTCCACAAGCACGGCTTCCCTATAGGGTTTGGTGATGACGGTACGGCCGGGATAGCGATCCTCCAATCCCAGGGGGCCATATCCGGTGGTAAACACAAAGGGTATCCCGTTTTCCATCAAGGCGTCGGCCACCGGAAACACTCTTTCTCCGCCCAGATTGACGTCCAGAATGGCCACATCCACACCCCGGCCAAGCCGCGCGACAGCTTCAAGCGCTGATTTGACCGCAGCCGCCTGCCCGACAATGATACAGCCATGCGCGTCCAGCATGCTTTCGAGCAGCAGCGCAACCAGCGCCTCATCCTCCACCACGAAAAGACGCAATCCATGCAGCGCGGGATTGGGGGGCTGCGGAACGTCCTCCGGACCCATCTGTGCAACAGGCAATCTATCGATCTTCGCAGCACTCATGCCGGTTTTCCTCAGGTGAATAGATGCGCTCTTTGATTACCCGCAATGCGGTAAACCGCGCTCAATATCCGAACAAGCGAGAGACCCGTCCACATTCCGCGAACTTCGTCCAAAACACTTCGGACCGGTTAAGCTGTGACGGGCTTGTCCGCACGGCGATGGCTCCCCAAATGGACCTCATGGCCCGAGACGACAACGCAAAGGACACCAGTGCACATGGCGCGCAATGAAATATTGCGGCTGTGCCTTTTGGCGCTTGGTCTGCTCCTCATCATATTGTCCCCCGTCATTGGCGCCTTGCCTGGCCCCGGCGGGGTTCTGGTGCTGATCGCGGGACTGGCGCTCACACTGCGGAACAGCAAATGGGCCAAGCGACGCTATGTCCAGTTCAAAAAGCGCTGGCCGCGCTATGGCCACTGGACGGACTGGGGTCTGCGCCGCAAGAGTCATTTCCGGCGCAAGCACAGAAAAGCGCAACAAGGTGACGCTGATGATTGACTCATGCCCCGGTTTTGCCTATCGGCCCTGTTGATATGAGGCCGCCCGCCTGTGGCGGCCCTTTTCTGTTACGATATTTGATTTTAAGGAATGAGCGATGAAGCGCACCTTTCAGCCGAGCAACCTTGTGCGCAAGCGGCGTCACGGCTTTCGCGCCCGCATGGCGACGGTCGGCGGCCGCAACATCCTGCGCGCCCGCCGTGCACGCGGCCGCAAGTCGCTGAGCGCCTGAACCAGCAGGAAGCTGACCGCGCTATCGTCACGATAACGAAGCGCGCGGATTTTCTTGCCGCCAATAAGGGCCGCCGCATGGCCATGCCGGGCTTTGTCCTGCTGGTCCATGACCGGAACGATGGCGACTGTACCAGGCGCCTTGGCATCACCGTCACGAAAAAAATTGGCGGCGCCGTCGTCCGCAACCGGATGAAGCGCCGTTTCCGTGCATTGGCGCGCGAATTACTGCCTGACATGGGTAAAAGCGGCGCCGACCATATCCTCATTGGCCGCGCGGGCGGTATAGAACGGGATTTCGCGGCCCTGCGCGCCGAATTCGTCAAGGCGCTGAAACGGATCGCGACATGATTGCGCGGCTTTTCATCCTCATTGCACGCTTCTGGCAAATCGGCCCCTCGCGCATTTTGCCTCCGTCCTGCCGCTATGCGCCCAGCTGCTCGCAATATGCGATAGAGGCGCTGGGGAAATATGGTGCGTTAAGGGGTGGCTGGCTGGCGATCAAACGGCTAATGCGATGCCATCCCTGGGGCGGATCGGGTTACGATCCAGTACCATGATCACAGGATAATCGGATTTTTTCGGGAGTTTTACGTGGACGACAAGCGCAACATCATCCTGGCGGTCGTGCTGACGGCATTGATCCTGTTCGGGTGGCCTTATGTCGCCAACCAGTTTTTTCCGACCGCAGCGCCGCCCGCCACGCAAGCACCATCAGGCGAACAAGTCGCTGCTCCATCGGACACCGGACCTGCGGCCAATGCGGCCAAGGACATCCGCCCGTTGCAGCAGGTACTTGCCCAGGCGCCGCGCATTCCCATCGAAACCCCCAAACTCACCGGATCGATCAGCTTGAAGGGCGCACGCATCGACGACGTCGTCCTGCCTACCTATGGGCAAACGATCGAGAAAAACTCCCCGCCCATCCGCCTCTTTTCCCCCGGCGGCACGAAGGACAGCTATTTCAGCGGCTTCGGCTGGTCGGGCGATGGCCTCAAAGCCCCCGATGCTGACGCGGTCTGGACAACAAGCGATACCAAGCTGACCCCATCAACCCCGGTGACGCTGCGCTGGGACAATGGTCAGGGCCAGATATTCGAAATCATCTACGCCATCGACAACGACTATATGTTCACCGTCACGCAAAAGGTCCGCAATACCGGAACCGGAACGGTCGGCGTGCGCCCTTATGGATATATCAGCCATAAAGGCGTGTCGGAGGATCCATCGAGCTGGACCATTCATACTGGCCCGATCGGCGTCTTCAATGACAAGGCCAATTACGATATCGATTTCAAAGACCTGGACGAAGATGGTGATACAGCCATTGCCAGCACCGGCGGCTGGATCGGCTTTACCGACAAATACTGGCTTTCCGCCCTCGTCCCCGATCAGAAAGCGGCGATAAACGCCAAGTTCCGCAAGGGCGGCGGTGACATTTATCAGGCCGATTTCAGCCTGAACCCGACCCTGCTCGCGCCCGGAAAAACGGATAGCCAGACATCGCGCCTGTTTGTCGGCGCTAAAGAAACCAAGTTGCTCGAACGCTATCAGGACGGCGGCATCACCCTTTTCGATCGCGCGATCGACTGGGGCTGGTTCTACTGGTTCGAAAAACCCATTTTCTTCCTGTTGCACTGGCTGTTCGAAGCAATCGGCAATTTCGGTGTCGCTATCATTTGCCTGACTTTCGTCGTCCGGGGCCTGATGTTCCCCATTGCGCAGAAACAGTTCGCCTCCATGGCGGCAATGCGCGCCGTGCAGCCGAAAATGAAGGTGCTGCAGGAAAAGTTCAAGGGCGACAAACCCAAGCTCCAGCAGGAAATGATGCAATTATACCGCGAGGAAAAGGTCAATCCGCTGGCCGGATGTCTGCCGATGTTCCTGCAGATCCCGATCTTCTTCGCGCTCTACAAGGTGTTGATGCTGACCATCGAAATGCGGCACCAACCATTCGTGCTGTGGATCAAGGATTTGTCCGCGCCCGATCCGCTGCATATCCTGAACCTCTTTGGCCTGCTCGACTTCAACCCGCCCGCATTCCTCGCCATCGGCGTGCTGGCGATCCTTCTTGGCATCACCATGTGGCTGCAGTTCCGCCTCAACCCCACGCAGATGGACCCGACGCAGCAACAGATTTTTGCCATCATGCCGTGGATGATGATGTTCATCATGGCGCCATTCGCGGCGGGTCTGCTGGTGTACTGGATCACCTCCAACGTGCTCACCATTGCCCAGCAAAAGTGGCTTTACAGTCGTCACCCGGCACTACAAACACCGGCCAAGGCGGAATAGGATCAGGTGCAAGTCACTTCGTCATTCCCGCGAAGGCGGGAATCCATCTCCTGGACAATCCGCTTGCTGCATCGCCGGGAGATGGATTCCCGCCTTCGCGGGAATGACGACGGAAGAAGAATATGACTGACGGACCAGACCAAAATCCCATCGAAACCGCGCGAAAGCTTTTTGCGGGGCCGATAGGCTTTCTCAAATCCGCGCCGGATCTGAAATTCCTGCCCGATCCGCTGGTAAAGGAGGTCGCCTTTGCCGGTCGGTCCAATGTCGGCAAAAGCTCGCTTTTGAACGCACTGACCGGTCGCAACTCCCTTGCGCGCACGTCCAACACACCGGGCCGCACGCAGGAACTCAATTTCTTCGATGTAGGCGACCCCCTGCTGTTCCGTCTTGTCGACATGCCCGGCTATGGCTTTGCCAAGGCGCCCAAGGACATGATCCGCCAGTGGCGCTTTCTCATCAACGACTATCTGCGCGGGCGGCAAGTGCTCAAACGCACGCTCGTCCTCATCGACAGCCGCCATGGCATCAAGGAGGTCGACCGCGACATCATGAAGATGCTCGATGATGCAGCGGTCAGCTATCGCATCGTCATGACCAAGGCGGACAAGGTGAAGGCCAGCGACCTTGCCGCCACATGCGAAGCCGTCACTACCGAAATCCGCAAACGCCCCGCCGCCCATCCGGATATCATCGTGACGTCCAGTGAAAAGGGCATGGGTATCCCCGAATTGCGCGCTGCGGTCATCGACGCGCTCGACTGACGCCTGCCTGACCTTGTAAGGGATCAAGCCTTATGAAACTCATCATCGGAAACAAGGCCTATTCCAGTTGGTCGCTACGCGGCTGGCTCGCCTGCAGACAATCGGGCCTGCTATTCGAAGAGCTGGTCGTTCCCCTCTATGATGAAGCATGGGAACAGCGTCGTCAGGATGAAGACTTCGCGCCGTCATCGGGCAAGGTGCCGATCCTGTGGGACGGCGATATTGCGGTGTGGGACAGCCTCGCCATCATTGAATATCTGAACGAAAAGACCGGCAACGGCAAATTCTGGCCAAAGGACCCCGCCGCGCGAGCCATGGCGCGCTCCATAGCCGCCGAAATGCATTCCAGCTACGCCGCGCTACGCCGTGCCCACTGCATGAACATTCGCCAGATTTACCCCGCCCAACCGCCTGCACCCGATGTCATGCTGGACATCGACCGCATCATGCAACTATGGGCACAGGCCCGCGCACGCTTTGGCGGATCGGGCGATTTCCTGTTCGGTGAATTCGGCGCAGCGGACATCATGTTCGCGCCCGTCATCACCCGCTTCATCACCTATTCCCTCCCCGTGGCCCGCTTTGCCGAGGGCTATATGCATGCCGTCATCAACCACCCCTTCATGCAGGAATGGATCGGCGCCGCACAGGCCGAAGACTGGGTGATCGAACGGTTTGAAAAGCAGGTGGAATAGGGCCGTTTCGCGCGACATTGGTTAAATTTTGGGGTGCTTCCCGAAACGCGGGAATGGACGTCAGTGCTTTTGCACAGTCATCCGATCGACATAGGCGATTCCGATCGCTGACAAGATGAAAATGGTATGGATTATAGTCTGCCACATCACGCCTTCGCTTGTGACGTTCGCCCCTTCCTGCCCGATACGGCTAGCCTCGATGAACGTGCGAAGCAGATGGATCGATGATATGCCGATAATCGCCATCGCCAGCTTCACCTTAAGGATACCGGCATTGACATGGCTCAGCCATTCCGGCTGATCGGGATGGCCCTGTAGCCCCAGGCGAGAGACAAAGGTTTCATATCCGCCGACGATCACCATGACGAGCAAGTTGGAGATCATCACGACATCGATCAGCCCGAGGACGACCAGCATGATCTGCTGCTCACCAAATGCGTTGGCATGTAGTACAAGATGCCAAAGCTCTTTCAAGAACAGGAAGACATAGACGCACTGCGCCACGATTAATCCAATATACAGCGGCAGCTGGAGCCAGCGCGAACTGAAAATCAGTAGAGGAAGCGGTCGTAATTGCGCGTGAGATTCTTTATGTTCCATGGGGTTGGCATTAGCCATCGCAGTCCAAGAATGCCAGCCTGCTCGCACGCGTCGATCAAATTTAGCCTATACTCAGGGTGGCTGCTGCCAACACCAAATAGCGGCCAACCTTGGCTACCGTCACCAGCAGCAGGAAAACTGGCAGTGGCTCACGAAGGACACCTGCAACGACTGTCAATGGATCGCCGATTACGGGCACCCAGCTCAACAATAGCGACCACCTGCCATAGCGGTGATACCAGCGCTGTGCGCGTTCCAGAGCGTGTTCACTTACCGGAAACCATCTATGGTGTCGGCATCTTTCGATCCAGCGACCGAGGAACCAGTTGGCGAGGGAACCCAGAATATTTCCCGTACTGGCAACCAGAATGAGCGTAACCGGTGAATAGTCTCCCAGCAGCATGGCTACGAGCAGGGCTTCCGACTGCATCGGGAATATCGTCGCGGCTGCGAAGGCGGCAACAAACAAGCCTGCATATGCAACTGCGTCACTCATGGATTTGCAACTGAATGACAGACCGGCTGATGCCGGTAGGTTCATGGGTTGTGGCTGAAGCCTGTGCTGTGGGTATGGCGGTCGA
>NZ_JAKKIE010000041.1 GCF_021742065.1 Rhizorhapis sp. SPR117
ATCGTCAACAACAACCAGCCCGTTCCCGACGTGTTCTCCAAGATGACCAAAATCGCAGCTTCGGGCCGACTGGGCCATCTACGCAAGCGATTTAACAGGTCCTGAGCCTAGCAACATTGCGATATTATACCGACGCCGCTCCCACTTATGTTGGCAGCGGTAGCGGCGGCCAAAACCGATATCTCGCTCACTTTATGAGCAAGGTTGCGCCTGGGTCACGAGTTCTCGATCTCGGCTGCGGCGGGGCGGTTGACGCCGCTGCGATGCTTGATTGCGGCCTCATGGTAGACGCCACAGAAGGCTCGCCGAGTTTGGCGGCGGTGGCCTCAAAGCGGCTTAGAGGCAAGGTTTCTATTATGCGTTTTGATGAACTTGATGCGGTGGAAATCTACGATGCCGTGTGGGCCAGTGCGAGCCTAATCCATGTCCCGCGTGTTGCGCTCTCACCCGTTTTGGCAAGGGTTTACGCTGCGCTGAAACCGGGGGGCATCCATTTCGCTACCTACAAATCTGGGGGCTCGGAAGGCCGCGATAGCGTGGGGCGATATTACAACTACCCCTCCGCTGACGAGCTTCGCACCTTCTATGCTCGATCAGCCGCGTGGGACATAGCTCTGATCGAAGACTATGTTGGTGGCGGCTTCGAGGCGGGCAAAGGTCCGTGGTTGGCAATCGAAGCTTACCGAAAAAGACAGTAAGCGGTAACGTCAGCTTTCGAGATCCAGCGCCGAAAACCAGACCATCAGAAATCCACCAAAGTTTGCCGTTTCCGCGATCACGCGGCGACGGCCGACGCACAGGCCCAACGATCCCCTATCCAGCGGATTTCAACCGGTTCCGCGTTGCTGATCGCCGGCGGTTCGCCCTTGCGCCAGAACCGGAGCATCTTGGCCCGATCGTCCAGATGGGCGTCGGCGACGATCGCGCGGGCGGCCTGGATGAACTGCCCATGCCCGAACACATAGACCAGCGATCCGGCAGGCATGGCGGCGAGGCGGGCCAGCGCCGCGTCGCAGCGACGGAGCAAGGCGCGGAAACTCTCCGCCCCTTCCCCGTCGCAATAATCTGGATCGGCCGCGCTCCAATAGCGTTCGAGGTGCGGCATCCGTTCGGCGCTGCGCGTGCCGTTCCAGCGCGCCGGTTGCAGATAGGTGAACTCTTCTATCGGCCACGTCTCCACCGGCACAGCGGGGAATCTGGCGATGGTAGGCGCGGCCGTTTGCCGGGTGCGGGTATAGGGCGAGGTGACGATGAGCGCGGGCGCTTCGGCCCAGCTCGCCGCGACCGCGCGCGCCTGTTCGTGGCCCCGCTCCGTCAGCTCGATCGTCGCCAGATCGTGGCACGGCACGCCGGCGTTGCCGGTGCTTTCGCCGTGGCGGATGAATATGACCCTCATGCGTTTCCCCTCCCTTACCCAAAAACTTCGCTATGGGAGCCGAGACGGGCGAGGCGCAGCGTGGAGTCGTCGGGCTTGGCGTAGATCAGCACCAGGTCCGGCTTGACGTGGCAATCACGGTAGCCCGCCCAATCGCCGCTCAGATCATGGTCGCGATACTTGGGATCGAGCGGCGTATCGGTCGCCAGCGCGACCAAGACGGGTTGAAGATCGGCGTCGAGGGTCGCCCGATGCCGGCCTTTCGATTCCCGCTTGTAGTCGCGCTTGAACCGGGTCGAACGGTCAATCGTCCGCATGGAGGTCCGCCATCAGCGCATCGACGCTGGCGAACTTAGCGCCCTTCCCCGCCGCCAGCTCCGCCATTGCCTCGCGCGTCGCGGCGTTCGGCACCTTGACCTCGAAAGGCAGACGCCGCTCATCAGCGATACGCAGCATCAGCAGCCGGATAGCGTCGGAGATCGAAAGCCCCATCGCGCCCAGCGCGGCGGTGGCGCGTTCCTTTGTCGCATTGTCGATCCTGGCGCGAACATAGGTGTCGGCGACGGCCATTGTGATTTCCTTTCAAAGTAACGTAGTCCCAATGTAGTCACAAACCAGCTTTTCGCAAGATGGCGCTCCCCTGCAATTTGGGTTTCGTTCACGGCGCGGAATCAATCCGGCTTTTCACGCCAAGCAATTTAGCGCCTGCCGCTGGCGCGACACCGTGGCTCTAGTCGCTTACGCTCCCCAAGCCCGCAAGCGGTCTTGGCCCAAGGTGACGATCCACATGGCGGGACGAGGTGCCGGCGTGCGCCGGCGTCGATCTTCGCTTGAGGGGGGAAAGGCGGTCCCGGCCGCCTCTCCCCCGCAACGACAATCAGACGGGCCGTGGCTCACTCGGCTGCGCCTCGCTGCGCCCGCACCACCCCGTCAGATTCTCGCTGCCCCCCTCTCTGCCGGCTGCTCCGCGCGAACTCGGGAGCGATGGCGAGAGGCCATCGCCCCAAGGGCGATTTGAAGGGAGTAGAGACGATGACCCATGACAACCGGGAAAGCTGGCTCAATGCGGTGGCGGATGGCATGGCCCCGCTGTTCGAGGCGCTGGACGCCCCTCTGCCCGATCGCGTGCGCGTGGCGATCGGCTTCACCAGCAGGGGAGCCAAGGGCAAGGCGATCGGCGAGTGCTGGGACAACCGGCTCAGCGCGGACGGGCATTTTGAAATCTTCATCCGCCCGGACCTGGCGCACGCGGCCGACGCCCTGCCGGCGCAGATCGCGGCGATCCTTGCGCATGAGCTGGTCCATGCCGCTGTCGGCATCCCGGCCGGACATGGGATGGCGTTTAAACGGGTTGCGCTGGGGCTTGGCCTTGTCGGGCCGATGCGCGCCACCACTCCCGGCGAGGCGTTCCTTGCGGCGGTCGCGCCGATCCTCGATGCCGGTGGCCCCCTCCCTCATGCCCGTCTCGACACAGGCGGGGAGTCGACCGCGCCCAAGAAGCAGAAAACCCGGATGCTCAAATGCGAGTGCGCGACGTGCGGCTATACCGTCAGGACTGCGCGCAAATGGCTGGAGCTGGCCGGAGCGCCGCTTTGCCCGATCGAGGATCATGGGGTCATGCAGCATGAGGCGCTGGACGATGACGAAGGCGAGGGGGACGAGGGCGAAGGAGGTTAAGCCCCCCCCTGCCCCTTTCATTCGGGCGCGGCTTGCGTTATGCCCACATGCAAACATGCGTTCATGTAAGGATATTCACATGCCAACAATCGCGATCATCAGCCAGAAGGGGGGCGCGGGCAAGACCACCCTTGCCCTGCATCTGGCCGCCGCCGCCGAGGATTCCGGTCATACCGCGCTGGTGATCGACCTCGATCCGCAAGCGACGGCGAGCCAATGGGCGGCATGGCGGCAGGATGCGCCCCCGGTCGTGATTGACAGCGCTCCCCCTCGCCTCGCCGCCAAGATCGAGCAGGCGACGGCGCAGGGCGCGGCGTTCATCGTGATCGACACCCCGCCCCATGCCGACAGCGCCGCCAGCGCCGCCGTCGAGGCGGCTGACCTGGTATTGATTCCGTGTCGGCCGAGCGCGTTCGACTTGGCCGCGATCAAGACCACCGCCAGCCTTGTGAAGATGCGCGGCAAGCCCGCGTTCGTGATCTTCACGGCGGGAAGCCCGACCGCGCCGCGCATGTATGACGAGGCGGCGCAGCTCGTGCAGGGCTATGGGCTGGATGCCTGCCCGCTTCATGTCGCGGATCGCGCCGCGTTCCGCCATGCGGCGACGGAGGGCAAAACCGTGATGGAGATCGAGCCGAACGGCAAGGCGGCCGACGAGGTGCGCCAGCTTTACAAGTGGGCATGTAGGCATGTAAACATGCCAGCATCTAGGAAACGAAGGGCCAGCGTATGAGCCGGAAGGGATCATTGCTTGCATTGCGGGATCGCGATCCCGCGCCGTCGCCAGCGACGGCCGAGCCGGAGGGGAGGGCGTCCGCGCCGATCGCCGGCGGCACCGGCACAGCGACCGGCAGCAGCCCGGTTGCGCCGAGCCGCCAGGGCAAGAAGGCGATGACGGGCTATTTCAGCCCGGATATGTCGTTCGCCATGCACATGACCGCCCGCAAGCACGGGATGAGCTTGCAGGACGCGATGGCCGAGGCGTTCAACGACTGGCTGCGCAAGATGGGGGAAAGCCCTGTAGGCAAGTAAGCATGTTCACATGCAAACATACGGAGACAAGCGGATCAATGACATACACGATCGAAGCTGTTGGGCATGTGCGTGGCGGTAGGGCCGATCCGATCGACGACGATTGGGGTCAGAGCCGTTCTACCATCGAGCTAGATCCGGCGGAGTTTGGCCCCGATGCGCTCGCCGGGTTGGAGGCGTTCAGCCATGCGGAAATCATCTTCCTCTTCGATAAGGTGACGCCGGAGAAGATTGAGAAGGGCGCTCGCCACCCACGCGACCGAGAGGATTGGCCGCTCACCGGCATTTTCGGCCAACGCGGCAAAAACCGGCCGAACCGGCTCGGTGTGACGGTATGCAGAATCCTGTCCCTTGAGGGCACTCGGCTCCATGTTGAGGGCCTAGATGCGATCGACGGCACGCCCGTGATCGACATAAAGCCGGTGATGCGCGAGTTTCTGCCTCGCGGAGAAATACGACAACCGGGATGGGTGGCGGAATTGATGGCCGCGTATTGGTGAGGGTGCAGACGGCAGAAAGCGCCTACGGTTGGCCGTCCAAGCGCCCCATTTGCCATTCCCGATTGCTGACATTCGCGAGCCTGCTCCCCCATCATGGAACAAGACGAGGCGTAATGTTTGCATGTGAACATGCCCGCTTGCCTGCATGGGGCGGGTCAGCGCATCGGCTTGCGTTCGTGCCGTTTCTTGCAAAAGCCGATGAAGGCCCCGCCAGGGCTTTTGAGCTCGGGCTTGCCCATGTCGTGCCACCAAGACACCCATTCGTTATAGAGCGCGTAAATATCGTATCCCGGCGCGGCGGTTTTGGCGTCGTGCATGGTTTCGGGGTCAATATAGGGCGCATCATTGGCGATACTGACAGGATCGGCCTTGGCCTTGAGGCCGGAGCGGTTGCGAAACAGAATGACGTCATCGTCCATTGTCACGGCATAGTCAGGGAAATGACCGTGGTCCGCGTCATGCTCGCAGACCTTCTTGACCAGCGCCCGGAACACCCGGAGCGAGCTGTTGGAGCCGCATTTCTTCTGGAGCAGCTCTAGCCCGATCTTCCATTCGTCCTTCACGCCGCAATGCTTGCGGGCCAGTTCATACATGCGCCGCTCGAATGGCTTGCGGAGCCGGAAATAATCCCGGTGGAGGGTCAGGACGTTCTTGCTGATGACCGAGCGGTAAACCCATTCCGACAGGGTGATTTCAAGATCGAGCATCCGGCCGTCGAACGTCTTGCGGGTGATCTTGGCTTCCTCGATCAAGCCGAAAATCCGCGTTTCCTCAATGCCGCCGGTTTGAATGTTGGTCCGCACGGTCGTTCCGCGCAGGCGGGTGAGGGCGTCGGCCATCAGCCGATAGCCTTCGCCGCTGGTCTGCCGGTTGGTGGCGACCAGCATGTCATAGGCTTGCAGGCGCAGGGTGCGGTTTGGGGATTCGCCCCGGTTCATTTTCGCGACGAGCTGCGAAATGCAGTAGATCAATATATCCTTGTCGTGGATCGTCGCCAGGCCCTTGCCCGAAGGGATAATCTCAAGGACGTTGCCGTTATGCTCGTAGCGCCGCATCCGGTTGTCGGGCTTGGTCGAGAGCGAAAAGACGGGATGCTCCATCGAGGCCATATCGTCCTTCGGGATCGCGTCCAGCACGTCGCAGATGAACAAGTCCTGGTTGGGGTGCCGCACCGGCAGCAGGGGCGTGCGACCGTCGCCGTCCACAACGCCGGCAGGCGCAACGTCAAACAAGGTAGGGGCAGGGTCTATCGTCATTTCACCGACGGCAGGACTACTATCGTCATTTCACATACGCAAGCGGATTATCGTCATTTCACCGACAGGGGGCCGCTATCGTCATTTCACATACGCTTGAGAGGGGCGAGCGTGGCCTGACGCTATCGTCATAGTGGAATCGCCTTTTCGTCACTCTGGAATCGCTTTTTCGTCATAGTGGATTCACCTGCGCGCCAAAATCTCCCGATTTCTTTAGCGTTTTCAAGCGGATACAAAATCGCTAGAATCCCGTAACACATCACTAAACCCATATTTTAACACTAGGCGAGGTTGTGGATAACTTTGGGCCGTCACGCCTTCAGCCAGGTCGAAAGGAAGAAAGCACCGCCTCTTGGGGCTTCGCCCCGCCGGCTCGCGCCCTACGGGCGCCCCGGATGGCTAAAGCCATCCTCCCACCCGGCATCCCCATGATGAGCCGGCTTCGCCGGCACACTTTTCTCGATTGGCACCCAGCTCCACCGCTCCGCCCAACCATCCAGCTCACCACCAAGCCCAACCGTCCAATTGGCTTTCCAAAAAAGCCATGCGGAGAGCACAGCGACCAACATGAGAGGGCAGGGGAGGCGGAAACGTCCCCCACAGGCGCGATTTCCGGCCCGCCCAGCCTCTTTCCAAGCGCCAGGCAAGGGTGGGAGAGGGTCGAACGTCCACGGCGCTCTACGGGCTTCCCGGGCTGTCGATTTCCCGACGCTAGATCCTCGCCCGACTTGAACAGCAGATTGGGAACGAATGCGGAACATGGTGCCGTAAGTGGTTGAATTTGCTAGGAGCGGATTTGCGGCGAAAAATGTTGTAGTGCTAAATAATGTGCTGTGAATGCTGTTTTGTCTTGACTTTTTGGTTATAGATGGCTGCTAATTCAGCGCCATGTTCGTCCGTGAAAAGACCATCAACGGCTACACCTACCTCTATCTGGTCGAGAGCGTGCGCGAGAATGGCCGCGCCAAGCAGCGCATCATCAAGAATCTCGGCCGCAAGGATGCGGTGCTGGCGTCGGGCGCTCTCGACCGGCTGGCGGCATCGGTCGGGCGGCATGCCGAACGCGCCATAGTGCTGGACGGGATCGCGAGCGGCGCGCCCGAGTTCGCACCGCGCCGGATCGGCGGGCCGTTGCTGTTCGGACGGCTGTGGGAGCGGACCGGCATCCGCGCGGTGCTTGACGAACTTCTGGAGTCACGCGGCTTCGAGTTTGCGGTCGAGCGTTGCGTGCTGGTGGCGACGTTGCACCGTCTGTTCGTGTCGGGATCGGATCGCGACTGCGTGACCTGGATGCGGGATTACGACATCCCCGGCAGCGCGGATCTGGCGCTCCATCACTTCTACCGCGCCATGGCCTGGCTGGGCGAGGAACTGCCCGACGACGAGCAGGCCGGGGCGACGCCGTTTGCCCCGCGCACGATCAAGGATGTCGTCGAGGAAAAGCTGTTCGATCGCCGGCGTGACCTGTTCACCGACCTGTCGCTGGTGTTCATGGATACGACCTCGCTCTCCTTCTATGGTGAGGGCGGCGAGACGCTGGGTGAGCGAGGCCACTCTAAGGATTACCGCCCCGACCTCAAGCAGATGATCGTGGCGTTGGTGATCGATGCCGAGGGGCGTCCGATCTGCACCGAGATGATGCCCGGCAACACCGCCGACGTCACCGTGCTCGTGCCCATCATCGATCGCCTACGCCACCGCTTCGGGATCGGCCGGGTCTGCATGGTCGCCGATCGCGGCATGATCTCACAGGCAACCATCACCGCGCTCGAGGAACGCAAGCTCGACTATATCCTCGGCGCGCGCGAGCGCAGCAGCGCGGTCGTGCGCGATGTCGTGCTGGGTGACGACACGCCGTTCACACCGCTCGCCATCGACCGTCAGCGTGGGCAAACCCAACTCTTCATCAAGGAGGTCAAGGTCGGCAAGCAGCGCTACATCGTCTGTCGCAATGAAGCCGAAGCCGCCAAGGACAAGAGCGAGCGTCAGGCGATCATCGCCGGTCTCCAGGCGCAACTGAAAAAGGGGGACAAGGCGCTGGTCGGCAACTCGGCCTATCGCCGCTATCTGCGCACCACGGGCAAAAAGGCGTTCGAGATCGATGCCGGCAAGCTCGCCGAGGAGGCGCGCTACGACGGCATCTTCGTGCTGCGCACCAACGCCCGGATCTCGCCGCTCCAGGCGGTGTTGCGCTACCGCGACCTGCTCCAGGTCGAGACCCTGTTCCGCGCCGCCAAGGCGACGCTCGACACGCGTCCGATTTATCACAGCTCCGACGCTGCCATCCGCGGTCATGTCTTCTGTTCGTTCCTGGCGCTGGTCCTGCAAAAGGAGCTTGCCGGCGACTGCGAGGCTGCCGGCGTCAAACCGGAATGGCAGCCGCTGCTGCGCGATCTTGACCGCATGCAGATCGCAACCCTGACCAAGGATGGCAAATCGATCACCGTCCGCACGCCCGTTACCGGCCAGGTCGGCAGTATCTTCAAGGCCGCGGGCATTGCCTTGCCGCCCAATGTCCAGGACGCCGTCGCCGCCTGAACCCCCGCGACCGCAAATCCCGAAATGTGGTGCTAACAAACGTCCGTGCGCCCGCAAAATATTGTTATCACATGATTATCTCAAAACTACTGTTCAAGTCGGGCATCGCGCCGTTTAAACGCTCTTAGGTGGATGGTGCGGGCTGTCCGCGCCTTCGGGAATGTCGGTCAACCTAATCTCGATCGCGAGGCCGGCGGCGCTGGCGAGATTGACCAGCGCGTCGAGCGAAAACTTGTTGAGCTTGCCGCGCAACAGATCATTGAGGCGCGGCCGGGTGACGCCGAGACGGGCGGCAGCGGCCCCCTGGGGCACGTCCCATGCCTTGACCCGCGCCCTGATCCCCGTGAACAGAGTGGAGCGCAGGCACAGGTTCGCGGCCTCGGTCGGCGTATCGGCAATGGCGTCCCAAACACAGGCGAACGTCTCGACTTCCATACGCCGCCTGTATCAGAACCGATACAGGCGGTCACGCCGGATCGAACCGGCCCGTGAACTCGCGATCGGCGAAATAGGCCAGCTCGGCGACGATCGGCCGTTGCCCCGCGAGGACAGGATCACGACGCTGAACAGGTGGCGCAGCAGTTTGAACGGACTCAACGCCAGCGCGCCGATCGCCCATACCGGATTGGCGCGCGCGATCCGAGCCAGATTGCGCAGCGCGCGGGCGAGCTGGCGGAACCACTCCATCATCAGGGTGCCTCTTGCCTATGTCATCAAATGCGGTGGAACAGCCATGAGACGGCGGGGACGAGCTAGCCGATCGCGCCGATAATCCATGTCTGTATCCGGACCTGCACTACCAGGCCCGCGTTGGCGTCCTTGATTTTCACCGGCGGTTCCTCCGTCGCGTGTTCGTCATTGGTCCGTCTGGCTGTCCTGTCCTGCCCCTTCCGCGTCGAAGGCGCGCTTGCCGCGCCGCTTCCACAGCATGAGCCTGTCGCGATCCTCGCGTGCCTTCGCCGCGAGTTCGAGCATCGCGCCGTAGAGGGTGGCGCGATCGTCGTCGGCGAGATCGACCAGGCCGGCTTTGTGGACGAGGCCGCCCAGCTCTATGAGGTGGCGGGTGCGATCGCGTCGGGCCACGACCCATTCCCTCGTATCGGTACGGCGCTGCGCAGCCTCAACGCGGCGTCTCGCCTGTGCCAGTCTCTTTGTCGCCTTGACCGTCATAGCGAGGGCGGAGCTTAGCCTTGCGCCCGCGTCCCTGAAAGAAAGCGGAGCCTTTCGCGCGCCACGCCTCCCTTTCGTCCGCGCTGGCGGATTCGACGGCGGCGAGTAGCACGCCGGCCAGCACGTCGAGATCGAGCGCATCGCCCCCGGTGGACGTGACTAGCTCGCCGAGCTGCTGGACCTTGCGAGCCTTCAATGCCTTGGCCTTGTCGCCGAGTGCTTTCAGTTCCGCGTCATAGTCCCGAACCTTGCGCATGATCCTCTCTCCTCGCGCCAACCATCACCGGATGATAGCATAGCTACGCGTTCGGGGAACAGCATCGGACAGGAAATGCGGCGAAGTCAATCATGCGAACGGCAGAGAGTGTGAGTGCGCGCTTATACGTCGTTGCCGACGTGCGCTAAGAAAGGCATAGTTCATTGGAAATAGCAGCCAATGGAGGACGCTCGCGCATGGCTCTCCGGATCGAAGCCACGGATAATCCATCATCCGCCGACATATCGAACCTATTGGATGGCCTGCGTGCCTTCAATCTGGAAGCCGGCGGAATCAGTGTCGAGTCGCTTGCGGTGTGGCTTCGCAATGAAGCCGGCGATATGATCGGCGGATTGACCGGCCGCACGGGTGCAGGCTGGCTTTTCATCGAGTTCTTTTGGTTGCCTGGAGAATTGCGGGGGTGCGGGTTTGGATCGGAGCTGATCCGGCGTGCCGAAGAAACGGCAATAGGGCGTGGCTGCGTCGGTGCATGGCTGGACACGTTCAGCTTTCAGGCACCCGGATTCTACGAGCGCCACGGCTACAAAAGTTTCGGCGTGATCGATGACTATCCGGTCGGCAGTCGTCGCTATTTTATGCAGAAGCGTTTCGATCGGCTGGCGGGGTAGGCGTGGCGATCTACCATTTCTCGGCCAAGGTCATCAGTCGCGCCAACGGATCGAGCGCCGTTGCGTCCGCTGCCTATCGTGCGGCGGAGCGGCTGCACGATGAGCGGCTAGGGCGTGACCATGATTTCTCGAACAAAGCCGGCGTCGTCCATTCGGAAATCATGCTGCCCGAAGGTGCGCCGGAGCGTTTAAACGACCGCACGACCTTGTGGAACGAGGTCGAGGCCGGGGAGATCAGGAAGGACGCGCAGCTTGTCCGCGAGGTGGAGTTCTCGATTCCGCGCGAAATGAATCAGGCTCAGGGCGTCCAGCTTGCCCGCGAATTTGTCGAAAAGCAGTTTGTCGAACGCGGCATGGTCGCGGACCTCAATGTGCATTGGGACATGGGCAAGGACGGGATGCCCAAGCCCCACGCGCATGTCATGCTGTCGATGCGCGAGGTGGACGGGGAGGGATTCGGAAAGAAGGTCCGCGACTGGAACCGAACGGAGCTGCTGGAAGGGTGGCGCGAGGCATGGGCGAACCATGTCAACGAGCGGCTTGCCGAGCTGGATATTGATGCCCGCATAGATCATCGCACCTTGGAGGCGCAGGGGATCGACCTTGAACCCCAACACAAGATCGGGCCAGCGGCATCGCGTATGCCCGAACAGGGGCTTGAGGCCGAGCGGGTCGAGGATCATGCGCGGATCGCGCGGGAGAATGGCGAGAAGATCATCGCCAATCCGGGAATCGCGCTCGACGGCATCACGCGCAGCCAAGCGACGTTCACCACGCGCGACCTGGCGATGTTCGTTCATCGGCATAGCGACGGCAAGGATCAGTTCGACCAGGCCATGAGCGCGGTCAAATCCTCGCCCGAATTGGTGGCGCTGGGAAAGGACGGGCGCGGCGAGGACCGCTTTACCTCGCGTGAAATGATCGACACCGAGCAGCGGCTTGAACGGGCCGCCGATCGGCTTGGCGCAAGGGAGGGGCATGGTCTCCCGGCAGCGTCGTTATCGCGGGAGCTGGACGCCGCCGGGAGTGGGGGCCTGGTGCTGGGGGGTGAGCAGCAGGCCGCCTTGGAGCATATAGCAGGCACGAGCGATCTTTCCATAATCGTCGGCTATGCCGGCACCGGCAAGTCGGCGATGCTGGGGGTGGCGCGCGAGGCGTGGGAGCATCAGGGCTATCAGGTGCGCGGCGCGGCCCTGTCGGGGATCGCAGCCGAGAATCTGGAAGGCGGGTCCGGCATCGCGTCGCGGACGATCGCCAGCCTTGAATATCAGTGGGACCAGGGCCGCGAGCTGCTGACCAATCGCGACGTGCTGGTGATAGACGAGGCGGGCATGATCGGCACGCGCCAGATGGAGCGCGTGCTGTCGGCGGCCCAGCAGGCGGGCGCGAAGGTCGTTCTTGTCGGCGACCCGGAGCAGTTGCAGGCGATCGAGGCCGGCGCGGCGTTTCGTAGCCTCGCGGAGCGGCACGGCGCGGCCGAGATCACCACCATACGCCGGCAGCATGAGGACTGGCAGCGCGACGCCACGAAGGCGCTGGCGACGGGCCGCACTGGCGAGGCGGTCCATGCCTATGAGCGGCATGGCATGGTCGAAGCGGCCGAGACGCGCGAACAGGCGCGCAGCGACCTTGTGGACCGCTGGGACGCGCAGCGCCTCGCTGCGCCGGAGCAAACCCGGATCATCCTCACCCATACCAATGCGGAGGTGCGCGATTTGAACCTGGCCGCGCGCGATCGGCTGCGCGACGCCGGCGAGTTGGGAGAGGACGTGCGGGTGTCGGCCGAGCGGGGCGCGCGTGAGTTCGCCAGCGGCGACCGCATCATGTTCCTCAAAAACGAGCGCGGCCTTGGCGTGAAGAACGGCACGCTGGGGCAGGTCGAGCAGGTATCGCCGGAGCGCATGGCGGTGCGGCTTGATGACGGGCGGTCGGTCGCGTTCGACCTGAAAGACTATGCGCATGTCGATCACGGCTATGCGGCGACCATCCATAAATCGCAGGGGGTGACGGTCGATCGCGCGCACGTCCTCGCCACCCCCGGCATGGACCGCCATTCGGCCTATGTGGCGTTGTCGCGGCACCGCGACGGAGTGCAGCTCCATTACGGCCGCGACGATTTCGCCGACCAGCGCCAGCTTGTCCGCACCTTGTCGCGCGAGCGGGCGAAGGATATGGCGTCGGACTATCCCATGTATCGGGACCGCGACGCGGAGGTTCGTGCTTTCGCCGATCGGCGGGGCTTGTCGGGCGAGATCCGCTTGCCGGAACCGGCGCGAGATCCTCGCATCGAGATCCTCGCGCCCCGCGCTGGATCTTCGCGCCAGATGGGCGAAGATTCCCGGTCGATCGACCGCGGCGCTGGCGAGGCGAAGGCCGCGGCGGAGCGGCAACCGCGGCGAGGCATATTCGATGGCTTCCGGCCCGCCCCGCAGCGGCCCGCGCCGGAGCCGACGCCGGCACGCGAGCGCGAGAAGGCGGCCCCCAAACGTGGCATGTTCGATGGCTTGAAGCTGTCGGCCGAGCCGGCCAAGGGCGCGGAGCGTGCGCCGGCGCTGGCCGATCGCGGCCACGATCGGACGTTCGCGCGGGCGGTTGAGCGGGCATCGCGTTCGGCCGAGGCGGTGTTGCAGGCGCGCGCGTCGGGCGCGCCGATCCTAGAACATCAGAAAGTCGCGCTCGAGCGCTCGAGCCAAGCGCTCGAGCAGATCAGGCCGGGAGCCTCGCGCGACCTCGCATCGGCGATGCAGCGCGACCCCGCCCTGTTGCGCGAGGCGGCGGCGGGACGCAGCGGGCCGATGCTCGATGCCATGCGCGAGGAGGCGCGCGTGCGGGCCGATCCGAACTTGCGCGCCGATCGGTTCGTGGAACGCTGGCAGGGACTCCAACAGGAGCGGGACCGCCTCTATCGCGCCGGCGACATGACGGGCCGCGAGAAGGCCGGCAAGGAAATGGCGGGCATGGCGAAAAGTCTTGAGCGCGATCCCCAGGTGGAATCGGTTCTGCGTAATCGCTCGCGCGAGCTGGGGCTTGAGATCGGCATGGGCCGGGGACGCGGCATGGACAGTGGCGATCTTGGCCGGGAGCTGGTGCGGGATTTGGGGGTAGGCATGGGGCGCGGCATGAGCCGGTAGGAGAGGATGATGGACGAGGATGAATATCGCGACGAGGCCGGCGACGATCCGCAAGCGGCGTTCGAGCAGTTGCGGGGCGAGGTGTCGCTATTGCGCCATGCTATCGAGGGGCTGACGAGCGCGCGAGAGTCGATCGACATTCCCGATTACGAGCCGACGCTGGAGCGCACCGAGAAGATATTGGTGGCGATGGTCCACCAGATCGACGGCTTGAGCAAAAGGCCCGCGATGACGCTTACGCCTGAAAATATGGGACAGCGTTTAAACGCCTCCGTCGCCGATGCGACTGGCGAGCTTCGCGGTCTGATCCACACCACTCGCAGCGACATGAGCAGCGCGATCCGCGATTTACAGGGCATGGCCCGGTCTTGGCGCGCGCGCGACGTGCAGGACCGCTGGCTCTATGGCGTCGGCTTTGGCGGCATGATCGCCGGCTTGCTGATCTACGCGGTGCTGGGCGGTCCGATCATCCGCGCGACCCCGGATAGCTGGGGATGGCCCGAGGCGGCGGCGACACGGGTGCTGGACGCGGCGTCGCCGTGGGACGCGGGACAGCGGTTGATGCGCAGCGCCGCGCCGGCGAGCTGGGACGGGATCGTCGCCGGCAACAAGATCGTCACCGCTAACAGGGATACGCTCGAAGCGTGTCAGAAGCTGGCCAAGGCGAAGAAGCCGGTGCGCTGCACGATCGAGGTGAAGGCGGTGGGGGAATAAAATGGACGGCTCACCCGTGCTGGATCGCGACGCTCTGCTAGCCTTGCTCGACCGAATGCTGCGCGCCGAAGCGCGGGCGGATGCCCCGCCCCAGGCCGAACGGGACGACTGGATGTTCGGCAGTATCGATTCCACCGAGTTCACCGAGCCCGATGAGCATGGCTGGATGGCGATCGCGCCCTCCTCCCTGCCCAGGATGTGGATACCGCGCGCGCTGTGTTTCTGGCGCGTGGTGGTGTCGACTGGCGGCACCATTACCTTGGAGCAAATGGCGCATCCTGCGCATTCGCTGGCGCGCTGGCCGGCGATCGAGCAGGCTATGAGGGCATATCTGGCGATGTCCGACCCCGATCTCACGCTGACTGATTCAGTGGTTGAATCATCGACGCTCCATTGATTCAGATAAGTCGTCGGACTTCGAGGGGCTGATTTTGTAGGCTCCGTGCCATGTTCGGCGCGAACTCTTCTCTGCCCGATCCGATCGAGCTGGTGGCACTCGACCTGGTGCGCAACGTCCGCCGCCGCTACAGGATCGCCGCGAGCTTCGACCTGTTCGGCATGATCGTCGTCGAAACCCGTTGGGGCCGGATCGGGGCGGACGGCCAGGCCCAGCGCCACGCCTTCACCGATCGCGCGGCGGCCGAGCGCCATATCGCCGCGATGATGCGCCGGCGCGGGACCGCCGAAACGCGGATCGGGGTGCCTTATAGGCCTATGGCAGTTGCCGGCGATCGGACGGAGAGCGTTTAAACGAAGCCATACTGCTATTGGCCTCGGTCTGCTTTGGCCGAAAGGGCGAGGATCGCATTAATATCGATATGCTGTTCGAGTTCAGCGGCAAGGCCATCGAGCGCGGCATCGACCGAGGCGTGATAATCGACGCCCGCGCCATTGCCGCCGAGCCGCGCGATCCATGCTGCCCGTTGCCCGGCACCGGCCAGCAGCCCATGAAGATAGGTGCCCGAGACCATGCCGTCTGCGCTTACCGCGCCATCGCTGCGGCCGTCGTCGAGCTGCACGAGCGGGCGCGCCGTATCGGGGCCGAACGTCATGCCGATATGCATCTCATAGCCTGCGCAGCGTGCCCCCAGCGCCTCGCCCGAGACCCGCCGCAACGTCTTGTCGCCAGCGAGCACGGTTTCAACATCGAGCAGCCCAAGGCCCGCCACGTCGGCCTGCTCCCCCTCAATACCCTCCGGGTCCGCGATACGCCTGCCGAGCATCTGATAGCCGCCGCACAGGCCCAGCACTGCGCCGCCGCGACGGTGGTGCGCGAGGATATCGATGTCCCATCCTTCGCGCCGGATCGCGGCGAGGTCCGCGATCGTCGCCTTGGAACCGGGCAGCACGATCAAAGCAGCCTCGGCCGGGATCGGCTGACCCGGTGGAATCATTGCCAGTTCCATGCCCGGTTCGAGCTTGAGCGGATCGAGATCGTCGAAATTGGAGATGCGCGGTATGATGGGGCAGGCGACCAGCAATCGCCCTGAGGCGAGCGCTTGCCGCTTTTCGAGCACGACCGCATCTTCGCTCGGCAGCCGCGCGCACTCGGCGAGCCACGGCACCACCCCGAAGCCGGGCCAGCCCGAAAGACGCTCGATATCGCGATAGCCGTCCTCGAACAGCGCGGGATCACCGCGAAACTTGTTTATGAGGAATCCTTGGATCATCGCCGCGTCTTCAGGATCGATCACCGCGCGCGTGCCGACGATCGCCGCGATCACGCCTCCCCGATCAATGTCGCCGACGAGCACGACCGGCACGGCCGCCGCACGGGCGAAACCCATATTGGCGATGTCGCCGGCGCGTAGGTTGGTCTCGGCAGGCGATCCGGCACCTTCGACCACAACGATATCGCATTGCGCGCGCAGCCGCCGATAACTCGCCAGCACATCGTCGAGCAGAGTGGCGCGCACTTCGCGGAAATTGCCCGTAGCGAGCGTCCCCCGCACCTTGCCGTGGACGACGAGTTGAGAGGTCCGATCCGCCTGCGGCTTGAGCAGCACGGGGTTCATGTCCACGGTCGGCTCGACACGGCACGCGGCCGCCTGGGTAGCCTGCGCGCGACCGATCTCGCCGCCATCGGCTGTCACCGCCGCGTTGTTGGACATATTTTGCGGCTTGAAGGGCCGGACCGTGAGCCCGCGATTGGCGATGGCGCGGCAAAGGCCCGCGACGAGCACTGACTTGCCGACATCGGAGCCCGTGCCCTGAAGCATCACGGCACCCATTTAGGTCTTTTCTGGTGAGTCAGGGTCAAAACAGGCCCGTAAGAAGCAACGCTGCGGGGCGCCCGCCACTTCGCCGTCATGCGTCGCCGCTTCCACTGAGCAAGGCTGGCCGACTCCTGACCGGCAGGGTACACGTGTCGGAAGCGGATAGTTGTCCTCCGTTCCAGTTGGGGACGCATGGAGGCAGTGCGCCAGTATCCGCCCCAACCGGCTTTTTGATCCGTCGCATTGAAGCAGATTGTTGTTTCGCACAGTCCGACGATCGAGCGCGATCCAATTGCCGTACTGCCAAGGGCCATCGGCAATCCACGTGGCCGAACGCAATTAATCGGCAGGAGATGCGCCGCAGCTTCCCCTGATCACGTCAGCAACATCAGGCGTCACTTGTCCGTCAGCCGTAGGCCGCCACTCGTTGATGTACGCGGTCCTATGATGATAATGGCGGACCCAGATAGAACCCAGATCCTCCCCGCCCTGATCCCAAACGAAGCCAGGTGCGCCACCTCTTTCTCAGAGCTGGCAGCGCATACGCTTTCCCCGGCTCATATAGGTATCGGTGCGGTAGTTGTAGGACCGGTAGTGCTTCTTGCAGGCCTTGTAGTGCTCTGCCCAGTCGCCGTGCCCTTTCCACATGCGGGGCGGTTGGGGGGCCCCGTCGTGATTCCAGTTGTCCGGGCGCTCCCGGGAGCCCGGCTGCATCGGCATGCTTCGCGAATGCCCGTCCTGCGGCGGAGCGGCAAGAACGGGGGCCGCGGTACAGGCGATCAGCAAGGGAAGTAGAATAGCACGCATAAAAATCTCCTTTTGGCTGCGGGAGACGAGAAAATTTGCTCCTATTCAGGCAGGGCATAGGCGACCAGCATGTCGCCAAGTTTCGACCTGAGCGACGCGTTGCCGCCGGTGGCGATCAGCACGAACTGTCGCCCAGACCGGTTCGACCAATAGGTCATCGGCGTCGCCTGCCCGCCTGCGGGCAAACGGGCGCTCCACACCTGCTTGCCCGTGCGCACGTCGAAGGCGCGGAAGGTGCGTTCCTGCGTCGCGGCGATAAAGATCAATCCGCCACGGGTGGTGATCGATCCGCCCGCGTTGGGCACGCCCATCCCGATCGGCAGCATGGAGGGAATGCCGAACGGTCCGCTATCACGCGCGGTGCCCAGCGGGTGCGACCACACGACCTTGTGGGTACGCAGGTCGACTGCGGTGATAAGGCCATAGGGCGGTTCGTTGCAGGGGGTGCCGAGCGGCGACAGGAACGGCCTGATGTCCGCGGCGAACGGCGTGTTCGCCTGGGCGACGGCGCCGCCGACATCGCCCTTGCCGCCTTCGTGAACGGGTTCGATGCCCATCGCATCGGCCTGCGCGCGTGGGATCAGCTTGTCGTAATTGCCGACCCGGTTGGAATTGACGATCAGCAGGTCGCGGTCCCGGTCGATCGACACGCCGCCCCAGTCCACGCCGCCGAGATAACCAGGGTAGGAGATATTGGGCGTGAGACCCGGCGGCGTCATCGTTCCCTCGTACCGCGCTTCCTTGAACTTGATGCGACACCACAGCTGGTCGAGCGGAGTCACGCCCCACATGTCGCGTTCCCGCCAGCGAGGCCCGCGAAACGACGGCATGCCCACGGAGAAGGGCTGCGTCGGCGACAGCCGCTCGCCTGGGGCTTTCCCCGCCTGCGGGACCGGCTTTTCATCGACGGTGGCGAGCGGCCGGCCGTTCGTCCGGTCCAGCAGGAAGATTTCGCCGCGCTTGGTCGGCTGCACCAGCGCGCGCTGGACGCCGCCGGCGGTGGGGATGTCGACCAGGGTGGGCTGGGAGGCAATGTCATAGTCCCACAGGTCGTGGTGCGAGGTCTGGAAGGACCAGCGCACTGTGCCCGTATCGGCGTCGAGCGCCACCACCGAGCTCGAATACCGATCGTCGAACGCGCGGCGCTGGGCGCCGTAATAATCGGGCGTCGCGTTGCCGGTCGGCGCATAGACGAGGCCGAGTTCGGGATCGGCGCTCATCGGCGCCCAGCTGTTGGGCGTGGAATGGGTGTAGGTCTCGCCGGGGGCCGGTTGCCCATGATCGTTCGGCCGCCCCATGTCGAACGCCCAGGCGAACTGGCCGGTGGTGGCGTCATAGGCGCGGATCACCCCCGAGGGCTCACCCCAATATTGCCCATCCGACACCCAGCCGCCGAGGACGATCTTGCCGCGCACGACCGTAGGAGCGGAACTGACGTAGTAATAGCCCTTCTGCACCTTGCCCATGCCGGTGGTGAGGTCGGTCTGGCCGTTGGTGCCGAAATCTGGGCAAGGACGTCCGCTCGCCGCATCCAGCGCGATCAGCCGGGCGTCGATCGTGTTGGTGATGATCCGCTGCGCGCACAACCCGCTCGCATCCGGCACCTGATAGAAGGCGACGCCCCGACAGGCGGCAGAGGGGCGTCCGGTGAGGTCGTTGCCCGACCGGAAGCGCCAGTTCACATGTCCGGTTTCAGCATCGAGCGAGATCACGTCGTTATAACCGGTGCAGACGTAGACGGAATCGCCGACCTTGAGCGGAGTCACCTCCAGGCTGCCCTTCGCGCCCTTGGGGGCGGGGCCGGTATGTACCTGCCAAGCGACCTGCAACTTGCCGACCGTCTCGGGCGTCAGCTGGTCCAGTCCGCTGAACCGCGAGCCGCCCACGTCGTTGCCATAGTTGAGCCAGTCTCCAACCAGTGCGATGGCCGGCGCCGTGGTCGCCCGGCCGGCCGTGTGCGGCGCCCCATTTGCGACGCCCGCTTCATACAAGGGATCGGGGTAGTCGTGAGGCCCGATGGCGTGAGCCGCCGCCCCTACGACCACGGCTGCCATCAGGCTCACCCCGAATGCGGGCCAGCCGACAAGGCGCGCCTGGCGCGGGGCATGCGGCACCGCAAGGCCGTGGCGTACCCAGGGCAGGAGAAAGCCGAGACCAAGTACGAATGGCGCGACAAGCCGGGGCACCAGCGCCCAGCCATCGAAGCCGGCCTCCCAGATCGACCAGGCGACCGTCGCCGCGAGCATGACGGCATAAAGCCACAAACCGCGCCGGTCGCCGATCCATACCAGCACGCCGCTGCCGAAGGTCGCGAGGCCGGCGAGCAGGTAATAGGCAGATCCCCCCAGCGACAGCAGATACCCCCCGCCGCCGATGAGAACGAACCCGACGAGCAGAAGGAGAGCGGCATAGACGCGGCGCGCGATCGGGTGCGCGGGAGCAGTTCTGGTCAAATCGATTCTCCAGCGAGATGTTTCCAGTGAAGGCGGCGCCATAAGCCGGCGGCGCAGGGTCCATGCCGCTGACCGACGTCATGCAGCGGGTCGCGCTCGCCGACGAACATCGGCGGCGGGATAGGCCGGCCAGATCGCTGGAGCGGTGACAGCGGGGCCGCCGGCGCTTGGCGGCGGTCGTCCCGGGGATTAGCTGCTGCAGGCTGGCCACCATGCGGGGGCCATCGAGAACGCGCGTATTCCGCACATCGTCCATCCGCACATCGCCCCTCACCCGATCGGGATGGTGGAGCCCGGCTCCTGCGCGAATGGTGGTGCGCTCGGTTGATCGGCACCCTGCCAGCCGATGGCCCGCAGGCCGAATATTGTTTCCGCACATTCATTCTGTGGCCGACATCAACGGTCGGGCTCTGTTCCGAAAGCAAGCGCCTCTGCCGAACCGACTTCCCGGGTACCGGTAAAGAGCAGATCCAGTCGATCCTTGATTTCGTACCGGTAGTCGCGGGCGGGGATGCCACGCGGAGCCGTCAGGGCGACGTCATCCGCGATCGCGCCCTTGATACGCTCCAGCGCGTCGTCGGTCAGGACATTGGCGTCGCGCAACTCAATGCAGAGCCGCACGAGGCCGGCTGCCGTAGCCTGCGCACGAAGACCGACATTGGTAAGATCGAAATGTAGCCTGCGTTGCTTTTCGAGGCTGCTGTCCACTGGATAAGCTCCTAACGTTTTCTTTGGTCTGCCATCCTACGGCGCTTGAGTTGCCGTTGATGCTCTTTCTGGCGCCGAGCTGATACTGGCCTCCTGCAACAGGTGCTCAAGATCGTTGAAGATAGCTGCATCGACGAAACGATCGATCTGTTCGGCACATTGTTGTGGATGAGTAATCCGGCGGCATATCCCGCCCGCACCGAAAGTCAGAATATACTCGGCGACCACGGCTACGTGTTTCGCCGATATCCCCTCAGGAGAAAGGGCCGCCAGAGCGGCCGACAAGCTCTGGCGGACACGGGCATCCACCCCGCGATAGATATCGGCCACGCGCGGATTCCGGCCGGCCTCCGCGATGATTTCGGCGACCAGTCGGCATCGGTCTTCCGGCTGATTCCGCGTACCAAATCGCTCCAGCCAGCCGCGGATCGCGGGAAGATCCCGCGCGGCCACCGCATCCGCCAGGGCCTTTTCCTCCAGCCATGCTTCCACGTCGGCCTCGCAGATGGCGGCGATGATCGCTTCCTTGCTCTCGAAATCCCGATACATCTGGCCGACCGCGATCCCCGACGCGGTCGCGATCTGCGCGATGCCGGTCTGATGGAATCCCTGTTCGATGAACAGATTCCGGGCGATTTCGAGCAGATGGTTCCGTCGCAAACGGGCCCGTTCGCCTGGCGGCCGGGAGGTTTTCGCCGGGTGCATCAGACTTCCTTTTTTGCAGTTGCGAAGCCCGCCGTGTTCTTTTAGAGGCGACATTGTGAGTGACTATTCACTCATACGCTGAAAGCCCGATAGGGGCAAGGCTATATCAAGGCAGGTGGGGATGCATGTCGGCGGCGTGAAGATCGAGCGCGAGCACATAGTTCCTTCAATCTAGAAACGGACCAAGGTGGGTATGCAGAAGATTATCCCGGCGATCGGGCTGGCGCTGATCCTTGCCGGGTGCGACGGATCGCAACAGCAGGCGTCCGCACCGGCCGGTCCTCCGCAGGTGTCCTTCATCACCGCCACGGAGCAGCCCGTCACGCTCAGCAGCGAACTGCCGGGCCGGACGAGCGCCTATGAGACATCGGAGGTGCGCCCCCAGGTCAGCGGACTGATCGAGAAGCGCTTCTTCCAGGAGGGCGATCTGGTGCGTGCGGGACAGCCGCTCTACCGCATCGATTCGACGCCTTACGAGGCGCAGGTCGCCAGCGCGCGTGCCGCGCTCGCCCGGGCGAGCGCGGCGATCGCCTCCACCGAGGCGCTTGCGCGACGATATGGCGAACTCGTCAAGATCAACGCTATTTCGCGTCAAGAGGCGGAAAATGCCCAGACCTCCGCGCAACAGGCGCAGGCCGATGTCGCCGCGCAGCAGGCGGCGCTCCGCAACGCCGAAATCGATCTGAAGCGTACCACGATCCGCGCCCCGATCACCGGCCAAATCGGCCGGTCCACCTACACCGTGGGGGCGCTGGTCACCGCCGGGCAATCGGAAGCCCTGACGACGATCCAGCGCCTCGATCCGATCTATGTCGACATCCAGCAGTCCAGCGCCGAGGTGCTGAACCTGCGCCAGCAGATCCTGTCCGGCGAGCTGTCGCGCGACGGCGGCGCGGCCCGGGTCAGGCTGAAGCTGGAGAACGGCAGCACCTATCCTGCCGAGGGCGTGCTGAAGTTCACGGACGTCAGCGTCGATCCGACCACGGGTAGCCAGGTTATTCGCGCAGTGTTCCCGAACAAGCGCAGCCTGCTGCTTCCCGGCATGTACGTGCGCGCCGAGCTGGTCGAAGGCACCAAGTCCAACGGCCTGCTGGTGCCGATCCGTGCCGTGTCACGGGACGAGCGCGGTAACCCGACGGCGCTGGTCGTGGGGCCGGACGGCAAGCTCCAGGCTCGCCAGCTGAGCGCACCGCGCACCGTTGGTCAGGACTGGCTGGTCACAGGCGGGGTGCGCGCCGGCGACAAGGTGGTGGTGGAAGGCGCGGAAAACCTGCGGCCGGGAACGCCGGTCAAGGCCGTTCCGCTCCGAGAGGGTGGCCGGCAAGCTGGCCAGCCTGCCCCGACCCAACAGCAGGCGAAGTAAGCTTCTATGTCCCGCTATTTCATCGATCGCCCGATCTTCGCCTGGGTGATCGCCATCGTGCTGATGCTGTTCGGCGCGCTTGCGATCCGCAGCCTGCCGATTTCACAGTTCCCGGCCATCGCGCCGCCGACGGTGACCATCACCGCCGTCTATCCGGGCGCCGATGCCGAGACGCTGGAGCGCACGACAACGCAGATCATCGAGCAGCAGCTGCGCGGCATCGATCA
Source organism: Rhizorhapis sp. SPR117 (assembly GCF_021742065.1). Next base: position 22,758 of record NZ_JAKKIE010000041.1, read on the forward strand.
TCTGCGCTATTTCTCCGCGCAGACCTCGTCGGCGGGCCGCGCGACCATCACGCTCACCTTCGAGCAGGGGACCAATCCCGACATCGCGCAGGTGCAGGTCCAGAACAAACTGCAGGCCGCCACCCCGCTGCTGCCGCAGGAAGTGCAGCGCCAAGGCGTCGTCGTCGCCAAGTCGGCGGCCAGCTTCCTGATGGTCGCCGCGCTTTATTCCGAGGACAACAGTCACAACGCCAACGACTTGTCCGACTATCTGGTCAGCCAGGTGCAGGAGCCGGTCAGCCGCATCACCGGCGTCGGCGAACTGCAGGTGTTCGGCACGCAATATGCGATGCGCATATGGGTCGATCCGCTCAAGCTGCGCAGCTACAATCTCGCCATCGAGGACGTGGTGACCGCGATCCAGGGGCAGAACGCGCAGATCTCGGCCGGACAGATCGGCCAGCTTCCTTCGTCGAAGGAGCAGGAGCTCAACGCCACTGTTTCCGTCCAATCGCGCCTCCAGACGCCGGAACAGTTCGGGGCGATTCGCCTGCGGTCGACGCAGAACGGTGCGGTGGTGCGTCTTCGCGACGTCGCGCGCGTCGAAAAGGGTGCCGAAATCTACGGCTTCGACACGCAATATAACGGGCACCCCGCGTCCGGCTTCGGCGTGCGCCTTGCGACAGGCGCCAACGCACTCGATACGGTCGGCGAGGTCAAGTCGGAGATCGAGCGGATCGCCAAGGGTTTCCCGCCTGACGTGAAGGTCGCTTACCCCTACGATTCCACGCCTTTCGTCCGCCTGTCGGTCGAGCAGGTCATCCACACGCTGGTCGAGGCGGTGGTGCTCGTCTTCCTCGTCATGTTCCTGTTCCTGCAGAACTGGCGCGCGACGCTGATCCCGACCATCGCGGTGCCCGTGGTGCTGCTCGGCGCGTTCGGCGTGATGTCGGCGCTGGGCTATTCGATCAACACGCTGACGCTGTTCGGCATGGTGCTCGCCATCGGCCTGCTGGTCGACGACGCCATCGTCGTGGTCGAGAACGTCGAACGCCTGATCCAGACCGAGCATCTCACGCCCAAGGAAGCGGCGCGCAAGTCGATGGACGAGATCAGCGGCGCGCTGATCGGCATCGGCCTGGTGCTGTCGGCGGTGTTCCTGCCGATGGCGTTCTTCGGCGGATCGACCGGCGTCATCTATCGCCAGTTCTCGGTCACGATCGTTTCGTCGATGGTGCTATCGGTGATGGTCGCGCTGATCCTGACGCCGGCGCTGTGCGCCACGATCCTCAAGCCGCACGATCCCAAGCAGCAGGAGGGCAACGGGCCGTTCGCGCGCTTCTTCCGCTGGTTCAACGACAAGTTCGACCGCGGAACCGGGAAGTACGAGCGCGGTGTCAAGCGCACGGCGCGTAGGTGGAAGCGTTCCGGACTGCTTTACGTGCTGATCGTCGCCGTCATGGCGTTCACCTTCTGGCGCCTGCCGAGCGGTTTCCTGCCCGAAGAGGACCAGGGTGCGATGATCGCGCTGGTGCAGGCGCCGGCAGGCGCGACCCTGCCGCGCACGCAGAAGGCGCTGGACGTCGTGCGCGATCATTTTCTGAACGATGAAAAGGAAAACGTCTCGGCAGTGTTCACCATCAGCGGCTTTTCCTTCGCGGGCCAGGGCCAGAACGCCGGCATGGCGTTCATCAAGCTCAAGGACTGGGACGAGCGGGACGGCGCCGAGAACCGGGCATCGGCGCTCGCCGCCCGCGCCATGGGGGCGTTCTCGCAATATCACGACGCCAGCATCTACGCGGTCGTGCCGCCGGCCGTGCAGGAACTCGGCAACGCGACCGGTTTCGACCTGTGGCTGGTCGACACGGCGGGAATCGGTCACGACAAGCTGCTCGCCGCGCGCAACCAGTTGCTCGGAATGGCGGCGGGCGACAAGCGCGTTGCCCAAGTGCGACCGCTCAGCCTTCCCGACGCACCCCAGCTTGACGTCGATATCGATCAGGACAAGGCGGGCGCGCTGGGGCTGAACATCAGCCAGATCAATTCCGCCATCTCGACCGCCTGGGGCGGAGCCTATGTCAATGACTTCCTGGATCGCGGGCGGACCAAACGCGTCTATCTGCAGGCTGACGAGCAATATCGTTCGTCGCCCGAGGACATCGAAGACTTCTACGTTCGCGGGGCGGATGGCCAGATGGCGCCGTTCAGCGCCTTTTCCACCCTGTCCTGGAAGCAGGCTCCGGTCATTCTGACGCGTTACAACGGCCGTCCGGCGATGGAACTGCAGGGCGCTCCCGGACCGGGGCTCAGCACGGGGTCGGCGATGGAAGCGATGCAGGAGATGCAGGCGAAGCTGCCGCCGGGCACCAGCCTGGAATGGACGGGCCTGTCGTACGAGGAACGATTGTCCGGCGGTCAGGCACCGGCGCTTTACGGCCTGTCGCTGTTGATCGTGTTCCTGTGCCTTGCCGCGCTGTACGAAAGCTGGTCGGTTCCCATAGCGGTGTTGCTGGTGGTGCCGCTCGGCGTGCTCGGTGCAGTGCTGGCTGCGGCACTGACAGGGCTGAACAACGACATCTATTTGCAGGTCGGCCTCATCACGACGATCGGCGTGTCGGCGAAGAACGCCATCCTGATCGTCGAGTTCGCCGAAGAACGTGTGCTGGCGGGCATGAACGCCTTCGATGCCGCGGTCGAGGCGGCACGGCTTCGCCTCCGGCCCATTCTGATGACTAGTCTCGCCTTCATCTTCGGCGTGATGCCGCTTGCGATCTCAACGGGAGCGGGCGCCGGCGGTCAGAATGCGATCGGCCGGGCCGTGGTCGGGGGGATGCTGTCGGCCACCGTACTCGCCATCTTCTTCGTGCCGATGTTCTTCGTGGTGGTCGCACGCCTGTTCAACCACGGCCAGGACGACCCGGACCGGCCGCGGCTGAACCAGGATGTCGAGCCCGAGGGCGGCAACAAATCCTCCGATGGCGGCCTTGCGCCGCAGGGAGCCTGATGTGATGAATAGGTCGCTGATCGCCTGCCTGGCAGGCGCGACGATGCTTGCGGGCTGTAATCTTGCGCCCAACTATGTCCGCCCGCTCGGCGCGGCGCCGGCAACGCTGCCCCAAGGCGGCGTCTACCCGGCGGCACCGACCGATGCCCCCGACATCACGCGGGTGGGCTGGCGCGATTTCTTCCTCGAGCCCCGCCTCCGGCAGGTGATCGAGATGGGCCTCGCCAACAACCGCGACCTGCGCATCGCGGCGGCAAACGTCCTGCAGGCGCGGGCACAGTTGCGGGTGCAGCACGGGAGCCTAGTGCCGACGATAGGCGTGACCGGCTCCGCCACCTACACCAACAATGCGGTCGGGGCCGCAGGAGCGTCCTCGGGCGGTTCAGGTGCAGTCACCGGCGGCACGGGTAGTGGCACGGACGCAGGTACAGGCACAGGAACGGACACCGGTACGGGCGCGGGTGGAACCGGCGTTGGAACCGGGGCCGGCGTGGGCACCGGCGGGTCGGACCTCGAATATTATTCGCTCAACGCCGGCTTCTCCAACTTCGAACTCGATCTGTTCGGGCGTGTGCGCAATCTCGCGCGCGCCGCGCAGGAGCAGGTGTTCGCCAGCCAGGAAGCGCAACGTTCGACGCGGATCAGCCTGATCGCCGAGATCGCGAATGCCTGGCTGACGATGGCGGCCGACCAGGACCAGTTGCGGGTTGCGCGCCAAACCCTCGCCACCTTCCGGCAGACGCTTGACCTCACCACCGCGCAGTTCCGGATCGGCGTCGGTTCCGAGCTGGAGGTGCGCCAGGCCGAGACGAACTTCCAGGCCGCGCGCAACGACATCGCGACGCTGGAAACGCGCGTCGCGCAGGACCAGAACGCCCTGAACCTGCTGGTCGGCACCACGGTTACGGCCGATGAGCTGCCGGGCGGCCTGGGCGAAGCGCCGGTCACGCTCGATGCGCTGCCGTCCGGCCTGTCGTCCAACGTGCTGCTCAGGCGTCCGGACGTGCTGCAGGCCGAGCATCAGCTGATCGCGCAGAACGCGAATATCGGAGCCGCCCGTGCCGCTTTCTTTCCGACGATTTCGCTGACCGGCACGGTCGGAACGATCAGCACGGCCCTGTCGGGTCTCTTCTCGGACGGCAGCTTCACCTATACCGGCGCACCCGGCATCTCGCTGCCGCTGTTTGACGGTGGCCGTCGGCGGGGCAATCTGGACTATGCCCGCGCGTCGCGCGACGTCGCCGTCGCCTCGTATGAGCGCACGATCCAGATTGCGTTCCGCGAGGTGGCTGATGCGCTCGCCCAACGCGGCAGGATCGGGGAACAGATCGAGGCGCAGACCGCGCGTGCCAGCGCCGCGGAGACGGCGGCCCGCCTCTCGGAGGCACGGTTCCGCGCCGGCGTGGACTCTTTCCTGACCACGCTGGATGCGCAACGGGTCGCCTACGCCGCCGAGCAGCAGCTGGTCGCCACCAGACTGACACGGGCGAGCAATCTGGTGGTGCTCTATCGCTCACTGGGAGGCGGTGTCGTCGAGGTCGGCACCGAGGAGGTGGTGCGATGATCCTCGCGGCGAGACATAGCGCGTCATGACCATTCGCTGCTGGCCTTGTAGCTGGAATACCCGGCAATATTGGCGTTCATCAGGGCTTCGGGATCTTGTCCTCGCCCATCCGGCCTCGTCGACGGCGCGCGCGCGTCGACAGCTCTCGGTATCGGCCCGCATGACGGTGTCATTTCTCTTGTGGGCCCTGGCAGCTGGCGTTTTCGCCTTCGCGCCGGCCGCGCATGCCGCTCCGTCCGTGGAAGTTCTTATCCGCGATGCCGGCGAACAGGACAAGGCGGGCGCGATTCTGGTCGATCTACGCCTGCTGAACGAGGGCAGCGAGCCGCAGACATTTCCCCTGCCCGACCGGATCCAGGCCCGGGTCGAGCGTGCGGGAGAGGCGCGAACCGTCTGGCTGGAGCGGGCCGCCGAACTGCCCACCGATCTGACCATTCCGGCCGGCGGATTTCAGCGCGCGCGCTATTATCTCAGCGCACCCGACGGCGAGCCTCTGGATGGCGCCGTACTTTCCATCCCGGCCTGGAGCACGGGGCAGACCGCCCTTGCCTTCCGACCCACAGCTCAGGCTCCCCAACTCGCCGAGGCGCAAACGAAACCGCAGGAGCAGGACGATGCGGTGCCTAAAGCGGCGGCGCCACTCTCCGATCGGACCGCGGGTAACGCGTTCCTTGCGAATCTCTCCGCCTATGAGCCCATTTATGCGGTGTACGGACCCGGCACCGACAGTGAGGCCCGCATCCAGCTCAGCTTCAAATATCAGCTGTTCGGAAGCCGACGAGCCGAAGGCCTGCCGCGTTCGTGGCGCGACGGTCTGCATTTCGCCTACACGCAGCGCATGTTCTGGGATCTGGGCGCCGAGTCCTCGCCCTTCCGCAACATCGACTATCAGCCCGAGCTCTTCTACCTCACGCCCTCGACCACGCTTTCCAGCGGTGTTTCGCTGAGCGCACAGGCCGGCATCCGGCACGAATCGAACGGACGGGACGGCGATGCGTCACGTAACGTTAACAGCATCTATGTTGCACCGATGGCGGCCATTCCACTGGGCGGGGGCTACCGTCTCTCGCTCGCACCTCGCCTGTCCTTCTTCGTCGGCGACAAGTCCGGCAATCCCGACATCCGCCGCTATCGCGGCAATACCGGACTCTTCATGGAGGTCGGAGAGGCTGCTGGCCTACGCCTCTCCACCTCCACCCGGTTCAATTTCGGAAGCGGCAAGGGTGCGGTCAGCGCGGACGTCTCCTATCCGCTCCCTCGGCTGCTCGGCGGGGGGCCGGACTTCTATCTCTTTGGCCAGAGCTTCATCGGTTACGGCGAAAATCTGCTCGACTATAACCGCCGCATGACCCGTTTCAGGATAGGCGTAGCACTCGTGCGATGAAGCAACTCTGAATCCTGCGCAGCCACGCGCCGTCGGCGCGAACTGCTCGCTGTCGAGACCTAGAATTCATCAGAGTCCTTCGGAAACGTGCGAAGATGAACTTCTTCTCGCCACCGCTTGCCCACCATGAGGAAACGCGGCTCCTCGCACTCCCCGAGTATCAGCTCATGGACAGCGTAGGAATAGTGCTCATCTTCATCGGGCGTGGCCTGCCGGCTGTTCGATCTTTCGCGCGGCGTGCTGCTGGCGCAGGTCGCAGGCGTGCGCTTCATATTCGAGCGCAAGCAGGCGGTGCGCCGAGGCGGCCTCTGGACTCTTCGCGGCTTCTGCCGCCGCTTTCTCCTGGCGCGCGCGCTCTTCGTAGAAGCGCAGATCGTCGTCCGATGCGAACATGAATCGTTCCTCAGCCATAGAGCACCTTTAGCACGGATCAGGCTTCCTGTCAGGAGCGGTCGCCCCGACCCTACACCGCTTAATCGATTCCGGACGACGTGCGTGATCCGAAAATCAAAAGTTTTGTATTGCCCAGGAAACGAGTAAATTGGATGTCAGCAGTGAATGGCACGGTGCCGTTAGCGCTAAGTGACACCGATGACGGCTGCGGGTTGCCTCGACCATATCCTTGGCAATGACGGTCAGCATCTCATGCGCAGCGTGTCACAACCGAGTTGGGAGGCGATCGTCAAGGCACCAATCTGGCGCGCGACAACCGCGAGACGATCGAAGGATGCCGGAAAGGCGGCAGTCAGCGCTAAGGAAACGGCGCGTTGCACGATCAGAGTCAGGGTCGAACACCTGGAGCGCCCGGGCGGAGGCAATATTTCGCTGAAGCGCGGCGCGAAGACCACCAACGGGACCTGCCCGAACTCGGAATAATCCTGCCTCTCTCGCGTAGATAGTGTTGTGAGAAAAAAGCAGCCGTTCAACGTCGCGCGACACCTGCCGTCGCTGTATCGCTATGCGCGCTTGCTGACGCGCGACGAGAATGTGGCGGAAGAACTCGTCCAGGACACGCTGGTGGCGGCGCTCGCCGGTAGCCACACGTTCGATCGCAGCCGTTCGCTCCGCGGGTGGCTGTTCGCCATTCTGCACAACCGCTTCATCAGCGATCGCCGCAAGGCGGTGGTTCGAACGAAGGCACTGGCCGAGATCGAAACCGGTGACGCGGCAAGCCCACCCAATCAGGAGGTAGCGCTCTATCTTCAGCAAATCCAACAAATTTTCAACGCGCTGCCCGACGATCAACGTGCGGCGCTCCATCTCGTGGTGGTCGAAGGGTTGCGCTACCGCGAGGCAGCCGAAGCGCTGGGCATTCCGATCGGCACGCTGATGTCACGCATCGCGCGGGCGCGCGCCCGGCTGCGTGATCCGGCCGGGATCCCACGATTGCGCGTGGTCAATTCGGAGGCGGTATGAAGCGTTGCGATATCACCGAGGCCGATCTTCAGGCATTTGTCGATGGACAGCTCAGCCAGGCGGAGCAGGTGCGGGTGCTACTTCACCTGATGAATGACCAGGAGGCGGCGCGGCGAGTGCTCGCTGATCTCGGCGCCAACGCGTCGCTGCGGGTGCTGGAAGACTGCGACAGCCACTCGTCCCCCAGTCAGGCTGGCGATATGGCGAGACGGCTCGATCGGCGGTTGGATGCCCGCTTTTCCCGTGCCCGGATGTCGCAGTTCTTCGCAATGGCGCTCATAGCAGTCGCGGTGCCGATGCTGCTGGTGCTTGGCGGGCCGCATCTTCGGTTCGGCACGCCCGCAAACGCTTCGCCGAAGCCGTACATAGCCGAGGCATTGATGTCCCACCGCGTCGCGCTCGTGCGCGAGCGAATGCAGTCCCAGATCGAAACGCCGGCGTTCGATCCGCGCGATGTACGCGCTGCCACGCGCATCGCTATCCCGCAGCTGCCTGCCGGCTCGCGAATTATCGACGCCCAGATCTTCCCGTCTGATTATGGGCCGAGTCTTCAGGTCATGATCGCTAGCCGGGATGGCACGCGGTTGTCTCTTTTTGCGGTGCGCATGCCGGCGGACAGCACCGTCTCCAAAGCCGTCCGACCCGAGCCGGCGCTCGACCGGGTCGGCGATGCCGATGTCGCCTATTGGGCGCAACGGGGCAATATTTACGTGTTGACGGCCGCCATGCCGGCTAGTCAGATCGTGGCGATCGCCCGCGACCTTTCGAACAACCCGGACGCGTGATGCGGATCGATCTCGATGCGATCGGTGCGCCGCAGGACTTGACAAGCGATGTAGCGGTGATCGGCGCAGGCGTCGCCGGTATCGTGCTGACCCGTCGCCTGCTTGCCGCAGGCCGTGAGGTGCTGCTGCTGGAAAGCGGCGGCACCGATTACGAAGCGGCCGCCGCAGCGCTCAACCAAGGCCAATCGGTGGGCATGCCCTATTACCCGCTCGATCAGGCGCGGCTGCGTTTCTTTGGGGGCACGACGGCGATCTGGGGCGGGCGCTGCGCGGAGTTGGACCCGATCGATCTTGAGCGGCGAGACTGGGTGCCGGGATCGGGTTGGCCGATCGCCTATGACGAGCTGCGCGCCTATTATGGCCAGGCGCGTTCCTTATTCGGCCTGCCTGAGGCGCCGCCCGACGAAGCCGACTTCGCCCGCGCGGGTCTCGCAATGCCTCCCTTCGCGCCAAATACCGTGCGGCCCCGCTTCTGGACATTTGACGCGCGGTTCAACCGTTTTACCTATGACGCCTGCGCTGACCTGCGGCGGCATCCGCGCTGCACCATCGTGATGCACGCGACGGTCACCTCGATCAATGCGGATTGTGATGGTCGGCGCGTTATCTCACTGACCGCGCGCACAGCCGCCGGTGCGAGGCTGACGGTGCGGCCGCGTGTTACCGTTCTTGCCTGCGGTGGAATTGAAAATGCGCGCCTGCTGCTTGCCTCGCGGTCGGTGGTGCCGACGGGGCTCGGCAACCGCCATGATCAGGTCGGGCGCTATTTCATGGAGCATCCTCACGCCCGCGGCGGTCGTATCATTGATGGCGATCCCTGGACGCTGCTGCGTCTGTTCGGCAAGCGACATCGCATCGCCGGACGGGATGTGGCGGCGTTACTCGCGCCGGCCCCGGGCCGGCAGCGGCGGGATGCTATCCTCAACAGCTCGCTTACCATTGTCGCGCGCCAGCCGGCCGATGCCACGCAATTCTGGGGTATGCGGGTCTATGGAGGCCTAAAACACGACATGGCGCCGACCCGTGCCGGACGCACGCTTTGGATGGGCACCAAGAAGGCCGCTGGTTGGGCGCAGCGCCATATTGATCCGCTACGACCTTGGTTGCTCCACAAACTCAGCCGAGTCGAGATCGCGCTCCTCGTCCGCGCCGAACAGGCGCCCAATCCCAACAGCCGTGTTACACTGGGCGAGGGGCGTGACGCATTTGGTATGCCGCAGCCGGTTCTCGACTGGCGGATGACCGCGCTCGACAAGAGCAGTGTTGCGGCCCTGATCCACGCGCTTGGTGAGGAGCTACCGCAACTTGGGCTCGGACGCGTCGAGCGCGCCGCGTGGCTCGATGATCCCGACCAGCACTGGCGGTTCGACACGCTCGTATCAGCGCACCCGATCGGCGGTTTCCACCACATCGGTACTACACGGATGGCGAACGATCCGCGGCACGGGGTCACTGATGCCCAGGGACGCGTGCATGGCATCGCCAATCTCTATGTCGTCGGCTCATCGACCTTCCCGACCTCGGGTTGGGCCAATCCGACGCTGACCATCGCCGCGATGGCGCTGCGTACGGCCGACCGAATTGCCGCCGCGCCTCCCCTCGACCATGGGACATTTGGACATGCCATTTCAGCTTGAGCACTCCTCGTCTGACATCGGGATGCGCGCCATCGTACTGAGCGCGGGGCGAGGCTCCCGCTTGGGCGATCTCACTCGCGACCGCCCCAAATGTCTGCTCGAATTTGCCGGCCGATCGCTGCTCGATTGGCAGATCGCCGCGCTTCGGGGGAGCGGGGTGACCGACATCATCGTCGTTGCCGGCTTCAACGCCAAGCGGGTGGCGCGTAGCGTCGCCGGCCAACAGGGGGTCTATATTCTCTATAACCCTTTCTATGGGGTGGCGGACAATCTCGCTTCGCTGTGGCTTGCCCGTGATTTCATGGACCGCGACTTCCTGGTGCTCAACGGCGACACGCTGGTATCGCCCGAGATCGTCCGCAAGCTGCTCTTGGAAGGAGACGCCCCGATTAACATCACCGTTACCCGCAAACTGGCCTATGACGCCGACGACATGAAGGTGCGGCTCGACGGCGATCGCATCGCGGCAGTCGGCAAGCGACTGCCGGCGGGCCAGATCGATGCCGAGTCGATCGGGTTGCTGTCCCTCCGGCACCAAGGCACGGCGCATTTCCGGCAGGCTGTGGAGAATGCGATGACAGTGCCGTCGGGTTTGGAGAACTGGTATCTGAGCGTGATCGACACGCTGGCCGGCCAGATTCGCGTCGCCCCCGTCTTTATCGACGGGATGCCGAGCGCCGAGGTTGACTATCCCGCTGACCTTGCGCCAGCCAAAGCGCTGGCGGAAAGCTGGTCCGGACGGACTGCCGCCAGCGCCGGCACAGGCTGAGCAACCGTTCGTGCGCCGGACCGGTGCCGGGAGCAAGGCCGGAACAATCCAATTTTACGCTGCCGCGAACGCCGCCTTGAGTGCATCGATCAGGGCGGTGAGCTGGTCCTGATCGAGCGTGACCGCCTCGTCCATCTTGGGCACGCCCGGCCAGCCGGGATCGGCGATCTCCAATCCGGCCAATTGCCGCGTCCCGGCGTAGCGCGGCAGCACGTGAAAATGGACATGCGGATCGACCATCATCAGCATGAGATAATTGAGCCGCTCGTAACCGATCGCCGCGCCGAGCGCGCGCTCGATGGCGGCCGTCGCCTCGGCGAGTTCGGTAAAGGCTGCACCGGGTAGGTCGCCGAACGCGGTCGCGTCGGCGGTGGCGGCGAGCACTAGGCTCCCGAGCGTCGGCTGGGCAGGACGCAGGAGCACAAGCCAGTGGGGCCATGCACGGATCAGCGTTGCGGGATAGCCGAACTTGCGAATCGTGGCGTTCATTCCATGTCTCCGACTAGGGTTTTCCTGCTGCGCGCGGCGCCGTGCACCATTTTGGCAGCTGCTAGGGCCGACAGGCACGCGATTGTGCCGTCCATCACGATGAACGCCCAGCCTGCGCCGCCCAGGCCGTCGCGCGGCAATCGCCAGAACAGGACGCTCACGAACAGCGCGCCAGCCAGCGCCGAGACCAGGAACGAGATTTCGGGACGACCGAAGGCATAGACGATCGGTTCGGCGGCGAAGGCAATGGCGCGCACGGTGGTGGCGACGCCGATCGCGACGAGCAACGGCGCTGCCGCGGCGAAGGCCGGGCCGAAGATGCGGTCAAGCAACCATGGCCCGGCCAGTGCGATCAGCACCGTCATACCGGCGAAGATCATCACCGCCCCGGCGCCCCCGCGAACCGCCGTGTGGACGAGCCGTCGCCATGCACGGGCATGCACCAGCCGGGCGAGGTCGGGATAGATCGCCTGATCGACCAGATCGATTGGCTTGAGCAGCCCGGTCGCAACCTCGCGGCCGATCCGATAGGCGCCGGCTGCCCCTTCGCCGAGCACGGCGGCGACGATCACCGTCGCCAGATGGCTCGGCACCAACCCGATCGAGCCGGTGAGATTGGCGAACAGCGCAAACCGCCACATGCCGGGTTGGGCGCGGCCGAGCCCGCGCACGGAGCGATCGAGTCCGCGTAAAAGCCTGCGGCGGTGCGCCTCACGCCAAGCCAGCGCCGCAGCCGCGAGTGTGCCGAGCCACCCCGCGATCACCCAGGCGGCAAGATACCAGCCCAGCGACAGGCCGGCGAGCGCCGCCGCGCCGATGAACATGAGGCGGGCGAGCGGCGTCACGATCGAATGCCAGCTCAGCAGGTCATAGCGGTCGAACAGCCGCAGCATGCCCTTGCTGGTGCCGATCGCGCCGGCGAAGGTCAGCGGCGCGGCGGCCTGTGCCAGGTGCATCAGCCGCGCGTCCCAGCCGAGCCAGCGCGCGAACAGCGGTGCGGTCATCACCATTGCCAGCGCCGCCGCCGCGCCGAGATCGAGCAAGGTTCCGGCCTTGAATAGCGCTTGCGCCGCCGCCGTGTCGCCGCTTTGGAGGTGCGGCACACCGTAGCGGATCACCGCTTGACTGGATTCGAAGCTTGCGAGTCCAGCGAATAGCATCACCTGCGCGATCAGCACCGAGAAGACGCCGAACTCGGTGGCACCCAATGCGCGCGCGGCAATTGCGAACGTGCCGAGCTGCATCACTCCGGCACTCGCCTTGCCGCCTAGCAACCTGCCTGCATTGCCTGCGGCGCGGCGCAGGATCGGCGATGATTGGTGCGGGTCGGACATGCACGTCCCTTACAGGCCAATCGCGTGATGAACGAGAGGTAGGAGGGTGTCGCGACCAATGTATTAGCCAGCGCGTTCACTCCGGCTCGATTTCGTGAAACGCCGCGTCCCAGTGATCGAGATTCGCGCGGGCCTCGCGAACGAATCCGCTGCGCCGGATACAGCCGAGAAATGCCTTGGCGACTGCGCGGCCGGGCTGACGCAACGGCCGTTCAAACTGGGTCAGCAGCACGACGCGCGTGCCCTGCGTGCCGTTCCAGACCTCGTGCGGCCAAGTGTCGTCGAACACCAGAGTTTCGCCCTCGCGCCAGCCAACGGTGCGATCGCCGATGTTCATGCGCAACCCGTCGCCGGACGAGACCAACGTCAATCAGATTGCGCGGGCAATGAAACTGGCGACGCAAAACGGGGTCTATCCCCCCACCAAGGCGTTGCCGCGCGCGAAGCGGCCGAGCTGGTCCGATCGGAGATGCGGCGCGTGCTCGCATTGCTGACGAGCGACTTTGACTATTGGGGATTGCCCGACGCGGAGCGGCCCACGGTCGCGCGCGGTGTTGTGGGGAGGACCGAAGCCGGGGTTCGAGACGCCAAGCAGGCGCGCCGGCGACGGTCGAGACGAAGGCCCGCGCGGTTCCGCGAGGATGGTGGATCGTAATGCTTTTGCTTTGCCCCGCCATCGCGATTTCGCACGCTGGGGGCAGGATGTTTTTTGGGCAGCTACGAAGTGGCTTCTGGCGACATCATACTGCGCCGACCCGAAGGGGGCGGGAATAGTCGCGCGCTGTGGCGACTGTCTCGACAGTCGCGTGCCCGATCCTGACGGCGTTTTTGCCGGCCCGTTTGACCGCATACATCAGCCCGTCGACCAGATGGAGGACTTCGGCCTCATCGCGCGGCGCGTCGGGTGCGATGACGAGCGCGCCCATGCTGCATGTGACAGGATGGGGCGTTCCGGCCAGCACCGCCGACAGCCGCTTGTGAAGGGTGGCGGCGAAGACTTCGCCTTCTTGAGCGGAGTGGACTGGAACCAGCAATGCGAATTCGTCGCCCCCGATCCGGCCGAAATCGTCCTCTCGCCGAATGATGTCGCACGCCTCGCGTGCGAAGGCCCGCAGCACTTCGTCGCCGGCGGCATGGCCGTGACGGTCGTTGAGAGTCTTGAAATCGTCGAGATCGAGGATCATCAGCAGCAAGGTCTGGCGAGTGGACAGAGCGGCATCCAGCGTCTCGCGCGCCCGTTCCCGGAAGGTCTCGTGGTTGAGAGCGCCCGTCATGCGATCCCGGCTTGCCAGAAAACGCGCGCGATCGAACAATCGCCTGAAACCGGCGATCGTCGCGGCCACGAAACAGAAGGTCGCGAGTCTCACCGCGATCTGCGCGGCGAGAAGAAGCGGATGTCCGTGATCGGAGACGGCCATATAGGGTGCGACCGCCAGGGCCGCGGCCCCCGTGGCGATGGCGTAGCCGGCGCGTGTGCCGAGGCACCAACATGCCGCGCAGGTGATCGGGATGAAGAGAGGGGCGAAGCCGATTCCCGGCAGGGCATAATCCGCGATCGTGACCGCGAGTGTCGCGGCGAGGACGGCGGCCCAGGCCTGTTTTTCGTTCAGGCTGTCGAGCAATACGGCCAATCGGCCGATAGGAATATAACTCTGCAAGTGCGCGCGCCTCTATCTGTCCGTCATTTTTCCCCCCGCCGTTTTTGCGCGTAGAACCCCCGGCACGCGAAGCTGGGACCTAGGCACAAAAGATTAACAGAAAGGACAAGTGACGCAGCGCGCGCCAACCTTATCCCGGAATAGACGGCCAGAAAGGCGCAGGACTTTGAACGCTTTCGCTCTCGTAATGAGAGGCACCGGACCAGCGCTGAGGCGTTGAACGACAGCACAGCAGGATATTTGGATGACACATCGGGATCGTATAGTTGCAATCGGGCTGCTGACGGAACGTGACCTGGAACTGCTCGGCACGGGCTTCGACCGCGCCTTTCCTGTCGATGAGACTCCCTGCTTCGGGGAATTGCTGCGTGCGATCGACGAGGCGGATCGTTCTATCCGGTGCGATCCCGCGTCAGCCGAGCACCAGTAGGTGTATCACCTCCGCTTTCCTGCTGGACAGAGCGGGTTAGCCGGTGTTCGATCCTGTCTTGCCCTCCGGTCGATGATGCCCCGAACGACCCGATCAGCCGGCGATATTCGGCTTCGGCCGGCCCATAGCTGTCGCCTGCCAGTTCCTCCAGCTTCTCGCGGTCGAGAATGATGACCCGTCCGCGCTTGGAACGGATCATCCCAGTACCTTCGAGGACGTGCAACGCCACGGTGACGCCGCTGCGTTGCGCGCCGATCATCATCGCCATGACGGCTTTGTTTGGTGGGCGATAGCTGCCATTGCCTCACGTCCCCGACTTTCCCGAAAAGGATTGCCCAACAAGAAACGGCCAGTGCCAATCGCGAACCGGACGGGGCGGTCGTTGATCGATGGCGCGCGAAATGGCATCAGGTTAGCCGATGATCGATTCCCGCATCATGTTCTGCGCGAGCTATTGGCGCCCCCTCTAGTCACCCGGAACTGTAATCCACCTCATTGATTCACGCCTCTTTGAGGAGATGAACAATGCTAGGTCGGCAGGCA
>NZ_JAKKIE010000042.1 GCF_021742065.1 Rhizorhapis sp. SPR117
CCGACCTAGCATTGTTCATCTCCTCAAAGAGGCGTGAATCAATGAGGTGGATTACAGTTCCGGGTGACTAGGTCGAAAATATAGGGAAGACACGCCGGACCATAACCCTGCCCAGCCAAAGGAATGTCAAGGCTCTTGATAGGCAGCGTCAAAAGCGGCTCATATAAGAGATGATAAATCTCCTTGCCGAGCGCCTCAATTTTCTTTTGGTTCGCTGCCGCAAATGCCACCCAATAGTTATGGCCGGTTCCACCGCGCAGTATTGCCCGTGCTGCAAGCGCAGTTGGGGACCGTCTGGCACTCAAAATTCGCCTCTCGGTAGGGTCGATTTTTGTTCCACCTTGATTGATCCTAAAGAACGCTTTTTCGGCCTTGTCATGGTCTGCATGTTTGATCCACTGGACCGGGATTTCCTGCCATCCTATCCGGGATGAGCGGGCGGCAATGTCAACCCGAGCGCTGTTAGGGTCGTCTATTGCAACGAGATGGGCCTGATAAGAGCCGACAGATGCATTTACCAACTCTCTTGTTTTCTGGGCTTTTTTGGCCTGCTCATCAGGGATGGCATTTTGGAAAAAGCGGCGTGATTCATCTCCATCGCCGTAATCGTTCTGCACCCATGCAATAAGGGCGCTAAGGCGATGCGCGCCATCAATCACAAAGACGCTCACGCCAGCGCGCCACAAGATTAAGGCAGGAATTAAATCCCGCTTAGCAAACGTCGTAATCAGATCAGCTACCTGTTCTGGACTCCAGTTTGCGGTTTCTCTTTGGAAATCAGGTTTTCGTAATGCGGGATAAAGTAAACCGTTTCTAGCCAATTGCATAATAGGCAAAGAGGCGATGTCTTCTCCCTCTTCTCCCGGTGCAGCCAAGTCGGCACGTGGAATCAATGCATCTAGATTTACGACGTTCGTCTTAGCTGCCATTTCGGCACCCCCTATACTCTTCAAGGATGCTCACTTAGCATTCTCATTCGGGCTTGGGGAGCCTTGGGACACTAAAGTGTAATAACGCGCCCTTCCTTACTTGGTACTTATCCCCTTCGCATACGTGAATCACAGAATCGGCATATGGTACAAATAGCAATCCGAAATTCGGCATTTGGAATTATGACTCTGCAATGTTCTGATGTTATGCACGAAACCCTTCAATCGGGGGGAGATCGTGATGCAACACGATACGGAGTTTTCAGTACGTTATCTCACAGATGGTCCGGTTCCAATTCGGGATATAATCGAAAGTTTGCGTGGGATAGAAACGCTTCTTCAAGAGGCGTCGCGATTTCTCCCGTCCGTTGTGGACGGCCTGGAAGTTCAGCGCATAGAACTCAAAGTGCGAGAAATCGCACAAGAGAGTCCATTACGGGAATTAATTTGCGCGTCGATATTCTTCGGGTTTCAGGCGCAGTTGGAAGACGAAGTGCCCAATTTAATTACTGACGCGACAGGCTTTGTAGTACCGGATCGGTTTGACACGGTTGTTACCGTTCTGGCGCTCATACTCGTGTTTTATGGGGCCGGAGCAATTAAGGATTTGGTGTTTGGCTCGGGGCCTGATGGAGCCGCCGAAAAGCAATTGAAAGGTTTGATTGAGGAATTGGCCTTTGAAACCGGGAAAAGCCCCAAAAACATCAAGGACGCTCTAGAAAAAAGATATGGCGACAAGGTGTTATGGAAGCGCCTTGCCAGCGCGACGTCACGGTTCTTTATGCCAAGCAAGAGGCAAGAGAACGCACCGATGGAAGTCAATAATCATTATTTTAATCAGGAAACTATCAAGGATATACCGGCTGAATATCTTGTAGATCACGAAGCGGATAATCACCCTGCTAGGAACTTCCCAAACGCGCTGCTTGAAATTCACGCCCAAGATAAGGATCATTCCGGTCGTGGGTGGGCGGCAATTGTAGAGGGAATCTCAGATAAGAGGATTCGCTTAAAATTGATGGACGAAGTCAGTTCGTCAGAAATTTGGGGTCACGATCGTGTACGTGGTAACATAACGATTGTGTATGACCGTATAGGAACCGAAATGGTCCCTAAGGAAGTGCATCTGCATGATGTGACAGGATTTTTATGACGACCCTCAAGCAAGCCCGTGAAAAGGGCAAACTGGACGAGTTCATCAAGGAACATGAGGGTGACGCCAAGGGCGACGCCGATAAGGTCAATCGCACCTTGAAGGCAATGGCCCAAAAGTCGAAAGCAACTCGGAAAGCATCGTCTCGCCGCAACCCCGACGATTGAACCGATATTCCGCTTCCTTGGCGTATTTCCACAGGTGCTTGCCTGAAACGTGAATGTGCGTGCCGTTGATCGACCGCTTTAGCTGCGACCAGAAACCTTCAATGCCGTTGGTCGAAACACCGCTCTTGCTGACATATTCGCCAAGGCTGTGATTGACCGTCTTGTGCCAGTAGCCTTTGCCGACATACTCCAGACCGTCATAGCTGATAAATTCATCGGTATGGATTTCAGAGTGTGACTTTACATGGCTGATAATCGCGCCCTGTAGTGTTGCGCGGCTGCGATTGGCGATAACCTTGGTCATAACGTCGCCGTTGCGTTCCATCATGCCTACAATCGCCGTCTTGTTGCCTTTGTAACCCATGCCTTTGCCGCTGACTTCGCCGCCGATGTAGGTTTCATCGACTTCAACCGTCTTGAATACGCCGCCAAGGGGTTCTTCGCCGTCCACATCGGCCATATGCTCGCGGATCAGGTGCGCCATGCGCCATGCCGTCTTGTAGGTGACGCCAAGCTGACGCTCCAGTTCCTTCGCCGCCACGCCGTTGCGGGTCGTGGTGAACAGGTAGATCGCATAAAACCACATTTGCAGCGGCGTGCGGGTCTTTTCGAACGGGGTGCCAACAGTTGGGTGCAGGTGATGGCCGCACCATTGGCAGGAATAGGCGCGTTCAGCCTTGATCCGATACCAGTTCGAAGGGCGCTCACATGAAGGGCATTCGAAGCCCTGACCGAAACGGATTTCAAACAGGTGGTTCAGACAGCTTTCGTCATTGGGAAACTGCTTGAAAAACTGTGCGATTGTTTGGGGCTTCTTGCTCATAACCCATTATATACGTCATTTGGTTACGTATGGCAAGGGGATAAGTACCCCTTACTTGACGGGGCGCGATTCGTTTCCTATACGTTCACTGTCCGTTCCAGAGTTAGGGGTCCGCCATGTTGACGTCCAAGCAACATGAATTGCTTTGCTTCATTCATCATAAGCTGGAGGAAACCGGCGTTTCGCCTTCGTTTGAGGAAATGAAGGAAGCGCTCGACCTTAAATCCAAATCGGGCATTCATCGTCTGATCAATGCGCTTGAGGAGCGACAGTTTATTCGTCGCCTGCCTAACCGTGCCCGCGCTTTGGAAGTGATCAAACTGCCGGAGGGAATGGACGCGGCGAAGGGGGCTGTAGCAAGCATTCCGTCAAAAATGCCGATGCCGCACATTCCGATCGCGGCGAATGACGTCATTGAAATTCCATTACATGGACGGATTGCGGCTGGTGTGCCCATAGAGGCGCTGGAGGGTCATACTATGTTGTCCGTTCCCTCTGCCCTGCTCGGATCGGGCGAGCATTATGCGCTGGAAGTCGCCGGGGATTCGATGCTGGAAGCGGGCATTCTTGATGGCGATTTCGCGCTGATCCAGCGTACTGAGGTCGCGCGTGATGGTCAGATCGTCGTGGCATTGATTGAGGACAGCGAAGCAACTCTCAAATATTTCCATCGGGAGGGGCATAAGGTGCGCCTTGACCCGGCTAATAGCGCTTATCAGCCACAGGTGTACGACGCATCGCAGGTGCAGATTCAGGGTAAGCTGGCTGGATTGATCCGGCGCTATAATTAGGTTTTTTATTGATTGATCGCCGGTGGCGAACCCAAGGATGTTCGTCGTCTGGGTCCATAGCGGTGTCGATGTGCTGTTGCGTTAAGTGGATAGCAACGCCGCCATGGCGTTGCAGGAATGGCCGGTCGAATTTCATCCATCGAGGGATGCAGCTTCTGGGCAAGCGACGGTCACTGATCACAATGTCGGCTTGACTGCATTCTGCATTGAATTGGGCTATGGGCACGAAATAGTTGGTCCGGGTGGCAAGAATACGCCAGGTTCGGTTGCCGACATTCATATCGATGGCACAAAGATCCGCACTGCATTGTGCGTTGCTGCTTTCTTCAATAGTAGCGAGATCGCCTTCGAACCCCGCGCTTTCGGACAGCGTATCACGTACATAATCCCCTGCCCTGCTCCGTAATATCGCCAGCCCTCCATTGGGTGTCCGCACCGCCAGATGACGGCCATCGCCAGTGACAAGCAGGTCCGGTGAGGGCGAAAACGCCATGATGACCAGACCAATCGCCACGGGGCACAGGCCATAATACCGTGCGCGGCTACGCCAAAGGCTTACCCATAGGCCACCAGCGACAACCAGGCCAAAAGCCCATCCGGGAAAAGTGGGCAGCATGGCAACCGCGCCGGGCCGTGTCGAAACGAAGTGAGCAAGACCAAGAAGCATGTTCAGGGCGTGCCCCACCACCCACCAGACCGGAGCGCCCAGCCCCACAATGTCGCAGGCCAATGCCAATGCCTCAAACGGCATGATGACAAAGGTTGTCAGCGGGATAGCGACAATATTGGCAAATGCGCCAAACAGTCCGGTTTTGTGGAAATGATAGAGGGCAATCGGCGACAAAGTGATTTCTACGGCAACACCTGTCAGGAACAGTGCCAGCAACGCACGATTAAATCGGGCAAATCTGCCCTCCTGCTCGCGCCGTTCAACCAACTTTCGGAATCCGCGATGTTCATGCAAAGCAATGATGGCGATAACAGCGGCAAAGCTGAGCTGAAAACTGGGTCCCACCAGCGTTTCGGGCCAGAACAGCATGACGAAGATCGCGCCGGTTGCGACCAGTCGCAATGTGATCGCGTCCCGCCCCAATGCAAGACCGCCCAACACCAGAATTGCCGCGATGCAAGATCGGATGGTTGGCACCTCGGCTCCGGTGAGCAATGTATAGCCGACCCCCGCGCTCGCGCCGGCCCCTGCGGCAATCAGCAGCAAGGGCCAGCGCAGGGCCAGTTTCGGGCTGAGCGCCAACAGGCGAAAGACGACGAAGATGACAGCGCCGACAAGTGCGCTGACATGCAGGCCGCTGATCGACAGCAGATGCGCAAGGCCGCTGCGCCGCATCGCTTCGGCGTCCTCGTCGCTGATTGCGCCTCGATCGCCCGTTGCAAGCGTTGCCGCAATGGCACCGGCTCCACCCGGCAATTGTTGCTGTATATGGCCGGACAGTCTTTGCCGGAATGTCGGTTCATTGC
Source organism: Rhizorhapis sp. SPR117 (assembly GCF_021742065.1). The sequence continues at coordinate 5,340 of NZ_JAKKIE010000042.1, forward strand.
TGCCAACAGGCGTGGCAATCAGGCGGATAGGCTGCACCGCCCTGCCCGTCGCACCAATGCCGTCGAACCATGCCCGCTGCGAAAAATCATAGGCTCCCGGCAATGCCGGAGGCGCCGGGGGCATCAAACGACTGCGCAGTGAAATCGCGCTACCTTTCACCAAACCAGCGGGCACGTCCTTTTCCGCCATATTGACCCTTAGCACAGGCGGCAGATCAGGACGATCAACGGGCCTTAACCGTACCCGAACCAGTCCTCGTGCAGGGAGGGGTTCCAGACGCGATACAACGCCGGTAAATTGGGTAAATACGGGACGCTCCAATACCGGCTGCGCCACCAACGCCGACTTCGCCCAGACAAGACTGCATCCGGCCGCCGCCAATAGCCCCGCCGCCAAAATGATTCGTCCCGATCGCGTCCCGATCGGCAACAGCAAACCAAGCATCGCAAGGCCAAGGCAGGCCAATATCCATGCCACCCATGCCAAAGCATCAGGTAACGAAAACCACGCAATAATGCCCAGGCCCAACCCCACGGGCGTCCACAAAGCAATATTATCGCGTTCGTTTTCCAGCCAGCGTTCTTGCCCGTTCAACAATAGTGTAATACGCGCGACGACGACTTCCCATGAGGAGGTTTGTCGTGGCTGAAAAGCCATGCTAGGGGCGTCACCGGTCATTCTGGCCTGTTATCCCCGGATGTATTGAGACTGGATAGCGTTAAGCCAGACATATTGAGGAATTAGTGCGTGAGCGCAACGATTGAGAATGGGAACGAAAATAAGGGCGTAGTGACGCGCTTTGCCCCTTCTCCTACAGGCTATCTGCACATCGGCGGCGCGCGCACGGCATTGTTCAACTGGCTTTATGCCCGTCATCATGGTGGACGCTTCCTGCTGCGCATTGAGGATACGGATCGCGCGCGATCGACGGCACCTGCTATTGAGGCTATTATGGACGGCCTGGAGTGGTTGGGGCTACAGGGCGATGAGGCGCCTGTGTTTCAGTCGGCTCGCGCTGACCGCCATGCCGAAGTTGCGAATCAATTGCTGACGCAGGGCAAAGCTTATCGCTGTTATGCAACAGCGCACGAACTGGAAGAAATGCGTGAGCAGCAGCGGGCCGCAAAACAGCCGCTGCGTTACGATCGCCGCTGGCGTGACCGCGATCCGGCGGATGCACCGGAAGGCGCGCCCTACGTCATCCGCCTGAAAGCTCCATTGGATGGTGCAACGGTCATTCCCGATAGAGTGCAAGGTGACGTCACCGTGCAAAATGCGGAAATCGACGATTTCGTTCTGCTGCGTTCCGATGGAACCCCTACCTACATGCTGTCGGTCGTCGTGGACGATCAGGACATGGGCATCACCCATGTCATTCGCGGCGATGATCATCTGAACAATGCTTTTCGTCAGGTTGCATTGATCCGCGCGATGGGCTGGCCAGAGCCGGTTTATGCCCATGTGCCATTGATCCATGGAAGCGACGGAGCCAAGCTGTCCAAACGGCATGGGGCGATGGGGGTGGATGCCTATCGTGACGAATTGGGGCTGCTACCCGAAGCGGTGTGCAATTATCTGCTGCGTCTGGGTTGGGGCCATGGCGATGAGGAAATCATTTCGCGCGATCGGGCTGTTGCGCTTTTCGAACTGGACGGAGTTGGCCGATCGCCTTCCCGTTTCGACCTGAAAAAACTCGAAAACCTCAATGGTCATTATATTCGTGAAGCTGACGACGCCCGGCTTGCCGCACTGGTCGCACCACGCGTGGCACAGCTTTTGAACATTGCGATCAGCGAAGAACAAGCGGCACTTTTGACGCGCGCGATGGATGCGCTGAAGCCCAGAGCTAAGAATCTCAAGGAGTTAGCGGAAAGCGCGACGTTCCTTTTCAAAAAATGCCCGCTTGATCTCGACGAAAAGGCCTCAAGCCTGCTAGATGACGCTGGCCGAGCACTATTGGGAAAAACCCGTGCAGCGCTTTTGGACATTCAGGACTGGTCCATAGCGCAGCTTGAAGAAAAAGTGCGGACCGTGGCAGAGGACGCCGAAATTGGCCTTGGCAAGGTAGCCCAACCATTGCGTGCGGCATTGACGGGACGGACTACTTCGCCTGGGATTTTCGACGTTCTCTTTCTCCTCGGGAAAGAAGAATCAATGGCACGCTTGTCGGACGCGGAGATCGCGACCGCAGGCTGACGAATAACAAAGGAGAAAAAAATGGGTGAACGCAGCGCCACGCTGAAAATCGGAGAGAAGGCAGAGGATTATGCGATCCTGTCCGGCTCGGTCGGGCCTGATGTGCTCGACATAAGAAAACTTTATGCCGATACGGGCATGTTCACCTATGACCCCGGTTTTACGTCAACCGCCAGTTGCGATTCGGGTCTGACCTATATTGATGGCGACAAGGGCGTACTGCTCCACCGCGGTTATCCAATTGAGCAGCTCGCCGAAAAAAGCAGCTTCATGGAAGTCAGCTATTTGCTGCTGCGTGGCGAACTGCCGACCCAGGCACAGCTTGATGAATTCACCTATACAATTTCACGCCACACCATGGTGCATGAGCAGCTTTCCACCTTTTATCGTGGTTTCCGCCGTGACGCGCATCCGATGGCGATCATGTGCGGCGTGGTGGGTGCGCTTTCGTCCTTCTATCATGATTCGACCGATATCAACGATCCCAAGCAGCGTATGATCGCCAGCCATCGGCTGATTGCGAAAATGCCGACCATCGCTGCGATGGCGTATAAATATTCGATCGGTCAGCCCTTCCTCTATCCGCAGAATAACCTCAGCTATACCGGCAATTTCCTTCGCATGACCTTTGGCGTTCCGGCCGAAGAATATGTGGTCGATCCGGTCATCGAAGATGCGATGGACAAGATTTTCATCCTTCATGCCGACCATGAACAGAACGCTTCGACATCAACGGTCCGTCTGGCCGGATCATCGGGGGCCAACCCCTTTGCGTGCATTGCAGCTGGCATAGCCTGCCTGTGGGGTCCAGCGCATGGTGGCGCCAATGAAGCGGCGCTCAACATGCTTCGCGAAATTGGCACCGTTGACAGAATCCCGGAATACATCGCCCGCGCCAAGGACAAAGACGATCCCTTCCGCCTGATGGGATTTGGTCATCGCGTGTACAAAAATTACGATCCACGCGCCAAGGTGATGCAGAAAACGGCGAACGAAGTGCTTGCCAAACTGGGGGTTTCCGATCCTATTTTCGATGTTGCGCGCGAGCTGGAGCAAATTGCGCTCAACGATCCGTATTTCATCGAAAAGAAGCTGTATCCCAATGTGGACTTCTATAGCGGCGTGATCCTGTCGGCGATCGGTTTCCCGACCGACATGTTCACGGTGCTGTTCGCGCTCGCCCGCACCGTTGGCTGGGTTGCGCAATGGAACGAGATGATTTCCGATCCCGCTCAGCGCATCGGCCGTCCCCGTCAGCTCTATACAGGGCCGGCGTCACGCGACTATCCATCCATGAATGAGCGCTGACGCCAAGGCAGGCTGATTGAAAGACAAGAAAACGGCGTCCATGGGGCGCCGTTTTCTTGTGGGTCATGCTTTGCGGACAGGAAGGCTCAAAATGAAACGCGCACCCTGTCCAGGGGCGCTTTCAACGGTAACATCACCATGCATTGCGCGGGCAAGCCGCCGGGAAATATAAAGGCCCAGGCCGCTCCCACCTGCTTCATCCCTGCCAAGCCGTTCGAATTTGTCGAAAACCTTTTCCTGATCCTCGATGGCGATGCCACGCCCCTGATCCGCGACGATAATCCTGGCCCATTCATCATCCTGTTCCGTCCGGACCCAGACCATCGAATCTTCCGGCGAATAACGGATGGCGTTGCCAACCAGATTGACCATGATCTGTAATGCACGTCGAAACTCGCCGGTCGCGGGCAAGGACTCATCTGGGTCGGGCGCATCGATGCGAATTTTTCTGTCCGAAGCTTTAACCGCCAGCAATCCTGCCGTGCGACGCGCAATATCGGCAAGGTCGATGTCCTCCTGGACGGGGTTGAAATCGGGACGCTCTATCGCCTGTAAATCGGCCAAATCATCTACCAGTTCCATCAAATGCCGACCGGCTGCTGCGATATCGCTGGCGTAATTGGCATAATCCCGGCGCAATGGACCCTGTAACTGACCACTGATCGTATCGGCATTGGCAATGATCCGGCCAAGCGGTTTGCGCAGGGCGCGATCGAGGCGCTGACCGAATATGTGCATATAGGCACTTTGCTGGGCGCTTCCATTGTCCCGTGTAACCGCCGCGACTACGGCCGCCTTGCCGCGATAGCCCACAAGCCCGCCTTGCGTGTCGAAAATTGGGAAGCCCGACAATATATAACGTTCATCGGGCCGGTCGCGTACTGCCGCGTGCTGATCGAGAAAGGGCGCGCGTTCCGCCATTGCCTTCAATATCGGAAAGTCCTGGTCAGCCCCTTCCTCCAGCTTGAAGAAATCGGTCAACAACGTGCCGGCATCAGGCCAGCTTTCATCGACGGCAGCAGCTGCAATGCGCGGCATCGCCAGAAAGCGCAAATTCTTGTCGACACGCCAGTTCCATCCATCGGCGGCACGCACCAGATCGGATTGACGCTCTTGCTCCACTACAGGATTAGGCGCCTTGACGGCCCGTTCCTTCCAATCGACGATGCTCAGGCTGACCTGACCGTTTTCGGGCCGGGCGCGAACCCACATGTCTATGTCGACATCTTCATCAGCCGCGATCACCGGTCGCGAAATCAGCGTATCAAGACGCATGGCCAAACGCGCCAGCGTAGCCAGTTGCGGAATGGCTAGCGGACCACCCTCAACCCCGCCAGCGCGCAGATGCAGACCCAATAGCGCCGCATCGGCAGCCACGAGTTCACCTTGCGCATTGATAGTGGCGTGAATCGCGGCCTGGCTCGCTGGCAGTGCACTCATTTGGCGTTTCGTCCAGGCAGACCCACACCATAAAGCATCGCTGCCTTATCACGATATACCTGCGGCATAACGACGGCGGCGGCGTCCTTTTCGGCCTGTTCAGCAGTCAGCGTTCCATAATGACGGGCCAGCTCGATCAGGCGCGAATCCAGCAGGTCGCCACGGATCATCTGCAGATCCAGCAACACCCGGCTTGCCTCTTCTCCCGCCATGTCCTGCCTGCGCATGACGGCAAGCAACAGTTCGGGATCTTCACTGCACAGCAATGCGAAAAGGCGTTCCAACGGAACATTCTGCTCCAGAGAAATAAACGCCATCAACAACAGGTAACGCCGTTGTCGCAAAGCCTGGCTGAGCGCTTCTCGTGGATCGCGTTTCGCACGAATCATTCGCGCCAGTTTCATGGCCAGCGCAAAGGGACCCTTTTCTTCATCATATTGACGCAGCATTCGGCCGGCGACCTCTGCCAGCAAAGTGTCGATCTTGCGCGCGGACGCGATTCCGGTCCGGGCCAGCGAACCAGCCAGGATCGCCGCAATCGTCCAGACAAGCTCGCTATAGATTTCGGCAGGAACATCCGCACGAACCAATACATATTCCTGATCAGGTTCCGCCCAGCGGTTTTCAGTCAGGAACAATGCCAGAGCCGTGTCCGCGATATCCCGAACCGGGTCATCCAGCAGCCAGGAAAGATCCGGGCCGACATCGCCTTCGGCATCGATGTTGCCGCCTTTACGCGCCAATATCGCTATACTGGAGCGATCGCGCATATGAGCGACAAGTTCAGGTCCGGCAAGTTCGGGATGAAGCTGAATTGCACGCCAGCTATAGCCATGCCCCAGCGTATCGACGGCATCGGGTAACAGTGAGGCAATATTGGCCGCTTTTGCCCGAAGATCAAAAAGCATGCCGGTTTCAACCGTAGTGACGCACCCTTCCAGATGACGGCGCATCTCCGTCACCATGGCGTCGGGCATTTTCTGATCATTGGCACGAAACAGATCGGTCAGGTCCAGCATATGCCGCGACAGATGCGCCGCGTCGTGTCCACCGGGCGCAAAAACGCCGCTGGAACGGGAGGATCGTCCTCCATCCGGCTGATGGTTGCTGGCGGTCATGGCTTCACTGTATGGCCGTGTGGTTAATTTGCCCTAAACCGCAGGGCACAAATCACAAAGAATGAATGTCTTTTGTTGGAATGCCCGTCTGCGGATTATCCGCTACTGGCCGGGCAAGAACGATCATGGCCACGCTCGCCAGCGCAAACAGGGTGGTGACGGCAAAACCGAGGTCCAGCATTCCGGCGAACCTGAATAAAAGCAGCAGTATCAATGCGGTGCCCAGGCTGCATATCATCCAGGCCCGCATGTGCAGAGCCTTGCCCGTTCTAACCGAGAGTTCAACGATCGTGATCGACGCGGCCAGATAAAGGCCCGTAAATAGGCCGCTGACTTGATTAACCTGCCCATGCATACCCAGCAGGATCAGTCCCAGCAAAGCCAATACGGGGCATATCAGGTCGCGCCATCCCGACTGTTCACGTCGTCTCGCACTTTTCGCCATGCCGACTGCGACAGTATCAACCACAAGGCCCAGGATGAAGAACAACAGCGCGGGCCATGTCAGCCCGAAGCTTGCGATGACCAGCCCTGTCGCCGAAAGTGCAAAGGCGCCGGTTCGCAAGGGAACAGGCGGCACTTGCCGCCGTAACAGCGCCGGGATCGCCCAGTCGACCAGCGGCACAAAAAGATACTGCTCCACCCATCCAAAGCCACTGGCCGGAATCGAGCCTGTCGTCAGAGAATGCCGTTCGGCTGCATCAGCCGTCGTCTGAGACCCGACAAGAATGATTTCGCCTTTGAACAGCGCCTCGTCATTTACTATCACGCGAGCAGGGTCTGTCTGCACCGCATGCCGCAAGAGTGTCGATTGGAAATCCCAGTCCGCCAGAACATCCAGCGTATCGAGCGTATCCATCATATGCCGGAAATTAAGGCGCGCGAGGCCGGCCCAACGATGTTGCGCATCGATCCGTTCAAATTCCGGTTCCGTCACGCGATCATTGACGACCAGAAGGACAGGCGCCGCGCGTCGCGCAATCTCTGCGTACCAGGATTGTGCCGCGATAATGCCATCCCCGATCAACAGGATGTCGCTATCGGGCGGAATGGTCTGGCGTAATTCAGCGGCGCTGCGGACCAGCGAGACATTGATGCCGTCCGCGGTCAAACGATCAACCGATCGTGACAATGCAGCGGAAATAGCGCTGACATGAATCGAAATATGCCCTGCGCCAGCCTCTGCCGCCTGTCGCGCCTGATATTCCACCAGCGTTTGCCCGGCATAAATCAGGGTTGCGCGTAGCGCCCCATCATCGTGGTCACCATGATCCTGGCTGACAGTGGCGCTTGCAGAAATGACAGCCGCAAAAGGCAAGACGCATCCCCGGTCAATGGTCGACAAAGGCTGTCTCTTCGCAACCCACAGGTGGGATTGCAAGCTTTTCAGGCCGTATATGTCAGTAGATCAAGCGATTTCGAAACCCGCGATAGCCGATTTCAATTTACGCAGCATCGCCGGGTCGCCCGAAACGCTCCGCGCGGCCTCTTCGGCCAGACTCATCAAACCAACCACGCCGAAACTGGCCGCCAACCCCTTTAGCCGCCAGGCAGCAATTTGCCAGTTGGCGTCGCAACGCGCGCGATTAAGCAGGTCCATCTGTCGTTGCGCGCTTTCCAGAAAAGCATAGCGCAAGTCCGCGACCAGTGCGGGGTCGTCCCCAACTGCCGCGGCCAGCGCGGCATCCAAAGCTCCAGGATCATAGGACATTTCATAGCATTATCATCGCTGGGGTTAATGAAGCGTTGCGAAATCTCCGGTTTCCGATCGCGTAAAACATGGTACACAGTCCATCATGTCCGGAGATACAAAAATCGTCGGCCTCTGGCGCGACAAACAAAAGCCCGATCACGCGGCTATGCGCGCGGAAGCTATGAGCGAAAGCACAGAAACAGCAGTTGAAACCGTGCAGGAAGAGCTTCTTGCTGAAGGCATTGCAGACGATGATTCGTTTGAGGTTCCCTCAAGGCTGCCACTGCTGATTCGCTTGTCCGCCATTGCGGCAGCGCTGGGCTGGCTGATATTCTACGGCTGGTTCCTGCTGGGTACAGGCTTTGCCTCGCCAAGCCTTGCCGACATTCCCGCCATTGTAACGACAGCCTCTGTTCCGCTTATCCTGATCGCGCTTGCCTATCTGCTTACCATGCGTAACAGCCGATCGGAGATGCGCCGCTATGGGGACGCCGCAAATCTTCTGCGCAACGAAAGCCAACAGCTGGAAATCAGAATGGCGGCTATGCGCGAGCAATTGACCGCGGCGCGCGGCGAATTGGCCGAACAGGCACGCCTGTTGCAGGAATTCGGTTTGAATTCAGCGGCGCTGATGCGGGATTCGGCCAGTGAACTGATCGGCCAGATGCAATTGGCAGAGGAAAAATCGCAGGGTCTCGAACAAGCTGGGTCGGTTCTTACGGCCAATTTGACGGTACTGAACGACAGGTTGCCCCGCGCAGAGGCTCAGGTCGCCGCCGTTGCGCGCGAAATCAGTGCCAGTGGCGCAACCGCGCTTGAACAGGCAACATTGATGCAGGTCGAGTTGGAAGCGATCGCATCGCTTACCGAACGAACGAAGAGCGAAACGCTGGGCGCCACACAGCTTCTGTCCGGCCAATTGCAGCATTTGCAGGAATCGACCAGGGCCGTGACGGGCGAGATCGATGACATGACGATTCTGGCGACCGAAAGGATCGACGCCGCATTGGAGCGGGCACGCGAAGGCGTGGACACGAGTCGCAAGGGACTTGATGCTCAAGCTGAAGCCCTTGGTCTGATGATCGACCAGTCGCGTGCAGCGATTTCATCCATAGGAACAGATGCGACCGAAGGTTTTTCGAACAATATTGCGCAGATCGAGATACAGTTGCACGAAATCAATGGATTGTTGCAGGATCAAACGGGCGTTGCAGGGCATCTGACCGAAGGCCTGGAATCAAGCTTGACGGGGCTTTCGGAACGCTTCGCTACGTTGGAAAGCGATGGAATCGCACGCAATCAGCGCTTGAGCGAAGCCATGGCTACGCTTGCACAGGAAGCGGAGCGGATGGAACGCGCCCTCGCTGGTGGTAATGAGACGGCAGATGGGTTGATCAGTCGATCCGAATCCCTGTTACTGGCTCTGGATTCCAGTGCGCGTGAACTGGACGAAACCTTGCCATTGGCGCTCGGTCGCCTCGACGAGCGGATGGACAAGAGTTTGGCAATTCTGGCCAGCGCATCACCCGATGCCGAAAAACTGGAAGCCGTTACCGACGCCATATTGGGCCGGGTACACGAAGCCGAAGAGATGATCCGAACGCAGGCGGTAGCGTTAAAGGAATGGCTGGCAAGCGCAGAGGCGCAGTTGGTCACCAATCGGATCGAGGTGGAAAAACTGGGCAACGCCATTGCAGGCGCAGACGTGCAGGCGGGGCAGTTGGCCGATCAATCCGGGCCAAAACTGATCGAGGCTCTGTTGCGGGTCAAGGATACTGCCGAACAAGCCGCAGAACGAGCCCGGCAGGCACTGGCAAAGACAATACCAGAGGCTGCAGATGCGTTGGGCAAGGCCAGCCAGAAAGCGCTTGAGGATGCGGTTGCCCAGAAGGTAGCGGCTCAGATGGAACAGATCGCCACCGTGGCCGAATCGGCACTGGCGGCGGCGCATCAGGCGACGGACCGGCTGATGCGGCAAATGTTGACCATCGCAGATACCAGCGCGAGCGTTGAACGGCGCATAGACGATGCCCGTCAAGAGGCAGAAGAACGCGACAAGGATAATTTTGCTCGTCGTGTCGCCGTACTGATCGAAGCCCTGAACAGCACAGCCATCGATGTCGGTAAAATCCTGTCCAATGAAGTCGCGGATTCCAGTTGGGCGGCTTACCTGAAAGGGGATCGCGGCGTTTTCACCCGTCGGGCCGTAAAGTTGCTCGATGGTGGCGAAGCGCGCGAAATTGCGCATCATTACGATCAGGACGCGGATTTCCGTGAATATGTGAACCGTTATATCCATGACTTTGAAGCGATGCTGCGGCAGATTTTGGCAACCCGTGACGGCAGTGCATTGGCTGTGACGCTGCTTTCGTCCGATATGGGCAAGCTCTACGTTGCGCTGGCCCAGGCGATTGAACGGTTGAGGGGTTAGACCGAACGGGGATCATGCCACTTCAGGAAATCAATTTTGATGGACTGATCGGACCCACCCATAATTATGCGGGTCTTAGCCCCGGCAATCTTGCATCGGCTCTTAATGCCGGGAAAATCGCCTTTCCTCGTGCCGCCGCCCTGCAGGGTATAGCCAAGATGCAGGCCAATCTGGCGCTGGGCCTGACACAGGGGCTGTTTCTTCCACAAGACCGTCCGGACCAGGAATGGTTGGAACAACTGGGTGAAAACCTGACTGATGCCGAACCGCATATGCGTGCCGCCGCATGGTCCGCTTCATCCATGTGGGCGGCCAATGCCGCCACGGTTTCTCCCGCGCCGGATACCAAAGATGGCAAATGCCATCTGACGGTTGCCAACCTGATGACCATGCCGCACCGAAGCCATGAATGGTCCGGAACGCTCAAGCAGCTCCAAATCGCCTTCGCTGCAGCAAGTTTCCGCGTACATGGGCCGATTCTCCCTCCTTTCGGCGATGAGGGTGCAGCCAATCATATACGGCTCTGCCACGGGCATGGAACGGCAGGCATCGAAATATTCGTTTATGGCAAAAACGGCGGGGCCTATCCCGTGCGCCAACATATCGAAGCGGGAAAGGCTATATCCCGCATTCATGGTCTCGATCCGGCCCGAACGCTTTTCGTCCAGCAGTCGGAAAAGGCAATCGCGGCAGGCGCATTTCATAATGATGTTGTTGCTGTCGCCAATGAGCATGTCCTTTTCGCACATGAACTGGCTTTCGCTGACAAGGGCAGCTTCTATGTCGCGCTGCGCACTCTGTTGCCGCAAATCGAAATCATTGAAGTCCCAGCCAAGGCCGTCAGTCTTGCCGATGCGGTCAAAAGCTATCTCTTCAATGCCCAGCTCGTCAGCTTGCCTGATGGAGGCATGGCGCTGATCCTGCCAACCGAGGCGCAGGACACGCCCGCTGTCTGGAACTGGCTTGGCGAGATGGTGAAGGGCAACGGCCCGATACGCCGGCTTATCCCCGTCGATGTGCGTCAATCCATGGCCAATGGCGGCGGTCCCGCTTGTCTGCGCCTGCGTGTCGTTGCTGATCCCGCCGATATCGATCCGCGTTTCCTTGCCGATAGGGAAAAGCTGGATGGAATCGCAATACTCGTCGATCGCTATTGGCCTGAACAGATCGCACCGGCTGATCTTGAGAATCCCGCGCTTATCGCCATAGTTCGACAAGCCCGCAAGGCATTGATCGATCACCTTGATCTTGCGCGCGATCTTTCCGGAACCAGCGACTGAAAGCCGTGGGCTCAGGTGTCGGTTAAATTGACATTTAACCATTTCTTCACTTCGTTATGTGGCTAAAATCCGGGTTTGGCACATGAATTGCTTGAGAATTTCCATGTGGAAAAAGTTCAAACGATTATTCGTGATCAAAACCAAATTTGAGGCTTTTCTCATCATTTATGCCCTTGCCCTTGGTGCGACCGAGCGCGGGGTGGTCTATATGCATCAATATCCCGGTTTCGGCGGCATCCTTCTGGCACTCGCCTGCACGGGTGCGGTTTTCATGGCTGGTGGCAAAATTCTCGACGCAGTTGAAATGCGCTCCTATTGGGAGGATTGAATTCCGGTGCGGGGCAATCGACCGTCATGAGCTGCTGCCTGTAATATTCAGTACATCGGCTTGCCGGGCAACAATTTCCGTCAACCAGTCATTGAACAGGCTAACCCGCGCCAGGTTGCGGACATCCTGGTGGATTGCGATCCAAAAGGCTCTGCGAAGGATGAAATCGGGGAGCACCCGCTGTAATTTCCTGTCCTGTCCGCCGATGAAGTCCGGCAATATCGCCAGCCCGGCTCCGGACTGACACATACGCTGTTGTGCGTTGATACTGGAACTGCGCAAAGATGCATCAACGCCGGGCAGTAGCTCGGACAGATAGTCAAGTTCCGGTGCGTATATCTGATCGGGAATATAACCGATGATACGGTGCCCGCCGAGTGAGTCGCGACGAACGACACCACCTGCGGATTCGAGATAGTCGTGCGATCCATAGAGGCCCAGGCTATATTCGGTCAGCTTGCGTGCCAGCAGCGGCCCCTTGCGTGGCCGGGCGAGCAGGATCGCGATATCCGTTTCCCGCTTGCCCGGATTCAAAAAGCCGCTGCTGGCCGTCAGATCAATGGTGATCGCCGGATATTGGTCGGCAAATTCGTGCAAATGGCGAGCGATAATCCAGGTTCCAAAGCCCTCTGACGCACTGATCCGTAATATGCCGGATGGTCCGCCATCGCCACCACTGCCCTCGCTGATGGCGCTTGCGCATCGATCCATGTCTTCCGCTCGCGTTAACAGCGCCCTGCCCGCCGCCGTCAGCTTTTGGCCATCGCGGTCCTGTTCAAACAACACCTGGCCAAGGTCAGCCTCAAGCCGTCTGACACGCCGCGATACAGTCGTGGGATCTGCGCGAAGGGTCGGCGCCGCTCGACCGATCTGGCCCGCCCGTGCCACCGACAAGAAAAAACGCAGATCGTCCCAGTTCATTCACCTGCAATAATGCAGGCACATCCTGCAAGTCAAACCATTGTGCCGCTGTGGGTCCGCCCTGTATACACGTCAGAAATCAGGATATGAGGACAGCGGAATGCGCATCGTTGAACATTTTATCGCCGGTGGTTCACAGTCGGGCGGCACCCGGACCAGTGACATTTTCGATCCCAACAATGGTGTCGTCCAAGCGCAGGTCAGGTTGGGCACCAAGGCTGAACTTGATCGCGCCGTTGAAGTGGCGAAGGCTGCGCAGCCCGCATGGGCCGCGACCAATCCGCAACGCCGCGCCCGCATCATGTTCAAATTCAAGGAACTGGTCGAAAAGAACATGGCCGATCTCGCCTTCCTCCTCTCTTCGGAACATGGCAAGGTCATTGCGGACGCCCAGGGCGACATTCAGCGCGGGCTGGAGGTTATCGAATTCTGCTGCGGCATTCCGCATGTCCTGAAGGGCGAATACACTCAGGGTGCAGGCCCCGGCATCGATGTCTATTCCATGCGGCAGCCACTGGGAATCGGTGCGGGCATTACGCCATTCAACTTTCCCGGCATGATTCCTCTATGGATGTCCGGCGTCGCTATCGCCACGGGCAACGCATTCATCCTGAAACCCTCGGAACGCGACCCGTCCGTGCCAGTACGTCTGGCAGAACTGTTCAAGGAAGCGGGACTTCCTGACGGTATCCTGCAGGTTGTGCAGGGCGACAAGGAAATGGTCGACGCTATCCTGGACCATCCCGATATCAAGGGTGTCAGCTTCGTCGGTTCGTCAGACATCGCCCATTATGTCTATCGACGCGGTGTTGAAGCGGGCAAGCGCGTGCAGGCCATGGGCGGCGCGAAAAATCACGGCATTGTCATGCCCGACGCCGATCTGGACCAGGTGGTGAATGATCTGTCCGGCGCCGCTTTCGGTTCGGCTGGCGAACGCTGTATGGCTTTGCCGGTCGTCACACCGGTTGGCGAAAAAACGGCCATTGCATTGCGCGAAAAGCTGATCCCGGCAATCAATGCGCTGCGCGTAGGCATTTCCACCGACAATGAAGCGCATTACGGCCCCGTCGTTACCGCTGCGCATAAAGCCAAGGTCGAAGCCTGGATCACCAAGGGTGTGGAAGAAGGCGCGGAACTGGTCATCGACGGCCGCGGCTTTACCTTGCAGGGTCATGAAAACGGCTTCTTTGTCGGCCCGACCCTGTTCGATCATGTCACTCCCGATATGGAAAGCTACAAGGAAGAAATTTTCGGTCCGGTCCTGCAAATGGTCCGCGCCGAAAGCTTTGAGGAAGCGCTGGCTCTGCCGTCAAAGCATCAATATGGTAACGGCGTTGCCATATTCACTCGCAATGGCCATGCCGCCCGCGAATTCGCCGCGCGGGTCGATGTCGGTATGGTCGGCATCAATGTTCCCATCCCCGTACCGGTCGCCTATCATACCTTTGGCGGCTGGAAACGTTCGGCCTTTGGCGACACCAACCAGCACGGCATGGAAGGCGTCAAGTTCTGGACGAAGATGAAGACCATAACCCAACGTTGGCCGGATGGATCGGTCACCGGAGAGAATGCCTTCGTCATCCCTACAATGGCCTGATAAGGTCTTGCCATGACCAGTCAGTTCGACCTAACGGATGATCAGCGCGCCATTCAGGATATGGCGCGCAAGTTCACCGCCGACGCCATAACGCCCTATGCGGCAGAATGGGACGAAAAGCATATTTTCCCCCGCGACACCATTCGCTCTACGGCGGAATTGGGCTTTGGCGGCATTTATGTCTCGGAAGAAGCCGGTGGCATTGGGCTGGGGCGGCTTGAAGCGGCGATCGTCATGGAAGCGATGGCTTATGGCTGTCCATCCACCAGTGCCTTCATTTCCATTCACAACATGTCCGCCTGGATGATCGACCGCTTCGGGACGCAAGCTGTAAAGAATAAGTATCTCCCCGCACTGACGACCATGGAAAAGTTGGGAAGCTATTGCCTGACCGAAGCGGGCGCAGGATCGGATGCTGCTGCGCTCAAGACAAAGGCTGTCAAGGACGGCGACGATTATATCGTCACGGGTTCCAAACAGTTCATTTCTGGCGGTGGAGAGAATGAAGTCTATGTGGTCATGGTTCGTACCGGTGAAGACGGACCCAAGGGCATAAGCTGCCTGATCATCGAAAAGGACATGCCCGGCGTCAGTTTCGGTGCCCCGGAAAAAAAACTGGGTTGGCATTCGCAACCAACAGCACAAGTGAATTTTGACGGCGTTCGTGTTCCTGTTGAAAATCTTGTCGGCGCAGAGGGCGATGGTTTCAAGATCGCCATGATGGGTCTCGACGGCGGTCGACTCAATATTGGAGCTTGTTCGCTGGGTGGTGCACAACGATGCCTGGACGAAGCGGTGAACTATACAAAGGATCGGAAGCAGTTCGGCCAAGCCATAGCGGATTTTCAGGCAACACAGTTCACGTTGGCGGACATGGAAACCGAATTGCAGGCCGCCCGCACCCTCCTCTATGCGGCCGCTGTGAAGGTGACGGAGAATGCACCAGACAAGACACGCTTTGCCGCCATGGCAAAACGCCTTGCCACCGACACCGGGTCGTCCGTTGTGGATCGCGCTTTGCAACTTCACGGTGGCTATGGCTATTTGCAGGACTATCCGATCGAACGTTTCTGGCGCGATTTACGCGTTCATTCGATTTTAGAGGGCACTAATCAGGTGATGCGGATGATCGTTGCAAGGGACATGCTGCGCCAATGACCGATGAAGTGCTGATTTCACGCGATGGCAATATAGGGCGGATACGTCTGAACCGGCCAAAGGCCATCCATGCGCTGACGCCCGCTATGTGTGAAGCAATCATTGCGGCCTTGCTCAACTGGCGCAGCGACGGCAGCATCGCGGCGGTGACGATAGATCATGCCGAAGGGCGCGGCTTTTGCGCAGGCGGTGACATTGCCCTTATCGCCAACAGTGCCAAGTCGGATTGTGTGGAAGCAGAGCATTTCTTCTTCACCGAATATCGCATGAACCATCTGCTGTTCGTTTATGAAAAGCCCATTATGGCCTTTATCGACGGCATCACCATGGGCGGCGGGGTCGGTATCTCCCTGCCCGCGCGTTATCGCGTGGCTACGGAACGAACACTGTTCGCCATGCCCGAAACCGGGATCGGCCTATTTCCCGATGTGGGCGGAGGCTGGTTTCTGCCACGCTTGCCGGGTCGAATCGGTGCATGGTTGGCGACGACCGGCGGGCGGATCGACGGCGCGGATTGCAAGGCGATAGGCATTGCCACCCATTATATTCCATCTGAAATCCTTAAAGACGTAAAGACGAAAATCATTGCCGATCCAGCAGCAGTCGAATCTCTGCTGAACAATGCAGGCACATCCCCGCCTCCATCGAAACTGGAAGGGCTGCGCGCAGACATCGATCGGCTTTTTGCTTACGACCGATATGAGGACATTCTTGCGGCTCTCAAGGCCGACGGGAGCGAGTGGGCAGAAAAACAACTTTCCGTTCTTGCCACGAAATCGCCGCAGACGATCAAGGTGGCATTGCGTCAATTGGCGACTGGCGCAAATCTAGCCGATTTTACCGATAATATGCGCATGGAATATCGCCTTGCCTGCCATGTCATCCGTCGCCCGGATTTCATTGAGGGCGTTCGCGCGGTGATTGTCGACAAGGATAATTCGCCCAAATGGGTCCCCTCGACGCCGGAAGCTGTTACCGATGCTCTTGTTGATTCTCTCTTTTCCGCGCTGCCTGCGGATAAGGAGTGGTCACCCTTACCCGAATTGACGCCAGCATTGGGAGCTTAAACCATGGCCTATGAAACCATCCTTGTCGAAAAGCGTGATGCAGTCACCCTGATCACGCTCAACCGTCCGCAGGCGTTGAATGCGCTGAACAGTCAGGTGTTGACCGATCTGATCGCTGCTTTTGCTTCCTATGATGCAGATGAAAGTCAGCGCTGTGCCGTGATCACCGGCAGTGAAAAGGCCTTTGCCGCTGGCGCCGATATCAAGGAGATGCAGGACAAGGGTTTTGCCGATATGTACCGCGCCGACTGGTTCGCTGATTGGACCAGCAAGGTCGTCGCCACCCGTAAGCCGTGGATTGCGGCGGTCGCGGGTTATGCGCTTGGCGGTGGCTGCGAACTGGCCATGATGGCGGATTTCATCATTGCCGCCGACACCGCCAAATTCGGCCAGCCCGAAATCAAGTTGGGCGTTGCGCCCGGCATGGGTGGGTCGCAACGGCTTACGCGTGCGGTCGGCAAGGCAAAGGCGATGGAAATGTGCCTGACCGGGCGGATGATGGACGCCATAGAGGCTGAGCGTGCCAGTCTGGTTGCCCGGATTGTTCCCGCCGCGGATTTGCTGGAAGACGCACTTAAGACTGCGGCTGCCATTGCGGCCATGCCGCCGCTCGCTGCCATGGTGAACAAGGAAATGGTCAATCTCGCCTTCGAAACCGGCTTGCTTCAGGGCATTTATACAGAACGCCGCCTGTTTCAGGGCCTCGCCGCCACGCAGGACAAGATGGAAGGCATGGCTGCTTTCGTCGAAAAGCGTGCGGGCGTGTGGAAAGGCCGGTAAATTCAACTGTTACCTGGCCAAAACCAGAATGGAAGAGGATAGCCTGACATGAAAATTGCATTCATTGGTCTTGGCAACATGGGCGGCGGCATGGCTGCAAATCTGGTGAAAGCCGGGCATGAAGTCATCGCTTTCGATCTTTCCGAAGCCGCCCTCGCCCATGCGGAAGAGGCAGGATGCAGCCGCGCAACATCCACCGCTGCCGCCGTAGCGAGCGCCGATGCCGTTGTCTCCATGCTGCCAGCGGGCAAGCATGTCGACATGGTTTATGGCAATGAAGTTTTCGGAAGCGCTGCATCGGGGGCGCTGTTCCTTGACTGTTCGACCATTGATGTCGCTACAGCGCGCAAGGTGATTGCCGCCGCCGCCAGCAAAGGCTTTGAAATGGTCGATGCGCCGGTTTCCGGCGGCATTGCGGCGGCGGCAGGTGGCACGTTGACCTTCATGGTCGGCGGTACGGACAGCGCCTTTGAACGCGCCAGGCCAATCCTGTCCGCTATGGGGAAAGCGGTTATCCATGCCGGCAGTGCGGGTAATGGACAGGCGGCCAAGATATGCAACAACATGTTATTGGGCGCGACCATGGTTGCGACCTGTGAGGCCTTTGCTCTGGCTGAAAAGATCGGTCTGGATCCGCAGATTTTCTACGATATCAGCAGCGTTTCTTCGGGTCAGAGCTGGTCGATGACCAGCTATTGCCCCCTGCCTGGCATCGGGCCGCAGAGTCCTGCCGACAACAATTATCAGGGCGGGTTCGCGACCGCTTTGATGCTGAAAGACCTGAAGCTGGCAACCCAGGCGGCGCATGCCGTGGACGCGAGCGTGCCGATGGGAAATGCAGCCGAAGCACTTTATCAGATGCTGGCATCGGCCGGCGAAGGCGGTCGTGACTTTTCGGCGATTATCGAGATGTTGCGCGGGAAATAGCGCCGGACTCTATTTAATCTTGTAGGGTACAATTTCCCGCACGTCGGGATCGACAGACAGACTGCGATCGACAGGCGGGAAAGCCCGCTGATCGCAATTGGTGCGCGGACAGATGCGACAACTTATACCAATCAGTGTAGGCGCCTGTTCATTGGTGATGTCCAACTGATCGGCATAGACGAAGCTTCTGGCGTGTTCGATTTCACAGCCCAGCGCCACGGCGTATCGGCGCGGCGCGCGGGCGTAGCTGCCCGAAGGTTTTACCAATCCCTTGGCCATGCAGACATAACGCGCGCCATCGGGCGTCTGGGCCAATTGCACAACGATCCGGTCGGGGATGGCCACCGCCTCATGCACGACCCACAATGGGCAGGCTCCACCAAAACGGGCGAATTCCAGGCGTGTAGCCGAATGCCGCTTGGTGATATTTCCCGCCATGTCGACCCGGCAAAAGAAAAAGGGCGTGCCGCATTCCCCCGGTCGCTGGAGCGTCGATAATCGGTGGCACGCCTGTTCGAAGCTTACAGAATAATATTGGCATAACCGGTCGATATCGTGGCGCAGGCTCCGCGCCGTTCGACGGAAATGATCGTATGGCATCAACAGCGCCCCAGCTGCGTAATTGGCTAAACCTATGGATAAAAGCTGCCTTGCCTCGTCCGACCGCAATTCTGCTTCGTCCCTGACGCCTGCGATCACATCCGCCAGCTCCAGCGCCGCCAGTTGGTGCGCAAGTGCAAACCGGCGACTGTCGGGCGGCATGCTGCTGGATAGTGTCAATGTTTTCGTTCGGCGATCATAACGGCGCAACAACCGTGCACTGTCCTCACGCGAGGTCAGATCCACGACAACCTGATGCCTATTTTTCAATCGCCCCAGGAGGGCATCGTCGTCGATTTGATCCCGGCCCCATAAATCGCGAGCCATCCGTTCAGCTTCGCGATCGATAGAATCGACGTAATTACCAGCCAGATGGAACCAATCACGAACCTCCTCCCATGGCAGGCGGCCGTCCAGTCCCATATCGCTCGATATGACATCATCAACGAATTGCAGGCGGTTGAGGGCACCACGATAGGCCTGGTGCAATGCCGTCAGGCGGTCTGCTATGGCCGGTTGCAATTCGACAAGGCGATCCACCGCACCGTCGGATATTTCCATCCCCCGGAACAGCGGATCGGTCAGCGCATCACGAACACCCGATGTGCGCCGCTGTTCGTCGTCCACCTCAAAGTCCGCGCCATTCATTGGAAAGGTTCGCCCAATGGTCTGACGTATGGCAGACGTCATTGGCCGGTCGTCATGTTCCAATTGGCTGAGATAGCTGTTGGAAATGCCCATTCGCGCGGCCATGACCGATTGAGACAGACCCAACCGTAACCGCAACGAACGAAGCCGTTCGCCAGCATAAAGACGCTGCTTGCCCACTGCTGCCCTTCCTATTTGCGGAAAGGCAGTTTTGCAAAAAATACGGAATTAGGCAACCGTTGATGCGAAAGCGCAAAGAACCGCGTCAGATATGGAGCGCCCGTCCATAAGCGCTGAGCACGCTTTCATGCATCATTTCCGAAAGAGTCGGATGCGGGAAAACGGTTTGCATCAATTCAATTTCCGTTGTTTCCAGCGTCTTGCCGACAGCATAGCCCTGAATCAGCTCTGTCACTTCCGCGCCCACCATGTGTGCGCCCAGCAATTCACCCGTGGCGTCATCGAATACCGTCTTGATAAAGCCTTCCACTTCACCCAGCGCAATAGCCTTGCCATTGCCGATGAAGGGGAATTTACCGACCTTGACCTTATAGCCGGCTTCCTTGGCTTTCGCTTCGGTCAAGCCGACAGATGCCACCTGTGGATGACAATAGGTGCAGCCGGGAATGTTATTGCGGTCCATCGGATGGGGGTGCGCATCGGCGATATGTTCGACGGCGATCACACCTTCGTGGCTGGCCTTGTGCGCCAGCCATGGGCCGCTGGTACAATCGCCAATGGCATAGATGCCCGACACATTGGTGCGGCAATAGTCGTCGGTCTTGATGTGGTATCGCTCATCTGGCTCGATACCCATATCTTCAAGACCGATGTTTTCCACGTTGGGAACGATCCCTACCGCGACGATCACATGGCTGAATTCTTCGGTCGTGACCTTGCCGTCCTTGCCTTTGATCTCTGCACTGATGGCTTTGCCGGTATTCGTGATCTTCTGCACGCCTGTGCTGGCGCGAATATCCATGCCCTGTTTGGTCAAGGCCTTCGCCATGAAATCGCTGATGTCAGCATCTTCAACGGGAAGGATCCGGTCGAGCATTTCAACGACGGTCACTTTCGCGCCCATATCATTGTAGAAACTCGCAAATTCGACCCCGATCGCGCCAGACCCGATAACCAACAGCTTGGTCGGCATTTCCGGTGGAGTCATGGCATGGCGATAGGTCCAGATGCGCTTGCCATCGGCCTTTGCAAAAGGCAGATCGCGGGCGCGGGCGCCAGTGGCGATGATGATGTTCTTCGCCTCCAGGTCCGTCGCCTTGCCATCCTTGGTGACGGAAATCTTGCCCTTTCCGGTCAACTTCCCATCACCAAAATAGACAGTGATCTTGTTCTTTTTCATCAGGCCGGTGACACCCTGATTCAACTGCTTGGCAACGCCGCGAGAACGGCCAATCACCTTTTCCAAGTCAAAGCTCGGCTTTTCCACCGACAGGCCATATTTTTCAGCCTGCTTCATATAGTGATAGATTTCGCTGGTACGCAGCAGGGCCTTGGTCGGGATGCAGCCCCAGTTGAGGCAGATGCCGCCCAGACTTTCACGTTCGACAATGGCGGTTTTGAGACCAAGCTGACTGGCGCGGATAGCCGCAACATAGCCACCAGGGCCAGAGCCCAGAACGATAAGGTCGAAAGTGTCGGCCATCAAAATATCTCCTCCACGCTACACCATCATGTGGTCAGCGCTTACTCTTTCAACATCTATGATTACGCGAGCATCCCCAGCGGCTTTTCGCACAACTCCTTGAATGCCTGCATCAGCCGCGCTCCATCTGCGCCGTCGATGGCACGATGGTCAAAGCTGCCGGTGGCGGACATCACGGTTGCGATCTGCAAGCTGTCGTCGATCACATAGGGCCGCTTTTCGCCCGCCCCGATCGCCATGATCATGCCCTGTGGCGGATTGATGACGGCTTCGAACTGCTTGATGCCGAACATGCCCATATTGGACAGCGAAGCGGTGCCGCCCTGATATTCCTCCGGCTTGAGCTTCCCTTCCTTGGCACGGCCGGCGAGATCTTTCATCTCGGTAGAGATGGCGGCGACACCCTTGCCTGCCGCATCGGTGATAATGGGGGTGATAAGCCCGGATGGTATGGATACAGCAACGGAAATGTCTGCACGGCTGAATTGCAACATAGTATCGCCTGCAAACTGCACATTGCATTCGGGGACACGTACCAGAGAGGCTGCCAATGCCTTGATCAACAGGTCGTTGACCGACAGTTTGACGCCGCGACTATTCAGCGAAGCGTTCAATTCACCACGAAGCTTCAACAGGGCGTCGAGGCGAATGTCGACGGTCAGGTATATGTGGGGCACCGTCTGTTTCGATTCGGTCAATCGACGCGCAATCGTCTTTCGCATCCCCGACAGCTTAACCACCTCGTGCGGAATGCCGAAATCTTGCGCTGTAACGGCCTGAGGCGCAGGGGCTGACGCCTTGGGCGCCGCTGCGGCAGGTGCAGGCGCGCTGGGCTTCGTTCCCTCAACGTCCGCCTTGACGATACGCCCACCTGGACCAGATCCAGCCATCGCAGTCAGATCAACGCCCTTTTGTTCAGCCAGACGACGCGCCAGTGGGCTTGCCTTGACACGGTTGCCGGATGCAGCAGGCGTGGACGATACCGCCTCCTTTTCGGGCTTTTCGGACTGAGGCTCGGGTTCTGGCGCAGCCGTTGGCGGGCTGGAGGCAGCGGGTGCAGCCGGAGCAGCCGGAGCAGCAGCTTTTGGAGCCGCGACTTCGCTCGCATCTTCCCCTTCTTCAACCAAAACGGCGATAACGGTACCGACCTTTATATTTTCAGCACCTTCCGGGACCATGATTTTGGCAACCATGCCTTCATCAATCGCTTCGAATTCCATCGTCGCCTTATCCGTCTCGATTTCGGCCAAAAGATCACCCGCGCTGACAGCATCGCCTTCTTTGACCAGCCATTTGGCGAGCGTTCCTTCCTCCATTGTGGGTGAAAGTGCGGGCATCTGGATATTGATGGACATCGCGATCAGGGGCCTTTTCTTTTGATTCCGCTACGAGAACCCGTACTTGACAGTTTCGTGAGATTGGTCAAGGCCATGGCCCAGAGATGAAGGATCTTGGCGCATATTTCCAGCGCCCATGGCGGGGAGAATGCCGACATGCGTATTTATCTGGTGGTTGTCGATGAGACGAAGGAAGCCAGCGTCGCACTGCGCTTCGCCGCACGCCGCGCCGCAAAAACCGGCGGCGCAGTGCAGATCGTCGCGCTGATTCCGCCCGCTGAATTTGTCCAATGGGGCGGCGTCCAGGCAACGATAGAGGAGGAAGCACATCAACGGGCCGAAGCGCTGGTTTCCGGTGCGGCCGGCACATTGATCGAGGAAACGGGTATCCGTCCCAGCATTACCGTTCGTTCTGGCGAACCTGTGCAGGTCGTTCGAAAGATGCTTGAAGAAAATGACAAGATCGCCGCCCTGGTTTTGGGTGCTGCGGCTTCAGGCCCGCCCGGACCGCTGGTGAACCATTTCGCTGGCACGGATGCAGGCACCCTGCCCTGTCCGGTGATGGTCATTCCCGGATCCCTTAGCCGAGAAGCAATCGACAGGTTGAGCTGAGTAGGATTAACGCCGTTTCCCGCGTGGATTACTCATATGCCGGACGTTGGCAGGGCGACCCCGCCGCTTGATTGGGCGCGGCTGACCGTTCCGGCCTTTAGGGCCACCCCTCACGGGCAGGTGGTTGACACCCTCTATCAGCTCGAAACGCAAGGCCCCGCTAACCGGATTGGCCTCCACCAGACGCAGTTTCAGTCGCTGGCCAATGGTATAGCTGTCGCCGCTCTGTTCCCCCACCAGCCTATGGCTTGCCGCATCGAAGTTGAAGCGTTCAGCGCCCAATGTGGACACCGGCACCAGTCCATCGCCGCCCAGCCCCTCAACGGTTGCGAAAAAGCCGAAATTCAGTACGCCGGTAATGCGCGCGTCAATGATTTCGCCGGTTCGTTCGGCCAGATAAGCCGCGACATAACGATCGACCGTCTCACGCTCAGCCTCCATCGCACGGCGTTCAAACTGGCTGATTACCTCGCCAATCCGGCCCATATCGGCGGCATCCTCTGCGCTCAATAGGGTAGAAGGCGGCATAGACCCGTCTTTGGGTTTTGGCATTTCAAGGTCATAGGCGCCAATCAATGCACGATGCACAAGAAGATCGGCATAGCGCCGAATGGGCGATGTGAAATGCCCATAGCTGCCCAGCGCCAAGCCAAAATGCCCTGCATTGCGCGGGCCGTAATAGGCCTGCGTCTGCGTGCGCAATATCTGTTCCATGACTTGCGGGCGATGGACGACATCGCCCACTCTTTCCAGTAGTCTGTTGAACGTGGCGGGTTTAATCACCTGTCCCAATGTAAATTCGATGTCGAATGTACCAAGAAAATCCTTGAGAGCCGCCAGTTTTTCGCGTGAGGGCGGCTCGTGAATGCGGTACATGACCGGTGATTTCTTTGCTTCCAGCGCCTTGGCCGCTGCGACATTGGCGGCAATCATGTAATCTTCGATCAAGCGGTGCGCGTCGAGCCGTTCGCGGATGGCGATACTGACAATACGCCCTTCCTCATCAAGGACGACACGCCTTTCTGGCAGATCAAGTTCCAGGGGCTCCCGGCTTCCACGTGCCTTGGCTAATAAGGCCCAGCAGGCCCACAAGGGCTTCAGTGCAGCTTCGACAAGATCAATTCCGTCCGCCTCCAGTGCAGGGACTTTCCCGTCCATAGCTGCCTGCGCCTGTTCATAAGGAATATTGGCGGCAACGTGGATTACTGCGCGGGTAAAGCGCCAATCCTTTACCCGCCCACCCTTGTCGATAGTGAGATGGCAGGCGAGCGCCGCACGGTCCTGACCTGACTTCAACGAGCACATGTCGGATGATAGGCTGTGCGGCAGCATCGGCACCACACGGTCGGGAAAATAAACACTATTCCCGCGCTTTCTGGCCTGACGATCCAGCGCGCTGCCGGGGCGGACATAATAAGACACATCGGCGATGGCGACGATTGCCTGATACCCCCCCGGATTAGTTCCGCTGTCATCGGCAGCCGCCCAAACCGCATCGTCAAAATCACGTGCATCGACCGGATCGATGGCGACAATCGGCAAATGGCGCAGATCTTCCCGTTTGTCCGGATGGATGGGCAGCTTGGCAACCTTGTCAGCTTCCAGCTCCGCTTCTTCGGGAAATTCGAAGGGAATACCGAATTTATGGATGGCGATCAGACTAAAGCTTTTGGGCGCGAACGGATCACCCAATATGTCGGTGACGCGGGCCATGATGCGTGGCGGGCGTCCAGTAGGTTCGGCGAGCACCAGATCGCCGACTTTTGCATCACCAATCTCACTGATCTGCGTGTCGCGCCGAATTTTCTTGTCGACCGCACGTAGCCACATCGTCCCATCCTCGCCACGATCCACCACACCCATCAGCAATTCGGCCGAGCGAGCGAGTTTTTTCATGGGGTGGGCCAACCAGCCATTCCCCTTTTCTTCGGTCCGCGCCAATATCCGGTCGCCAAGGCCAAGCGCATTGCGCCTGCCTCGTTCGATGACGCGCAGACGCGGAGGCGGCTTGCCCTCAGCCTGCCAGTTTTCGGGAACGGCGGTTGCATCCTTGCCGTCAATATCGACGATCCGCAGCACAGTGACCTTTGGCACACCGCCCATTTTGTGGAACGCCCGGCCCGGCGCACTGTCGATCAAGCCTTCATCAGCCATATCCTTGAGCAGAGCCTTCAAGGCAATTTTATCCGCGCCGTGCAGGCCAAAAGCCCTCGCGATCTCTCGTTTGCCTGCCGGGGCATCGGACGATGTGATGAAATCGAGGACCTGCTGCCGGCTGGGGAGGCCTGCCAGTTGTGGTTTGCCGCTTTTGCGAGAATGAGAAGGCATTTAGCGGCTATAGAGGCAGACCAAACGACACGCCAGCCACAGCGGTGTAATTTCGGATCAGGCGTGCCATATTACTCCGATGATCCACGATCTGCTCATTGTCGGAGGGGGAATTAACGGCGCGGCCATTGCCCGCGAAGCAGCGATCAATGGCCTTTCCGTGCTGCTGGTTGAACGGGGAGACCTTGCGTCGGCCACCTCGTCAGCGTCGACCAAGCTGATCCACGGCGGACTCCGTTATCTGGAATATGGGAAGTTTCGTTTGGTACGGGAGGCACTGCAAGAACGCGAGCGGTTGCTTGCCGCCGCGCCCCACGTGATCCGGCCTGTCCGCTTCGTAATACCGCACGCACATGCAGTACGACCACGATGGATGATTCGGGCTGGTCTGTTTCTGTATGACTGGCTTGGTGGAAAAAGCCGCCTGCCCCGCTCCCATAGCCTACAGTTATTGGACCGATGTTTGCAGGCCCCGTTGAAACGTCCAGCCAAAGGCTTTGTCTATAACGACTGTGTGGCCGATGACAGCCGATTGACGCTGCTCAATGCAATGGATGCTGCGCACCATGGCGCTGAAATCCGTACAAGAACCGAGCTGATCTCCGCGCGGCGGGAAGGCAGTATCTGGTTGGCCGCTTTGTCCAGGGGTGAAGAGGCAAGAGCGCGTGTACTGGTCAATGCGGCGGGCCCCTGGGTTGCGGAAACATTATCGCGTAGCGCCGCTGACAGCACCGCGCATATACGCTGGGTCAAAGGCAGCCACATCATCGTGCCACGTCGTTATGAGGGAGAGCAGGCCTATCTGTTGCAACAACCTGATCGCCGCGTGGTATTTGCGATCCCTTATGAAGATCATTTCACACTGATCGGCACGACGGATCTTGCCGTCGATGCGCCATCGGCAACGCCTGCCTGCGCGGAAGAAATCGACTATCTCTGTACCGCGACAAATCTGTATTTCTCCCGGAGCATATCGGCCGCCGATGTTGTGCACAGCTATAGTGGCGTGCGCCCGCTCTATGACGATGGCGTGGAGGACAGCAAGGCCGTAACACGCGATTATGTGTTGGAGATGGATGAAAATGAGCCACCATTACTGTCCATATTCGGGGGCAAGATCACCACCGCCCGACGTCTGGCGGAAGAGGCACTGGCCCTGATTGCCGACACATGTGCCTGGCCACATTATCGTAATAGCAAGGCGTTGGTATTTCCCGGCGGCGCGATCGCTGATTTCGAGGAGTTTCTGGCTCAGGTTCGGATATTCTGGCCGTTCCTGAACAATTCCCAATCCCTTCGCATGGCGCGAGCCTATGGAACGATGCTGCACGAAATGTTGCACGATGTCCGTGAAGAGGTACATATGGGTCATCGCTTTGGCGCCGGCTTCACGGAAGTTGAGGCGCGCTGGATGCATGATCAGGAATGGGCACGAACGGCAGAAGACTGCTTGTGGCGACGCAGCAAGCTGGGCTTGCACATGACGGCGGTGGAACAGACCATATTCGCCCGCTGGTGGCGCGAAAATTTCGAGCCGTGATGAGACCCGTCAGCCCCGCGTGCTTCCGCGCGGGGGATCGGAACCCGTACTGCAAATGCTCTGCGCAATATGGTCCAGCGCCGTTACCAGATCTTGGGGACAGCACAGAAAAGGCGAGTGGTCGCTTTCCAGTGTCGTCGTCGACACACATGGCAACGCCGCCTGCATGGAACGCTGCAAAGATAATGGAACGGCTCGATCCAGCGCGCACTCTATATAATGGCGGGGAACCGAACCAAAGTTCGCTTCACTGATATCCAGGGGGGTAGCTAAAGGGGCGAGAGGTTCAGGCACCAGTCGCATCAAAGCCTTTTCGCGATCCTGCTCCGAACATGCATTGTAAAAAGCCGCGCTTGCCGCCTCTTTGCTAAGCGAAACGGCCCTGCCATTTGCGGTCAGTGACAGGCCCCGTTCAAATTCGGGCGGACGCCCTGCACTGGCTATCATTTGGTTCATGCTCTTACCCGCCGGAACCAGAAAACCACTGATGTAGATGAGCGCCGAAATCGCTTCTGGCGCACGCTCTGCTGCCTCGCTGATGATCAGTCCTCCGCGGCTATGCCCGCAAAGGATGACTGGTTCAGCCTGAGCACAAGCGAGATCTGCCGTATAGACGCTCCATTTGGCCAGCGTGACAGCGGCAAGTTCCTCGTCACTGCCGCCCGCACCAGGCAGAGTCGGGGCAATAACCTTGTGCCCGGCAGCTTCAAGCAGCGGGCGCACAGAATCAAAGCACCACCCACTATGCCATGCCCCGTGAATCATCAGGAATGTCGCCATGATTTTTCCTGCTCCGCTTTCAGAGTCAGCAGATGTTCTACCTGCTTCGAAATCACTCTAGTCCTGTGGATCTAAAGTTCGTCCCATAAAAGATCGATAGCCCTCCCCCCTGAAGGGACTGTTGCATAATTCGTGCATTTCCTGATTTTCGTCGTTCCCGCGAAGGCGGGAACCCATCTCCCGACGTAAAATCAAGCGGTCAGGTCAGGAGATGGATCCCCGCCTTCGCGGGGATGACGGTAAAATGAAATTATGCACCGATCCCCACAGGGGAGAGTGATTGGCTACATGTTTCAAGGGCACAATTGCCAACTTGCTTCAGGGTGACGACCTTCAATGTTGCGAACTTCAACTCCACTAGGTTCGAATGCGGATCAGGCCCTCCTGTGCAACGCTGGCGACCAGCTTGCCTTCACGAGTGTAGATCGCGCCGCGATTGAACCCGCGTGCATGTCCTGCCCATGGACTGTCCATTACATACAACAGCCAATCGTCGATCGTGACATCCTCGTGGAACCAGAGTGCATGATCCAGACTGGCGGTCTGTATGTTATGGCTAACCCCGTTAATGCCATGCGGCAATAATGATGTGCTGAGCAGAACCATATCCGACGCATGAGCCAGCATGGCCTGATGCAACCGCGGATCATCACGCACTGGCGCAATCGCCTTGAACCAGCATTGATTTGCCGGGTCCATCTTCTCGCTGGAAAGCGAGGGAAACGCGATAACAGGGCGTAATTCTATGGCGCCGGGTGGTTGCATGAAAGTACGAGGGCCAGACAGTAGTTCACCCCCGTGTTTCTGGGCCAATTCCAACAGGGACATAAGGCTTTCCGGTGGTGGTACCTGGGGCATCGGTGCCATATGGGAAAGCCCCTCTTCCTTCCTCTGAAAAGAAGAGATCAGGTTCAATATGGCTTTTCCATTCTGCATGGCAATCACACGCCGATTGGCGAAGCTGCCTCCGTCGAAATCCCTCTCCACACGAAAAATAATGGGCAGATTCTCATCTCCCGGCCGCATGAAATAGGCGTGCAAACTATGCACCGTCTTGTCATCTTCAATGGACAAACTCGCCGACATCACAGCCTGCGCAATTACCTGTCCCCCGAAAATACGCCCCACTCCGCCCTTCTTGCGGTGCCCGCGATACAGGTCACGGTCGAGCTGCTCCACGTCCAGCAAATCAGTCAGATCCGCGACCAATGCACTGGCCGAAGGCGCTTTTTCAGGTTCCATGGCAATATCGTTCATCAATGGTTCCATATGCAATTGCGCCGGATTCAATTGTTAAATCGTCCACCCGTCTTCGCCTTTTCCCTGAGCAAAGGAGAAAGCCTGAATTCTGGCCCGAATTTGTCCTGGTGTTTTTCAAGACCGGCCACAATCTTCTTTGCGCCTTCCAGATCACACCAGAACATCGGCCCACCGCGATAGACCGGCCAGCCATAGCCAAAGACCCAGACCACGTCGATGTCCGAAGCGCGCTGTGCCATGCCTTCCTCCAGGATCAGCGCGCCTTCATTGACCATGGGGTACAAGGTCCGCTCCATGATCTCCTCGTCAGAGATTACCCGCAGTTCCACGCCCGCTTTTTTCCGAAAATCCGCGATGATTTCGGCGACGCGTGGCGACGGGCTGGGTTTGCGCTTGGCATCATAATCATAAAAGCCCGCCATTTTCTTCTGCCCCCAACGCTCCTCGGCGCAAAGCGCGTCGCGCAGATTGTTGATAACCTTTGGATCGCGGTGCCAGCCAATGTCGGTTCCGGCGAGGTCGGCCATCTGAAATGGCCCCATCGGCATACCGAAATCAACGTGCACCTTGTCCACCTGGGCCGGTGTAGCACCTTCGATCAAAAGTTTTTCCGCCTCCAGCTGTCGCGGCATCAACATGCGGTTGCCGATAAAGCCATAACAGACGCCGGCAACAACCGCGACCTTGCGGATTTTTTTCGAAACCGCCATCGCTGTCGCCAGCACATCATCTGCAGTCTTTGCGCCGCGCACAATTTCAAGAAGTTTCATGATGTTGGCAGGTGAAAAGAAATGCAGGCCGATCACGTCGCCGGGACGACTGGTCGCAGCGGCGATTTCGTTGATGTTGAGATAGCTGGTGTTGGACGCCAGGATCGCGCCGGGCTTGGCAATTCCATCCAGCTTTCCAAACACGTCCTTCTTGACGTCCATATTTTCGAATACGGCTTCAATGATCAGATCGCAATCGGCCAGATCCGCCATATTGAGCGTAGGCGTCAACAGCCCCATGGCACCTTCCACCTGCTCGGGTTTGATTCGGCCCTGTGCAGCGGTTGCTTCGTAATTCTTGCGGATCACGCCAAGACCGCGATCGAGCGCTTCGCTCTGTTGTTCAACAATGGTGACGGGTATTCCGGCGGACAGGAAGTTCATCGAAATGCCGCCGCCCATCGTACCTGCGCCAATGACGCCAACTTTGCGGATATCGCGCAGCTTTATATCACTGGCTATACCATCGATTTTAGACGCCTTGCGCTGGGCAAAAAAGATGTGCCGCTGGGCTGTCGACTGACTGCTGAACATCAGCTTCACAAAGGCCTGCCGTTCAATGGCAAGCCCCTCCGCAAAGGGCAACCTGGTCGCAGCCTCGACACAGCGCATAATTTCTTCGGGTGCCTCAAAACCACGAAATTTCCGGGCATTTCCTTTCCGAAACGCGTCAATAACCGCAGGATCAGCGGTAATGCTTTTTTCGCTCGTGCGAGGAATTGGCCGTACACCGGCGACTTCCCGGGCAAAAGCGATCGCCTCGTCGATCAGCGCCCCCTCTGCCGCCAGACGGTCAATCAGACCCATTGCCTTGGCCTTGGGCGCGGGTACATTTTCACCTTTTGTCATTATTTCAAGTGCAGCCTCGACACCAACCAGACGGGGTAGCCGTTGCGTGCCGCTCGCTCCGGGAAGCAGGCCCAGCTTCACCTCGGGCGTACCCAGAACAGCGGAGGGCACGGCAATGCGATAATGGCAACTGATCGCCAATTCGCAACCGCCGCCAAGGGCCGTGCCGTGGATTGCGGCAACCACTGGCTTGTCAAAGGCTTCAATGATCTCGACAACAGCGGGAAGCAATGGCTCAACCGGCGGCTTGGTGAATTCGGTAATGTCGGCGCCTGCAAAAAAGGTTTGCCCCTCGCAGCATATGACGATCGCTTCGACGTCATTATCCTGTCCGGCTTGCTCGATCGCCGCGACCAGCCCCTCGCGCACAGCGATGCCCAACGCATTGACCGGCGGGTTGTTGGACGTGACAACAAGCACATTGCCGTCCTTGTGCGTTGTGATGACTGACATTTTTGTCTCCTTCAATTACCGAATAACGGTGATCCTGGTTCCTTGAACCATTTAGAGTCCTCTTGGAGGAGGAACCCCTCCGACTTCAGTCGGATACTGGCTTTAGCCTTAGACTCGGCCAGTAGCC
>NZ_JAKKIE010000043.1 GCF_021742065.1 Rhizorhapis sp. SPR117
AGCAACATCGCACGAACAACACAGGAATTCGGCGCTTAGGCCGCGTTCCTTCACATTATCGCGACCTCGCGATAATCAATCTTATGCGCAGCTGCGCATAAGATCGCCCAGGCGTCGGCATAGGCGTCGTAGATCGCGATCTGCTCGCGCGTCAGTTCATGCCGCAGGATGTCATATTCGACGCCGGCGAAGCTGAGCGCGCGGGCGGTGTAGAGGCCGAGCGCCTTCAGATCGCGAGCGACGAGCT
Organism: Rhizorhapis sp. SPR117; assembly: GCF_021742065.1. The sequence goes on from NZ_JAKKIE010000043.1 coordinate 248, forward strand.
CCATCGCGGCGATGCCGCCCTTGCGGATGCCGGAGATGAACTGCTCGCGGTTGCTGAAGGCGGTTTCCGGCCCCCACAGGCCCAGCCGCACGGCATAGGCGAGGTTGTTGACGTCGGAGGCGCCGGTTGCCGAGGCGTAGAGCACGCGCGCGCCGGGCAGATGGTTCTGGAGCAGGACCCCGGAGATGCCCTGCTGCGAGCCCTCCTTCTTGCCGAGCGCCCCTTCGCCGCCGGCGACGCCGCCCATCTCATGCGCTTCGTCGAAGCCGATCACGCCTTCGAAGTCGTCGCCTGCCCAGTCGATGACCTGCTGGAGGCGGCTGTGGTCACCGCGTGCCGAACGAAGCGTCGGGTAGGTGACGAAGAGCACGCCCTGCTCCAGCGGTATCGCCTGGTCGATCTTCCAGTTGGAGAGGGGCTGGATGTCGGCCGCGAGACCACCGAGCGCGGTCCAGTCACGCCGCGCGTCTTCGAGCAGCGCCTCGTTCTTCGAAATCCAGATGTTCCGGCGGCGGCCGGCGAGCCAGCTGTCGAGGATGCACGCGGCGACCTGCCGCCCCTTCCCCGCCCCGGTCCCGTCGCCGAGGAAATAGCCCATGCGATAGGCGCGGCCATCCTGCGCTTCCTCAAGGCCGACGCCTTCCTTGGCGGGCCTGAACTTCCCCGGTAGAAACTGGTCCCAGGCATGTCCCGCATAGACGACGGTTTCGAGCTGCGAGGCCGACAGCAGGCGTTCGGAGACAGTGCGTTCGGGGAGCCGCGGCACATAGGCCGGGATCGGCGCCGCGATCGAGCCCATCGCGACGGATTCGACCAGGGCAGTCGGATGTTCGCCGGCGGCGTCGAAGGTGATCCGGCTCGGACGATAGGGAAGATAGACACCGACCTGGTCGAGCAGCGGCGCCGGCGTGTCGAGCGGCGCGTAGTCGACAGGCAGTACGTTGTTGCGCACCGGAGCGTGATAGGGCCGCGGCTGCGCGCGATTGCTCTTCATGGCGCGGAACAGCGAGGGGCTGCTCGATCGCTTGGGAGTCGGCGCCGATGGCGCTGCGAGGGTCGCGCGTTCGTGGATCGTGAGCGCGCCGATGAGCTCGCGGATGGAGGTGCGCTGGATCGTCGCGGGAATGGTCGTGCCGGGGACCTTGTCGATCTCGAACAGCCGGACCGCGATGCTGGTGCCGTGCTTCAGATAGCATTTCTCGAGCCGCACCGAGGTCCGCACGCTGACATCGCGCAGCGTGGTCTCGAAGAGATCGCGCATCCGGGCATTGGGTCCGAACCAGTCGGGCATGATTGCAACCAAACGGCCGCCGGCCTGCAGTCGGCGAAGGGCTGCCTGGAGATGTCGGACAGCGGCGTGTGCGTCCGCGCCCAGCCCGACCGACCGGGAGAATGGCGGGTTCATGAGGATCAGGCTGGGGCGCGCCGCTGCCGCCAGGCTCGAGTTGATCGTGGCGCCGTCGTGGCCAGTGACGGTCGCGTCGGGGAAGACATCGGCGAGACGCGCCCGGCGGCCCGACGCATATTCGTTGAGCTGGAGGGAGCCGAAGTCGCGGCAATGCGCCACGAGGAGCCCATTGCCGGCGCTCGGCTCGAGGATCACATCGTCGCTCTGGATATTGGCGAGGACAACCGCCACCGCGGCAAGATCGACGGGCGTCGAGAACTGCTGCCATTCGATCTGATCTTCGCTGCGAACGGTCTGGGTGGGCAGCCGGTCGAGCAGGTCGCAGGCCGCAATCACGTCATCGAGCGAGGTCAGCGGATAGGGACCGAACTGGAGGTGGTGGGCGAGCGCATGCTCGAGAATCTCGAAGCTGTCGCGCTGGGTCCAGAGCCCGTCCGCGTCGGTCCCGCCATAGCCTTCGATCATCGCCGTATTGAGGTCGGCCCGGGTGATCGGGTCCGTCGACCTGAGGCGGTCGATGAGAAGCGTGGCCGCGCGGCGTTCGGCCGCGGTGGCGGTATCGAAGAGATCGGACATGGTGGGGTCTCCGGACTGGCTGCCCCATCGGCAGCATCAATCCTTCGATCCCCCTTCCCTTTGCCCAGTCGCGCGGTGGTTGGCAGGGGCCGGCTACGCTATCACGGAAAGCCTTGGGTTCGCCGACAGTTTCCGAACCAGTGCTATCGGGCGTCCCGGCCAAGCTGGCGGACGCAGTGCAGCCAGTGTTTCCGGTGTCCGCCACCCTTCTCGACGCCGCCGATGATCGAATAGCGAACGGGTGCGATGCCGACGAGGCGGAGCAGATTGCGGTCGAGGCTCTTGAGGCTATGGGCCCGGTAGAAGAACCGATAGAAAGGTGCGGGCATCCCCATCGTCACGATGATACGCGCCGACCAGCCACCGAGCAGTCTTGCTGGCTGATCAGGTTCGGTTTCATCGATCGCAAAGCCGGGCCGCATGACCTGCTCGAGGAAGGCTTTGAGGAGAGCGGGCACGTCGCCGAGCCAAAGCGGATAGAGGATCACGAGATGGTCGGCCCACCGAATGTCGATTTGCGCCGTGTGGATCGTGTCTACAGGATTGGCCTCGCGCCATTCTTTGGCCGAGCGCAAAATCGGAAAATCCAGGGACGCGATATCGATCCTGCGGACTTCGTGGATGCCTGCCTCGGCACCCGCCGCATAGGCATCCGCCAGCGCGTGAACGAAGCGCGCCCGATCAGTATCGGGGTGTCCATCGATGATCGCAATGCGTGCCATGCGCTCCTCCGGACATTGCCTTCCTCTCCCGCGTTGCCTCCGGCAATCAGGAAGTTTCCCAAGGTGCCGCGCCAATGCCAGGCTGCCGTTGGCGAGACCCTGGTCATCGCCGGCTCATCTCGAGAACCTTGGCCCAGTCCTTGACGCCCTTGGGGGGCATGGGGGTGATCGCGAGATCCGGCCTGGCGTAACGCAGGGCTGCCCGCTCTGCCGCGATCGCGCCTTCGGCATCGTTGTCGACGGCCAGGATCAGCGAGGTCAGCGATGACGGAAGCAGGAGCTGGTCGAGCCGGCGGGCTCCAAGGCTCGTCCAGCAAGGTATGTCGTGGAGGATGGTGAAGGCGCGCGCGGTTTCGAAGCCCTCGGCCAGCGCCAGCACAGGAACTGCCTGCCCTCCTCCCTGCCATGCGCCTTGCCCCGGCCGGCCGAGCATCAGCTTCATCCGATATCGGGCTGTCAACGGGTCGAGGAATATCCGCTGGACGGCAGTCAGGCGCCGCCCTTCCCGCACCGCGACCATCAGCGCAGGATGATAGGTCGTCCACGGCTTGGGCCGATAGGGGCAGCGCGGGTGGAAGCGCAGGTCATGGGTTACAGGCCAGAGATGTCGCAGGCGAAGATAGCGCTCGGCGAGCGTGCCATCGAGAGGGAGCGCCTCGTCCCAGAGCCGCTCGGCGTTGCCGGACCGCGCGGTGGGCGTGTCGGTGTAGGCGAAGCGACCACGGCTCGGGACCCGCCGAAGCTCACGCAGAACATCTTCCCGGTCGCAGCCGGCAAAGCAGGTGACGAGAATACCTTGGTTGCCTTGGCGAATGGAGAGGCTGGGCGTGCTGTCGGCGTGGGCGGGACACGGACACATCGCGGTGCGTCCGTGCCAGGTTCCCCCGAGCGAGCCGACTAAATCGATGAGGTCCTGGGTTGGTCTGAGCGCGACAAGGGCCATTGGCAGTTCCTTTCGCGGCCCATGCTCCCCCTTGCCTCTCTGCCGGCTCACCTTATCCTGGGGCGCAGCTAACCGGCTTTGCGGGACGGTCGTTCTGCTCCTCTTGAAGAATCAAATCTTAAAAACGCCCAAGCGGAGCGCGGGAGCTTCATAGATTCATTGATTCTAAGATTCAGGGGCCGTTTACGACGGTAAACCAATAGGTTGAGTGCTCTCCTTGTGAGGAGACGGGGGCTTCAGTGTGAGGGCTCGGGGGCGTCTGTGCGAGCCAGGGGGGGCTGGAGCCTGAGTGATCGGGGGACAATGTGAGTTCTCGGGGGACTCAGGCGAAACGGGCTAAAGAGCTGCCGGGAAATCCCTGAATCCCCGTATGTTTTTGCTTCGGGGAAGATCGCCGACATCGGAGATGCTCTTTTATGTGAGCGATTGGGGGATCGTGGCCGAGGCGTGCGGATCTTTGCGTGAGGTCTCGGGGGCGGCCCGCGAAAATGGGGCGTTCGAAATAAGGAATTTCTCCACCTTTATGTGAGCGATTGGGGGATGCCAAGAAAAGCCAATTAAACCAACATGATATGAAGATCTATATGTGAGTCGGCGGGGGTCACGCGCTGCGCGGCCCTGCTCGCCGCTTCGACGCGGCCACGCGACACGAATCTTTTATGTGAGTTTTCGGGGGAGTGATCGCGACTCGGCTCGGGAACGCGAGTCGCGTGCCGAGGGCTCGGCGGCTTTATGTGAGCGCTTGGGGGCTGGTGATCGCATGGGCCAACGACGTCTCTATGAGCGTCTGGGGGCACGTCTATGTGAGTGAACGGGGGGCGGTTCTCATTATGACAAGCTGATGGTATGCAACTCACATGAAGCTCGATTCGGACACCGTGGAAATCGAGGTTCCGCCTGACCTGGAGGGTCTGAGTCGGACGTTGCGGGTTGCTGACGTGATTCGCCGCCGCGACCTCGACTTTGTAAGTAAACCTGGGGAATTAGTCGAATCCGAGTTCGAGACGGGGTCGTTGAGTGCGGCCGGAAGAAAGGCTTTCGCACTGATGTTGCGGAAAGCGGGACCGGAAGCCGGCGAAGACAGCAAGACTTTCACGATCACCAAGAAGGAACTGCGCGGCTCGCACAAGGGTAACGAGCGCATCCAGCCGGTAATGGACGAACTGCTACGCGTGATCGTCCGTATCCGGACCACCTCGAAGAAGGGTAAGCCTGCGATCATGTCGCAGTCGCTGCTGTCGAGCTGCGTCGAGGAAATCTCCGAAGACGGCATGAGCGTCGTGGAGTTTCAGTTCTCAGAGAGCTTCAAGCGCGTGATCCAGCGTTCGGATTACTATGCGCGGGTGAACCTCGGGGTGATGCTTGCGCTCCAGTCGCGCTATTCGCTCACCTTGTACGATCTTGGCTGCCTGATCATCAATCGGCAGAACCGCGTCGTCAAAATGAACGTCGATGAACTGCGCCGACGCCTGGGTGTGCCCGACGGCAGCTTCAAGAACTTCGCCGAGTTTCGGCGTGACGTGCTCGTCAAATCGAAGGCGGAGATCGACCAGCTCGCCGATTTCATCGTGGAATGGGAAGAAATCCGGGGGTCCGGGCGCGGCCGGCCGGTCGAGGCGGTCAAGCTGACCTTCAGCCCCAAGGACCCTGTTGAGCAGGAAGAGACGGCAAAGGAGCTCGATCGGCCCAAGGTCGGACGCCGTGCCAGGCGCGATGGCAGCGTCGAGGAGGTCGCGGCCATTCCGGCGGCCGCCCCTGTGGCGGCATTGCCGTCGAGCAAGCCCTTCCCCACTGGATCGATGCATTTCTGCGGGGATCAGCGCCTGTTGACGATTGTGGCCGATTTCGGGGGCGGCTGGGACAAGGATCTGATCGCCGGGGCGTTTCGCGAGAAGATGGGCGACCGGCTCAAGACCCTGACGGGCGTGCCGCTCTACAAATCCTGGGAAGGCTTCTGCAAAAGTTTCGTCGGGCTTCGTGGCCGGCCTTAGGGATAGCCTGCCCTCCCCCGTTTCCTCACATAAAGCGAGACCGGGCCTATTCGGGCGCCCTCCCCTCCCCTTCGGCCAGATCGATCAGCGCCATGATCCCGTCCGGGAGGCTGAGGTTGCGGTCGTCGCACCAGCGCACGAGGCGGTCGCGCTCAGGAGGCGACAGGCGCATGCTGATATGGAGCGACCGGGCCGGACCGCGCTGGGGCTTGCGCTTGGGTGTGACGCCGAGATCGGCAGTAACCTGCGGAAAATAGTTGGCTGGGAGCGCCGATCCGGCGGGTTCGCGTTGGACTGGCGGCGTGCTGGCAGGTTTGGGCGCGGCTGTAGCGGCAACGAGCCCGCGGAGACGATCGGCGGGCGCTTCTGGCTGCTCCAGGCGCTGCCGTGTCGATCCGATGATGTCGCCCATGCTGCTCACGGCGGCTTTTTCTTCAGGCATCGACTGCCTCCTTGTTCTGAATTTCGCTGAGAATATCGGCGAGGACGCTTTGCGCGATGCGGCGCGCTTTCTCCGTCTTGGCGAGGTTGGCAGCTTCGACCTCAGCGAGGGTCATCCGGTAGTTCGACATGGCGCGAAAGGCGTCGAGGGTGAACATCTGGTCGGTGAAGGTCGGGAGAGCTTTCCTGATTTGACCGTCGATCTCCCACTCGGCTTTGGAGCGGGCCACCTGCCCTGTCTGGGTGATGAGCACGCGGTATGGGACGCCGCGGCACATTTTCTCGAGCATATCGCTGGTTTCGACGGTTCGCTCGAGATCGAGCCGCGATGACCGTGTCGGGATGACGACAAAGTCGGAATCCATAGCGGCATAGGCGGTCTTGAAGTTCGACGTTCCCTCGGAATCGACGACGACGAGCTGGGCCGCCTCGCGCGCTCGTCCGATCGCGGCACCGATATCCGAGTCCCGCAGCTGCGAGGCGTCCTCGACGGCGATGCGCGAGTCCCCTCCCCTGCCCGCTGCGATCCGATCCCGGTGCCAGTTCAACAGGCTGTTTTGACGGTCGGCGTCGAGCATGAACACCGAGCCGCCCAGTGCCTCGAATTCCGATGCGAGGGCAAGCGCAAGCGTCGTCTTGCCTGCTCCACCCTTGCTCTGCGCGATAGTGATGACTGGCACGAAATAGCTCCCTGTGGGTCGCGGGCGCGGCACCCATGTGACGTGGCACAGGCAGCGCGGCACAATTGATCTGCGCTTCTCATAGCGCCTGTGTAAGCGCGGTGCAAGGCGACCGCGCTACTGACCGCGCTGGGAATGGCACACGCGCAACAGCAAGCGCCGTTAGCAGCGAGGACGCAAGCGCCAGTAAACGCACAAGCGCACGCGCTGCGGCTCGCGATGCCGCACGCGCCAGCGCGCTGCGCCGCGCGAACGCTAGGCAGAGCGCAATCGCGGCACCCAGCGCGTTACAACACGCGGCACATAACGCGGCACAGGGAGAAAACAGCGGAAATCGGCCAAACCGCAGCACGCGACTCTCGCGTCGACGGCGTCTTCATCGCGACGATAGCTGGATCAAGAGCGGGACAGAAGGCGATCGATCTCCGCCATCTGCTCATCGAACGAGTCGAAAACCTGCCTGAGGCTTCGATCGGCAGGTGGGGGAGGGGGCTCCAATCGCGGTCGACCGCGCTGGGGAGAGGCATATCCGAATGCCACCGCGAGATCACCGGCCACGAAAACGCGCCAGGAACGACGCCGCGTGACTTCGACCAGCAACCCAGACCCGACACCGCGCTCGAGGAGCTTGCTCGCACCAGTTATAGTGAGGCCGAGAGCCTCGGAGACAAATTGCGGTGAGAGAAGAGGACGGTGAATGGTCAGAGCGGCCAAAGAGGGGAGGGCGCCCGGTCTGTACTCGCTGACGATCGCGCGCTGCGCGTCACGATAGAGTCGTTCGAGTTGATCGAGCCGCTCAGTCCCATCAGCGGCTGCACGTTGCAGCGACCTCACGATCGGCAGCCAGTCCGCGTCGGACAGCCGCGGCTTCAGCCGCATAGCCTTGGCGCCGCCGCAGAGGCAGGGCAGTGGGACGTGGGATAGACCCTGATCACGAAGGGAGAAGGGTAGACCAAGCCAGGGCGTGATCGTGCCGAGTTGCCGTGAATATTGCCGGACACGGTCGATGGCACGAATGAGGGGAGGGTGCTCGGCCGCCCCGGGTGGATCGACCACCGACGTGGGAAGAGCATCGCGCCATTCAAGCGGCTCGTTTGAGAGCAGCGCTTGCCGCCAACCGTCAAATTCAGCGAACTCGTCCAGATGTCAGCCGACAGAATAGGCTGCATTTCCATAATGCCTAGTAATATCAATAGATTATGTCGAATGAGCTGCAAGTAAATCTGTCCAGGGCGATATGCACGTCGCGGCCTTAGACAAAATAAGCTACATTCCGCGGGCAGCAAAAATCGTTGGGGAGCCCGTTCCATGATTGAGCGCAAGCCGTCTCCTGCGCCCCGTCGGCGCCTCAAATCTCTCGAGACGGGCCTGGCGCTCTACCCGCATTTCCGGCGACATATATCGCTTAGCGGCCCGGTGACTGCGGCGCAGGTTCAGGCGATATCCGAGGCAACCGGCCTCAAAGAGCGGCGGATACGGACACTTGCCGCGCGCTTCCGGCTGCATCCCGTTGCCGAAACGCTGGCGCCAAAACCGCGCGGACCCGCTATCGGATCGCACAGGATCGATCCCGAGGTGAGGGTCGCCATCGATACGCTGATTGACGAAATCGCGCTCAAGATGGTCGCGCCATCGCGCGCGGAAGCGGCGCGGCAGATCTGGGGCCTGCTGCACGCGTATAACGGAGATCATCGGTTTCCCGCCGATCTGATCCCGAGCGAGAAGACGATCGAGCGGCTGCTGGCCGAGATTCCGAGCCGTGTTTGGGCGAAAGCGACGATGGGATCGAAGACGCGGAGCGCGCATGAGCCGCACCCCGGCGAATATGCCAGCGAGGGATTTCTCGATCTGGTGCAGATGGATCATACCAAGGGCGATGTGATCCTGGTCGATAGCCTGCGGCGCGAACATCTCGGAAGACCGTGGATCACCTTCCTCATCGACATCTGGACCCGGTCGATTCTGGGCTATTATGTGAGCTTCGGCGACCCTTCGATCTTCCGGTGCGGGCGGGCGGTAGCGAGCGCTGTGTTGCCCAAAGAGCCGGTCCTTTCCCACCTGCGCGTCGACGTCAGCTATCCGATGCACGGCCTCTTCCGGCGCTGGCATGCCGATCAGTGTCAAACGGCGTTCAAAAGGGACCCCCGATCGGCGTCGAAGAGGGACCCCCTTTTCGGATAATATGATGCTGGTTTGTTGAAGATGGCCTTGCGCTGCGTGCGGCGGAGGGCGGGCGTAGCCCGACCGGAGGCGCGCGCAGCGCAAGATAGATTTTTGAAGGCGCCGAAGGTGGCTGTCAGCTGCGGTTTTTGAAGCGCCAGCTGTCGTTGCCCGTCTCGACGATATCGCAGTGGTGGGTGACGCGGTCGAGCAGCGCCGTGGTCATCTTGGGATCGCCGAACACGGTCGGCCATTCGCCGAAGGCGAGGTTCGTGGTGATGATGACGCTGGTCCGCTCATAAAGCTTGCTGATGAGGTGGAACAGCAACTGCCCTCCCGAGCGGGCGAACGGCAGATAACCGAGCTCGTCGAGCACGATCAGGTCGAGCCGCGACAGCTGCGCCGCCAGGGTCCCGCCTTTGCCGATCCGGGTCTCCTCTTCGAGGCGTGTCACCAGATCGACGGTGTTGAAGTAGCGGGCGCGAGCGCCCCTTCGCACGACATTGGCGGTGATCGCGATGGCGAGGTGGGTCTTGCCTGTCCCCGTGCCGCCGACCAGCACGATATTGCGGCGAGGCGGGAGGAAGGAGCCATCGTGAAGGGAGCGGATCATCTCCTCATTGATCGGTGTGCCCTCGAAGCTGAACCGCTCCAGGTCCTTCACCACGGGCAGCCTCGCAGCCGTCATCCGATAGCGGATGGAGGCTGCATCCCGGTGGGTCGCCTCAGCACGGAGCAGGTCGGTCAGTATCTCCATGGTGGTGCGCTTGCGCTGGAGGCCGGTGGTGACCGCCTCGTCGAACGCCGCCGCCATGCCCTTGAGTCCGAGGCCGCGCATCGTGTCGATCATATCATGCCGCTGCATCATAGCCTCGCAGCAGATCATAGCGGGCACAGTCGGCGAGCGGAGGATGCTGCAGCATCCGGTCTTCCGAAGTGACGATGCTGTGGGGTGTCGCCGGCTCGCGGCGCCGGGAGAGGATGTTGAGGATCAGCTCGTCGCTGGCCGTTCCGTTCGCCAACGCTTCGCGCACGGCAGCCTCTACCGGCTCCAGGCCATCGGTGAGCACCGCCGAGAGGACCCGCACGAACCTGCGATCGGCCTCGTCCCCGGTGCCGAGCCTTCGCCGTAATCGGTGCAGGGCGGGCGGCAGATCCCAGTCCTGGAACGGTGCGCCGTTACGCAGCGCGCCGGGCTTGTGCGCGAGGACCGGCAGATAATGCCAGGGATCGTATATCGTGCGGTTCCGACCGAAGTGGCGCTCATGCTCCCCGACGATCGCATCGCCGCAGCGTATGACGATGCGATCGGCATAGGAGCGCACCTGAACGGTCCGGCGTGCGGCCGTCGACATGACCGAGTAGCGGTTGCGATCGAAGCTGATGAGGCAGGTGCCGGTGACGGCATGCTCGCTCTCATGGAAGCCGTCGAACGGTGCCAGGATCGGCTGCAGGGCCGGTCGCTCCATATCCAGCGCCTCGGCGACGGTAATATCCCCGCGTTCGGGATGGGCATGATGCTCGGCCCAGCGCCGGCACTCGGCCTCCAGCCACCCGTTGAGCTCGGCCAGGCTGGCGAACCGGAGTCGCGGCTGGAAGAAGCGGCCTCGGATCGTCTGGACCTGCTGCTCGACCTGGCCCTTCTCCCATCCCGCCGCCGGCGAGCAGGCGGTCGGCTCGACCATGTAATGATCGGTCATGATCAGGAAGCGGCGGTTGAACACACGCTCCTTGCCGGTGAACACGGCCGTCACCGCCGTCTTCATATTATCGTAGATACCGCGTCGCGGCACACCGCCGAAGAACGCGAACGCCCGGGCATGGGCATCGAACAGCATCTCCTGGCCCTCGCGCGGATAGGCCCGGACATAGGGTGCGCGCGAGTCGCAGAGACGCATATGCGCCACCTTCACCCGCATCGGCTTGCCGGCGATCTCCACATCCTCGTGGCTCCAGTCGAACTGGTAGGCCTCACCCGGCTGGAAGGTCATCGGGATGAACGCCGGTGCGCCTTCGCCAGCATCCTTCCGCCGCGCAGCACGCCAGCGCGCCGCATAGCGGCGCACCGCATCATAGGATCCATCGAACCCCTCGCGCACCAGCAGGTCATGGATACGCGTCATCCGTAGCCGATCGCGGCGGCCGCGACCTTCGTTCTCCTCAAGCAGCGCATCGAGACGATCCTGATAAGGACCGATCCGCGGCAGCGGCTGGACTTTGCGCTGATAGTTGAACGCCGCCTCCGGCGACCGGATCGCTTTGCGGACGACCTTCCGCGACAAACGAAGGTCACGAGCGATCGCCTTGATCGCCTTACCCGCTGCATGCTCACGCCGAATCCGAACCACTGTCTCCACGATCAACATCCCGTTCTCGCCAACTGATCAAAACCAGTCGGCCGACTAAATCCCCGGGATGAAGGGGTCCTTTTTGCACGCCGATCACCCCACGAAGGGGGTGCCTATTGCACGCTGATCCTCACCGATCAGGCCAAACCGCATCGCTCGGAGGCTTTTAGGCGCGCCTGTATCCGAAACGGGATCGCCCCCGATGTTCGGCGGCCCGGGCCGGCTCACCTTGGCGGACATATCGAGCGGCTGATCGGCACGATGGTTGGAAAGCTGCGGCTCTTGCCCGGTGCGACCGGATCGAATGTGGCGGCGCGCGACGGCTATGATGCCGAGGCGAACGCGGCGATGACGCTTGCAGAATTCGAGCGCTGGCTCTTGTGCCAGATCGCGATCTATCATCACGCGCCGCATAGCGCGCTGGGCGGCCTGTGCCCGGCCCAGATGTGGGCGCGCGAAGCGGCGAAGCACGGCCCGCTGCTGCCCGTGTCGGTCGCTTCCGACGCGCTGTTCCGCCAGTTTCTGCCGTCGAAGTCGCTGACGGTCCATGCCAAGGGCATTCAGATCAAATATCGCCATTACTGGCATCCGGAGCTTGCCGTTCGGATCGGCCAAAAGATCGAAATCAGCTGGGACGAGCGGACGATTCAGCATGTCTACGCCGATCTCGATGGCCGCTATGTCGAATTGCCGGTTATCGGCGACTATCCCGATGTCTGGGAGGCGGACTGGGAAGCCGCCAGGGCAGGCGTGCGGGCGCTGGGGCGGGCCTACCAGGCCGATGGCGGCCGCGCGGCGACGGCGCGGGCGGTGGCCGCCGCAAATCAGGAAATACACCGCGCCCGCGTTCGCACGAAGGAGGCGCGGCGCCAGGCCAAGCGCCGCGAAGGGGAGGGGGCGACCGTGGCCGATCTGCGGCGTCCAAAAACGCCGGCGGCCAAGCCCGTGATCTGGAAACCCGCGGCCGAACTCGGCGAAGACTGGGACCGGATCGGCTGATGGGACCAGCACCATCGCTGCCCTTCTGGATCGCCTTTGACGAAGCGCGCAATGCCGTCGAGACGATCGTCGACGTGGCCCATGACGATCCCGAGGAACGGCCAACGTGCATCGTCCTAGTCGGCGATTCAGGCATGGGCAAGACCTCGATCCTGCGTGAAGTGCAACGGCGGCTGACCGCGGACTTTCCCGAGCCGCCCGATTGGGGTGATGCGCGCTATCAGCCGGTGCTGAGGACGGTCATCCCCTCAAGCCCGACCTCGCTCAAGATCAATCTCGCTCTGCTGTGGCAGCAAGGCTGGCCTGTCACCAGCACGACCCACAAGGTCGCGGACCTCAGGGTCGTCGATCTGCTCGGCAAGCAGGGCACCCGGCTTGTCGCGGTGGACAATGTCCATGTGATTCTGACGGCCAGCGGCAAGGCGCGCCGCGATACGCTCGATACTTTCCGCTATTTGATGAGCGCCGGCAATGTGCCGTTGGTTGTGGCGGGCCTGGACGTGGCCGAGTATATTTTTTCCGAAGATGTCGAACTCGCCTCGCGCTCGATCATCCTGCGCTTGCCGCTGTGGGAGCCGGGGGAGGCGTCACAGCGGCTGATCCGGGCGCTGGCGCGCGGCATGGGCCTTGTCGAGCCTAACCGGCTCGCCGAGCCCGATCTCGCCGAACCGATTTGCACTGCGAGCCATGGCGTGACGGGCAATTTCAAGCGGATCCTGCACTGGTCGGCCAAGGTCGCGAAAAGCGATGGTCGCAGCGTCATTAGGCGCGACGATATCGACAATGCGCTGAAGCGTTTTCCGCCCTACCGGCTCTTATGAAGCCGGAAGCGCCGGAGCGCACGCCGCTCGCGTTCCGGGTGCGCCCCCAGCCTGCGGAGGGCTTCGATTCGTGGCTGGACCGGATCGTGCGCCGCCACGAAACCTCGCGGAGAACCTTGTTCCGCTATCTCGATGTCGATCCCGATCTGGCAAATTATGACCTCGCGAGGGGTAAGCTCGGCCTGCCGGCGCGGCATCATGCAACATTCGACGGGCTCGTTGCCGGGCTGGGCTGGGCGGTGGACGTCGATCGCGATGCGGTGATGGACGGTTTTGCCGCTGGGCCTGCGCATTGGCTATTGCCGCTGACCCTGCGCCGCTATGGCTGCGCTTGCTGCTGGTCCGGGCTGATCGCCGAAGGGCGGCCGCTCTATATCCGCAAGGACTGGATATGGAGCGCGAGCTGGTGGTGTCACGAGCATCAGCTGCCCTTGTCGGTGATGCCGGCATGGGACTGGCCGCGCCGGGAGGGTAGCCTTGCGGCGATGCTGGGACGCCTCGAGGCGGCCGCGCGCGAGATCGTGCGCGCGGCGCGCCCGACGGCGCGGCTGATCGCGTACAATCGGGCCGTGATCGAATTTCTCCGCAAAGGCGACGATGGCGTCACTCCGCAGCGGTACAGGCGCTATGTCGAGACCATCGTCGCGAACCGTTTTCATTTTTCGAGCGAGCGGATCCGGTTGCTGGCCTTGCGGCACAGCAGCGGAGCGCAACCGGCGCGGCGCTTCGAGCGCTTTGTCGCGCTCAGCCGGAGCGAGCTTGCGAAGGAGGGGAGGGGGTTCTTCCGGCGCCCGCAGCCGAGGGTCGAGGGAATCGATATCGAGGCGGCTATCGACAGGCCCAGGCGCGGCCGCCGCTGGGAACCCGATTTGCCGATGCTGTTGCAAACCTATCTGTCCATTGCCCAGCGCGCGGAAGCGCGGGGCGAGCCGCTCGGTCGCCCCGCGGGGCCTGGAGACAATTATGGCTTCTATCGCTCGATGAACAGCGCATCGGCGCAAAAATGGACGAATGATCGCGGGCCGGGCGGCCTCGGTTGGCAAAATCGCCCTCAGAAGCCCGTACAGCGCGATTTGGGGTCGCTGCCGTAAGTCTGGGCTGGCCTACGCCCGTTTTGGCGCTGTAAGGGGTATTTGCGGGGGCAAAATTTTTGCCGGTTTTCAGGCCTGGTCGTCCGACTGATCGTCATAGCGTGCCAGCAAGGCGTCGATCTTGGCGAGGGCGGCATCATAGTCCTCGATCGCCTCGCTGGAAAACTGGCTCGGTTCGTCGGCCAGGGCGGTGGGGGGAACGGACGGTCTGCCGCGCGTGACCGAGTAGAGCTTGACGCCCGAAACGGTTTCGATGGCCAGGTCGCCGGCTTCCGACAAGGCCTCCAGCATTTTCCGGACCCCAAGGCGGGTGACGCCCAGCACTGCCTCGATCTGCGACGACCGCAGCGGACCGAAGCTGGCGAGGAGGCCATAGAGCTGGGGCACGCGCGAATTCGCCCGCTTCGCACGGTAGCGATCGGCCAGCGCCTGGCGCGTGTCGCGGGCTTTCGCGACCAGGCTGTAGAGGTGCTCCAGGACATCGCGCAACGCCTCGGCCTGAACAATGGCGGCGTGCGCCGGGTTGTCGTCGACGTCGGCCGCGCGCACCGTGTCGAGCCGGATCAGACCGTTCAGCGGCAGCGCCGCACCATGGGCGCCGGTGGCTTGGAGATGCGCACCAAAGGCGCATTCGATCGCCCAGCGCGGGGAAGGTGGGCGCGGCCGCTCGATCACGACTTGCCGGTTCGCGAGCGCGATCGTGTCGGTCGTCCGCTCGGCGGGAGCGAAGCGCGGGCTCTGGCCGATGGCGCGGTGGAGGGCGGCGAGAGCGGTGAAGGGGAGGGGGGCCGGCTCGAGCGCCGCGACCAGGGCCGCGGCCTCGTCGATCGCGGCCTTTGCGGTTTCGACGGCGGCAGCGCTGTCGGGATCGCGCAGCGCCAGACAGGCTTTTTCCAGCCCCAGCGCCGCGTCGGCGAGCGGCGTCCAGCGGCTGCGGGTCATCTCCGCGAGCAGGGTGGTCGCGAGCGCGCGGGGGGCAAGTGCGAACTGGAGTGGTTCGTCGGAAAGGGGTATAAGGCCAGCAAACCAGGCGTGGAAGCGTGCGTCGGTGAATGGATGCCCTTCCTGCCGGAGCGCCGAGATCAGCGTCTCACGGATGAGGCGCGAAGCGAAGATGGGATGGATGTCGGGCGGGCACCAGGCGAGCGCCGCATCGAGCTTACCGAGCGCGAGGGCCGCGTGCGCCTGGGCTGTTCCCAGCGCCTCGAGATCCGCCAGCGAGGGCGGTTCGGTGGTCTCGAAGTCAGGAAACGCATGAGACACGGCCAAAAAATCCAGTAAAAACAATCATATGTAATCTATGTATAACGAAGGGAGGATTACTATACAACCACTCTGATGCTTTGCATTATATACCTTTGATAATTACAGTTATCACATAAGCGGAATTGACCCGTCTTTATAATGTGGGGTACAAGCCGCCGAAGTGGGCGGGGACGACAAGCGCGTGGAAAAGACGGTATTCTGGTCATGGCAGAGCGATCTCGACGCCCGCGTAACGCGCGACGTGATCCGATCGGCGCTCGACGAGGCGATCAAGATCCTGGCGGCCGATCTCGAGGAGGCCGATCGGCCGAGCCTCACCTCGGACACACAGGGCGTCGCCGGCACGCCTGATATTGTTGCGACGATCCTGCGCAAGATCGACGAAGCCGCGGTGTTTGTGGGCGATGTCACACCGATCGCTGTCTCGGCGAGCGGGAAGGCATGTGCGAATCCGAACGTGCTCCTCGAAATGGGCTATGCGAACCGGGCGCTCACCGAACATCGCGTGATCCAGGTGTGGAACACGGCATTCGAGGGCGCGACGATCGAGAAGCTTCCATTCGACATGCGCGGGCGGCGCGGACCTCTTGCTTTCCACTTGCCGGTGGGCGCCGACAGGGAAGAGTTGCGCCGGGTGCGCGAAGGGCTGGTCAAGAGCCTGGCGGGCGCGCTGAAGCTAGCCCTCGATCAGGTTCCGCCGCCGCCGCCCGAAGCGGTTCATTGGCAGCCGCATTTTCAGAATGATCCCGATCTCTGGTTCGACCGGGATGCGGCCCAGACGATTACAAACCCCATGCACGGCAGCAGCAAACTGCGGTGGAAGCCCTATTGGCCAGGCTATGCGCGCATCATTCCGTCAAATTGGACGGTTAAACCGGACGCGAAGCGCGCGCTTGCCGATCACACCGGACACCCGGCGCTGTTAGCCACTGCGAACAGCTTGAGCTATGGCGTGAGCCGCGGCGGGACCATGGTCTATTGGCCTGGCAGCGCGGAAGACGATGGTGTTCGTCCGACCGTCGCAATCACCCAGTGGTTCGAGAAGACGGGCGAATTCTGGGGCGTGGCCGGCGGATTCCTGTTCTCGGGGAAGAACGAGCGGCTGACGCTGGCGACGGGATCCTTCTACAAGCACTGGCTGCATTTCCTCGAGCGTAACTGCGCGCTCGCGCTGGCGCATGGGGGAGCGCTGCCAATCCATGTCCGTCTCGGTGTGAACGGTCTGTCAGGCAGTTATTGGCCGGGCGGCCCGCTTCAATTCGACGATGAGGGATTTGAAGCCGTCGAAGACGCTTACGAATATGATGCAACGCTCACCTCGACCGCGCCGGAGGAGTTGAAGGCGGTTGTGGTCGAGGCGTTCAACGGGCTCGCCGCGGTCTACGGGGTCGAGCCCCACACCTACCAAATCGCCGAGCGCTCGAGATTTTGACGATGGGCGACGTTGGCCTCCCCGTACCAGCACCAATGCCTGCACTAACGGGCCAGGACTTGACCTGGGAGGTCACCAAGTTGCGCTGCGCGGCGCAGATCACGATCAATGTCGAATTGATCGCGGCCTATCAGGCCGCCTCCTCGCCTCATTCGGTGCGCGCGCTTGCAAGCGACATCGAGGCGTTCGACAGCTGGTGCCGGCGAACGGACCGGATCACGCTCCCCGCAACGCCAGAGGTGGTGGCAGACTATCTCGATGCACGTGCAGACAAGGGCAGCAAGCCGGCCTCACTTGGCCGGTACAAGGCGTCGATCGCGAAGATCCACCAGCTTCTCGATCTGAAGGATCCGACGCCGGCGCCCTTGGTCAAGCTGCGGCTGCAGGCGATCCGGCGCCGTGTCGGAACTGCGCAGAAGCAAGCGCGTCCGTTGCGATTCAAAGGACAGGTGCGCAACGTCGAGCGCGATGCGCCGCGCGGGCTCAACGTTCGCGCGGTGTTGGAAAGCTGCGCGGATGACCTACCTGAGCTGCGCGATCGCGCGTTACTCTCGACCGGGTATGACACCGGGCTGCGTGCCTCGGAGCTTGTCGCGATCGAGGTTGGCCACATCATCGAGGCGATCGATCCAGACGCCCGGTTGCTCACTATTCCGCGCAGTAAGGGAGACCAGGAGGGGGAGGGGGCAACCGCGTTTCTGAGCCCGCGCACCGTGCGGGCGATTGCCGCATGGATCGAGGCGGCCGATATTGCCGCCGGGCCGGTGTTCCGGCGGGTAAATGTGCGGCGCTACAAGGCGAAGGCGGCGGTGCGCGGCCGGAAAATCGAGAGCATTTCCGGGCGGGAGACGTGGGACCTCAGCAAGACTCTGCCCAAGCCCGCGGTGCCGGCGCGGGTCGAGTATGACGTGGGGGAGGGGGCACTTCACCCGGCGTCCGTCGGCCCGATCTATCGGTCGATGATCCAGCGGGCGTTTGCGCGTGGCGCTCTGGCCGATCTGACGGCGGACGATCTTGCCCGGCTGCTCAAGGGAATCAGCGCGCACTCGACGCGGGTTGGCCTCAACCAGGACCTGTTCGCGAGCGGCGAAGATCTCGCCGGGATCATGGACGCGCTACGCTGGAAGAGCCCGCGTATGCCACTCGCCTACAACCGCAATCTCGCCGCTGAGGCGGGCGCGGCTGGAAGGCTGATGGGCAAGCTGGGATGACCAGATTGCCCCCCCGTGCGGTCAAGACCGGGGGTACCGCGTACCCCTGAAATCGACTCAGCCACTTCTGACGCTCAGCGAAGTGTCTGGCTGCCACCTCGACACAAATTGCGTGCAGGCCGCTTCGCTTCGATCCTTTATTCTAATTAAACATCGTCCACGACAACACCGGAAACTAGCTGCAACAGCCTGCGCCCTTGCCTTCGATCTGGATCGGTGGACAAGGAACGGTTCCATACGAACAGAACACGCAGCAATCGCCGGGTTTGGGCCGGAGCACGGCGTTGCAGCCCGAACAATCATAGAAAAACTGGCAGGCGTTCGTTGGCATCTGCTCGGTCTTCACCGTGCCGCACTCTGGACAGGTGATCGTCGAACTTAGCTCCGGGGTGATGTCAGACATAGGCATAGCCCAGCCAGAGGAGCGCGGCACCGATCAGCAGGCCGGCAAGCGTGATGAGGCGCGTGGCGAGAGAGGTGCATAGGCCGCCCGGTGCGCAGCGGGCAGCGACGGCTTGCTGACGTATGAGAAGTGCGGCGCCTGCAACCAGGCATAATGCGCCTATCCCGAGCAGCGGCACGCGATAGGGTAGCGCGGTCATAGCGATTCCGGCGAGCCATGCCGATCCGATGCCAACCGAAGCCAGCAGCATTGGCAGGGCGCAGCACGCCGCGACGCCGAAACCGGCTGCGATCCCGCCGAGAGTGAGAGACGCGGTTCCCAATCCCTTCGGCGAACGGGGGGTGGCAGAAGGTTCAGACATGGCGACCCCTTGAGAGCTGTTGGATCTTGTCCTAGCGTCTGTAGCTACTACAGACTCAAGCGGTATTTTGAAGATGACGACATCTCGCACCACCATCCCGATTGGCGAACTGTCGCAGCGCACGGGCTGCAACATCGAGACGATCCGTTATTATGAGCGCATCAGCCTGCTTCCGGTGCCGCTGCGCCGTGGTCGATACCGCGCCTATGGACCGTCGGATGTGCGGCGCCTGTCGTTCGTGCGACGTGCGCGCGAACTGGGTTTCCCAATCGACTCGGTGCGGGCGCTGCTGGCGCTTGCCGACGGCGGCGCTGCCTCATGTGCGCAGGCGCGTGATCTGGCGAGCGAGCATCTGCGGGATGTCCGCGTGAAAATTGCCGACCTTCGCCGCATGGAGCAAGTGCTCGGCGACACCGTCGCCGCCTGCGAGGCGGACGACACCGTGAGCTGTCCCTTGCTGGAAACGCTTTGCACTTCGGAAGCGCGTTAGATCCGGAGGTTGTCGGGATTAGGTCAGGCGATCGATTGTGATGCCAGGTCGTGTGCGGCGTCGCGCTTGGCAGCCGCGGACTTGCGCTCGGAATAACGATCGACGAGCTGATCGGCGTGGCCACGGGTCAGCACGGTGAACCGGACCAGTTCCTCCATCACGTCGACGATGCGGTCATAATAGCTCGACGACTTCAACCTGCCGGCTTCGTCGAACTCCTTCCAGGCCATCGCAATGCTCGACTGGTTGGGGATCGTGAACATGCGCATCCAGCGGCCTAGCAGGCGTAGCGTGTTGACCGCGTTGAACGACTGTGAGCCGCCCGACACCTGCATGACTGCGAGCGTCCGACCCTGGGTCGGGCGCATGCCACCGAACTCCAGCGGCAGATGGTCGATCTGCGCCTTCATGATGCCGGTGATCTGGCCGTGCCGTTCCGGGCTGCACCAGACCATGCCTTCGGACCACAAGGCGTGCTGGCGCAATTCGTGGACGGCTGGATGATCGTCGCCCTTCACTTGATCGGGCAATGGCAGGTCGGAGGGATCGAATATACGCACTTCCGCACCGAAAAAGATCAGCAGCCGGGCCGCTTCCTCGACCGCGAGTCGGCTGAATGAACGCTCACGGAGCGAACCGTAGAGAAGAAGGATCCGGGGCGGATGGTCGAGCGAGCCAAGGCCGGCCGCCAGATCAGGGCGAACCACGTCGCGATCGAGCGCTGGCACATAATCGGGGTCGGCAAGGGTTCGAAGACGCGACATCAGGCAATCCGTTTGGAGAGAAGGGCCGCGCTCGCCAGGCAGAGCGTTCGAAACTCGGCCGACCGGGCGATCGCGGCGGGCGCATTGGCGCGCTCGGCGGTTTTATAGCCGTGCCGCCGGAAGAATGGTTCAGCCGTGGTGGTCAGCAGATAGAGGGCAGCGACACCGTTATCGGTTGCCGCCTGCTCGATCGCGCCGAGGATGGCAGCGCCCAAACCTGCGCCACGTCGCTCGGGCTTTACGACCAGGGATCGCAGCAGCCGGTCAGGCCCATCGCCTTCGATGCCGCCATAGCCAATGATGCCGGCGACGTCCTCGAATCGAAAGAAGCGACGATCTGGTTCGGCAAGATCGCTGGTCGGCAGGCCGGCGGCAGCAAGTTCGGCCGTCAGGTCGGATAGCGACTCTGCATTGAGCAAACTCGCGATCATTCCGGCACACGTTGCTCGTACCAGGGCCGGGTCGCCTTCACGATCTTGACGACCGACAGCATGACCGGAACCTCGACCAGGACGCCCACCACGGTCGCCAGTGCCGCGCCCGAGTTGAGCCCGAACAGACTGATCGCGGCAGCGACAGCCAGTTCGAAGAAGTTTGAGGCGCCGATCAGTGCCGCCGGCGCGGCCACGCACCAAGCGACACCGAACCGGCGGCTCAGCCAATAGGCAAGCCCGGCGTTGAAATAGACCTGAATAAGGATCGGCACCGCGATCAGCGCAATGACCAGCGGATGGGCGATGATCGTCTCCCCTTGGAAGCCGAACAGCAGGACGAGCGTCGTCAGCAGCGCGACCAGCGACACCGGGCCTAGCCGCGCCAGCAGCCGGTCAAGGGCTGACTGCCCGCCCGATGACAGCACCGCGCGGCGGATCAGTTGCGCGACGATCACCGGCACCACGATGTAGAGCAGCACCGAGATCAGCAGTGTGCCCCATGGGACAGTGATGGACGCGACGCCGAGCAGCAGGCCCACCAAGGGCGCAAAAGCGAACACCATGATGATGTCGTTCAGCGCGACTTGGCTGAGCGTATAGGTGGGGTCGCCGTCGCAGAGGTTGGACCAGACGAACACCATCGCGGTGCAGGGGGCGGCGGCCAGCAGAATCAGGCCGGCGATATAGGAGCTGACATCGGCCGCGGGCAGGAGCGGCCGAAACAGCCACCCGAGGAACAGCGTGCCGAGCAGCGCCATCGAGAAGGGCTTCACCGCCCAGTTGATGAACAGCGTCACCCCGACGCCCTTCCAGTGCTGCCTGACCGATCCGAGCGCGCCGAGATCGATCTTGAGCAGCATGGGGATGATCATGAGCCAGATCAGCACGGCGACCACGAGGTTGACCCTGGCGACCTCAGCGGATGCGATCACCGCGAACAGGCCGGGCAGCGCATAGCCGAGCGCGATGCCGACGACGATGCACAGCGCTACCCAAACGCTGAGATAGCGTTCGAATGTGCTGATCGCCGGCTTCGCCGGCGCCAACGCTTCACCAGTGGTGGCGTTCATGACGCGACCCGCTGGCCGCTGTCATCGACGACGCGCTCGCCGTCTTCCTTGGTGAATGCCCCGCGCTGTTCGCTCGGCAGCAAGTCGAGGACTTCTTCGGAAGGGCGGCAGAGCTTCACCCCGAGCGGTGAGACCACGATCGGCCGGTTGATCAGGATCGGATGCTCCATCATCGCATCGATGATCCGGTCGTCGCCGAGCGATGAATCACCCAGGCCAAGCTCCGCGAAGGGCGTCCCCTTTTCCCGCAGCAGCGCGCGCGGGCCGATCCCCATGCGTTCGATGAGGGACACCAGCATCGGCCGCGATGGCGGCGTCTTCAGATATTCGACGACATGCGGCTCGATCCCCGCATTGCGGATCATCGCCAGCGTGTTGCGCGACGTGCCGCATTCCGGGTTGTGGTAGATCACGATATCGACGGGCATCAAGCGGCATCCCCCCGGCGGCTGCTCGCCCCTTCGCCATGGCCGATCTCGCGGACATGCGTGCGCAATGCCAAGGCGTCGAGCCGATCGAACGGCAGGGCGATGAAGAGTTTGATGCGGTTTTCGAGGTAACGGAGCGCAGTGACGAATGCCCGCTCGCGTTCAACCGGCGTGCCCTGGACGTGACTTGGATCCTCGATGCCGTAGTGCGCCGTCATCGGATGGCCCGGCCAGATGGGGCAGGTCTCGCCGGCGGCGTCGTCGCAGACCGTGAACACGAAATCCATGACCGGCGCGTCGGCTCCGGAAAACTCCTCCCAGCTCTTCGAGCGCAGGCCCTCGGTTGGATACTCGATCCGGTCGAGCAGCGCGATGGCGTCGGGATTGACCGCACCCTTGGGAAAGCTGCCGGCCGAAAAGGCGCGGAAGCGCCCGTCGCCGAGCTGGTTCAACGCACTTTCTGCGAGAATCGAGCGGGCCGAGTTACCGGTGCACAGGAAGAGAATATTGAAGATGCGATCGGACATGATGGGCTCCATCAGCAGCAGGGGACGAGTTCGGCGATCAGCGGTTCGCAAAGCTCCGCCTTGCCGCCGCAGCAATCCTTGACGAGGAACAGGGTAAGCGCCTTCAACTGGTCGAGATCGGCGCGATAGTTGATGATGCGGCTGCGCCGTTCCGAGCGAATGAGCCCGGCGCGCGCAAGCGTCGCGAGATGCACCGACATGGTGTTCTGGGGAACTCCCAACTGACGCGCAATTTCACCTGCGGCGAGACCGTGCGGCTCATGCCGCACCAACAGACGAAAGGCATCGAGCCTCGTTGTCTGGGCGAGCGCTCCCAGCGCCGTAATAGCTCTCTCTGATTCCATATATCCACTATGATAGATATGTAGGAAGAACACCAGGCAATTTTGATAGCCCAATCCAAGTCGATTACGGTGGTAGCGACGCGCTACATAGGGTAGGGGGGTATCCTATGGGACATTTGAATGAAGGCAATGACGAACTCCTGAAGCGGGTCCGCCGCATCGCAGGCCAAGTCGCGGCGATCGAAAAAGCGCTGACGGCCAATGCGGATTGCACGACGACGCTGCATCTCGTCGCAGCGACGCGCGGCGCCATCAACGGGCTGATGGACGAGATTATAGAAGAGCATGTCCGAGACCATGTGGCGGACCCCGACCTTACGGCCGCAGAACGTGCCGCAGGAGCTGAAGAACTGATCGCGGTGATACGCCGCTACGCGAAATAGAGCCGAGATAATGACCACTTTACGCGATATTGACGATTTCACGCACGCCCATGTGTATCTGGGGGCCGCCCACGACGACAATGCACGCCGGACGTTGTGGGTGGTGGTGCTGACGGCTGTGATGATGACCGGCGAAATATTCGCCGGGTATGTCACCGGATCGATGGCACTCCTGGCCGATGGCTTCCATATGGCGACCCATGCTGGCGCGCTGGGTGTCGCGGCGATTGCGTATGCCTATGCCAAGCAGCGTGCATCGAGCCGGCGGTTTAGCTTCGGAACCGGCAAGGTCGGCGACCTGGCGGGCTTCGCCTCGGCGTTGGTGCTTGGCCTGATCGCCTTGGGGATCGGTGTTGAATCAATCCTGCGCCTATTCGAGCCCATCAAGGTTGCGTTCGGCGAGGCGACCCTGATTGCAGTGATCGGGCTAGGCGTGAACATCCTCAGCGCATTTTTGTTGTCGGGCAGCCACCACCATCACGGTCATGACGATCATGTACACGACCATCATGCCCATGGCGGCGACAACAACCTCCGCTCTGCCTATGTGCATGTGCTCGCCGACGCCCTGACTTCCGTGCTGGCGATCGCGGCCCTGCTGGCAGGTCGCTATCTTGGTTGGGTGTGGATGGACCCTGTCATGGGTATCGTCGGAGCTGTGGTGATCGCTCGCTGGTCCTGGAGCCTGATGCGAGATACCGCTTCAGTCCTCCTTGATTCGACCGACAATCACGTTGCCGAGGAAATACAGGATCTCGTTGAGGGACCGGGCGACGTGCGTATTGCCGATCTCCATGTGTGGCGCGTCGGCCCCGAAGCCCATGCCGCCATCGTCGGTGTTGTCGGCGGTGCGGGAATCCACGCTGGTGTCATCCGTGACCGGCTCGTCCCTGTCCATGAACTGAAGCACCTGACGATCGAATGCCATTGAAGGTGCCCACGTGAAGTCCCCGTGCATAGACTTGTGCAGATTCGACGGCTCGACCGGCTGGTGTCGGGGGTGCGGCAGATCCAAACTCGAATGTCGGGCATGGAAGAAGGCGCAACCTCAACAACAACGCAAGATCGCTGCCGACCTTCCGCGCCGACTCGCGAAGTTGGCAGGACGCGCTCCGCACGAGTGAGTGGGCTCGCTGCGCTCACAGCGATCTACTGGCCTGTGAGATCAGCTCAGGAAGCCAGACGTGCAAGTATCGGACATTCGGGCCGCTCATTGCCGTGGCAAGCTTTAGCCAGGTCCAGCAATGCACCGCGCATTGCGTTAAGCGCATCCGCCTTCCGGCCGAGATCTGCGGCGCGCGATTCCGCTAGCGCCTTAACCTCCGCACTTGCGCGACCACGATCGGACCAGAGACCAAGTAGCACCCGGATTTCTTCGATCGGAAAACCAAGATCGCGGGCATTGGCAATGAAACGCAGTACATGCACGTCAGGGTCCGAATAGTCCCGATAGCCGCCATCGCGCCGCGGTGGCGGTGGGATTAGTCCGATCTTCTCGTAGTGCCGGATCATACGCTGCGAGACGCCACTCGCTGCAGATGCGCCACCGATGTTCACAGTGCCACCCGGTTAAGGCGCAGCACATTGGTGACGACGCTGACGGACGAGAGGGCCATCGCTGCTGCGGCGATAATGGGCGACAGGAGAATGCCAAACACCCGGTAGAGCAAACCTGCGGCGATCGGGACGCCTGCTGCATTGTAGATGAAGGCAAAGAAGAGATTCTGGCGGATATTGGCCATCGTCGCCTCGCTCAGCCGTCGTGCGCGCAAGATCCCATTGAGATCGCCCTTGAGCAGCGTCACGCCTGCGCTTTCGATGGCGACGTCCGTCCCCGAACCCATCGCGATGCCGACGTCGGCCGCCGCGAGCGCGGGCGCATCGTTCACTCCATCGCCCGCCATTGCAACCACACGGCCTTCGCGTTGCAAGCGCAGAACGACTGCGCTTTTCTGATCAGGGAGAACTTCGGCTTCAACCGCCTCGATACCAAGTTTACGAGCCACGGCCTGGGCTGTCGTTCGATTGTCGCCGGTCAGCATGACGACCCTGATGCCTTCCTTTCGCAGCGCCGCCAGCGCTTCAGCAGTTGTTGCCTTGATAGGATCTGCAATTGCGAGAATTCCTGCGACGCGGCCACGATCCCACCCAGCGCGAACGAGATGGCGCCGGCGCCGCTAGGCTTGCGCGATGGGGACAATGGCTCGGACACGAGGACTCCTTGCGAGATGGATGCCACCGTCCTAGCATCTGTAGTCACTACAGACTCAAGTGCTAATCGCGACCATGACTGCATCCAAGAGGATCCCGATCGGCGAGTTCTCGCGCCGCACTGGCTGCAACATCGAAACGATCCGCTACTATGAACGGATTGGCCTGTTGCCTGTACCGGAGCGCCGGGGCCGCTACCGTGCCTATGACCGCGACGACGTGCGGCGCCTCGCGTTCGTTCGGCGAGCGCGCGAGCTTGGGTTCTCCATCGAAACGGTGCGGGCTTTGCTCACGCTCGCCGCTGGAGGGTCAGCGTCATGTGCGCAGGCGCAAGCTTTCGCGGAGGCGCACCTGCGCGATGTGCGCGCGAAGATCGCCGACCTCGAGCGCATGGCGGACGTGCTCACGGACAGCGTCGCCGCCTGCGAGGCGGGCAGCCATGCCGGTTGCCCGCTGCTCGAAACCCTCGCAGCGCTGTGATCCGGACCAGTTCCTCCATCACCTTTAGCTTCCGGTCATTGTAGTTTGACGGCTACCCGACTTTCCCTCGTCATTCAGCGGGCAGCGGATCGCGCGGAAGCAGATCCTCGGCGTGCGCTACGTTCGAGGCCGCCAGCTCGCGTCGACCGAATCGGGCGTAGAGCGTCGGCAGCACGAACAGAGTCAGCAAGGTAGCCGAGATCAGCCCGCCGATCACCACGGTCGCGAGCGGCTTCTGGACCTCCGCTCCGGCGCCGTGCCCAAGCGCCATCGGCACGAACCCCAGGGAGGCGACCAGCGCGGTCATCGCCACGGGTCGCAAGCGGAGCAATGCTCCCTCGCGGCTGGCGCGGGCACGGTCCATGCCGGCCCGCATTAGGTCCTGGATCGAGGTGACCATGACCAGGCCGTTGAGCACCGCGATGCCGGAGAGCGCAATGAACCCGACCGCCGCCGAAATCGAGAACGGCATGCCGCGCAGCATCAGCGCAGCTACGCCGCCGACCAGCGCCAGCGGTATGCTGGTGAACACGATCGCGGCGTCGCGCGCGCTGCCGAGCGCGCCGTAGAGGAGCAGCAGAATCAGCGCGAAGCAGGCGGGCACGACGAGCATCAGACGATCACGCGCCGAGGCGAGATTCTCGAACTGACCGCCCCATTCTAGCCAGATGCCTGCGGGAAGGCGCACGTCCTTCGCGATCGCCGCCTGCGCATCGGCGACCACGCCGGCGACGTCGCGGCCGCGGACATTCGCCTGGACGACCACCCGGCGCTTGCCATTCTCGCGGCTGATCTGGTTGGGTCCGTCGGCGACGCCGATTTCGGCGACGCTGGCGAGCGGCACGAACGCGCCCGAGGGCGTCGGCACCGGAGTCTGTCCGAGCGTCGCGAAATTCGCGCGCTCGGTGTCTGAGAGGCGGATCACGATCGGGAACTTCCGGTCGCCCTCGAAGATCACGCCCGCCGGGCGGCCGCCGACCGCCGCGGCGACCACGTCCTGCACGTCCTTGGCGGTCACCCCGAGTCGCGCGGCCGCATCGCGGTTGAAGGCGATGTCGAGCATCGGCAGCCCTTCGGTCTGCTCGACCTTGACGTCCTCAGCGCCTTTCGTGCGCCGCAGCACCGCAGCGATCCTGTCGGCGGTATCGTTCATCTGCGCGAAGTCGTCGCCGAACACCTTGACCGCGACATCGCTGCGCACGCCGGCGATCAGTTCGTTGAACCGCATCTGGATCGGCTGGGTGATCTCGTAACTGTGCCCGGGTACTTGCGCTAGGCGCTGCTCGATGCGCTCGACGACATCGGCCTTGGTCTCGCCCGGATCGGGCCACTCGCCACGGGGCTTGAGCATCACGAACGTATCGGTGGCATTGGGCGGCATCGGATCAGACGCGAGCTCGGCCGTGCCGGTGCGCGAGAATACGACCCGGACCTCGGGTATGCCGGACAGCGCCTTCTCGATCTGGAACTGCATTCTCTGGCTCTGGTCGACCGAGGTGCCGGGCACCCGGAAGGCCTGGACGAGGACATTGCCCTCGTCGAGCTGTGGCAGGAACTCCTGGCCGAGCGTCGCATAGCCCACACCCGCCAGCGCCAGCGCGCCGATCGCAATGCCGAACGTGCGTTTGGGCGCGCGCATGGCCTGGTCGAGGCCGGGTTCATAGCGGCGGCGCAGCCAGCCGACGATCCGGCCTTCCTTCTCCTCGACCGGCTTGCTCAGCCAGATCGCTATCGCGGCCGGCACGAAGGTCAGCGACAGGACGAATGCAAACAGCAGCGCCATGATCACGGTCAGCGCCATCGGCTCAAATGTCTTGCCCTCGACGCCTGAGAGGGTGAGCAAGGGCACATAGACGAGGATGATGATCGCTTGGCCAAAGACCGACGGGCGGATCATCTCTCGGGCGGCCTGCGCCACCAGGGCGAGGCGTTCGCCGCGATCGAGCGGCCGGCCGAGATGGTGCTGGCGCTCCGCGATGCGCCGGAGCGCATTCTCGACGATGATCACCGCGCCATCGACAATCAGCCCGAAGTCGAGCGCGCCGAGACTCATGAGGTTGGCGGAGACACCGGCCTGGAGCATGCCGAACCCGGTCAGCAGCATGGTGATCGGGATCACCGCCGCCGCGATCAGCGCCGCGCGAAAGTTGCCGAGCAGCACGAACAGCACGACGATGACGAGCAGCGCACCTTCGCCGAGGTTGCGCGCGACCGTCGAGATCGTCGCGTTGACGAGGTCGGTGCGATCGAGCACCGGCTCGATGACGATGTCGGGCGGCAGCGACGGGCTAATGCGCCGCAACCGCTCGGCGACGCCGGTCGAGACGGTCCGGCTGTTCTCGCCGATCCGCATGACGGCGGTGCCGGTGACCACCTCATGGCCGGCTTCCGACGCCGAGCCGAGCCGGATCGCCTGGCCTAACCGCACCGCAGCAACCTGCCCGAGCAGGATCGGCGTGCCTTCGCGCGTGGCAATGACAGTGTTGGTGAGCTGTGCGGTGCTAACGATGCGCGCATCGGCGCGCACCGCCAGGCCTTCGCCGTTGCGATCGACAATGCCGCCGCCGATTGCGCTGTTGTTGGCCTCGAGCGCGGTGGCGAGTTCGCTCAGGGACAGTTTGAGCGCGGCGAGTTTCTGCACGTCGGGAACGACGAGATATTCCTTGTCGTAGCCGCCGAGCGAATCCACCCCTGCGACCCCGGCGACCGACTTGACCTGCGGCGCCACGATCCATTCCTGCACGGTGTGGAGATAGGTCGCCTTGTCGGCCTCGCTCACCAGCCGGTCGCCCTCGGGGGTGATGTAGCTGCCGTCGGGCTGGGTGCCGGGCTCGCCCGGCTTATGTTGCTCGTGCCCGCGATCCTGATAGCGGACGGTCCACATATAGATGTCGCCGAGCCCGGTCGCGATCGCGCCCATCTCGGGCGTGACTCCGTCGGGCAACCGCTCCTTGGCGTCGTTGATGCGCTCGACGACCTGTGCTCGCGCGAAATAGATGTCGGTCGCATCCGAGAACACCGCGGTGACCTGGGCGAAGCCGTTCCGGCTCAGCGACCGTGTGCTTTCCAGCCCCTTGATACCGGCCAGCGCGGTCTCGACCGGGAAGGTGACCTGCTTCTCGATCAGCTCAGGCGAGAGCGCGGGCGCACGGACATTGATCTGGACCTGGTTGTTGGTGACGTCGGGCACCGCGTCGATCGGTAGCCGATAGAGCGAGGCGGCGCCTACGATGGCGGCGATGGCGGTGAGCAGCAGGACGAACCAGCGGCGCTCGACCGCGAGGGTGACGATGCGTTCGATCATGGCTCAGTCCTCGTCCCCGCCTTCGCCCTTGCCGAGTTCGGCCTTGAGGGTGAAGCTGTTGGCGGCGGCGATCTGTTCGCGGCCGGTCAGCCCCGACAGGATCGTGACCGAGGCGCCATTGGCCTGGCCAAGCGTGACCGGCACCGCGCGGAACCCGGTGGCCGTGCGGACGAACACCACCGGCTTGTTCTCGACCGTCTGCACCGCGGTCGACGGCACGCTGATCGCGCTGCCGCCTTGGCCGCCGCCCAGCAGGATCGCCGCCTGCACACTCTCGCCGACCCGCCACTGGCCGGCGCGATTGTCGAGCGTCGCGATCACCGGCACCAGCCGGGTAGTCTCGTCGAGCACCGGCGAGACGAAGGTGACGCGCGCCGTGGCTTGCCGGCCCGACGCGCTCACTTCGACGGTGGCGCCCGGCCGGACGCGGCCGGCATCGGCGGCGGACAGCGACAGGGTCAGCGATACGGTCGAGAGGTTGGCGACCCGGAACAGCTCGGCATCGGCGGCAACGGTCTGGCCGAGCGTCACGGAGCGCGCGATCACCTGGCCGCCAATCGGGGCGCGGATCGCGATACGGTTGAGCGAGCCGCCGCCACCGCCCGCCGCTGACACCTGCTGGCGGGCGAGCCTGAGCGCGATATCGGCTTCGCGCGCGGCAGTGCGCGCCGCGATTAGATCCTGCTCGGCCGACACGCGTTCGTCGAACAAGCGCTGCTCGCGCCGGAGATTGGACTGGGCGAGCACGGCGCGCGCCTGTGCCGCCTCGACCTCGGCGTTGAGCTGGGCGGCCTCGCGGCTTTCGATCACCGCCAGCGTTTCGCTCCGTCCGACCGACTGGCCGAGGTTGCGGGTCAGCGCGACAATGCGTCCGCCGATTGCCGCCGACACGACCTGCGTGCCCTGCGGGTCGCCTTCGATGGTCGCAGGCAGCTCGATCGCTCCGCCGCCGCCGATGGTCGGACGCACGAGCTGGATACCGGCTGTTGTGATCTGCTGGGGCGTGAGGTTGACAATGCCTTCCGGCGCCTCGGCGCTTTCCTTGGCTTCGGCCTCGGTCTTTTCCTCGGCGGGCTTGGTGCCGCCACAAGCGGCGAGCGTGGCGACAAGCGCGAGGGGCAACGTCGCCCGCAAAATCGTGATCTTCATGGGCTCAGTCTTTCGTGATCGTGGGAGCGGCGCCGGTGAGGCGCTGGAGGCGCGCGCGCGCGTCATGCCAGGCGGCGAGCGCATCGACCGCAGCCGCGCGGGTCTCCGCCAGCGTGCGCTCGGCGTCGAGCAGGTCGAGCTGGCCGAACTTGCCCTCGCGATAGCCGATCCGCGCGATGCGTGCGGTCTCGACCGCGGCGGCAAGCGCAGGCCCGGTCGCGTTGCGCGCGTCGGCCGCCGCGTTCGCCACTTCGGCCTCGGCAGCAGAGATCGCCTGCTCGGCGTCGATTCGCGCCATGCGCCGTCGCGCGTCGGCCCGGTCGCGCTCG
Organism: Rhizorhapis sp. SPR117; assembly: GCF_021742065.1. Next base: position 31,014 of record NZ_JAKKIE010000043.1, read on the forward strand.
GCGCGCGCCTGAGCGACGCCGGCGCTGCCATTGTTGAACAGCGGAAGCGGGATCGACACGCCGAATACCGCGGCGGTGTCGTTGGTCGCCTCGAGCCGGCGCGCGCCGGCGCTCAGCGTCACGTCGGGAATGCGCTGCGAGCGGGCGAGCCCGACCTGCGCATCGGCGGTCGCGACCTCGGCATCGGCGGCGGCAAGCGCGAGCGTGCCGTCGACACTGGTTCTTGCCACGGGACCATAGCCGTCGATCCGGTCGAACCAGGCAAGGTCAAGCCCGGCCACGACCGGGCGGCCGATCAGCCGGGCCAGCGTGTCGCGGGCAACTGCGGTGTCGCGCTCGGCGCGCGCCGCCGCCGCCTCGGCATTGATGCGGAGCACGTCGGCGCGTTGCTGCTCGATTGGCGACGCGCGTCCCGCGCTCACGCGGATCCTGGCGGCGCGATAGGCCTCGGCGGCGATCCCCGCCTGCGCGCGGGCGATGCCGAGCCTGCGTTCGGCGGCCACGGCGGCGACATAGGCCTGGGTGACTCGCAGCGTGACATCGGCATCGGCGATTGCCGCGTCGATCCTTGCCCGCGCGCCTTGTGCTTCGGCGAGACCGATCCGCGCCGAACGCTTGCCGCCTAGTTCGATCGGCAGCGCGAACCCCACGGTGGTCTCTGCGCTGTCGATGCCGCGATAGGCGCCGCTGCCGGCGACGTTCTCGGTCTGCGCCTCGATCGAGGGATTGGGGCGCAGGCCGGCGACAGTGCGCGCCGCGCTGCTGGCGCGCAGGTCGGCCGATGCCGCTTCCAGCGCGGGCGAGTTTTGACGGGCGGCAGCGAGCGCTTCATCGAGCGTGAGCGCCACGGTGGCCGGCGGCGCGTCCTGTGCTGCGACCTGAGTGGAACAGAGGGCCGCGGCGAGGGCGGCCGCGAAGATACGGGACATAGGGAACGGTCTCCTGACGAATGGCTCAGAGTCCCTCGCGGCATGCGGCCGCGTGGACGAACGGCGCGTCAGGCGATGGGTGGCCTCAGGTTGCGCGCGGCGGCTATCGCGTCGGGCTCGATCGCGGGATCGATCCGCAGCGCAGTCCGGGCAATCGGGGTGGTCGTTGCCAGGCCGTCGAGGGTCGGCATGCCCAGATGATGATTGTGGCAGCTGCCGTGGTGATGCGGCGCCGGATTGTCCATGTCGCCCGGAACCTCGTCGCCATCGCCAGCGACATGGTCTCCGGCGCCGGCGGACAGCTCGATGCAGCCGACGATCTCCGCCGCGTGCGCCGCCGACACCGAGAGACCTGTCCACAAGGAGAGGACGAGCATCAAGCCGGCGACCAGGGCGAGCGATTGTCGCATCGGCTGTCCACCTAGCCGGACGGTGCCGGCAAGCAAACCGGCGGGGCGGGATCGGCTCCCATTCTGATTCGACGCCATATTTATTCCCCCTGAAGAATAGGCTGTGCGGGCGCCGTGCGCGGCAGATACGCCGATCGCAACTCGGCGCCCGCCTGGCGCATGATCTGGATGCCGCCGCTGATCCCGAGCGTGGCGAGGATCGCGGCAACGATCAGATCGGGCCATCCCGAACCGGTGCCGAACACGCCGAACGCGGCGGCGACCACGGCGACATTGCCGATCGCGTCATTGCGCGAGCAGATCCACACGGAGCGCATGTTCGCCTCGCCACTGCGAAAACGGTACAGGATGAAGGCGACCGCGACATTGGCCGCGAGCGCGAGACCACCGATAATCCCCATCGTCTCAGCCTGCGGAAGCGTGCCCGCGAACGCGGCATAGCCGGTGCTGCCGATCACCCACGCCCCGAGCGCGAACAGGGTGGCACCCTTGAGCATCGCCGCGCGCGCACGCCAGGTGAGCGCCATGCCTGCAACACCGAGGCTGATCGCGTAATTGGCGCTGTCGCCGAGGAAGTCGAGCGCATCGGCCTTGAGTGCGGCCGAGTGGGCGGTAACGCCCGCGAAAATCTCGACGCCGAACATGATCGCGTTGATGATCAACGCGATCCAGACCGCGCGGCGCCAGCGCGGATCGTTGGATGGGTCCGGCTTCGCGGAGGCGCAACTGGTGCAGGCCATTTCATTACCTCGAACGACTCGATGTCATGCGCTATGTGCGGCCTGTAGCAACTATAGGGTCAAGCGGGATTTCTGATGCAGATTGGTGAACTGGCGAGAACGACCTCGACCAAGGTCGAGACAATTCGTTTCTACGAGAAGATCGGATTGCTTCCCGAACCCGGGCGTACCGCAGGCAACTACCGCGACTATGGAGCCGCCCATCTGGCGCGGCTCTCCTTCATCCGCCGCGCGCGCGACCTCGGCTTCACGCTCGATCAGGTGCGCGAGCTACTTGCCCTCTCCGACGATCGGACCCGCTCGTGCAGCGCCGTCGATAGCGTCGCGCGTGCGCATCTCGCCCAGATCGACCAGAAGATCGCCGATCTACGCGCGCTTCGCCGCGAGCTCGACGAAGTGATCGGCCAGTGCAGCCAGGGCGCGATTTCCGACTGCCGGATCATCGAAGCACTGGGACCGTCGAGCCACGCAAGGCATTGACCCTGTAGCTGCTAGAGGGTGCAGAACATGCTCGCGACTCGCGGCGGAGATGATGATGAGCGACTGCGGATGTGAGGCGGACACCAAGCGGGCGGGCACCGATCCGGCCTATCGGCGTGCGCTGTGGATCGTGGTCATCCTCAACGTCGGGTTCGGCCTGTTCGAGCTGGTCGGCGGTTTCGTCGCCGGTTCGCAGGCGCTGAAAGCGGATTCGCTGGATTTCATCGGCGACGGGTCGATCACGCTCGTCGGGCTGATCGCGCTCGGCTGGGCCGCGGTCGCGCGCAGCCGCGTCGCGCTCGTGCAAGGAATCTTTCTCGCGAGCCTCGGGCTCGGGGTCATCGGGTTCGCTGCATGGCGCGCGTTCCATGCGATCCCGCCCGAAGCCGAGCTGATGGGTGGGATCGGTATCGCGGCGCTCGTCGTCAACGTATCGGCCGCCCTCGTCCTCGCGCGGTTCCGGGACCAGGGTGATGCGACGTCGCGCGCCATCTGGCTGTTCTCGCGCAACGACGCGCTTGCCAATATCGCCGTGATCGCCGCTGCCGCACTGGTCGGCTGGACGGGCCAGGCTTGGCCCGATCTTGTCGTCGCCGGCGTGATCGCGCTGCTGTTCCTCCATTCCGCTTATGACATCATCCGCGACGCGCGACGCGAGCTGGCGGAACATGCGACGAGGGCACGGGCATGAGCGACCGCGCCTACACACCGCCGCTCGGGACCGGCGATACCGCGGATTACGATCGCGCCATCCGGCGCTGGACCCGCGAGCTGCGCTGGCGCAGTGCCATGATCGAGCTGCTCGCGCCGCGCCCCGGCGAGACCATCATAGACGTCGGGTGCGGAACCGGCAGCTTCGCGGTCATGCTCAAGGCTGCCGCGCCTGGCGTGCATGTCATCGGCATCGATCCGGACGAAGAAGCGCTGGCGATCGCTCGCGCCAAGGGCGACGCCGCCGACGCGGACATCCATTGGGAGCGCGGCTTCGCGCGGGATATCGGTTCCCGCTCTGCCGACGCCGTGGTGTCGAGCCTGATGTTCCACCAGGTGCCGATGGCGGAAAAGCGGGCGGGCCTCGGGGCGATGCACGCGGCACTCCGCCCTGGCGGCAGGCTCGTGATCGCCGATTATGGGCGGCAATGGGGATTGATGCGGCTGCTGTTCCGCCTGACCATCCAGCGGCTCGACGGCGTGGCCGACACCCAGCCCAATGCCGACGGCGTGCTTCCAGAGCTCGTCTGCGCGACGGGGTTCGACAAAGTACGCGAAGCAGCGGACATCCATACGGTGACGGGCACGATCGCACTGATCGCGGCGGATCGGCCGGGCTGACGGGGCGTGGCCATGACGGACCTCAAAGCGGAGCAGAAGGAGATCAGGAAGCAGTCGGGGCTGGCCTTTCTGCTTTGTGCCGCGATCTCGGTCGCGTGCGTCCTCTTTCTGCCCAAGCTGGTCACTTTCCCGTCGGTGATCGGCGCGCGGCTTGCCTTCGCGATCCAGACGAGCTTCGTCCATTTCGCCCTCGTCCTGCTCGCCGTCCGCCTGGTCTCGAGCGGGCGCTACCGGTCCGCCGCCGACATCGGCGGCGCGGCCAAGGGGGGGTGACTACACGAAAGTGACGTATCTGCACGGAAAGGGCGAACGGATAGCGAACGTCACGCGGCAAGTAGGGAGT
>NZ_JAKKIE010000044.1 GCF_021742065.1 Rhizorhapis sp. SPR117
ATCGGTCCGCTCCTTTCCTTCTTAAGCACCAACATCATAACCGATGCCGGGGAAAAGGGGCGGGCCATCCCATAAAGCCGCATTGGACCTCCGCAAGCATTTGTCGGATATGGGGCTTGTAAGCTTCCCCATGCTGACAGGCGGAAAGGGCATTCATGTCATCGTTCCGCTGGAACCACGGGCGGAGTGGCCGGAAGTCAAGGATTTCGCGCGATACTTTGCCTCTGCGCTTGCCGAGACCGAACCGGATCGGTTTACCGCCACCATGTCCAAGGCGAAGCGGAAGGGTCGCATTTTCATCGATTGGCTGCGCAACCAGAGGGGCGCGACAGCGGTGTTGCCCTACTGTGTACGCGCGCGCGAAGGCGGACCGGTCGCAGCGCCCATAGCATGGTCCGAAGTGCCGGATATAGAACGTCCCTCACAATATACCCTGCGCGACAAATCGCTCCTGACAGAGCGGGTAGCCAGTCGCACATTAAGAGGATGGGGCATTGCGCGTCAGGAGCTTCCCAAAATAGACAGTTAATTATCGGCACTCATTGGTAATACTGCTTACGCAACTCGATCCATGACAGAGTGATATAGGGAACGAACATTCCATTGGAACGTTGATAGACGCATATCTTTGAAGGAACATTCCGTTTTATTCTATATTTAGCGGAGTGAGGTTTTGACTGGTTCATTGACAGCCTGGGACAATGCCTTCGCCATTTTCATCACATGCCGCCATTAATCTTTGCACCATCCGGCAGCATGAAAAGGGCACGTCTCTATGACCTGATAAGGAGAGTTTTATGGAAAAGGAACATGTCACCGAACGCGTTGTCGAATCCCCTGTCGTGGTGGAGCGTAAAAGCGGCGGCCTTGGGGTAATTCTTGGCATCATATTAGTCGGAATTGCCGCTGTTGCCGTGTATTTCATAGCGACAGACAGCCGCAACAACAGCCGCGAAGCCACGGCAATCACTGGCGCTGCGGAGTCTGTCGGCGATGCCGCCCGCCAGGTCGGTGATGCAGCGCAAGATGCCAGCCAGCAACAGCAACAACGCGATAACACGCAGTAAAAGAGAGCGGGGGTCAGGCTCGACACGCAATTTCATGCTGCCGCCTGACCCCGCGCTTCATGAACAGGGAACAAGCCTTCCTCTGCTGCTTTGTCTCCTTCTCGACGCATAGAAACCGAGGAGAGCAACCATGCCTGCAAAATCGAAAGCACAGCAAATGGCCGCCGGTGCGGCGCTTGCCGCCAAACGTGGCGAGAAGAAGGTCGGCGAACTCAAAGGCGCATCCAAATCCATGTACAAGTCCATGGATGAAAAGGAGCTCGACAAGATGGCTTCAACAAAGCGCAAGGGGAAACCGAAGCACGCATCCAGTTAGGATGTCCATTATAGGAGTCTTGCCCGACCCTCGTGCTTGGAACGCGGCAATAGAGGTGATGAGATTAGTTTGAATTCCTATGCTCCGTTCGTCCCGAGCAAAGTCGAGGGACATAGGCCTGGTGCGAATGTGTCTCGACTTCGCTCGACACGAACGGAAATGGGCGAACCTAAAATCATCGCACTCTAATGCCGGACGATGGCCCTTACGGATTTATTCGACGTGAGTCTGGCCGCAAAACAGGAAGAGCATGATGGTCGGCGAGATCGGGAATGAAGAGCTCATATTGAGGCTATGTCTGGCTGCTGCATTTGGTGCCGCACTTGGCTTTGACCGTGAAATGCGCGGCTATGCGGCCGGTATTCGCACACACTCCATCGTGGCGCTGAGCGCCGCGGTGACGAGTATCTCGGCACTGATACTATATAACTCGCTTCTCGCCGAAGGATCCCACGCAGATCCCCTGCGCGTGATACAGGGTCTGGCTCAGGCGATCGGCTTTATCTGCGCCGGGCTTATTTTCGTCCGGCGCGGCGATGTCCGCAACATCACCACGGCTGCTAATCTCTGGATGGCGGCGGCGCTGGGCATTTCGGTGGGTCTTGGGCACTATGCGCTCGTCATCATTGCCGCCATCATAGCGCTTCTGCTTTTGACTGTTGTTCGAAAATTGGAGCACCGGTTCCTCCGCAATGAGGAAGATAAGAATTAAGCCTGTCTCACCACAGGCGACAACGATTAGCGGCGGCTTTCACCAAAACTCTTGCGGAAGTCGGACCCACACGATGGAATACGCCTCGCTCAGACCTGATTGGTTGGCCGAGCTCGCTTGTTGGCGGCTATGCATTTCGCATAGGCTCGCGCCATCTGTTCATGGGCCAACCGAGTTTCCTGGCAAGAAGTACTCCTGGCGCGAAGTAATTCAGCTTTGTATCGCTTGGTCATATCATGAATATTATTCATTTCGCTTTTCTTTTTCAGGCACCACGCCGTGATTGAAGCCATCCCGGAAGAGATGGCCAAAGCCTCATCCAAAACCAGATACGGGATTAATGGAATTCGACGGCAATTGTTCCTTTAACACGTCAAACGGCAGCACGGCAGCACGATAGCGCTGGAGAGGTATGAAAACGCGACCGGCCAGCTTTCCCATGGGACGTCGATCCAGTCAGACACCGCTGATCAGATGGTCACCTTGCGACTGGACGCAGAGCGGAGGCCATGTCGGAATAACAAGCCTGGAACCGATCCGGCGTTATTGGCCAGAAGAGATGGTGGAGCCGAGGGGAATCGAACCCCTGACCTCGTCATTGCGAACGACGCGCTCTCCCAACTGAGCTACGGCCCCGATGGGGCTCTATAAACATGGCGATTGAAGAGTTGCAACGCCTTTCTGAAACCGCAAAATTCAGCGGTGCCAATGTCAGAAAAAAGCTTGCAACTTGTCGTCAGGCGGGGTGCTGCTCCAATGCCTCATTCAACAAGCCACCGTCTATGCGTCAATCCCGAATGAAAGAAAATCGGGCATCGGACCATTCCAGCCATCATCAGGCCCCTCATCACGTGCGCTATCGCTGCGGCTTGGTGATTGCGGTTTATCGGCAGGTCGTGTTTTTTGTGCGGCCACGGGTTCAGGCTGGCGCTCGCCGGTTTCGGCCTGAGAGGTTTTACCTTTGGCTGCGCCCGGCTTGGCTTCGCTGGTCTTAGCCTTTCCGGCAGACTTCTTTGCCCGAACCGGCTGTTCGTCCGTTTCCGGCAATTCCGCATTGCCAACCCGCTGAATTTTTATGCCGGTCAGCTTTTCGATACCCGCAATCGCTTCCGCATCATCCTTTGTTGCAAAGGTGAACGCTGTTCCCGTCGCCCCTGCCCGGCCAGTGCGGCCGATGCGGTGGATATAATCGTCAGGATGCCATGGCGCATCGAAGTTGAAGACGTGGGACACGCCCTTTACGTCCAGCCCGCGCGCGGCAACGTCGGATGCGACAAGGATGTTTATATCGCCGTTTTTGAACCGGTCGAGTTCGGCGATGCGAGAGCCCTGATCCATGTCACCGTGAATTTCACCCGCCGCATAACCTGTGCGCTGCAGGCTTTTCGCCAGATCGCGCACCGCAGTCTTGCGATTGCAAAAGATGATGGCGGTTTTAACTTTCTCACTTTCCAGCAGACTGCACAATTTATCGCGCTTTTTGCGTGCATCGACAGGGACCAGCCATTGCGTGATGGATGTATTGGCGGTCGCGGGGCGCGAGACCTCTATATGCTTGGGGTTGCTCAGAAATCTGTCGGAAAGCTTCTTGATAGGCGGCGGCATGGTCGCCGAAAACAGCAAAGTTTGTCGATTGGCAGGCAATTTGGTGCAGATTTCCTCGATGTCCGGGATAAAGCCCATGTCGAGCATTCGATCAGCTTCATCGATCACCAACAGATTGCACCCGGTCAGCAATATATTGCCGCGACCGAACAGATCCATGAGGCGTCCTGGCGTAGCGATCAAGACATCGACGCCCTTTTCCAGTGCCTTCACCTGATCCCCCATGGACACGCCGCCAATCAGCAGCGCCATGGAGAGTTTGTGATATTTGCCGTATTTTTCGAAATTCTCAGCTACCTGCGCGGCGAGTTCGCGGGTTGGTTCAAGGATCAGGGAGCGCGGCATGCGCGCACGGCTGCGGCCTTCGGCAAGAATATCGATCATCGGCAAAACAAAGCTGGCGGTCTTGCCGGTGCCCGTCTGGGCAATGCCGATCAGATCCCTCATCATCAGCACGGACGGTATGGCCTGCGCCTGAATCGGAGTCGGCTCATCATAGCCGGCCTCATGGACCGCTTTCAGCAATTCTTCTGATAGGCCGAGATCGGCAAAATTCATAATCTGTCCGGAAAAACAGAGGCCCACATGATGCGCACCTCAATAGCGCGCGGCCATGCGCAAGATCGGGCTGAATGTCAAGAATTTCCGCTTTTGGAGCGGCAAATCCTATTCCTCCGCGACCAGCTTCCTGAACTTTTCAATCTCGCACATCGCGCCATTGCGGGCGTGGATCATATCCCGATCGGCACATAGTCGATCATCTTTCGTCGGTTCCATGTAAAAGCCCGAATAGAAATCCACCGAACGGCATTCATCGTTCAATCTTGCGCGAACCCGTCTCTGATCGCTGAGGATCAGGTCGACACTATCGTCCCGCGTAATAGCGGCGCCCACAATGGCTTTCATGGGAACGCAGCGGTTTGCTTTCTTTTCCTTCCATTCGATTTCAGCCTGGGGCGGCGGTCCGGATCGTCGCGTTACCAGCGTTGGCACGCGGATGATGATCCGACGTTCGATAATCAGCTGCGCATATTGGGTGCCGCCCATGGCGAACGCATCCGCGCGCCGTGGCGCGATACCTTCTGCCGCCGCCTCGGGCGTGACCAACAACAAAAGAAAAACAACCGACAGCAAGCCAAACCCCTTTTGAAGTCTCATGGCTTATATCCGCCCATTTGAACAATGGATTAATCCATCGGGTCCGACTGGAATTATTCACTGCATTTGCGCATATAGCATCAATGATCACGGATACATGCATGAACGGCTTTCGCACCATATTGGGCGAACGCGGTGTTATCGAGGATGCCGACGACATTGATCCATGGGTCCATGACTGGCGTGGCCGCTATCATGGCGCGTCGCGGGCGATCCTGTCGCCCGCGACGACACATGAAGTTGCGGTGGTCGTAATGCTCGCCAACGAAATGGGGGTGCCACTCGTCCCGCAAGGCGGCAACACGTCTATGGTCGGCGGAGCGACACCGCCGCCGGACGGCAGCGCACTCATTCTTTCGCTGCGGCGCATGAACTCTATCCGGTCAATTTCGGCGCAGGACAATCTCGCCGTTTGTGAAGCGGGCGTGATCCTGTCCAACCTGCACGACGCGGCGCAAGCAATCGACCGCCGCTTTCCGCTGAGTCTGGGCGCGAAGGGGTCCGCGACCATCGGCGGCCTGATTTCCACCAATGCAGGAGGAACACAGGTGCTGCGCCACGGCACAATGCGCGCGCTGGTTGAAGGGATAGAGGCCGTCCTTCCCGACGGCAGCATTCATCACGGTCTCGACGCGCTGAAGAAAGACAATCGCGGCTATGACATCAAACAACTGCTGATCGGGGCGGAGGGCACGATCGGCATTGTCACAGCGGGCAGTCTGCGCTTGGTCCCGTCCATTGCCGACCGGGCCGTGGGTTGGGCCTGTGTCGCATCGCCTCAGGATGCACTCGCTTTGCTGCGCCACGCCGAACGAACCATTGGCAATGTGGTGGAAGGGTTTGAAATTCTGGGAGACGATACGCTTGCAGCAGCGCTCAATCTCCTTCCGGGCGCGCGTTGTCCCACACAAACGCGTGCAGCATGGTATGTGCTGGTTGAAGTAGATCTCGACGCGGTCGGCGGTCCTTCGGCGTATGAGCGGCTGGAATCCGCTCTCGCCACCGCTTTTGAGAAAGGGATTGTGACTGATGCCGTGATCGCCGCGAATGAGGCGCAGGCAGAACAATTCTGGCGTATCCGCGAATCCCTGTCGGCAGCGGAACGTTCGCTTGGTCCTGCGCTGCAATTCGACATCAGCGTGCCGGTCGCATCCATGCCGGCCTTCATGATTGATGCGGCGCAAGCGGCAGAACAGCAATTTCCCGGCACGACCACCAGCAGCTTTGGTCATTTGGGCGATGGAAACGTCCATTTCCACGTCCGCGCTCCTGCGGGAACCGATGGTCCGTCATGGATCGCCCAAACTGGTCCAATAATCAGCGCCTATGTCCATGATCGGGTCGTGGCGGCAGGGGGATCGATTTCGGCTGAGCATGGCATTGGCCAGATGAAACGCGCCGAACTGGGTCGCCTCGCTTCCCCCGCGCAAATCCATGCATTGCGAGCGATCAAGGCCGCTTTTGATCCCGGCGGCATCATGAATCCGGGAAAGCTGATCCCCCTTGCGTCGGAAGCATGAGGTAATTACTGCGCAAACCACATCTTTCGCGGCAGCATCTGAAAAATAGCCCGCACGCTCAGGAGAATGAACATGGCCAGCGCGCCTCAAGCCAATAGTCTGCCGATTTTCTATAACGATCTTGTTCCGCTCAATAGCAACGAACATGGCGGATGGCGGACAAGGCAGGTCGATTCGGCGCCGCATTTTGCCAAGCAACATGCCGTGCCGCTGACCATCGATGAATTCGTGCAGGCCCAGCGCTTTCTGCCCATCATATTTTCTGCAGGGACAAGCCCGGTTCCACTGGCGCTCCTGGGACTGAACGAGGGCGTCAACACCTTTACCGATGACGAGGGCAAGCTGCGTGGGCCGGCCTATATTCCCGCCTATGTCCGCCGTTATCCTTTCATGCTGGCAAAACTGCGCCCGGACACGGATGAACTGTCACTATGTTTCGATCCGACATCGGATGTTATCGGCGCGCATGACGAGGGCGATCCGCTGTTCGAAGAGGGCAGGCCTTCGCAAGTAACGCAGAACATTCTGGGTTTTTGCGAACAATTCGAACAGGCCGCCCAGCGCACGTCGCAGTTCATGGACGAACTCAAATCGCTCGACCTGCTGATGGACGGTGAAGTAGCGATCCAGGTGCCCGACAACGACCAGCCCTTCGTCTATCGCGGCTTTCAGATGGTGAACGAGGAAAAGCTGCGCGACATGCGCGGCGATCAACTTCGCAAAATCAATCAAAATGGCATGTTGCCCCTCATCCACGCTCATCTTTTCTCGCTGCAGTTGATGCGGGATCTGTTTGCGCATCAGATCGAACAGGGCAAAATGCCCAATGCGTCTGCGCCGCAAGCGCCGGAAACCGCGAATTTAGACGCCTGACAAGAATATCCCCATACTTTCTGGTACGATTTTTTTGCCAAAAACACTTTCGGTGCTTGAAACCGGACCCCCACTACCCTAATTTACAACTATGCAGTTGCTCGTCCCCCTTTCGAGTAGCTGCATGGATGCCTCCCTTGGGAGGCGTCTCCTCCCTGAACCTTGGCCACCCCGTGCTTGCATGGGGTGGTTTTTTTATCATGTGCTACGTTAGCACTTACATTTCGGCTTGGTCCTGCGTTTCGGCGCGGTTGTGGCGAATTCAGGCGGAGTAAGTTTGCCGTTCGCATCGCCATCGGCGCTTGCGAACCTGTCGGATGTCGTCACCGCCCACTCCTCGAACGACAGCAGATTATTGCCGTCTGTGTCGAGCTTGCGGAATGCCTTTGTACGACTCGACAGCATTTCCGTTCGGGTGATGATCCCATCCCTGTTGCTGTCATAGCGGTCGAAACGCTTTTGTTCGCGCGTTTGCGCGGTGGCGCTGGCGGGCATTGGTGGCGGCTTGCCGATCTGGCCGGGTGCAGCAACTGGTAGCTCCTGCGCCCTTACAACAACTGGTGGAGGCGCAGCCGGAATAATCAGTTCGTCGCCTTGCGCATGACTTTGCCACCAGAACAGACCCGCACCCATAAAAAACAGCGCGCAAGCCCCGCCCGCTAAAAACCGCCCCGTCCTCGCCATCACGCTTCGCCTTTCCTCCGCCGCAGGCCCAGCCACAACAGCTGCCTGTATTGCCGCCAGTTCATCCGGGCTGGAGCCGTTCGATTGTTTTCCACATCCCGTCGAACCAACCCCGACAATATTTTCAGTGGTGCAAGCGTATCAGGCCAGCCTCGCACCGGCACATCGGCAAGACATTCCCGCGCCAGCGCCACAGAACGCCTCGCCATGTCGCTGTCGCTCACATGCCCGGACAAATCCCACAGCGCCCAACCCATGCCAGCCTGCGACAGCCAAGGCGGATATGGACCGGAAAGCTGCCCGATTGTCCGATACAGTCCGCCACCACGATGTTCGGCAAAGCGGACAAGCTGCCAGTCGCTCAAAGGCAGCGGCTCCAAAAGAACCTCCCACCCTTCGATCGCCTCCAACAATCCGGCGGCACCGGCATTGGGAAGCACCCTCGCACGCAAAGCATCCATCAGGGGATCGCCAACGCCTGCCGCCTCTTTCTCACCCGAAAGCGCCTCGCGCCACCAAGCAAAGCGGATTTGACCGAGCATGGGTTCATAGGTCGAACGCACGATTTCCGCCATCCGCATATCGAACGCCCATAATATTTGCTGCTCCTCCCGCATTTTTTTTGGGGCGTAAGCGGTCAGCAGGCGCTGCAAGGGTGGAATTTCCATAATGAAGTCAGTCACCTGCCGGAAAATCCCGCACTCCGCAAAGAGGAAATGATTAACGCGCTGTTATCCATAAGCATACGCCACCAGCTAACCATTCGCAGTGCATAAGGAAAGCGGGACTATGCCCTGGGTGGGGGCAATACGCGCAACGCGCATTGGATTGAGGCAGTCTATGACCACGGACACGGGGGTTTCAAAGGGATTTCTGGCGCGCTTGCTGCGCAACCAGGCGGGTAATACGCTGGCGATCGTGGCGGCGGCGATTTTTCCCATGCTTGGACTGATCGGCGGCGGCATCGATATGAGCCGCATCTACCTTGTCAAGGCGCGCATGCAGCAGGCCTGTGACGCTGGCGCGCTGGCTGGCCGCAAACAAATGGGCGGCGGTTCATGGACCGCAAACAGCAACAAGGCAAATGCAGCCGCAGTCAACATGTTCAACGCCAATTTTGCCGCGAATTCCTACGGTACTACGGGCGGCACACCCGCCTTTGTTGAAAGTTCGGGCAAGGTCACGGGTACAGTGTCGGCACAGGTGCCAATGACCGTGATGAAAATATTTGGTCAAGAGACGCGGACGATCAGCATTACATGCGATGCAGAAATGCGTATTCCCAACACGGATGTCATGTTCGTGCTAGACGTCACCGGATCGATGGCGCAAACTAATACAGGCGACACCGACACCAAAATCAATGGCCTGAAAAAGGCCGTGAAGTGCTTTTACGAAGCACTAGCGAAAATTGACATCAGCAATGCCGACTGCGGCAGCACGCCCAGCGGCGGCAACAGTGCGTCGGTGCAATTGCGATTTGGCTTTGTGCCCTATGCAACCAATGTCAACGTCGGCCATTTGCTGCACAACGACTGGATGGCCGACCAATGGACCTACCAGTCGCGCGAAGCCCAACTTACACTGCAGGATGTCGTTACCGGCTACGCTCAGGGCACCCCCACGGTCCACGATACCGACGAAAGCAACAATAGTGACTGGTCGAGCTATGGCTCATATGACGGCAACACCTTTTATGGCGTAAAGAGCAAGGACGCCTGCGACGATCTAGCGTCCGAGCAGCCCCAATATGTCAGCAACGGTGCCGAAAGTGCGCCCCGCGATGAAGGCAGCTGGAACAGCGGCGGCAACTTGATCGTCCGATGGTATACGGACCAACCGGCTGATCGCTATCAATATCGCAGGGATTCCTATTCGAAAAAAACCGATATCTGCGTTCTGGAACGCCGCCACCGCAACACCACCATCACCCGCGAATATCGCCGCACCGACACGCCCACTTACGGGCAGGAATATGCATTCAGCAACTGGATCTACAAGCCTGTGGCGTGGACCATCAGCAGCCTGAAAAATGGCGGCAGCAGCTGGAACAGCACCGTTACGCTCCCCATCGGTTCGGATGGAAGCAACACGACGCTCACCTGGGATGGATGCATTGAAGAGCGGCAGACCTGGCGGAATACCGACGGGAGTCCATCGGACGATTACAGTCCGATCCCCGCATCTGCGCACGACCTCAACATTGATTTGGTACCCACGACCGGCGATCCGGCAACACAATGGGGACCAGCCTTCCCCTATGCCGTTTGGGGACGCGAATCCTCCGGCAGCAAATCCTACGCCAATGTCACAACTTCCAGCAACAGCATGGACCGCAACTGGAGTTATAGCTGCCCGACAGCCTCCAGCAATTTGACGGAATATTCAACCTCGACCGCCTTCCGCGATTATGTCGATGGCTTGTCCACAGGCGGCAATACCTATCATGACATTGGCTTGCTTTGGGGCGCGCGTCTGATGTCGCCCACGGGCCTGTTCGCGAGTGATAACGCCTTCACGCCCGAAGGCGGCCAAATCGAACGCCACATGATCTTCATGACCGACGGCGATACGGTGACGAGCACCACCAATTTGGCGGCCTACGGACTGTCATGGTGGGATCGCAGGCAGACAGATACCAGCTATGCGCCCACCACCACTTTGCTGGATGCGACCGTGAACGCACGAACCGAATCCCTGTGTACAGCCATCAAGAACAAGAACATCACACTGTGGGTCATTTCCTTCGGCAGCGGCGTCAGTTCATCCGCTCAGACGCGCCTGCAGAATTGCGCTTCTTCCGGCCGTTTCTACTCGGCGGCGGACAGCGCCGCGCTGATTGCCAATTTCCAGTCGATCGCCAATGAAATTTCTCAGTTGAGACTGACCAAATGATACAGGCTCCTACAATGTGCCAGCGTTTCGCAAAGGACCAGAGCGGCATAACCGCCACTGAGTTCGGGCTGATTGCGCCGGTGTTCATATTATTGCTGATGGGCACGCTCGATATGGGGCACACGCTTTACATGCAAAGCGTGCTGCAGGGTGTGGTTCAGAAGACGGCGCGCGATGCGACGCTGGAATCGAGCAGCGAAGCCGCCAAGCAGGCTGAACTCGACGCAATGGTAACGAACAATGTGCTGAACCTTGCCAAGAACGCGACGGTCACCATTTCCCGCCGTTATTTCAAGGACTTTACCAAAGCAGCGCAATCCGTGGCCGAACCATTTACCGATACTAACGGCAACGGAATATGCGACGCCGGTGAACCCTATCAGGATAATAACAACAACAGCAGTTGGGACAAGGATGGCGGCGATGCGGGTCAGGGCGGCGCAAAGGATGCTGTGCTCTATACGGCCGATGTTTCCTATCCTCGCCTGTTCCCGATGCATGGGCTGATGGGGCTACCTGCAACTGCGGAGGTCCAGGCAACCACCGTACTGGCGAACCAGCCTTATGGCGACCAGGCGCAATATGGTGCCGCTACACTAAGGAATTGCGCATGACGGCGGCTATCGTTCCAGCCTGGGCAAGGCGTTTCACCACTTCCCTGGGCGCATGCCGCAGCGGCGTTGCGATGGTTGAATTTGCACTATGCCTGCCATTCGTCGTCACCTTCGCAATGTCGGGTGTGGAACTGACCAATTTCACGACAACCAAAATGCGGATGAGCCAAATAGCTTTGCACGTGGCTGATAACGCCTCACGCATTGGCACAGGTACATTGCTCTCCAGCAAACAGATCAGCGAAGCACAGATCAATGACCTGCTCACTGGCGCTGGACTGCAGGCGGGTCAGCTTGATCTTTATACCAATGGTCGCGTTATACTCACCAGCCTGGAGCCCGTCGCCAATCCCAACACGACAAGCGAGTTCAAGATTCGCTGGCAGCGCTGCAGGGGCGCAAAAAACTGGCCGTCCAGTTATGGGGACCAAGGCGATACGGATCTGGACGGCATTACAGCGAACGGGCAACTCATCACCGCCCCGGATGACGGAGCGGTGATGTTCGTGGAAGTGTCCTATACATATCAGCCTTTGGTCACGTCGGTATTCGTGCCCAAGACCGAAATTGTCGAGATTGGCGCAATGACTGTGCGCGACGCCCGTGACATGGCCGGTCCCACAGGTGGCGTCGGCATCTACAACGCCGAAAATGTTACTGCATCCACCTGCGCCTGAATGTACCCCGGCGAGGGCCGGGGTCCAAGGCAACAGGACGCCCCGCTCGCGGCTCTGGACCCCGGCCTTCGCCGGGGTACGAACCCTACCGGTAACAGACCTTCTTCACCGCCTCGATAACCTTGGCGCTGTTGACGATGGCCAGTTTTTCCAGATTGGCGGCATAGGGTAATGGCACGTCCTCGTTCGTTACGCGCATCACCGGGGCGTCGAGCCAGTCGAAGCCTTCCTCCATGCAGATGGCGGAAATTTCGCTGGAGATCGAGCAACCCGACCAGCCTTCTTCCACCACCACCATGCGGTTGGTCTTTTTCAGGCTTTCCAGCACCGTTTCCTTGTCGAGCGGGCGCAATGTGCGCAGGTCGATGACTTCCGCGTCGATGCCATCGCCTGCCAGCTTCTCGGCGGCTTCGAGCGCAAGGCCGACACCGATGGAATAGCTGACCAGCGTCACGTCCTTGCCCGGCTTCACGATCCGCGCCTTGCCAATCGGCAGGACATGATCGTCAAGCTTGGGCACTTCAAAGGTGCGGCCGTAAAGCAGCTCGTTTTCCAGGAACACGACAGGGTCCTGACTACGGATCGCGGCTTTCAGCAAGCCCTTTGCATCCGATGCATCATAGGGCGAAATGACGACCAGACCGGGAACGGCGGCATACCAGGGAGCGTAGTTCTGGCTATGCTGCGCGCCGACGCGGGACGCCGCGCCGTTTGGACCGCGAAAGACAATGGGGCAGCGCATCTGACCACCCGACATATAATTGGTCTTGGCTGCCGAATTGATGATGTGATCGATCGCCTGCATGGCGAAATTGAACGTCATGAACTCGATCACCGGGCGCAAACCACCCATGGCCGCGCCTGTCCCGACACCGGCAAAACCATATTCGGTGATCGGCGTGTCAATGACGCGCTTGTCCCCAAATTCTTCGAGCAGGCCCTGCGTCACCTTGTACGCGCCCTGATATTCAGCGACTTCCTCGCCCATCACAAAAACGCGATCATCGGCGCGCATTTCCTCCGCCATCGCATCGCGTAACGCTTCACGAACGGTCTGGGTAACGAACTCCGTGCCTTCGGGAATATTCGGGTCGGCCACGCTTGCCCGTGTTTTGGTCACAAGTTGGGCCGTGCCCGTCTCCGCCTTCTTCGGCGCTTCCTCGGCGGGCACAGCCTTCGCCTCGGCCTTTGGAGTTTCGGCCGGGGCCGGAGCGTCAACAGGTGCTTCGCTCTCGCCGTCCTCGCCCGATATGGTGGCGATAACCGTTCCGACCTTCACATTATCCGTACCTTCGGGCACCAATATCTTCGAAATCACGCCTTCGTCGATCGATTCGAATTCCATCGTCGCCTTGTCGGTTTCGATTTCCGCCAATATATCGCCAGAGGATATCTCATCCCCTTCCTTCACCAGCCATTTGGCCAGCGTGCCTTCTTCCATCGTGGGCGAGAGTGCCGGCATTTTCAGTTCTATTGCCATCAATATTGCTCCACCAGCACTTCGGTATAGAGTTCGGAGGGGTCGGGTTCAGGTGAGCTTTCGCCAAAATCCGCCGCGTCAGCCACGATCTTGCGGATTTCCTTTTCCAGCGCTTTCAGTTCCTCGTCGGAAACGCCAGCCTCATTCAGCGCTGGTTTCAGCCCTTCGATGGGATCGGATTTGTCGCGCATCGACTGCACTTCTTCACGCGAGCGGTATTTCGCCGGATCGGACATGGAATGGCCGCGATAACGATAGGTCTTGAGCTCCAGCAATACCGGCCCCTTGCCCGCGCGCACCCATTTCAGCGCCGATTCGGCCGCGCCGCGCACGGCAAGCACATCCATGCCGTTCACCTGGATGCCCGGAATGCGAAAGCTTTCACCGCGCCGGTAAAGCTGATCTTCCGCCGATGAACGGTTGACCGAGGTGCCCATGGCATACTGGTTGTTCTCGATCACGAAAATGATCGGGAGCTTCCACAGCTCCGCCATGTTGAAGCTCTCATAGACCTGGCCCTGATTGGCCGCCCCGTCACCGAAATAGGCGACGCAGACACCGCCATCGTCCTTGTACTTGTGCGAAAAGCCGAGGCCCGTACCAAGCGACACCTGCGCGCCGACGATGCCATGGCCGCCATAAAAGCCATGTTCGACCGAGAACATGTGCATCGATCCGCCCTTGCCTTTTGAAATACCGGCTCCACGCCCGGTAAGCTCAGCCATGATGAGTTTGGGGTCTATGCCATAGGCCAGCATATGACCGTGATCGCGATAGCCGGTGATGACGCTGTCCTTGCCGACCGTGAGCGAAGACTGAAGCCCCACCGCAACGGCTTCCTGTCCGATATAAAGGTGACAAAAACCACCAATCAGCCCCAAGCCGTATAGCTGACCCGCTTTTTCCTCGAAACGACGGATAAGCAACATCTGCCGATAAAATTCGAGCAGTTCCTCCTTGCTTGCCTTGTAATCTATCGGATCGTCAGGTCGTTCGCGGTTGGGTATCGCGGGGGAAGCGGTTTTCCTGGCCGGAGCCCGGCCTTTGGTTGTTCGCGGGGATGAAGCTTTGGCCAAGGATTAATCCTCATTTTATCTTTCGTGGGGAGGTCTTCCCTATATGAGCAGAACCCATGGCAATGCAATGTTTTCGGTCCTAGCGGCGGGGCTAATTTCAGCATTTGACGCGACTGTTTCAAGCGTAACCAAATAGGTGGCCAGCTGGCGCACTAATTACACTTGGACAGAAATTGCCCTATTTATAATCACGCGATATTCGCGCGGCAATTTCGGGAAATATTATTACGATTCTACGGAGAAATTTAACTGATATTGACCCATGCCCAAAATGGCTTGGGACTGAAGCGATTACCGCAGAGGGACGATCACCTCGTCCGGGTGGCCAACATTAAGCTCTCGACGGACCAGTTCATCCACCATATCCGGGTCGGCATGGCGTGGATCGAGAAGCTCGACCCGATTCTTTAAGCGATCGCGCTCCGCCTTTACCGTTGCCAGTTCGTGTCGCCGATGCTCCAACGCGCGACTATAATCGCCCCACGCCAGAATACCGTTGGCACCAAGCACTGCATAACCAGCGAACAAGGCCAACAGAACAATGGCGAGTGCCGGCCCGAAAGCGGACATCAATAAGGATCGAAGTTTTGCGATCTGCGCCATATGCAACTAGAATCACAGGATGCAAAAGCTTGCAAGTCCTTTATGACGAACCGGGCAATATAGTTTATTTAAAGATCGATCGGCCAGCATAATGGGCGATGCTGTCCAGTTCCTCTTCGATACGGATAAGCTGGTTATACTTGGCCAACCGGTCAGAGCGCGCCAGGCTGCCGGTCTTGATCTGGCCGCAATTCGTGGCAACGGCAAGGTCGGCAATGGTGGAATCCTCCGTCTCGCCCGAACGGTGTGACATGACAGCGGTATAGGATGCGCGCTGCGCCATCGACACAGCAGCCAGTGTTTCCGTCAACGTACCAATCTGGTTCACCTTGACCAGAAGAGAGTTGGCCAGCCCCCTGTCAATGCCCATGGAAAGCCGCTTGGGATTGGTAACGAAGAGATCGTCTCCGACAAGCTGTACGGTTCCTCCAATGCGATCGGTCAACAGCTTCCAGCCTTCAAAATCATCCTCGGCCATGCCATCTTCGATCGACTTGATCGGGTAATTGGCTGCAAGATCGGCAAGATAATCGGTCATTTGCGCCGGGGTCAGAGTCTTGCCCTCCCCCGCCATTACATATTTGCCGTCCTTGAAGAATTCAGTCGCAGCACAATCGAGCGCCAGGACAACATCGTCACCGGGCGTAAACCCGGCCTGTTCGACCGATTTCATGATGAAATCGAGCGCATCCTTTGTCGATGCTAGTGCCGGAGCAAAGCCGCCCTCATCGCCCACCGCGGTTGCAAGACCCTTTTCATGCAGGCCTTTTTTGAGCGTGTGAAATATCTCTGCGCCCCACCGCACGGCTTCTGCCAAGCTGTCCGCGCCGACCGGCATGACCATGAATTCCTGAAAGTCGATGGGATTATCGGCATGTTCACCACCATTGATGATGTTCATCATCGGTACGGGCAGGACATGGGCAGACACCCCGCCGACATAGCGGTAAAGCGGCAAGCCACGGCTGTCCGCCGCAGCCTTTGCGGTTGCCAGACTGACGCCCAGGATCGCGTTGGCGCCCAGGCGGCCCTTGTTTTCAGTGCCGTCGAGCGCAATCATCACCGCATCAACCTCGCCCTGATCTTCGGCATCAAGGCCGGTCACTGCCTCGGCAATTTCGGTGTTGACCGATTCAATGGCGGCAAGCACACCCTTGCCCAGATATTTGCTCTTGTCGCCATCGCGCTTTTCGACGGCCTCATAGGCGCCGGTGGATGCACCGGAAGGGACCGCTGCGCGTCCAAAGCCGCCGTCCTCCAACATCACGTCAACTTCCACAGTCGGATTTCCGCGACTGTCGAGAATCTGGCGAGCGTGAATATCGAGAATAGCAGTCATGAGGGTCCCCATCTGAACTTATGCGGATGATATGCGCGGCGGCTTAACCAGCGAACGCCGTGATGGCAATGCCGACATACCCCTTGCGTGCGCAATTTGCGATTTTCCGGTCTCGCCGGATATTCCTTTTATACCAATTTGTCTGTTATAATTGCGCAAACGGAACTAGTCATTCATCCACGGGTTAGATTCCAAAAGGCGCCGACACGTCGCCCCCGGTTCACGGAAAGGATTCAACATGGCTGACACCTCGACTCCAAAGACGCCACGCAAAACTGGGACCCGTCGCACAGCGGCGGCGACTTCCCCTGCCAAGGCTGCACCCGCCAAAACAGTGCGGGCCAAGATTGCTCCAAAAGCGGCAGCGGCAAAATCCGCTGCTACGGCCAAAACCAAAGCGACACGGAAAGTAGTGACAGCCAAGGTGACAAGCACCGCGAAGCGCAAGGAGCAAGCGGTCAATACGTTAAAAAGTTCAGCCGAAAAGCTTCGTGGACAGGCTGAAACGTTTAAGACACAAGCCACCAAGTCCGCCCGCTCGGCCGCCGTTACGGGCAAGAACAAGGCGGGTTCAGCGATGCAGAGCCTGTCGAAGCTGATCGGAGATACGGCCAACGGTGTCGATGAAAAGCTGGGTAGCCAATACGGTGATTACGCCCGCTATGCCGCAGAAGCCATCGCTGGCGCTGCGACGGCGCTCGACAAGAAAGACATTGACGAGCTGGTCACCGATGCCCGCGAATTCGTTCGCAAAAGTCCCGCCGTTGCCATCGGCACTGCGGCGATCGTCGGCTTTGTCCTGATGCGCCTTGCCAAATCCGCCAAACCTTCTGAACCCGAAACCGAAGAGGCGTAATCCAGCTATTTGGGCTTCCAGCCAGATCAGGGTGATGAGATTTGCACGGACCGGATGACAGCATAGACCCGCTACAGGACGAACCGATAAAGGACGTCTTGACCCGTCTTATTGCAAGCGGGAAAAGCTATGCCCAGGCCGAAATCGACCGGCAAAAAATCTGGGTAAGGGAAATCAGCCTGCAATTCGGCATTATCGCCGGATTGATAGCCCTGGCGGCCTTTCTGACACTGGCATCGACCGTTGGGTTGATCGTCGGCATCATCATCGCCTTGATACCAGCGATGGGAGCATGGGGCGCGACTGCCGTCGTCGTCGGCGGCGTGCTGATCGTCGTCTTCCTGCTGCTAATGTCCGCACGAAACCGGTTTCGGCGTTTGATCAGCGAGGAGCGGCCATGAAACTGACCCCCCCCAGCAACAGCTATCGACAGGCCAAACGCAAAGCGGATGTGGCGCGGGAAGATTTCCGGCATTCGGTCGAGACAGCACGCGACCGATTGGCGCCCCGTCGGTTAAAAGCTGATGCAGCCTTAAAACTGCGTCAGACGGTATTCGCTGCACGCCATGCTGCCACGGCAAAAGCTCGCGCTCATCCGTTCTTGCTGATGGGCCTATTATCTGGAATCGTTGGGTTTATCTTCCGTGGGCCCGTCATGGCACTTTGCCGGACCGCAGGCGTTTCTCTGAACAAAACCGTGCAGAAGGCATGGCAAGCCCGCAAACATTCAGGAGACGATTAATGAACAACGACCTTGAAGATCAACTCAACCGCGCGCGCGAATATGCCGGCGAAAAGGTCACCGGCGCATCGGAACAGATCAGCGAACTTAGCGCCAAAGCCAGGGACAATGCCGCCAGGATCGTTGAAACCTCCCGTGAAAAGGCTGACGAAATCTCGGCACGCGGCGTAAAAGTCATTCAGGAAAACCCACTTGCGGTGGTCGCTGGCGGCTTGGCGCTTGGCGCGCTGCTCGGCGTGTTTTTGTCCAAGACGAAGCGGTCGCGGGGCAAGGCCGCGTCCAGGCTGGCGACGGGGTTGCTGGCGGCCAAGGGTATGGGCGCCGCGGCATCAGGCGAAGTGGCCAAAACGGCCAGCAAGTTCAAAAGCAACGTCAAAACGAGACTGAACGACATCAATCCGGACACAGCGAAGGCAAAGGTGGGCGAACTGATCGATACTGAAGCGGCCAGGGACAGAGTCGGCGATCTGATCGAAAAGGCGAGCGAAGCCGTCAGTTCGGCGGGCAAAAGCGCGGCGGAAAGCCTGCGGCGGAAATGATAAGCCTCGGTCTTTTTTGACGGATTTGGATCAGGCCCGCTTGGCTGCCCGCGACATCGCTGCTAGCTGACGCTCTTCCTTGGTGAAAGGTGGCTAAGTGAGCAAAATGCATCTCGTTATGGGAGGGCGCGTCCGCGATCCCAGAACGCTTGAGTTTGAAGACCTGTCCGCGATCGAGGTCATCGGAGTTTTTCCCGATTATAAAAGCGCTGAAAAGGCATGGCGCGCGGCCGCGCAACGTACCGTGGACGATGCGGAAATGAAATATGTGGTGGTGCATCTGCACAAGTTGCTGGAACCGGAGGCAGATCAGGGCTGATTGTCACCAGCAGTCCTTCGATGAGTCAAACAGATCGCGCTATCGCTTGCTCTTGAACCGCACATGGACAAGCGGTCGCGTCAGTATAAGACCTGCTATGAAACCGCCGATGTGCGCGCCGATGGCAATACGTCCAAGGCCGCCAAAACTGACGAATCCGACCATCAATTGGATGATGGTCCAAGCGGCTGCCAGCCAGATTACACGTATAAAATTAGCCGAAAATGGGCCAATCGCCTTTACCTCGCGCTGGCTATAGAGCAATGCATAGGTGCCAAGAACGGCGGAAATGGCACCGCTCGCCCCGATCATCGGACTATCGGAAGCCGGATTGAACGCAAATTCGGTTGCAGCCGCAGCATAAGCGCCAATCACGAAAAGCACCAGCAACAGCTTGCCGCCCAATATCGTTTCGACAAAGCGCCCGCAAAAGAACAGCATCAGCATGTTGAACGCCAGATGCATGAAGCCTGCATGCAGGAAAGCAGCCGATAGCGGCGTCAACCAGACCGGAACGCCACCTGGCACATCAAGCCCGCCTGTAGCGCGCAGCGGGATAAAGCCGCCAAAGACCGCCGCATAATCCACGCCCCAGATAAAAGACGACAACAGGAAGGCCGCGACGATGCTCCCGGCCAGCCAATTTGTCATTTTCCCACCGGGAATATTCACGGGCGGTTAGATAAACTCGATTTTGGAGACATAATAACAGCGGTCGCCCGACGGCACGGTCACTTCGACCTCGTCATCGACCTTGCGGCCGATCAATGCGCGGCCAAGCGGGCTGTTATAGCTGATCTTGCCCGATTTGGCGTCCGCTTCTGCCTGACCGACGATCTGGTACGTGACCGGCTTTTCATCATCGTCCAGCAACGTCACAGTCGCGCCAAACACGATCTTGTCGCCTGACAGGGACTTTGGATCGATAATCTGGGCGCGGCTGAGCTTGTCTTCCAGATCCCCAATGGTCGCTTCGACCTGGCCCTGCCGTTCCTTGGCCGCATGATATTCGGCATTTTCCGAAAGGTCGCCATGGGCGCGGGCTTCTTCAATCGCCTCAACGATTTTTGGCCGCTCCGCCTTTAACAAACGCAACTGCGCCGTCATTTTTTCGTGCCCTTCGGCGAGCATCGGCATTTTCTCAACGGTCGCCATCTAGCGTTCCTTTGTCAAAAATCTCATCACGCGGCCCACCCTGACTGGCCACCGCAGCATCACACAGATTGTCGGAGATCAAGCGTGCGAATGTTCATAATAGGATTGCAGCGCACGCACTTCAAGAGTGTGTCCACGCAATGCTTCGATCGCCTCCACCGCCGCGACGCTTCCCGCCGCCGTTGTGAATGACGGAATTTTCATAGCAAGCGCTGACGCACGGATCGACTGGCTGTCCTTAAGCGATTGCCAGCCTTCAGTCGAATTGAAGATCAGGTCGATGCCGCCATCCTTGATCTTGTCGACGATATGCGGGCGACCCAGCGCAACTTTGTTGACTTCCTCGACCTTGATTCCCGCATCGGCGAGGAAACGCGCCGTTCCGCCGGTCGCAACGATATTGAAGCCCAGGGCAGCGATTTTCCTGGCAGCGGGCAGGATGACTATCTTGTCGCTGTCCTTGACCGAAATGAAGACGCTGCCTGATTGCGGCAAGATGACGCCAGCTCCGAGCTGTGACTTTGCGAAGGCAGTGGCGAAATCGCTGTCGATGCCCATCACTTCGCCGGTCGATTTCATTTCCGGCGACAATACAGGGTCGGTGCCCGGAAAACGGCCAAAGGGGAAAACCGCCTCCTTGACCGCGATATGATCGATGTGCCGGTTGATCTGCGGCAAATCCTTCAGCTTTTCGCCCGCCATGACGCGCGCGGCGATCTTCGCAATGGGCGCCCCAATCGCCTTGGCTACGAAGGGGACCGTGCGGCTGGCACGCGGGTTGACCTCGATCAGGTAAACCTCTTCATCCTTCACCGCGAACTGGATGTTCATCAAGCCATGGACGTTCAGGCCGCGTGCGAGCAATTCGGTCTGCCGCTCGATTTCCGCGATAATGCCTGATGACAGGCTGTAGGGCGGCAGCGAACAGGCGCTGTCGCCCGAATGGACCCCGGCTTCCTCGATGTGCTGGAGCACGCCCGCGACGACCACGTCGGTGCCATCGCAAATCGCATCCACATCCACCTCCACCGCGTCGCGCAGGTAGCGGTCGATCAGCACCGGACTGTCGCCGGAAACCTGAACCGCCGTGGCGATATAATCGTCAAGCTGGCTTTCGCCGTCGACAATCTCCATCGCCCGTCCGCCAAGGACATAGGAGGGACGAATGAGGACAGGATAGCCGATGCGGTTGGCGACCGCGATGGCTTCATCCCGGCTGCGCGCAATGCCGTTTTCGGGTTGCTTGAGTTTCAGCTTGTGAACAAGCTTGGCAAAGCGCTCACGATCTTCGGCGAGGTCGATGGCATCGGGTGAGGTTCCAAGAATGGGTATCCCCGCATCCTCCAGCGCTTGTGCAAGGCTCAGGGGCGTCTGGCCCCCGAACTGGACGATGACACCGACCAATGTGCCTTTGGATTGTTCGACATCAAGGATTTCAAGCACGTCCTCGACCGTCAGCGGCTCAAAATAAAGGCGGTCGGACGTGTCATAATCGGTCGACACCGTTTCCGGATTGCAGTTGATCATGATCGTCTCATAACCGGCCTCATCCAGCGCAAAACAGGCGTGGCAGCAGCAATAATCGAACTCGATCCCCTGCCCGATCCGGTTGGGACCACCACCAAGGATCACGATCTTTTTACGATCCGAAGGCATTGCCTCATTTTCCGGCTCGCCAAAGGTCGGGGCTTCGTAGGTCGAATACATATAAGGCGTGCGGGCTTCGAACTCCGCAGCGCAGGTGTCGATCCGCTTGAATACCGGGCGGACGTTCAGGCGGTGCCGTAATGCGCGCACCTCCGCCTCGGTCACGCCGCCGGTCATTGCCTTGACCGTTTCGTGGATCAGGCCGGAACTGTGCGCAACGGCGCGGCGTGTGCCCTTGGGCAAATGGGCGGATTGCAGCGACAGGAAAGCGAGACGCTTGTCGGAAAAGCCCATGGCTTTGAGACGGCGCAAACCCTCGGCATCGCCCGGCAAGCCGTTCTCGCAAATGTCGTTTTCGACATCGACGATTTCCTTGATCCGATCCAGAAACCAGGGGTCATATTTAGCGACGGCATGGACTTCCTGTATGCTCAGCCCTTCACGCAAAGCCTGCGCGGCGACCAGCAAACGATCAGGCGTGGGGCGCGCCAGTTCCGCGATAATGTCGTCCTTGGCCGCGCCTTGCAAATGCTCGACGAAGTTGAAGCCGGACAGGCCCGTCTCCAGACCGCGCAATGCTTTTTGCATCGATTCATGGATGTTGCGGCCGATCGCCATCACCTCGCCCACCGATTTCATCGCAGTGCCGAGCAAAGGCTCCGCGCCTTTGAACTTTTCAAAGGCAAAGCGGGGGATTTTGGTCACGACATAGTCGATGGTCGGTTCGAACGAGGCCGGGGTCGCGCCGGTAATATCGTTGGTGATCTCATCAAGTGTATAGCCAACGGCCAGCTTCGCGGCGACCTTGGCAATCGGGAAGCCCGTCGCCTTGGACGCGAGTGCCGACGAGCGCGACACGCGCGGATTCATTTCGATGACGACCAGCCGCCCGTCCTTGGGATTGACTGCGAACTGTACGTTGGAACCGCCTGTTTCTACACCGATTTCACGCAGCACCGCAATGCTGGCGTTGCGCATGATCTGATATTCCTTGTCGGTCAGGGTCAGCGCGGGTGCGACGGTGATGCTGTCGCCGGTATGCACGCCCATCGGATCGACATTTTCGATGGAACAGATGATGATGCAATTATCATGGCGGTCGCGCACGACCTCCATCTCATATTCTTTCCACCCGAGCAGCGATTCCTCGATCAGCACCTCGGTCGTGGGGCTGGCATCAAGGCCACCGGTCACGATCTGCAAGAACTCATCCCGGTTATAGGCAATGCCGCCGCCGGTGCCGCCCATGGTAAAGCTTGGCCGGATGATAGAGGGAAGCCCGGTACGCTCCAGTACCGCCAGCGCTTCGTCCAGCGTATGCGCAATGCCCGACCGCGCGGATTCCAGCCCGATCTTGTCCATCGCATCACGGAATTTCAGCCGGTCCTCCGCCTTGTCGATGGCCTGCGCATCCGCACCGATCATCTGGCAGCCATATTTTTCCAGCGTGCCGTCATTGAACAGCGCCAGCGCCGTGTTCAGCGCCGTTTGCCCGCCCATGGTCGGCAGCACCGCGTCGGGTCGTTCCTTCTCAATGATCTTCGCCACGATTTCCGGCGTGATCGGTTCGATATAGGTCGCATCCGCCATGTCCGGGTCGGTCATGATCGTCGCCGGGTTGGAGTTGACCAGGATGATCCGATAACCCTCCTCCTTCAACGCCTTGCACGCCTGCGTACCCGAATAATCGAACTCGCACGCCTGCCCAATGACGATGGGACCAGCGCCGATGATGAGGATGGAGGAGATGTCTGTTCTTTTGGGCATTAGATCGGAATTCCAAAGAATTTCATAATTAATTTAAATAGCGCCGTAGCGGCCTGAGCTACAAATGTACCTGCGGATTTTTCAGCTATCCACGTGAGTGTCTTTTGAGATCGACTAATTAATTCCGACGACCGCACGAATTTTTTCGAAAATGAAGACTCAATTTGAGCCACCTCTTCAACAACAGCTTGTGCTTGTTCAGAACCTATATCACCAAGGTCGTTGCCATTGGTGAGCCTATTTCTCAGTTCCGCTGCAGCAACTTTAATCTCTTCTACAATAGGGTCATTGTCATCAATTCGAACCACGCGATCACTAGCAGGAACTTCAATTTCTCCAACGGCTGTTCGTCGAACAATTTCGTCCATAGCTGTCCGTAACCATTCGTTACCAAAAGCGCTATATTTTCTAAGAACCTTAAAAGTATTGTAGGAATTCAAGTACGGAAAATAGGTTTCCTCCGCTCTTGAAATACCTAAATTTTCGTCCGGAGCCCTCCTAATGATGTCGTCATATTGCTCTCGCTCAGACTGAACACGATCCATAAATCTTTGGAAGCGCCGCTCATTTATTACAACAAATGTTCCAGCAAATTCATCGCTCTCGACATACGAGATGTCACAACGATTTAATATTCGTATCGCGTCATTTATATCTTCTTCAGAGGCCTTAACTTTCCAAAAACTCCTTAAAGTCTGACGCAGCTTATCTTTTGGTAGAGTAATGCCAGCATCTAATCCTCGAGCTATATCAACGAGCGCGGCCGCATAATATTCCCCGAGCTTGGTCAACGGCTCACCTCCAACCCCTCCACAAACCGCTGGAACAGATAGAAACTGTCCTGCGGCCCCGGAGACGCTTCGGGGTGGTACTGCACCGAAAAGGCGGCACGATCCGTCAGTTCCAGCCCGCAGAGCGAGCCGTCGAACAGCGACACATGCGTTACTTTCGCATTGTTGGGCAGCGTGTCGATATCGACCGCAAAGCCGTGGTTCATGCTGGTGATTTCTACCACGCCGTCGGACAGCCGCTTGACCGGGTGGTTGGCGCCGCGATGGCCCTGAAACATCTTCACGGTCTTTGCGCCGACCGCCAGGCCCAATAGCTGGTGGCCAAGGCAGATGCCGAAGATCGGGATTTCGGCATCAAGCAGCTTGCGGATCACCGGCACGGCATATGCGCCCGTCGCGGCCGGATCGCCCGGACCGTTGGAGAGGAACACACCGGCGGGTTTCTGCGCCATGACATCCTCAAAGCTAGCCGTCGCAGGCAACACCGTTACCTTTGCGCCCGCGCGGACGAGATTGCGGAAGATGTTATTCTTTGCGCCATAGTCAATCGCGACGACATGGGGGCGCTGTTTCCCCTCCCGCAAGCGGGAGGGGTTAGGGGAGGGAGTGTCATCGCTGGAGGTTACAGACCCTCCCTCGGCCCCTCCCGCAAGCGGGAGGGGAGAGTCGGCCTCACCCACCCCATAGCCAAAACCAAGCCGCCAGATGCCGTCTTTCCACGGCCGCATTTCCTTGTTCGTCACCTCGATGGCGAGGTCCATGCCCTCCAGCCCCGGCCAACTTTGCGCCTTGGTCAGCAGCGCGTCGATGTCGAACTTGCCCTCGGGATCATGTGCGATCACTGCATTGGGGGCTCCCGACAGGCGAATACGACGGGTCAGCGCGCGTGTATCAATGCCGGCCAGTCCGATCCGGCCATTCGCCTTCATCCATTCATCAAATGGCTGCACATTACGGAAACTGCTGGGCCGCGTCACATCCTCGCGCACGATACAGCCAAGCGCATGGGGCGCATCGGCCTCCACATCGTCCGCATTGGTGCCGACATTACCGATATGCGGGAACGTGAAATTAATAATCTGCCCCGCATAGCTGGGGTCGGTCATCACCTCCTGATAGCCGGTCATGGCGGTGTTGAAGCACACTTCACCCACCGCATTGCCGACTGCGCCGAAACCACGCCCGAACAGGATCGTTCCGTCCGCCAATACCAATATCCCGGTAGCTCCTTTGGGCACGGTCGGGGATTTGGCGTCAGCCATGGCAAATCGTCCTTTTTGTGTTCTTGGGCATGCCCGCATTTAGCAGGCTAAACGGACGCGGAACTAGGCCTCTGCGCCGCTTTGGTCAATCTATTAAAATCAGAAATACCCCGCTATAGCTGTACGTTTCCAGACAAGAGGATGAAAGCGCCCGATGATTCGCGACCAGATCAAAGCTGCCCAGACCGCCGCCATGAAAGGAGGCGACAAGGAAAGGCTCGCCGCTGTCCGTCTGATTCTTGCCAAGATCAAGGACCGCGATATCGAACTGCGCACCGCAAAGCAGGTGCCGGAGGATGACGCGCTGGTGACCGAAGTGCTGCAAAAAATGGTGAAGCAGCGGCGCGAATCGATTGCCATGTACGAACAGGGCGGCCGCGCCGAACTCGCCGCGAAGGAACAGGCGGAGGTCGATGTGATCGAAGGCTTTCTGCCCGCACAGATGAGCGAGGCGGAAACCGCCGCCGCCATCGAAGCGATCAAGGCGGAAGTCGGCGCGGAAAGCGTCAAGGACATGGGCAAGGTGATGGCGGTGCTGAAAGAACGGCATGGCACGCAGCTCGACATGAGCAAGGCCAGCGGTCTGGTGAAGGCGGTACTTTCTTAAAAGACTCCCCTCCCGCTTGCGGGAGGGGTTGGGGGAGGGCATGTGACAGGCAAAGCCGTCGATAAAGGCTATAGCAAACCCACTGCCCGCGCGCGCGAAATGCGCAACGACCCTACAGAAGCGGAGAAGCAGCTTTGGTATCAACTCAGCGCACGAAAAGTTGCTGGAACCCGCTTCAACCGCCAAGTCCCCATAGGTCCCTTCATATGCGATTTCGTGGCCCGCAGCATCAAATTGGTGATTGAGGTTGATGGCGGTCAGCATGATTGGAAGGCAGAGGGTGACCTGAAGCGGACCAAATTTCTCGAAGCGCAGGGTTACAAGGTCATTCGCTTCTGGAATAATGATGTGATTGAGCGGGTCGAGGGTGTTGTGCAGGAGATTGAGAGGGTGATTGCTGACACGCCCTCCCCCAACCCCTCCCGCAAGCGGGAGGGGAGATAAGTGAGTCTCTCCCCGCAATTTCTCGACGAACTGCGCGCCCGTACCACGCTCTCCACCCTCATCGGCAAGACGGTGAAGGTCCAGAAGGCCGGGCGCGAATATAAGGCGTGCTGTCCGTTTCATAATGAAAAGACGCCCAGTTTCACGATCAACGATGAAAAGGGCTTTTACCACTGCTTTGGCTGTGGGGCGCATGGCGATGTCATCAGTTGGATGACGGAACAGCGCGGCCTGCCCTTCATGGATGCGGTGAAGGAGTTGGCAGCCACTGCCGGATTGGATGTTCCCGCGCCCGATCCCAAAGCCGCCAGGCGCGCCGAAGAAGCCGCCACGCTTCACGATGTCATGGGCGCGGCGCAGGACTGGTTCGTCGAGCAATTGCAGAACCCGAATGGTGCGCAGGCACGGGAATATCTCAAACGGCGCGGGATCAGCGATTCGACCGCAAAGGCCTTTGGCTTTGGCCTGTCCCCGGATGGACGCAGCCGGTTGAAGGAAGCGCTCAAGGGCCATGGCGAGTCCCGCTTGATCGAGGCGGGGCTGCTGATCGATCCGGATGCCTCCGAACCGGACGGTGGCAAATCGAAAAAACGCGACAGCTACGACCGCTTCCGTGGGCGGTTGATGATCCCGATCCGCGATCCGCGTGGGCGTGTCATCGCCTTTGGTGGACGGATATTGGGGACGGGCGAACCTAAATATCTCAATTCCCCCGACACTCCGCTCTTTGACAAGGGCCGCACGCTTTACAATCTCGACCGCGCCTCGCCTGCCGCGCGGCAAACCGGGCGCGTAATCGTGGTCGAGGGCTATATGGACGTCGTCGCTCTTGCTCAGGCCGGATTTGGCGAAACCGTAGCGCCGCTGGGCACCGCACTCACCGAGCATCAGATCGAACGGCTGTGGAAAATGGTGGAAGTGCCCATTCTCTGTTTCGATGGCGATGCCGCCGGACAGAAGGCCGCGATCCGCGCGGCCATGCGCGCCCTGCCCCTGCTTCGCCCCGGTCACAGCCTCGCCTTTGCCACCTTGCCTACGGGACAGGATCCCGACGATCTGATTCGCAACGAGGGCGCTGCCGCGTTTGAAGCGATAGTGAGTCGTGCACAACCGCTGGTCGAGCGACTATGGACATATGAAGTGGCGAATGGCCCGCTTGAGACCCCTGAACAACAGGCCGGATTGAAACAACGGTTCCGCGACATCGTAGCGCAGATCGGACATGACGATATTCGCCGCCTTTATGGGCAGGCCTTTCGTGAGCGGCTGGACGAACTATTATACAGGCGGCGTCCAAATAGCTTTCCTCAGCCGTGGCGGGATCGACAAAAATGGCAGAAAAAGGGCTTTCGTCCTGCCTTCGAGCCTGCTGGCGGTGAAGCGCGTGCCATCAGTGGTTCGGGCATGGAAGGCATCTTGCTGCGCGGCGTGCTCAGCGGCCTGATCCGCTATCCGATGGAGATACGGGCGCATCTGGAAGAACTTTCGCATTTGCGAATTGCCGATTCGCAAATGGCCACCCTGATGGAATTTCTGCTTTCATCAGCAATGACGAAGGAAATACTTGATACAGACGCCCTCCTTACCATATTGGGGCAGAGTGAATTGTATAATATGGCGAGAGGGCTGCTTCGGGCCGATGCGCTGAATTTCACCTTCACCCGCAAGGATGCTGATCCCGGTCGCGCATGTCGTGATCTGGGCGAGGCGATTCGGGTCATGGTGGCGGGACCGGAAATAGAAAGCGCGCTGACCGAAGCGACGCGCAGGATGGGCGAAGCGTTTGACGAGGCCAGTTTCGCGCAACAACAAAAGTTGCGGGAAATGAAAGCCGAGCATGAACAGCGACTCGCTGATCTGATGCAGCCTGACGATAATTTATGACGGCCGTGGGACGTTAAACAGGTTTAAGGCGAATAAATGGCGAGCAAGGCGAACAAAACGCAAACCGACGATATGGACAACGGCGATGCGCCATTGCTCGACCTGAACGAAGCGTCGGTCAAAAAACTGATAAGCCGCGCGAAAAAACGTGGATATATTACCTATGACGAACTGAACAGCGCTTTGCCTCAGGATCAGATGTCATCCGAGCAGATTGAGGACGTCATGGCTGCACTCAACGATATGGGCGTCAACATCGTCGAAAACGAGGAAGCCAGCGAAGACGGCGAGGAGCGTCCCGAGGAAGAGGTCGAAGCGATTGACCAACCCGAGGAGGATGAGGACGCGGCCTCCACCTCGGTTCCGGAAAAAAAGAAAGAAACGATCGACCGCACCGACGACCCTGTGCGCATGTATCTGCGCGAAATGGGGGCTGTCGAGCTGCTGAGCCGCGAGGGCGAAATCGCCATCGCGAAGCGCATCGAGGCCGGTCGGGACACAATGATCCTGGGGCTTTGCGAAAGTCCGATCACCTTCAACGCCATCATCGAATGGTCGACCGCGCTCAACAACGGCGAGATGCAGTTGCGCGAAATCCTGGACCTGGACGCGATGCTGTCCAAGGACCCGGCGCCCGAAAACCTGGAAGAGGGTGCGGAAGAGGATGGCGAGATAAGCGAGAAGACCGCTGGCCCGACCTTCAAGGAAGAAGAGGACGTTGAGGAAGAAGCCGAGGAGGACGAAGAGGACTCCATGACTGAGCGGCGCGCCAAGCGTCCCGGCGAAGATGATGATGACGAGGAAGACAACACCCTCTCGCTCGCCGCCATGGAAGAATTGCTGAAACCCGGCGCGCTGGAAAAATTCGAAACGATTACCAGCCTGTTCAAGAAATTTTCCAGGGTGCAAACGGCGCGACTGGATGCTTTGGGCGCGGGCGACGACTTCCCCAGGAACGAAGAAAATAAATATCACAAGCTGCGTGAAGAACTGACCGCCCATGTGGAAAGCGTGCAGTTCCACGGCGCCAAGATCGAATATCTGGTCGATCAGCTATATGCCTATAACCGGCGTCTGACCGCGCTTGGCGGACAGATGCTCCGTCTGGCCGAACGGCACAAGGTACCGCGCAAGGCGTTCCTTGATGCCTATGTCAATCATGAACTGGAAGACGGCTGGCTGGAAAATGTCGGTCGCATTGACAAGAAATGGGCCGCCTTTGCCGGGCAGGAAGTAGGAGCGGTCGATCGCATCCGTGTGGAAATTTCCGAAATCGCGCAAGCAACCGGCATGTCGCTGTCCGAATTCCGCCGCATCGTCAACATGGTGCAAAAGGGCGAGCGGGAAGCGCGCATCGCCAAAAAGGAAATGGTGGAAGCAAACCTGCGCCTCGTCATTTCCATCGCCAAGAAATATACGAACCGCGGCCTGCAGTTCCTTGATCTAATCCAGGAAGGCAATATCGGCCTGATGAAAGCCGTCGACAAATTCGAATATCGTCGCGGCTACAAATTCAGCACTTACGCGACATGGTGGATCAGACAGGCAATCACGCGCTCAATCGCTGATCAGGCACGCACGATCAGAATTCCCGTCCACATGATCGAAACGATCAACAAGCTCGTGCGGACCAGTCGCCAGTTCCTGCACGAACAGGGACGCGAACCGACGCCGGAGGAAATGGCCGAGCGCCTTTCCATGCCGCTTGAAAAAGTGCGCAAGGTGATGAAAATCGCCAAGGAGCCGATCTCCCTCGAAACCCCGATCGGGGATGAGGAAGATTCGCATCTGGGCGACTTCATTGAGGACAAGAATGCGATCATCCCGGTCGATGCCGCGATTCAGGCGAACCTGAAGGAAACGGTCACCCGCGTCCTTGCCAGCCTCACCCCGCGTGAGGAACGCGTGCTGCGCATGCGTTTTGGTATCGGCATGAACACGGACCATACGCTGGAGGAAGTCGGTCAGCAGTTTTCGGTCACCCGCGAACGTATCCGCCAGATCGAAGCAAAGGCGCTACGGAAATTGAAACATCCCAGCCGCAGCCGGAGAATGCGCAGCTTCCTTGATCAATAAGTATTTTTTGCCTTTCCCGCCGAAATTTCCCGCTAAATAATGCCCCGTGTAAACGGGGTGTTTACGCTATCGCGCTAATCCCTTTCCTCAACGGCAATTTCGCACCTTCAGGTGCTGGCAAAGGGCGATGCGCATGAACGGAAATCCGGCGAGACAGCGGAATGTTGGCAGCATATCCGATTTGCTGACGACGCTGGCTGATGTCGATGGCACGACCGGGCACGAACATGCCTCCGCCAATGGCATGGGCCAGGGCGGCGATTTGACGCGCAACCTCCCCAATCTGGCAGACGCCGTGCACTTTTTGTGCATGTTACATGGCCGCCACCCCGGCGTCATCGATCATGCCGCGATGCGCACCACCGATGATAGCGCACGAAGCTGGTTGATTCAGGCTGCGGACGGCTTTGCCGCCGAACGGACCTATTTGACACAATTGGCTGTCGTTGCAGGCCCCGCGCCCAGTACAGCAGGTCAGGGGGACACCGAAGCGGCCGTCATGGCCCAGCGGCATGCACTGGACATGCTTGCCCAGTCCGACCGGCGCGGTTGCGCGATGGGCGCGGCCTTTGCATTGGCGCTCGACTGGATTGCGATACGGCAAATCTTGGATGCCGCCGCACTGCGCCTGGGACTGAGCCCGCGTCGCACCTTGCTGCCCGATCGCCATGAAACACTGACCGTTGCCAACACGATTTGTGAAGATGAGAGCATCGAGCGGGCCATTCACTTTGGCGCACGTCAGCTTCTGGGCCAGCATCGCGGCCTGTGGGATCTGTTGAGTGCGCGGGCGCTGGCCCGGCAGATCGACTGAATTCTGGCGCAAAAATCTTGCGCCTCCCCGTCCCCATGCTATGCCCTGCCTCATCGATCATGATGGGGTAAGCAGGAATGCGCTTTGAAGGCACGCAGCAATATGTGGCAACTGACGATCTGAAAGTCGCGGTAAACGCGGCTGTCACGTTGCGCCGTCCGCTGCTGGTAAAGGGCGAACCCGGCACCGGCAAGACCGTGCTGGCCTATGAAATTGCCAAGGCTGCCGGCGCGCCGTTGATCGAATGGAATGTCAAATCGACGACCAAGGCGCAGCAGGGCCTGTACGAATATGACGCGGTTGCCCGCCTGCGCGATGGCCAGCTGGGCGATGAGCGCGTGCACGACATTTCCAACTATATCCGCAAAGGCAAGCTGTGGGAGGCATTCACCGCGCCCCAGCTTCCCGTCCTGCTGATTGACGAAATCGACAAGGCCGACATCGAATTCCCCAACGACCTGTTGCAGGAACTCGATCGCATGGAATTCCATGTCTATGAAACCGGCGAGATGGTGAAGGCGAAGGACCGCCCCATCGTCATCATCACGTCCAACAATGAAAAGGAACTGCCCGACGCATTCCTGCGCCGCTGTTTCTTTCACTACATCAAATTCCCTGATCGCGACACGATGCAGGCCATCGTCGATGTCCATTTCCCCGGCATCCAGAAAATTCTGGTCAGCAAGGCCATGGACATATTCTATGAAGTCCGCGACGTGCCCGGCCTGAAGAAAAAGCCATCGACCAGCGAACTGCTCGATTGGCTGAAACTGCTTTTGGCCGAAGACATGCCGCTCGATGTCCTGCAATCACGCGATCCCAAAAAGGCGATCCCACCGCTGCACGGCGCGCTTTTGAAGAATGAACAGGACGTCATGATGTTCGAACGACTGGCATTCATGACCCGTCGGGGGAATTGAGGACGGCTACGGGGTGGTCAGCGACCCTTCGCTGAGTCGATGTTAAGTTAACAGGCGGCTTTGCGCGACATTCCGGCCATTGATGGGCGTTTTGCGGCTCTCTGATAGCGGTCGGTCTGGCCTGCTGCCGGTTTGATGGACACCGAGATAAGTTCATTCAGGCTACCCCAGCTTCACGTTCGAAGTCGATAGGACTGAGGTAACCCAGGGTCG
>NZ_JAKKIE010000045.1 GCF_021742065.1 Rhizorhapis sp. SPR117
GGAGGTGGTTCAAACATGGGTCAGTTCTCGACGGAAATTTATATCCCTCCCGGGTCAACTCTCAGCGGTAATCAACAGGCAGGGCGCTGGAACTTGTAATGATCCACCGGTTCCTGGCACACTCCTATTTCTGGAAGAGGCCTCAAAACATTACCGCATTGCGATCTATTCGTCACGCTCAAAATCTCTCGCAGGTCGCAGGGCAATGAAACGATACATGCGGGAACATTTTGAAAGCTATCTTACATTTAGCCCCGGTCATGATCGAGATACGCTTTATGAATATATCGAATGGCCTTGGTTCAAGCCATCGGCGTTCATCACGATAGATGACCGTGCCCTAACCTTTACTGGTGATTGGAACGATTTCGACTGCGCAACTCTTGGCGCGTTCAAGCCATGGAACAAGCAATGACCGCGCTGGACACCATGCGGGGGCATAGGGGATATACTGATGCGAAGGGGGGATGGCGGTGAGTGAGTGGCAGGACATCGAAAGCGCACCGAAGGACGGGACGCGTATATTGCTCGCCAAGCATGGTTGGGTATGGTGGACCGGAGACGCGGAGGTTGGTTCAGAACTTTGGCGTAAGCGCGTTTTTGGTGAAGGCGACACGCACAGAGAGTATATTCTTCATTGGGCAACGGCAGGTCACTGGTCCAGTAAATTCCACAAATGGACAGACGGGATGGAGTCTCTTGTGCCACCAACGCACTGGATACCCCTCCCTCCCCCACCATGCCCGAAAGGTAAGGAGTGATGGCATCCATAGCTGACATCGCGAGGAAATACCGCCGTGCGCTGCGCAACGAAACAGGCGCGACATTCACACTGGAACAATTACGCCTGATGGCTGAAACTGGCTGGCTCGACGTTATAACCAACGCAGAGGCTGAGGAAATCAAGGGATCATGGCAAAGCAAGCAAGCCCATATATCGTCGGAGAATACTGGCTCGACAAAAGGCGGGACGGTGCGTCCGATGCGTGGCAGATCACCTGGTATGATACCACCTCTCGACAGGTCCGCTATCGCAGCACTCGCAAAGAGAGCCTAGACGATGCCAAGCCTATCATCCACGCGCACGCCGACCGGCAACGGTCAAGGCAGAAGCAAGCGCCGGATGAAGCGCGGATTATCCCGCTGCTCATCACCTATTGGGAAGAGCATGGGCGCAATACAGTTTCCCCGGCGCAGATCGGTAGCAGCCTACGCGCGCTCCTGGGCTTTCTATTTCAGGATGAGGCGGGCATGAATGCCGTTGTGACCGACATCAATCCGGCGATGATCGATCGGTTCCGCGCGTGGCGCATGGGGACGCATAGCTATGACGTGCCGTGGGGCGACAAGGACTACAAGCATTCATCCAAAGGCGTAAGCGGTGAAACCGTCCAGCGCAATATCGAGGACTTCAAGGCCGCGATCAACCACGCTGCCAAGAACAACCGATTAGACACCGTGCCACGCATCCCGTCGCTCGCTTCGCGTTACAGGTCGCCAGCGCGTGACAGGGTGCTTTCATTGGACGAAATGGGGAAGATATTCTGGTATGCGGGCCACTTCCCGGACCTGGGCCGCTGGATAACCCTCATGCTCGCTACTGGCGCAAGACCTGAAGCCGCTACAGCCTTCAACCCTGCGCAATACAAGGGCGGACTGCTCCTTGACCTACAACCGAAGCATTGGGTGCGGACGAAGAAGCACAACCCGGTCGTCCCGGCGATCAAGTCGTTGCGCTGCATATTGACAGCATGGAAGCGTGAGCCATTTTCGCCCGTCAAGAGCAGGGCGAGGAGTTGGCGGACAATGAGGGCCGCCCTCGGCCTGCCTGATGATGTGATTGCCAAGACGATACGGCACACAATCGCAACGTGGCTCTATGCGGACACCGATGTGCCACAAAAGCAGATTAGCGATCTGCTTGGTCATAGCGGTCACATGAACCGCACAACCCATGTCTATGCGAAGTACGATCCCAAGCATATGGCCGAAACCAGAAAGGCGCTGTCCAGAATATGGCTGCGCGTGAGTCGGGAGGCGCGGACATTTGGCGCTGTCCATAAATTGTCCATTGCGTCAAGGAGCAGCCCGACGCGAGTTGACAAGATAGGTGAATAGTGTAGGATTTAACCGCGTTTGTGAATGGTGGGCGATGACGGGCTCGAACCGCCGACATTCTCGGTGTAAACGAGACGCTCTACCAACTGAGCTAATCGCCCGATCCGGGGTTTCGCCTAATAGGGAATTTGCTGTGGCGGTCAAGCGCCATTACGCAATCGTGGCCTTGGTGCGCTTTGCAGCGGCGAAGAAATTGTTCATGGCTTCGGCGGCCTTGGCTGACAGGGCGATAAAGACGCGACGGCCATCGGCGGGGTCGGCCTGACGCAGGAAAATGCCGTTGTCGGTCAAGGCGCGAATCCAGCGTAGCGCGGTTGTGGCGGGAACGGCGGCGGCGATGCAAAGGCTGGACACAGAAACGCGCTGGCCAGACAAATGCGCGGCCATCAGGTCCAGCAGCATGTCCCAGGCAGGATCAGCGAACAGTTCGCCAGCAAAAAACTGATCGCGCAGGCGGCGGAGGCGAAGCATGTCGCGGATTTCGCGCGGAGTGATGAGCGCACGAGGACGATTGGATGCATCCAATGATGGTTCGCCGACATATCCATGTTCGGGCTCAGCAAGATTGCCCATGTCCGAAGATAGTACGGAGGGGGTACTACTGATCCCGCCCGACAGGCTGGCCAGCGTGCGAGCAATGCGGCTGACTTCTTCGGATAGGCGCTGGAGACGGAGCGCCTCACTTTCGCGGCCGATATCGTGTAATGCGGTCGGTTGGACATTATGCAATGCCAGAGCGAGAGCTGCGGCAAAATCTGTATCGCTGGGCGCGCAGAGCAGTTGCGCCAAAGGCGTGGCGAGCAGCCCAAAGGCCAGATCGAGCGCGGCTGGTGTCACCGCGACGATAATGGCCGTGCCCTCTGTTTCGGCAATCCGGTCGATGCGGGCAAGCAGGGCGGCAAGGGCAGGGCTGTCGCTGTCAGCTTTTACAATCAACAGGTGGACCGCAGCGATGCGGTCCAGCCTTTCGGCCGCACCGGCAATATCCACCGCACCCAATAGTCGCGCCCCTGCTGCATTGGCGATGTGTTCCAGTGTCTTCTGGCCGTCCGTATCATCACAGATGACGAGAGCGGATGGCCGGTCGTCATAGGATGCTTCAATAGCGGCCCCGATCGCTTCTTCAACGGTCAGGTTCGCCTGTTCGCCGTCTGTCCCATATATGTGCATTTGGCGCTCCTGTGCCGCTTTTGTTCAGGGCGTTATGATCGCAAAATACCCCCACGTCGCTATCAGCTTTCCTCCATAATGGAGGAAAATGTGACGTGATTGTAGGGAA
This sequence comes from Rhizorhapis sp. SPR117, assembly GCF_021742065.1. Next base: position 3,398 of record NZ_JAKKIE010000045.1, read on the forward strand.
ATACCCTGAAATGTCACGGCAGAGGGGGATCATTTCGGGAACGGTTCGGAGTTTTCGTCCGCATCGGCGGTCGATATGGCCCTATGCCTGTCCGATCTGGATGAGCAGGACGCTCATCCAGATCGGATCAATTTTGGGTGCGGCGCAGCAAGCTGCCCGGCATCCGGCTTGTTGCGCGCACCCGATTGCATCAGAGCATGTAATTGGAAGATCCGGCTTCCGTGAAGCGTGGCTGTCCGCCCAGTCCCCCGGCGTGAATGTCGAGTGGAAGAGCCGTGCTGCAAAAGGCGCATTCGGCCACGGTACGGCCCACGATCCAATGGCTGTGGCCGCATCCGGGGCAATGATTGTGCTCATTGGTTCGGTACATGATGTGATACCCGCGCAGAAGCGGATTGAACGCAGATTTGCGCGTCGTGCTATGAGGCAGATTGGGATGCATGATCTGGTCCTCCCTTTCGTGAACCCGTTATAGATAACGATGCGCAGTCAACGGAGTTCCTTTCGCGACGAAAAGACAGGCACCCATATTGACACCAGTCGACTCGTTGCGTGTGCGATCCTTTGGAATCCCTGTTTTCCACGCGAAACCAAGTGCAGTTTACAGGAAACCCGCGCCTTTCGACAGGGAGATAATGGAGTCAGGCTATTGGTTAATGTCCCATTTTTGTGCGGCGCACATATTTAAACCGGGAGGCGAGGAAGCGGTTAGCGTGATGCGCTGACCGTGCTTAAAAAGGGACGTTCCAGCTGCGCCAGCGCACCAGGGGCATAGGTTTGCAGTTCCCAAGAAGCCATGGCGCGAACCTTCGCGGAAACATTCATTGCCACGTCGCAAAAGCGGCCCTGCGCCATCGGCTTGGTAAAGAAAGTATAGAGTCTGGTCATATGCGTATCGTTCTGGCGCTGCCAATCCCTGCCAAAGCGGGTGCGATAGGCCGACTGTTCAGCCTCATAGGCCACCGCGAATGCTTCGCGATGGTTTTTGAGCATGGCATTATAATTATCCGCGATCATGGATTGCCGCCGGCCCGAACAGCTCAGGCTAGCGACGTTCAGAGCCGCCCGCATGTGCCAGATGGTTTCACCGGGACCAATGTCGCGGTTGATGGCGGCAATGGCATCACCCGATTGAATTTCGGGAAGCGGCAGCTCGATGCGTGGCGGAGCTTCTGAACGGTAAACGGATTGAGGCGCATTGCCCGAAGCGCATCCTCCCAGCGCCGTGAGCGCACCTAAAATTGCAAGCCTGCCGCGGCCGGTTAACATGAAATTACGCCCCTTTATTATTATGCTATGAGTCTGAATCCGGATCTTTCAAGAGGCAACATGGAAAAGGAGCGGGCGTCGTCCGGCAGTGCCGCGTTTACGGTGACCCGAAACGGGACAGTTTTTGGCTGAATATCCTTGTGATGCAAGCGGTGTGCGGGAAGGCGGCGCAGATCGTGAGTTAAAATAGGAGCTGCCGACATTACACCCGGCTTTGTCATGGAATATCTTCCTTAATCGGGGCCGCAAAAGCTTTCCTTTCCCTTCCACCTTTCCGGACGCGAAGCTTTTGGCGCGGATTCACCTTTTCCGCGCTTCCCAACCCCCCCAACCCTTGCTAAGGGCCGGGTGACTCATTCGAGCTGGCGCCAGCGGCTGGGTGTGGAAACGCAATGAAGCCTCTTTCCAGCGTCCGTCGAATTCCCCCAGGCGCCGCCAAACACAATGAACCAGGGCGAAATCGCATTGCGTCCTGATGGATGAAAGGTTGGCTTCATGACTGCTATCGGACAGGACACGCTCGGCACCCGCTCCACGATGGACGTGGGCGGCAAGAGCATTGCCTATTATTCTATCGCAAAGGCTGCGGAACAGTTGGGCGATGTGTCGCGGCTGCCCTTTTCCATGCGGGTGTTGCTGGAAAACCTGCTGCGTTTTGAAGATGGAAACACCGTCACGGTCGAGGACGTGCAGGCGATTATCGACTGGCAGAAGGAACGCAGGTCCGATCGGGAAATTCAGTATCGTCCGGCGCGCGTGCTGATGCAGGATTTCACTGGCGTGCCATGCGTGGTCGATCTCGCTGCGATGCGCGATGCGATGAACGCACTGGGCGGGGACGCGCAGAAGATCAATCCGCTGGTGCCCGTGCATCTGGTCATCGATCACTCGGTCATGGTCGACGAATTTGGCACGCCAAAGGCGTTCGCCGACAATGTGGAACTGGAATATCAGCGCAATAATGAACGGTATGAGTTCCTGAAATGGGGCAGCAAGGCGCTTGATAATTTCAAGGTGGTGCCGCCGGGAACGGGCATCTGCCATCAGGTGAATCTGGAAAACATCGCCCAGGCAGTGTGGAGCAGCGTTGATCCTTCGGGCGCGATGGTTGCCTATCCCGATACCTGCGTCGGCACCGACAGCCATACAACGATGGTCAATGGCCTTGGCGTGCTTGGCTGGGGCGTTGGCGGGATCGAGGCGGAGGCCGCAATGCTGGGCCAGCCGGTGTCGATGCTGATCCCCGAAGTGGTCGGGTTCAAGCTGACCGGCAAGCTGGCCGAGGGCATCACGGCCACCGATCTGGTGCTGACGGTGACGCAGATGTTGCGCGCCAAGGGCGTTGTCGGGCGCTTTGTCGAGTTTTATGGCGCGGGCCTTGATGCGCTGACGCTGGCCGACCGGGCGACGATTGCCAACATGGCGCCGGAATATGGCGCGACCTGTGGCTTCTTTCCGATCGACGATGCGACGCTGGATTATATGCGCCTGACCGGGCGCAGCGAAGAACAGGTTGCGCTGACCGAGGCTTATGCCAAGGCACAGGGTTTCTGGCGCTTTGCCGATGTGGCCGACCCTGTGTTCACCGATGTTCTGGAACTTGACATGAGCACGGTGCAGCCGAGCCTCGCCGGACCCAAGCGGCCGCAGGACAAGGTTATTCTCAGCCAGGTCGATGACACGTTCAACGCCGATCTGGAAAAGGTATACAAGAAATCCGCCCCGGCGCGCGTTGCAGTCGAAGGGCGCGACCATGACATTGGCGATGGCGACGTGGTGATCGCGGCAATCACAAGCTGCACCAATACGTCGAATCCTTCGGTTCTGGTCGCTGCGGGTCTTGTCGCCAAGAAGGCGGTCGAGCTGGGTTTGAAGCCCAAGCCATGGGTGAAGACATCGCTGGCTCCCGGATCGCAGGTGGTGACCGATTATCTGAACAAGTCGGGCCTGACCGAATATCTCGACAAGATCGGGTTCAATCTGGTTGGCTATGGCTGCACGACTTGTATCGGCAATTCCGGGCCGCTGGCTCCCGCGATCAGCAAGGCGATCAACGGCAATGACGTTGTCGCGGCATCGGTCCTGTCGGGTAACCGCAATTTCGAAGGACGCGTGTCGCCTGACGTGCGCGCGAACTTCCTCGCCTCGCCACCGCTGGTGGTGGCTTATGCGCTGAAAGGCACGGTGACGACCGATTTTATCGATACGCCAATCGGACAGGGCAGCGATGGCGCGGACGTATATCTGAAGGACATCTGGCCGTCGAACGCCGAAGTCCGGTCGGTGATGGACGCCAATATCGACCGCGGCATGTTCATGAGCCGCTATGCCAACGTCTTTGCTGGCGATGAAAAATGGCAGGCGATCGACGTGACGGGTTCGGACACCTATGCATGGCGCGCAGGGTCTACCTATGTTGCCAACCCGCCTTATTTCGAGGGCATGAGCATGACCCCGGCCCTCGTTTCCGACATTATCGAGGCCAAGCCACTGGCGATTTTTGCGGATTCCATCACGACCGACCACATCAGCCCGGCTGGCAGCATCAAGGCGGCGTCGCCCGCTGGCGTGTACTTGATGGAGCATCAGGTCAGTCAGGCCGATTTCAACAGCTATGGCGCGCGGCGGGGCAATCATGAAGTGATGATGCGCGGCACCTTTGCCAATATTCGTATCAAGAATGAAATGCTGGACGGCGTCGAAGGCGGCATGACCCGTTATGAAGGCGAAGAAATGGCCATTTACGACGCGGCTATGCGGTACAAGGCGGATGGCACACCACTGGTCGTCATAGCGGGCAAGGAATATGGCACCGGGTCCAGCCGCGACTGGGCTGCCAAGGGCACCAACCTGTTGGGCGTGCGCGCGGTGATTGCGGAGTCGTTCGAACGTATTCACCGGTCGAACTTAGTCGGCATGGGCGTGCTGCCGCTGCAATTTGCCGAGGGGCAGAGCCGCAAGACACTGGGCCTGACGGGGGATGAGACGTTCACGATCCAGCATGTCGCGGGCCTCAAGCCCCGGCAGATGGTCGATGTGATCGTGGCCCGTGCCGATGGCAAAACCGAAACGTTCCAGGCGCTGTGCCGGATCGATACCGCCAACGAACTGGAATATTTTCTGAACGGTGGCATCCTGCAATATGTGTTGAGGAAGCTGGCGGCCTGATCCGGCATCCGGTCTGCACTATACAAAGGGCTTCCTCCGGCAATGGGGAGGCCCTTTCCCGTCCGACAACTTGCACGAATCCTCCGCCCCTGATAGGCGCGCGCTGGTTCGCCTGCGCGGCGGTTCCCTGGCTGGAAAGATGAAGAGATGAGCGAGAAGATCAACCGGGTTGTGCTGGCCTATTCGGGTGGCCTTGACACCAGTGTCATCCTGAAATGGTTGCAGCAGGAATATGGTTGCGAGGTCGTGACCTTCACCGCCGATCTGGGCCAGGGCGAGGAACTGGAACCGGCGCGGGCGAAGGCGCGGCTGATGGGTATCAAGGACGAGCATATCTTCATCGATGACCTGCGCGAGGAATTTGTCCGCGATTATGTGTTCCCGATGATGCGGTCCAATGCATTGTATGAGGGCTTGTATCTGCTCGGCACCTCGATAGCCCGACCATTGATTGCGAAACGACAGATCGAAATTGCACGCCAAGTGAATGCGGACGCCGTGAGCCATGGCGCGACGGGCAAAGGCAATGATCAGGTGCGTTTTGAACTGGGCTATTATGCGCTGGCGCCCGACATCAAGGTGATTGCGCCTTGGCGGGAATGGAATTTGACGAGCCGCACCGCCCTGATCGCCTTTGCCGAACAACATCAGATTCCGGTGCCCAAGGACAAGCGCGGTGAAAGCCCCTTCTCCACCGACGCGAACATGCTGCACACATCGTCTGAGGGCAAGGTGCTGGAGGACCCGTGGGAGGAAGTGCCCGACTATGTCTATTCGCGCACGGTCAATCCGGAGGACGCGCCCGACGCGCCCGAATATATCACCATCGATTTTGAACGCGGCGATGGCGTGGCGATCAATGGCGAGGGGATGAGCCCGGCGACGCTGCTGGAAACGCTGAACGAATATGGCCGCAAGCATGGGATCGGCCGGCTCGATCTGGTCGAAAACCGCTTTGTCGGGATGAAGTCGCGCGGCATGTACGAAACGCCGGGCGGCACCATCTATCATCTGGCGCACCGGGGCATTGAGCAGATCACGCTGGATCGCGGCGCGGCGCATTTGAAGGACGAACTGGCCCCGCGTTATGCCGAATTGATCTACAATGGCTTCTGGTTCAGCCCCGAGCGCGAGATGCTGCAGGCCGCTATCGACCATAGCCAGGAAAAGGTGACAGGCACTGTGCGGCTGAAGCTTTACAAGGGCGCGGTCCATGTGGTCGGGCGCAAGTCGCCACATTCATTGTACAGCGAAAAGGTCGTGACCTTCGAAGATGATGCAGGCGCGTATGACCAGCGCGATGCGGCCGGGTTCATCAAGTTGAACGCACTGCGGCTGCGCCTGTTAGGGCGGCGGGATCGAGGCTGAAAAGCTATAGTCGCTTAACCTCTTGATTTGTGTATCCATCGCCAGCTTGATTGGCCATTGCCCCCGCTTGCCGTGAAGCGTAGGATGCCCTCTGCCGGCAGTTCAAAGGAATGGCTCGGACAAGACGCCCGCTTCAAGGGTGCGCATATGGGCACGCCGGTTTGCAGGTCGGTCCAGAAGGGCCGCCGTCAGCTTGCGGAGAGTGACATATGGCTGGTACTCAACATTTGCACCTGGACAGGGGCGTTCCAGATGTCCGGATACGCACATTAAGCCTTCATGACTTGCGGGTTGCACTTCGTCAGGGATGGGAGGATTTCCTCGACAAGCGCGGGGATCTTGTTTTTGTCGGCTTCATCTACCCGCTGGTTGGTTTTCTGGCGATTGCGATTGCCCGTAACTGGTCGTTGTTGCCCATTTTCTTTCCGCTGGTGGCGGGCCTGACCCTGATGGGGCCAGCGGTGGCGAGCGGCTTTTATGAAATGGCCCGACGGCGCGAGCGGGGGATGAACAGCAGTTGGCGGCATTTCTTTCTGGAGTTCAAGAGTCCCGCCATGCCGTCCATTGCCGCGCTGACCGCTTTGCAGTTCGGTATATATGTACTGTGGCTGATGGCCGCATGGGCTGTTTATGCCGCGACCATGGGGCCGGTGCGTCCCGATGCATGGGCGGTATTGCCCGATTCACCCGAAATATTCCTTCATGATTTGTTTGCGACGCAGGCAGGCTGGACGATGATTATCGTCGGCAATCTGGTGGGGCTGATCTTTGCCATAGCGGTACTGTCGATCAGCGTTATCTCCTTTCCTATGCTGATCGATGGAAAGGCAGATGTGTATCGCGCCGTAAAGACTTCGGTACGCGTAACCGCACATAATTTCCGGGTGATCCTGACGTGGGGCCTGATGGTTGCGATTCTGCTCTTTCTTGGCTGCGTGACGGCCTTTGTAGGATTGGCGGTAGTGTTGCCGGTTCTTGGGTACGCTACCTGGCATCTCTACACACGCGCGGTTGAGCGCTAAGAGTTCGGCGGCGAGGGATTGATCCCCATCTATGCAATGTATAGGTGGGGATCATGGCCACGCCTGTACGGCGCAAAAATTGATATTGCGCGCTTTTCATAACCGATATGACGGGCCGTGCCAAAGCGGGCGGGGTGCAGAATGATTCGTACCGGCTTACTGGGCGGGTCGTTCAATCCTGCACATGGCGGTCATCGGGCGATTTCCCTGTTTGCACTGGATGCGCTGGCACTGGATGAATTGTGGTGGCTGGTTTCGCCCGGAAACCCGTTAAAGCCGGACAAGGGCATGGCGCCGTTGTCGATACGCCTTGCTTCGGCGCGGGAAATGAGCAGGGGGACCCGGATTCGTCCTACCGCAATTGAGGCGCAATTGGGGACGCGCTATACTGTCGATACGCTGAAAAAACTCATCCGCCGTTACCCCGGACGGCGGTTCATATGGATCATGGGTGCGGACAACCTGTTGCAATTCCATCACTGGAGGCGTTGGCGCGACATAGCGCGGTTGATCCCGATTGCAGTTATCGCGCGGCCGGGCTATGATGGCTCTGCCCGTGCGGCTGTCGCAATGGGCTGGCTGCGGCGCTTCGTCCGGTCCGCCAGTCATAAGGCACAATGGACGGATTGGAGACCGCCGGCGCTCGTGCATTTGCGCTTTCGCCCAGATCCAAGATCGGCAACCCTGCTGCGGCAGGCTAACCCCCATTGGTATCGTGACTTGTCCGGCCGTGCTCAGCGCGACCCCGTGACGCGTCTCTTGATTTAGGAAAAGGAGTTCAATTGCCCAGACCCATAGCAGCCAACGACCCGGTGGATGAACCCGCCTCCGTTGCAGCCCTGCACGAACTGGTGCTTCGGTCGCTTGACGACGACCAGGCACAGGAAACCGTTTCCATCCCGCTTCAAGGCAAAAGCAGCATAGCAGATTACATGGTGATCGCGTCGGGTCGTTCGACCCGGCAGGTAGCCACCATGGCGCAAAAGCTTGCCGAACGCATCAAGCAACAGACCGGCCGTATTGCCCGTATCGAGGGATTGCCCGCGGCCGACTGGGTGCTGATCGACGCCGGGGACGTAATTGTCCACCTGTTCCGTCCGGAAGTGCGCAGCTTTTACAATCTAGAGCGCATGTGGGGTTTTGCAGATACGCCGGCAGTAGCCGAAGCCCGATAGGGCCTGGCCATTGCTTTTGCATATCATGGCCCGGGGCAAGATTGGCCGTTGTCCCGAGGCGGAATTGGTCGAGCGCTATGTAAAGCGCATAAGCTGGCCCATGAAAATCACCGAATTGCCCGATAGCGCCAGCAAGGGAGCAAGCAAGATTGCCGCCGCGCCGTCCGGCAGCGTCACAGTGATGCTGGACGAAAAGGGTGAGCAACTCTCCTCCACCGCTTTTGCCCGAAGATTGGAGGAATGGCGCGACCGGGGAGTGCGGGAGTGTCGATTCCTGATTGGTGCTGCGGACGGATTTGATGAGGTTGAACGGGAGCGGGCGGACCTGCTGATCGCCTTTGGCCGCGCGACATGGCCGCATATGATGGCGCGGGCCATGCTGGCCGAACAATTATGGCGGGCGACCAGCATCCTTGCCAAACACCCCTATCATCGGGAAGGATAGCGACCGATGAAGCGGCCGCTTTTCCTTTTGATCCCGGTGTGGTTCACCCTTGCGGCGGTCGCGCCGGCACAGACGCTGGAGGAAGAGCGGCAGGCTCTGATTACGGCCAAACAACAGTCGCAGGCCTCACGCGAACGCAGCGCCCGATTGAAGCAAGAGGCGAAGGCCGCACGGAAAGAGGCAGAGCGCGCCCGGCGGGAGGCGGCGGCGATGGCGGCAAGCATTCAGGCTGCCGAGGCCGACATTCAGGCGGCACAGGCGCGCATCGCCATCATAGCGCGGATGCAAAGTGCGCAAAATGCGCGACTGGCGGAACGGCAGGAACCGATTGTGCGGCTGATCGCGGCGCTGCAAACCTTTGCCCGCCGCCCGCCTGTCACGGCGCTGATCCAGCCGGGATCGATTTCCGATGTTGTGCACCTGCGCGCCGTATTGGCGAACGTGCTGCCAGTGATTCGCGCGCGCACCGCCGGATTACGGGCAGAATTGCGTAAAAGCCGTGAACTGCGAGCCAATGCCGATAAAGCGCGTGCATCGCTGGTCGCCGGGCGCGTGGCACTGGCTGACCAACGAGCGCAGCTTCGCCAGTTGGAGGTTCGCAAGCGCTTTGCCTCCCGCACCCTGACGAGCAATGCCAATCTGGAGGCTGACCGGGCCATCGCGCTGGGCGAAAAAGCGCGGGATATTGCCGATCTGATGAACCAGCTGCGTGTTTCTGGCAATGTACGCGAGCAATTGGCGCAATTGTCTGGTCCGCTGCCCAGGCCTGCCCGCATTGGGGCGACGGTGCTGCCACAGGACGAACAACCGCGCAAGAACAGCGGCCCACCCGCCTATCGCTTGCCTGTCATGGGAAAGGTCGTCGCGGGTCTTGGCGAATTGTCGGAAAGCGGGGCGCGCTCACGCGGCCTGACCATCGCGGTCCAGCCGTTGGCGCAGGTCGTGGCGCCGACAACGGGCCGCGTTGCCTTTGCCGGTAAATATGAAGGCTATGGCCAGATCGTCATTATCAATCATGGTAATGGCTGGACCACGTTGATTACCGATCTGGATCATCTGAGCGTCGAAGTTGGCTCGATCGTTCAACAGGGCGATCCTGTCGGTTCGGCAGGCCCGGGCAAGCCAAAAGTCACGGTGGAATTGCGTCGCAATGGCCGTCCGGTGAACATCGCTGCACTGCTGGGTTAGAGTTTCAGGGGCTATGAAGCGATGCATTCACGGCTTGCTTACCCTTTTTCATTAAAGCCCTGCGGTATGAATGTGACGCAGAAGAAAGACGGCGATCCGTGCCCACAATCGGCGGTTGGGCATGGTGTGGGGTTGGCGGGACTGGCCGGGCTTGGCCTGTGGATCATGGTTGCGCGCCATTATGGCATGGATGGCCCCTATGCGGGAATGACGGCGGTGCTGGCGTGCGGGGGGCCAATGGTGCTGTGGTCCGTGCTGGTCGACAAGGTGCATCGGCGCCCATCCACCGGCATCGACTGGAAAGCAAAACCCAAGCCGCTACGTGACACGCTGGACATCAGCCTTTTAAAACTGGCGGGATTGTGGGCCACATGGGGCGGGATCGGGATCGTCTATTGCCTGGCGCGCTGGTACTGGGATGGCGGTTATCTGTTCGCCATGCATATGTTTGCCGTGGCCGCGCCATGGCTGTTCGGGTTATCGATACCCTATGTCATCTGGCTGGACCGGCGCATGGTGGAACCGCGCGACGGCGCTTATGCCTTTGGCCGGATGATCGTTGGATCGGCGGACCGCCCGAATCGTGGAGAAATCGAAAACCATTTGCGAAGCTGGCTGGTGAAGGGTTTTTTCCTGGCGTTCATGCTGTCGATCGTGCCGGGGAATTTCGCCGACATGATCCATGTTGGGACGCGCGATATATTGGCGGGGCCGGTCGAACTGGCGCGTTTCCTGATCAGTTTGATGTTCGTGGTAGATGTCGCCTTTGCGACTGTCGGTTATATGTTGACGATGAAGATACTGGATGCGCATATCCGCACGGCCAATCCCTTCATGGCCGGATGGGTGGCGGCGCTCGTCTGTTACCCGCCCTTTGTGTTGATGAATAATGGCGGGCCGCTGGATTATCATCAGGGAACACAGGATTGGGCGTTCTGGTTTGGCGCGCACACGGTTTTGTTGTGGGCTGTAGGCGGAACGCTGGTCGTGCTGACAGCTATTTACGCTTGGGCAACGGTTGCCTTCGGACTGCGTTTTTCCAATCTGACGCATCGGGGCATTTTGACGCATGGGCCATACCGATTGAGCAAGCATCCGGCCTATGTAGCGAAGAACCTGTTCTGGTGGCTATCGACGCTGCCGTTCTTCGTCAGCAACGACAGTCTGACCGACATGGCGCGCAATACTGCCCTGATGATGACGGTGAGCGGCGTCTATTACTGGCGCGCACGGACCGAGGAAAGGCATTTGATGGCCGATCCTGTGTATGCGGCTTATGCCGAGTGGATGGAACGCCATGGACCAGTGCCACGCCTGATCGGCTGGATCGTTGGACGGAAGCGGACCGAAAATGGGGCGTTGCAGGCGGCGGAGTAAAGCTGCTCAGAAGCTCATTTCTTCATAGACATGACGCACATCGCCCTGCCATGCGCCGTGATAGTGATCGAGCAGACGTTGAGCTGGCACCTTGCCTGAACTGACGACCTCGTGGAGTGCGTCCAGATAGCCGGTTTCATTGTCGCCGGCACCGTTCAGGCGGGCACGTGATACAAGGCCGGATTGCGCAATGTCCAGGACCTGTCCGGCAATATCCTTTAAAATATGGCCTCCAGGGATGGGAGCGTCGAGGGCGAGTTTCGGCACGCTATCGCGCAGGATCTGGCGTTCTTCCATCGACCATGTTTTGACGACCTCCCAGGCAGCATCGAGCGCGGCATCGTCATAGAGCAAGCCGACCCAGAGTGCAGGCAGGGCGCAGATGCGGTTCCACGGCCCGCCGTCCGCTCCGCGCATCTCCATGAAGCTTTTCAGGCGCACTTCGGGAAAAGCGGTGGACAGGTGGTCGGCCCAATCGCTTTCTCGAGGCAGTTCGCCGGGAAGCGCGGGAAGCTGTCCTTTCAGGAAGTCACGGAAGCTTTGACCGGCGGCATCGATATACTTGCCGTCGCGATAGACGAAATACATTGGCACATCGAGGGCATAATCAGCGTAACGTTCATAACCAAAGCCATCTTCAAACACGAAAGGCAGCATGCCGGTGCGTGCAGGATCGGTATCGGACCAAATGTGACTGCGGTAAGACAGGAACCCGTTTGGTTTCCCTTCGGTGAACGGACTGTTGGCGAATAGCGCCGTTGCTAATGGTTGAAGGGCAAGAGATGTACGAAACATCTTGGCCATTTTTGCTTCGCTGCAATAATCTAGATTAACCTGTATGGTACAAGTCCGCAGCATCATGTCCAGGCCCATGGTGCCGACGCGCGGCATGTGGTTCAGCATGATGCCGTAACGCCCCTTGGGCATGATGGGCAGTTCCGCGCGCGTCTTGTCGGGCCACATGCCGAGACCCAGGAAGCCCAGACCCAGCATATCGCCGACATATTTGACCTGTTCCAGATGGCGACCGGTTTCAGCGCAGGTTTGATGCAAATTGTCGAGCGGCGCGCCAGAGAGTTCAAGTTGCCCCGCTGGTTCCAGACTGATCGTGCCGTCCGGGCCGGAAAGGGCAATGACATTTCCGCCCTCGAACACCGGCTCCCAATCATAACGAGTCAAGCCGATGAGTAACGAGTGAATGCCACCCTTTTCTTCGTAAGAGGGGGCGTGGTGATCCTTCACCGAATAGACGAATTTTTCGTGCTCAGTGCCGATTTTCCACTTTTCAGGCGGCTTTTCTCCGCTTTCGAACAGCGCGATCAATTGATCGCGGGATTCGATATAAGTGTCCTCGCCTTGTGAGTCTGTGCGCGTGCTCATAAATCGCCCTTAGCGGGTGGTCCGCATTCGGCCAATAGGAAAGTTTCTATTCGCAACTATTATCTAATAGATATCATCTATCATGTCCAGTCGCCAGACTGAGCCATCCATATTGCAGTTGCCGCAATCGCCGCTGTTTCCGCGCGCAGGATGCGGGGGCCCAGGGAAACGGCAACGGCCGCAGTATGCGCACGGATGGCGGCGCGCTCCTCGTCATCGAAGCCGCCTTCGGGACCGATAAGGAAGGCCGCGGGGCCTTTGCAAGTGGCCAGCATCTCTGCCATGGGGGCACCGCCCCGTTCGTCAGCAAAGAAGAGATGGCGTCCCACCGGCCAGTTTTTGAGCAGGTCGGGAAGCTTCACCATGTCGGCAAGTTCGGGCAATGCGGTGCGGCCGCATTGTTCGGCGGCTTCGACCAGATGGGCGCGCAGGCGGGACAGGTTCAGCTTGTCCACTACGGCGCGGCGGGTGAGGACGGGCTGCAACTTTGCAACACCCAGCTCGCATGCCTTTTCGGCGACCAGATCGATGCGGCCTTTCTTGATTGGCGCGACGCAGAGCCAGAAATCAGGGACGGCTTCCAGCGTCTTTGTCTGGCGGACGATGTGGAGGGCCAGGTCGCGCTTGCGGATATCCCGCGCCTCGGCCGCCCATTCGCCGGTGCGGTTATCGAAAAGGAGGACGGCGTCGCCATCTTTCACGCGCATGACGGAGATGAGGTAATGCGCCGGATTGCCATCAAGCGGAACGACTGCACCCTCGGCCAGCGACGCATCAATATAGAGGCGCGGGGCGCTTTGGGGAGGCCAGGCGGGGGTTGCGGGCATGTCTCTTCTATCTTTCCACTGGGGGACCAAGTCCCTATTGCCGTTCGTGTCGAGCGAAGTCGAGATACGTCTGCGCCCGGCTTCATGTCCCCCCAACTTTGCTCGGGACAAACGGAGGGTAGTTTGAACGACTTCATTGTCCCCGATACCGAAGTGCGCGGTTTGCTGGCTATCCTGCCGCGCGGGCTGCGCCCCTATGCCATGTTGGCGCGATTTGACAGGCCGATCGGCTGGTGGCTGCTGTTCTGGCCCGGCGCTTGGGCGGTGGCGCTGGCGGGCGGAGCGGTGAAGCGATGGGATCTGATCTTGTGGCTACTGGTCGGCAGCATCGCCATGCGCGGGGCGGGGTGCGTCTATAACGACATTGTCGACCGCGATCTGGATGCAAAGGTGGAACGGACGCGCAGCCGTCCGCTGGCAAGTGGGGCTGCGTCGTTGAAAGCGGCTTGGGGCTGGCTGGCGTTGCTGTGCCTGATCGGACTGGCGGTGCTGGTGCAACTGTCGCCTTATGCCGCCGTGGTGGCGTTGGTCAGCCTCGCGCCGGTGGCGGCCTATCCCTTTATGAAGCGGATTACGTGGTGGCCGCAGGCTTGGCTGGGACTGGTGTTTTCATGGGCAGCTTTGGTGGGGTGGAGCGAGGTCGCAGGCGCGCTGACGCTGCCGGGTCTGACGCTCTATGCCGGGTGCATCTGCTGGGTCATCGGCTATGACAGCATCTATGCGTTGCAGGACAAGGAAGACGATGCGCTGATCGGCATCAAGTCAAGCGCGCTGCGGATGGGGAAGCATGTGCGGCTGGGCGTCGCGGTGTTCTACGCGCTGGCGTTGCTGTTATGGGGCGCGGCGGTGTGGCAGGTGCGACCGCAGCTCCTAGCATTGTTGGCGCTGTTGCCCGTGGCGGTGCAGCTATTGTGGCAGGTCACGACATTGAAGGACGATGGTGCAGATCCATTGGTGAAGTTCCGGTCGAACCGCTTTGCGGGGCTGCTGATGTTTCTGGGGTGTTTGGTAGTAGGGGTAGCTTAGGGTCCTGACCCTAAGCCCTGCCAGTCAAGCCCAGCCGCAAGACACGAGCAGGGCTGTATTCGAGAAACTTTAAAGAATGCGGGACGGGGAGCAACCGTCAAATCCCTCCCCGTAATGACCATCCTGTCAGAGCCGCAGCCTCAACCCTCGGTGCTACAGAAGCGGCGAGGCATTCGGTGGTGCATGAATCAAGCTGCATCTGCTGCAGCAAAGTGGGCCATCTGGTCGTCATATGCTTTCACGAAGGCCACCCAAGCCTTGCTCATGGCTTATGCGGGCCTCTTCATCGGGCAGGTGCTCGTGGGTCAGCCATTCAGGTGAGCCAGTGGCGCAGCACCAGTGACAGCAGGCCCAAAGCGGTGACGCTGGCGGCCCAGATAGCTATGAACCAGCCAAGCCGTCTCAACTGCGCGCGCATCAGTGATAACCTTCGCTGCCCACCTTGCCACGGAACACCCAATAGGCCCAGGCGGTGTATGCGAGGATGACCGGCACCAGAACGGCGCTGCCGACCAGCATGAAGAGCTGGCTGCTATAGGGAGCCGCTGCCTCCCATATGGTCACGCGGGCGGGGATCACATAGGGCCAGATCGAAATGCCCAGACCGAGCAGGCATAACCCAAAGAGCGCCAGCGCCCAGAAGAAGGGCTGGACCTCTTTGCGTCTCGACAGGCTGCGATAGAAAAGCGCGGTCACGATGAGTGTTGCCAGCGGCACTTGCGCGGTTGCGAGGATACCGGGCCACGCAAGCCAGCGGCTCTGATAGCCGGCATCCAGCGTCAGCGTGGCAAGGCTGACGACGCCGATCACGATCAAAAGGGCAATGCCGAGGCGTCCGGCATAGGCCACGGCCTGCCGTTGCAAGCCGCCTTCCGTCTTCCAGTTGAGCCAGCAGGCGCCAAGCAAAGCATAACCCACCATCAGGCCAAAGCCGGTCAAGACGGAAAAGGGCGATAGCCATTCCCACCAGCCGCCGGCATAGGCGCGGCCTTCAATGCTGATCCCCTGAAGCAGCGCGCCGAGCGTCACGCCCTGTGCGAAAGTGGCGACGGTTGATCCGGCAGTGAACGCACGATCCCACCAGGCGCGATGTGCGGGATCTCTCCAGCGGAACTCGAAGGCGACGCCGCGCAGTACCAGACCCAGCAGCATTGCGATGAGCGGCGCATAGAGGGCGGGCAGGATGATCGCATAGGCCAGCGGAAAAGCCGCCAGCAGCCCTCCGCCACCCAGAACCAGCCAGGTTTCATTGCCGTCCCAAACCGGCGCGATGCTGTTCATGGCGGTATCGCGATCCTTGCCCACTTTGAACAACGGAAAGAGGATGCCAATGCCCAGGTCAAATCCATCCATCACGACGTAGGCGACGATCGCAAAGCCGATGATAGCGGCCCATATGACAGTAAGGTCTATCATTATGCACCTCCTTCGATTGCAGGAGCGGGAGTGATGCCGGCGGTCCGGATGGGCGACCCGTCCAGAGCCGATTCATGCGCTTCCGGTGGCTTCTTCATCAGATGCAACAGATACCAGATGCCCATGCCAAAGACGGTAAAATAGACGAGGACGAAGGCGAGGAGCGATGCTGCGACCGCTGGCGCGTCGAGCGGCGAGGCGCTGTCTACTGTGCGTAACAGACCATAGACGGTGAAGGGTTGGCGGCCCACTTCGGTCACCGTCCATCCCGCCAGCACAGCGATAAAGCCCGACGGCCCCAGCAGCAGGGCGGTGCGGTGCAGCCATGGCCAGTCATACAGCTTGCGCCGCGCCCGGGCAAACAGGCTCCACAGGCCAAGACCCATCATGGCAAAGCCAAGACCCACCATGATGCGAAAGGCCCAGAACACGATACCCACCGGGGGTTCGTCGGCATCAGGCACACTGTCCAGCCCCTTGAGCGGAGCGTTCAGGTCATGCTTGAGGATCAGCGAGGATGCCTTGGGAATGGCTATCGCAGCGTCGATCCGCTTGTTCGCGCTATCGGGGATGCCGAACAGGATCAGTGGCGCGCCGCGGGGGTGGCTATCATAATGACCCTCCATCGCCATCACCTTGACCGGTTGATATTCCAGTGTGTTGAGGCCATGCATGTCGCCGGCAAAGATCTGTAACGGCGCGACGATTGCGGCCATCCACATCGCCATGGAGAACATGGTTCGGGCGCCGGGATTGTTGCGGTCCTTGAGCAGGTGCCAGGCGCCCACGCCACCTACGGCGAAGGCCGTGGTCAGATAGGCGGCAAGGACCGTGTGGACGAGCCGATAGGGAAAGCTGGGGTTGAAGATGATGGCGAGCCAGCTCGGCCCCGGCAGGAACTGTCCGTTCGCGCCCATTTCATAGCCGGTGGGCGTCTGCATCCAGCTGTTGACCGAAAGGATCCAGAAGGCGGAAATGAAAGTGCCGATCGCCACGGCGCAAGTGGCCGTGAAATGCAGCTTGCGCCCAACCTTGTTGATGCCGAACAGCATCACGCCCAGAAAACCGGCCTCCAGAAAAAAGGCAGTCAGCACCTCATAGGCCATCAATGGTCCGATGACAGGCCCGGCCTTGTCGGAAAAAACCGACCAGTTGGTGCCGAACTGGTAGGACATGACGATACCGGAAACGACGCCCATGGCAAAAACGATGGCAAAAATCTTCAGCCAGTAGCGATAGAGATTGGCATAGACGCCCTTGCCGGTGGTGAGCCACAATCCTTCCAGGACCATGAGATAACTGGCCAGCCCGATGGAAAAGGCGGGGAAGAGGAAATGAAAACTGACAGTGAAGGCAAATTGCGCGCGGGCCAGAAGCAGGGCGTCAACAGCATCGAACATGGCAATGTCCTTTCACTGGCTCTGTAACAGGCAAACAAGTTGATACCAAAGGGCAAATTGCAAATTGCAAAATGCTGCCTGTCGTGTAGAGGGCAGTCGTTATCTGGGGAGTAGCCAGCCGCCGACAGGCGGGCCGCATGTCAACATACTTGGCCGAGAGGTCATGGCATGCAGGGGACGGGCCAACCGTTCAGGCGAGACCGATGACATTGCGTCACCGTCTGGTCGGGTGGGTTGGCGCGGTGTCGTTGTTGTCTTGATCGCCCGGCCCGGAGACTGACGAATGGATGCTTTCCTTACCTCCACCGCCGTGGTTGCACTTGCCGAGATCGGCGACAAGACCATGTTGCTGGCGATTGTACTTGCCACGCGCTTCCGTCGGCCCTTGCCGATCATATTCGGCATCCTCTTCGCCACCCTGGCCAACCATGCCTTTGCGGCCTTTGTCGGCAGTGCAGCCGCGGGCATTCTGCAAGGCGACTGGTTTCGCTATATCGTGGCTGCCAGCTTCATACTGATGGCAGGGTGGACGCTTGTGCCGGACAAGCTCGATGATGAAGAGCAAAAGCCAGCCCGCTTTGGTGCGTTCCTGACGACGCTCATCGCTTTCTTCCTTGTGGAGATGGGGGACAAGACCCAGCTCGCCACGATCGCGCTGGGTGCCCGATTTGAAAATGTCGCATTGGTCGCATCCGGAACGACCCTTGGCATGATGATCGCTAATGTGCCGGTCGTATTTTTCGGCAACGAGCTGGTTAAACGTGTCCCGCTCAAGATCGTCAGGATGATTGCGGCTTCGCTCTTTCTCCTGATTGGAGCTTGGCTGTTGATCGAAACGTGGGTGCATTAAGTCAGTTGCGCTTACTCAGAGTTGTCTGGATTTCCTCACGCCATTCATTGCTCTCGATATGGCGCAGCAACGAGACGTCGACTGGTTTACGCATGGCGCTGCCTTGCGCGTTACAGAGGTCCAGTTCATTGCCAGCTCAATGGCTTGGCGACCGCTTCAAGCGACCTGCGTTCTGCCGCAACTCCGAAGAGCTTTGTGACCAATGCAGCGAAGATCATGAGGGCTGCCCCGAGCAAATATCCGAGCAATACCTGATCCCGTGATCCGCTATCGATCAGCAGACCGAATACCCATGGCGCAACGGCGCCAAGCAGCGTCCCGAGCGCATAGAAAATGGCTATGGCCAAGGCACGCATTTCCAGTGGAAAGTTCTCCGCCGCCGTCAGATAGGCGGCGCTGGCCGCAGCCGAAGCGAAAAAGAAAGTCACGCTCCAGCAAAGCGTTTGCGTGGTCGCCGTCAGGATTTCAGCGTTGAACGCAAAGCCTGTCGCAGCCAGCAGCAGGCCCGACAGGGTGTAAGTGATCATGATCATGGGCCGACGCCCCCAACTATCGAACAACCTGCCGAGCAGCAACGGCCCAAGCACGTTCCCCACCGCGAAGGGAAGGATATAATATCCCACCCTGGCACTCGACACATTGTAGAAATCAGTGAGCATCATCGCATAGGTGAAGAAAATCGCGTTGTAGAAGAACGCCTGTGCGGCCATCAGGGTCAGGCAATAAAAGGTACGCTTGGGATAGACACGGAACAGGGTTGAGAAGACATCGGCTATTGGCGTCGCCCGCCGGGGACGGACATGCACTTCGCTTGGTTCGATGGGGTCGAGGCGATGTCCTTCGGCTTCGATCCGCTGCTCGATCCCCTCTATGATCCGCTCTGCCTCATCTGCCCTGCCGTGCGCCGCCAGCCAGCGCGGGCTTTCGGGAAGAAAATGGCGCAATTGCAGGATGACCAGCCCGATCGCCGCTCCGCCGAAAAATGCGATGCGCCAGCCATATTCGGGATCAACGATGCGCGGGTCGAGCAGAATGATCGAAATACCACTGGCCAATGCCGCGCCGATCCAGAAACTGCCGTTGATCACGAGATCGGTCCAGCCACGGCGGCGGGCGGGCACCAGCTCCTGGATTGCCGAATTGATCGCGGAATATTCTCCGCCGATACCTGCACCCGTCAGAAAACGCATCACGGCATAGCTCGGGAGATCCCAGCTGAATGCTGTCCCGGCCGTTGCCAAGAGATACAGCCCCAGCGTAATAGAAAAGAGACGTTTGCGACCCCAACGGTCGGTTAGCCAGCCGAAAAACAATGCGCCGGTGACAGCGCCGATCAAATATGCGGAGTTGGCGAAACCGACATCTGCGGCGCTGAACCGAAGCACGGGACTTTCTCGCAAGGCACCCGCCACTGAGCCGGCCATTGTGACTTCCAGACCATCGAGAATCCAGGTGATCCCGAGTGCAACGACAACCAGCCAATGGAAACGGCTCCACGGAAGCCGGTCCAGGCGGTGCGGGATCGCGCTGTGCAGTTTCCCAGCGATTGAAAGCTCCTTTCACATGCGATGCAGCGAAATACCCGCGAGATTAGTGGCTACCTTCAAGCTGTTTTGTCTGGCGGGACCATGATCAGAGTGCCTCCTTCGACGCGCCAGGACGCGAGTTGCGACAGAAAGTTCATGCCCAGGATATCGATAGAGCCCAGAGCTGGAGAAATTGCGACCTTGAGGCCATTCGCTTCAATGCCTCCAAGAGTGAGACGTTCTATGGTGCCGGTTTCTGCCGGAACAATACCGTTGGCGGTTCGCATCACGATCGGGACAAGACTGCTGTCGGGCTTCACGGAGGCGAGCCGTGCTGTCTGCTCAGATAAAGCGGTGACCGTTGCGCCGCTGTCTACCAGCATCCGCCGTTCAGTGCCGTTGATCTTCACCTGTGCCCAGAAATGGCCGTCCGGCGACATGCGGATACGAACCTCGTTTCCGGTCACCTCCTGCCCATCAAGGTCAAACTGTGCCATGAACCGCGCCAGGCCTGGGTCGAATGGGGCCTGCTGAAACAGGAGGAACAGGCAGAAGGCAAGCAGCGCAAAGGAAAACAGCGATCGCAGCACGCGACCGACATAGGGGATATTGAAGAGGACGATCAGCAGTAAGGCCGCGCCCACGGCATAGAGCGCAAGTTGCTGCCATTCGGGATTGGTGGTGATCGACATGATGGAAGTACAACCGCATAGAGCGACATTTGATCCAGCCGTCCGCCCGGTTCTTTGCGTGGTCCTGGCCTCAAGCACCGAGGGGCAGGTCCGGGAAGGGTTCGCTAGATGGGGAGGGCGGTTTCGTATTTCGTGACCGACAATGCGAAATGTGAGGCCGCGCCCGCGACCGATGGATGCTTGAGCAAGGTCCGCATCAGGAAATGCTCATAATCCGACACATCCGATGCCACGACGCGGATCTGATAATCCCATTCACCCGACATGCAGTAGCATTCCTGAATTTGCGGGTGAGAGCGCACAAATTCCTCAAATGCCTCGATGCTTTCGCTCGCGTGGCTGCGCATCCGTATGCTGCAGAGCACATTGACGCCGTAGCCGAGGCTTTCGGGGTTCGCGAGCCGGATGGGCTGCATCAGGACGCCCGCCGCTTCGAGCGCCTTGATCCTCCGCCAGCAGGATGGCCCGGTGCTGCCCACCTGTTCCGCAAGTTGGGCATTGGAAAGCGATGCATCGCGCTGAAGCGCCGCGACGATTCGGCGGTCGATATCATCCAGAACGACGGTTTTAGTCATAAAAATTATATATACTGAAATAACTCGTCACACAACCGCGCATTAGACAGGATTTTGAACAGTATGTTCGGCGTTTCTGTGAGAAAATCCGATCATGGTACATGCTGATCTGCAATATCCGGAAGGTGCAGCCGCCGACTGGACCATCTCGCAGGATTGGGATCGCTACAGCGCGGCTGACCATGCGATGTGGGATGCGTTGTTTGAGCGTCAGGCCAGAATGCTGCCGGACCGGGTCGTCCCTGAATTCATGGACGGACTCGATATGCTGCGCATGACGCGACCCGGCATCCCCAATTTCGATGAGCTGTCGGAACGTCTGATGAAGGCGACTGGCTGGCAGGTCGTCGCTGTGCCGGGGCTGGTGCCCGACGCGGTCTTTTTCGAACATCTCGCCAATCGCCGCTTTGTTGCCGGGCGCTTTATCCGCACCCCGAGCGAAATCGACTATCTGCAGGAGCCGGATATCTTTCACGATGTCTTTGGCCATGTGCCGCTGCTCGCCCATCCGGTGTTCGCAGACTATATGCAGGCCTATGGCGAGGGCGGGCTTCGCGCGGCGAGACTGGGCGCCATTGATTATCTCGCGCGGCTCTATTGGTACACCGTCGAATTCGGGCTGATCCGTCAGGGCGAAGGCCTGAAGCTTTATGGCGCGGGCATCGTATCCTCGTTCGGGGAGGCGGTGTTCGCGCTCGACGATCCCTCGCCCAACCGCATCGGTTTCGACCTCAAGCGCTTGATGCGGACGAAGTACCGGATTGACGATTATCAGCAGAATTACTTCGTCATCGACAGTTTCGAGGACCTGCTGCGGCAGACGGTGGAGACGGATTTCGGACCGATTTATGCCGAGCTGGAGCATCAGTCCGACATAGAGATCGACACGATTCTGCCCGAAGATGTCGTCTATTCGCGCGGAACACAGGCCTATGCACGCGCCCGCTCCGCATCTTCCACCGGCGAGGGGAGCTTCATATGACACGCCAAACGAATGCCGAAAACCCGCTGGGTCTCAATGGATTTGCGTTTGTTGAATTTACCGCGCCGGATCCGCAAGCCATGACGGACTTGTTGGAGGGCCTTGGCTTTACGGCAGCGGCGCATTCCAGCGATGGCGATATCACCCTGTTTCGTCAGGGGCGGGCCACGTTTCTGTTGAACGCCCGGAAGGACGGTCATGCCGCCGAGTTCCAGAGGATGCACGGTCCATCGGCCAGCGGCATGGGCTTTCGCGTCGCCAATGCACAGGCGGCGCTGGCGCACACATTGAAGAATGGCGCCAAGGCGGTCGATGCAAGGCATGGCGCACTGCCGGGAACGGCGGTTATCGAGGGAATTGGCGGTTCGTTGTTGTATCTGGTTGAGGGTGATCCCTTTGCGGAATGGGATGAAATCCCCGGATGGCAGAACATCGCCGCCGAAAACAGTGTTGGGCTCGATATGCTCGATCACCTTACACATAATGTGAAGCGCGGGCAGATGCGCGTCTGGTCGGAATTTTACGGCAAGCTTTTCGGATTTCGGGAACAGAAATATTTCGACATCAAGGGCAAGGCGACCGGATTGTTCAGTCAGGCGATGATCGCGCCTGACGGGGCGATCCGTATTCCGCTTAATGAAAGTCAGGACGACAAGAGCCAGATCGAGGAGTTTATCCAGGATTATAATGGTGAGGGCATCCAGCATATCGCGCTGACGACGAATGATATTTACGACACGGTCGAAAAGCTGCGCGCGCGCGGTGTGCGGTTGCAGGATACGATCGAAACCTATTACGATCTGGTCGATAAGCGCGTGCCCGGGCACGGCGAGGATTTGGAGCGGCTCCGCAAAAACCGCATCCTGATCGATGGCGATGTGAAGCAGGAAGGCATATTGCTACAGATATTCACGGAAAATATGGTGGGGCCGATTTTCTTCGAGATCATCCAGCGCAAAGGCAATGAAGGCTTTGGCAACGGCAATTTTCAGGCACTATATGAATCCATCGAGCTTGATCAGATCCGCCGGGGCGTAATCACGGTCGATGCATGAGGACGTGAGGCCATGACCGTCATTCCCGATCCCGAATGTTCTGCGCTGCCCGGGGCGATTGTCGCCAGAGAGGAAGCTGTACTGACAGGTTTTGGCAATCATTTTGCGACCGAAGCGGTGGCGGGTGCATTGCCGGTCGGCAGAAATTCGCCGCAGCATGCACCATATGGGCTCTATGCCGAGCAGCTATCGGGCACAGCCTTTACTGCGCCGCGATCCGAAAACCGGCGCAGTTGGTTGTACCGCATGCGCCCAAGTGCCGGTCATCCGCCCTTCGCGCTTTATGAGCGCAAGTGTCTTGTCCGTTCCGGCCCGTTCGATGAAGTGCCCGCAACACCCAATCGCCTGCGCTGGGACGCGCCGGGTTTTGGCGATGCACCTGTGGATTTTGTCGACGGCCTTGTGACCTATGCGGGCAATGGCGACGTGGCGGCGACCACTGGGTGTGCGATTCACCTCTATGCGGCGAACCAGTCGATGATCGACCGGGTCTATTGCTGCGCCGATGGCGAGTTGCTGATCGTGCCGCAAATGGGCAGTCTGCGGATCGTCACGGAGATGGGCGTGCTCACGGCCGCGCCGCTGCAGATCGCAATCGTGCCAAGGGGTGTACGCTTTCGGGTCGAGCTGTCCAATGGGCCGGCGCGCGGATATGTCTGCGAGAATTACGGCGCCCTGTTCCGCTTGCCCGAGCTGGGACCGATCGGATCGAATGGGCTGGCGAACCCGCGCGATTTTGAGGCGCCGGCCGCCGCTTTCGAGGATGTCGAGCGTCCCGTGGAGATCGTGTACAAGTTCATGGGACGGCTCTGGACGACGGTGCTCGATCATAGCCCGTTTGATGTCGTGGCGTGGCATGGCAACCTGACGCCAGCCCGGTACGACCTGAGGCGGTTCAACGCGATGAATACCGTAAGCTTCGATCATCCCGATCCGTCGATTTTCACGGTGCTGACCAGCCCGAGCGATATGCCGGGAACCGCGAATATCGATTTCGTGATATTCCCGCCGCGCTGGATGGTGGCAGAGGATACATTCCGGCCGCCCTGGTTCCATCGCAATGTGATGAGCGAATTCATGGGTCTGATCGAGGGCGTCTATGATGCGAAAGCGGATGGCTTCTTGCCCGGTGGGGCGAGCCTGCACAACCGCATGTCGGCTCATGGGCCGGATGTCGCGAGCTATGAGCAGGCGATCGCGACCGATTTGGCGCCGCACCGCATCGAGGACAGCATGGCGTTCATGTTCGAGAGCCGCCATGTTATTCATCCTACACGCTGGGCGATGGAAACGCCGTTGTTGCAGGGCGATTATGACGAATGCTGGACAGGCTTTGCCAAGGCGCGGCTGCCGGATATCGAAAGCTGAAGAATAGATGGCATATTGGACCACTGACGAAACGCACGACCCCGCTCGCACAAGCTGGGTCGAAAGCGCGCAGGGGCATCGCGATTTCCCGGTCCAGAATCTACCCTATGGCGTGTTCTCGCAGAATGCTGGAAACAGGCGCGTGGGCGTGGCGATTGGGGAGATGATCCTGGACCTGTCAGCATGTGCGCAGGACCAATTGCTGTCCGGGTGGGAAAGCATGTGTCTGGGGAATGACGTCAATGAGCTGTTGGCGCTGGGGGGTGGGGATCGCCGAAAGCTGCGCCATAGGATCAGTGCGCTGCTTTCGGACCCAGGGCATCGAGGGCAGGTTGAGAAGCATCTGGTGCCAGCTTCCAAATGCGCGATGCATCTGCCAGCGCGGATCGGCGATTATACGGATTTTTATGTCGGCATCCATCATGCTGCCAATGTCGGCAAGCTGTTTCGCCCCGATAATCCGTTGCTGCCCAATTATAAGTATGTGCCCGTCGGTTATCATGGACGCGCATCGTCGATACGCGTTTCGGGTGTGCCTGTGGTTCGTCCACGCGGCCAATGCAAGATGCCTGACGCGGCGGAACCGATAGTAGCACCTACAGGCCGACTGGATTACGAAGTGGAGTTGGGCGTCTGGATCGGGCCGGGAAATGCGCTCGGTACGAATATTCCCATTGGAGAAGCAGCGGATCACATCGCGGGTTTTTGCCTGCTCAACGACTGGTCCGCACGCGATTTTCAGACGTGGGAATATCAGCCGCTCGGACCATTTCTGGCAAAAAATTTCCATTCGACCATTTCGCCATGGGTGGTGACGAGCGAGGCGCTGGCGCCATTTCGGATCGCGCAGCCGCCGCGCCCGGAAGGCGATCCGCAGCCGCTCGCCTATCTCGCCGACAACGACGATCAAGCGCACGGTGCTCTTGCTATCACGCTGGAGGCGGCGCTCTCCACCGCGAGCATGCGGGAAGCGGGCATGGAGGCGGTTCGGCTCAGTCGCGCAGCTGCGAGCAATATGTACTGGACCGTCAATCAGGTCTTGGCGCACCATGCATCGAATGGATGCAATCTGTCTTCGGGCGATCTGTTGGGTACCGGTACTATCTCTGCCCCGGTGAAAGATGGTTATGGCAGTCTGCTGGAACTGACCAACGGTGGTAAGGAACCGATCATTATGCCCAGTGGAGAAAGTCGGACGTTTCTGGAAGATGGCGACGAAGTTTCCCTGCGCGCAGTCGCAGCGGCGCCGGGATTCGTTCCTATCGGCTTTGGCGAATGTCGCGCGGTCGTGATGCCGTCGCCATGACGAAACGGATTGCATCTGCTAGTACATAGCGCATAGCCGATCGCCCGATCGCTTTTAAAAGTTGCTCCCGCCAAGGAAAATGCCATGTCTGATTCCATCATCATCTCCTCTTATGCGCGTACCCCCATGGGTGGTTTTCAGGGCGCCCTATCCGGGGTTACGTCGGTCCAGCTTGGCGCAGTCGCTGTGAAAGCCGCCGTGGAGCGTTCCGGCGCCGATGCGTCTGCCATTGATCGCATCTATATGGGTTGCGTCCTCTCTGCCGGTCTGGGCCAGGCGCCCGCGCGTCAGGCGGCGTTGGGCGCTGGTCTGCCGCAATCGGTTGAGGCGACGACGGTAAACAAAATGTGCGGTTCGGGTATGCAGGCGACGATCATGGCGGCGGAGGCACTGGCCGCGGGGAGTGCCGATATCATCATCGCAGGCGGCATGGAAAGCATGACCAATGCTCCCTACGCGCTGCCCAAGCACCGTTCCGGTGCGCGCATCGGCCATGATCGTGTCATCGACACGATGATGATGGATGGACTGGAAGACGCGTATGATGTGGGCAAGCCGATGGGCGCTTTTGCCGAGGACACCGCGCGCGATTATCAATTTACCCGCGCCGAGATGGATGCCTATGCCATTGAAAGCCTGAATCGTGCCCGCAACGCCATCAGCAGCGGTGCATTCAAGGAAGAGGTTGTACCAGTCACCGTGCCAGGGCGCGGCGGTGATAGTGTTATTGTCGAAGACGAACAGCCCGGCAACGCAAAGCCAGAGAAGATTCCCGGCCTCAGGCCGGCTTTCGCAAAAGACGGGGCAATCACTGCCGCGAGTTCGGCCTCTATTTCCGATGGTGCGGCGGCTCTGGTCATAACCCGCGCCAGCATTGTGGAACAATTTGGCCTGAGGCAGGAAGCGCGCATCGTTGCGACGGCCGCGCATGCCCATGCGCCCGCCTTGTTCACCACGGCACCTGTTTTTGCGATCCGCAAGGCGCTCGATAAAGCGGGCTGGTCAGTGGAGGATGTGGATCTGTTCGAAGTGAACGAAGCTTTCGCCGCCGTAGCGATGATTGCCATGCGCGATCTGGCCATTCCCCATGCGAAGGTTAATGTGAACGGCGGCGCAACGGCGCTTGGTCATCCGATAGGGGCCAGCGGCGCGCGCATCATTGCCACGCTGATTGCCGCATTGAAAGCTTCTGGCAAGACACGCGGCATTGCCGCCCTGTGCATCGGCGGTGGTGAAGCAACGGCCATCGCGCTTGAAATCGTATAACTTGGGCCAAGCCGGGTCGGTCAATTGCCGAGTATTTGTGTTCGGGATAACGATACCATCGCTATCCTTGTAAAAATCCTCAGCTCGGGACCAAGTGAAATGACCACTAACCCATTGAAAAATGGTGCTGCCGGTGAGGATTGAACTCACGACCTCAGCCTTACCAAGGATCAACTTATCCATCTGGCCGAGTCTCTCTAGGTATGATGACACCTAGAAAACATTAGCTTTTCTGCGAATTATAGTTAGGATGAGGTCTCGGCGGGTCTCTCCCAGTCTCGCCGCAGCGCGGGCTCCCCGTTTCCCTGGGGCTACCCCGGAACGGTCTGGAGACGATAATGGCGACAGTGTTGCAAAGCAACGACGAGGCGCGAGTCGAGCATAGCTCCGCGCGCGAGAGGTTGACTGATAAGCGGCTGGAGAAGCTGACTGCTCCGCCCGGGCAACGGCTAGTCTGTTGATTGTCGCTGAGAAGTGACCCGGTATTTTCATCGAGAAGTGACCCGGCTGGTTTATGTCCCGCGTTGCGGGC
>NZ_JAKKIE010000046.1 GCF_021742065.1 Rhizorhapis sp. SPR117
AGCTTGAACTCGCGGCTGAACTTCCTTCTTTGCATTGTGGACCTCCGATAGGTGGAAACACCTTATCTCGGTGTCCACCAAACCGGCAGCAGGCCACGATGCGGTTTCTCAAAGCGTATGCGACGGTGTCGTGCGGAATTGGTTCTTTGCGGTTGGCCTTGGCGGGGATCACCGCGGTTCCACCGCGTGCTTCGTTAGTGCTTCTGATGTGATCGCTGTCACAGCCCCGATCTGCGCAAGAATACGCGAGCGGTCGGTAGGTCATCATCGACCTCGCCGCCGGTTACTTTCGCCCTGACAGGGACGCCGAGAGCTTTGGTAACGAGGTGGATCTTGGAGGTGAAGCCACCTTTTGAACGGCCAGAACCCTGACTTTGAGTCCCCCTTTTGCGCCCGCTGTCAAGTGGTGCGCGCGGATCACGGTGCTGTCGATCATCTGGATGCCATCTGGCACCGCACCATTGCCATTGAGGGCATCGAGCACCAACTCCCACAGCCCCGCCAGGGTCCAACGCCTAATCTGGCGATAGACGCTCGACCACTTGCCAAACTCGTCGGGCAGGTCGCGCCACGCCACGCCTGTGCGAGCAATCCAGAAAATGCCGTCCAGAACACGCCGATGGTCCGAGGCAGGGTGGCCGCCTCGCCCCCGAACCGCCACGAGGAAAGGCCCAAAGAACCCCCACTCGGCATCCTCCCTCAGCAAACGCGCCAAGATAACTTCCGAAAAAGCTATCTTGGAAGCGAAGCTGTGCAAAGCACAATCACATCCTAACCCATTTTATTGTGAATCCAGTTTGTCAACAGGGCCTAGGCAAGCGTTTGATTCTCCGCACCTTCTTGGAGCGGGTCGAAGCCTTGGAGCGGCTCGAAGCGTTTGGATCCCTATCGCTATCACATCTATTAGTTGAATACACCCGCGCTGTTTTCGTAATTGGAGCCGAGCATCAGGCATAATGATGACTAAATAAATGTTCAGTGGAGGTGGTATGATAAAAGTCCTAAAGGCGGCTGGAACCTTAAGTAGCGCATGTTTTGCGGTAAGTCCCTCATTTGCCTATGCCCAAGAAATCCCATCACAAAATCAAGAGAATGCGACTGAAGACGCGCAGGCTGCTTCGGTACCTAACGACCCCACGAAGACCATTGTAGTGACTGCCCGACGCCGGGAGGAAGCGGACATCGACGTACCGCTTGCCATCACGATATTGGACAGTACGCAGATCGCCGCCGCGGCTCCGCGGACGCTCCGCGATTTCGATGGCATGGCCCCGAACCTGATAGTGAACCAGAACCCATCCAATGTCGGCGTGGCCGCAGTGTTCATGCGGGGGCTTGGCTACTCCGATTCCGAGCGCACTCAAAGTCCGGCGGTCGGGATCACTATCGATGGGGTAGCCCTCGGCACCAGCGCCGGCGCGCTCATGGACGCATTCGATGTCGAAAGCGTGGAAATCGACCGCGGTCCACAAGGCATATTATTTGGAAAGAACACGACCGGCGGCGTAGTGAACATCCGACGTTCCCGGCCCTCTGCGGATATGGGGGTAAAGGCCGCCGCAGCCATCGGCAGGTTCGAGGAACGCAGTGCCAACGTAATTTTCAACACCGGCATGTTCCTGAACGACACCACCAGTTTGAAATTGGGTTATAGTCACCGGCAAAATGAAGGGTATTCGCAAAACCTCTACACGGGTGAACTGGAGGGCGGCGAGAATATTGATATGATCCACGCCATGGCACTGTTCGAGCCTACGCCCAATTTCGATGCGCTGTTAGTCTTCGACCGAGTATGGGCAGAAACGACGGGGCAGGGGATACAGCTGGAAAACCCGCTGACGCAAAGCGTATTCGGTATTCCGGGCGATACATATAATGGTCTTGGGCCAAACGAGGTAATTGCCGATTTCCCGAACCGGGGCGAGTTGGACTTCACTCGTCTAAGTCTCGAGATGAACCTCGACCTCGATTGGGTGGAATTGACTTCGATCACCGGCTGGGTCGATGCCCCCGATACGAACGATACCGATTTCGATGCGGGCTGCCCGACGGCTTTGCAGGGCGGAACATGTTCCTTTTTGCCAAATCCGATTTTAGGCACCCTTCATTTGACGCGCACCCTGCCTCTGGAACAGTTTAGCCAGGAGCTGCGCGGTGTTGCGGACATCGACGAGATTTTTGGATCGAGCATCGATGGCGTGCTCACGGCGGGAGCTTATTATTATTGGCACGATGTTGGCAATATTACGATCAACCGTCTTGATTTAAGTGCTCAGGGTCTTTCGCCCAACGAAGCCGTTTCTCGCAGCGTAGCGCAAGAGAAGACGGAGTCGATCAGCGTTTTCGCGGCTGTCGATCTCGACATCACCGATCGATTCTCCGTTTCGGCCGGGCTTCGATATATCGACGAGAGTAAGCGCTTTTCCAGTCAGGTTTTCAATCGCGACCTTACTCAGTCGGAAGTGGTTTTTGATGAGCCTGTATTCGATCCGCAAATTCGTGATCAGCGCAATTCCAGCGATTTATTGACCGCGTTTTCGGCGAGTTATTCCGTCACCCCTGACAACCAAATCTATGTGCGGCGCGCAGAAGGCGTAAGGAGCGGAGGGTTTTCGATCCGCGGCACATTGTCAGAGACTTTCATGGGCCAGCCCAATTTCGTGTCGAACGGCAACTTTCTCGATTTTGATTCCGAAGATGTGACAAGCTACGAAATTGGCTCGAAAAACGTGTTCGCTAATGGTGATGTACGTTTCAACATTGCGGCTTTTACGACCAAGCTTGAAGGTCAACAGGTACCCAGTACGATTGTTACGCTGGATGATAATGGGGGGCCGTTCCTGCTGGGAACCAATACCTATATCCTGAACTATCAGGAAGTGCGGATTCGAGGAATTGAACTCGATGCCTCTGTTCGTGTTTCCGCCATCCCAGGCCTGAGTATCACCGGCGCGCTCGGTATTCTCGATGCCGATGTTAAAGAAGCTGACATCGACAACCGCCTGCTTCCGGTGGGTCCGTTCTCGACAGCAGGCTCTACCGGTACGACGGATTTCTCTGGAACTCCGGTCCGTTATGCCCCTGATTATAATTATTCCATTACTGTTAATCACACCGCGGATCTGACGGATAACTACTCGCTCGAAACCAATTTGTTATGGCGGTATCAGGATGACGTGGTTCTTGATGTGCTAGGTACAGTCGGGGATGTGGAGTCCGGCTACGGCACTTTCAACGCGTCGATGACTTTACGCAGCTTCGATGGATGGTGGATTACCGCCTCGGGGCAGAACCTGTTCGACGAGGATTATCGCACATTTTCGTTTCCGTCGGTATTCTTTCAGACTTGGGGTGCGCCGCGACGTTGGCGACTCGAAGTGGGCATGGAGTTCTAGGAATGAATGAACGGGATCCTTGCCGGATCAAAAGACTGGTTGAGCGCCCGCGGCAATGAAATGCAGTCATAAAGGACCTGGAACTGTCTCCGAGCCGAACTGCATTTTGAACGGCACCTTGATTGGACCTTCGGCACAATCGTTGCTCAAACCATGGCCTGGCATTGAAAAAGGGGGCCATATCTTGTACCTTTCTTCATTATGACGGATTCTTGGGAATTGATAGGCTGCGTCGTAACAAACGCCCGATCGGAGGGTATCGCCCTAGCAATATAACCAGTGGATTCAACGCGGTTCGCAGGTCTACCCTAAGTGTTAACGATCGAAGAATGGCTGACACAAGCCTCTCCAACATCGTAGAGGATAATATGGGCAAATCAGAGAAGACAGTATCGTTTTCGCAGAGCGAACCGCTTGCTGCGGGTGGCATCAAGGGACTTGAGCGTCTTTCCGGCGATTGGGAGCGACTGCTTCCTCCCGAACAATATTATTCCCCGGAGTTCGCGCAGTTGGAGCGCGAGCGCTTCTGGAAGAAGGTGTGGGTAGTTGCCGGCCGGATCGAGGATTTGGAAGAACCGGGAGACTATTTTACGTTCCAGCTTGCCGATCAGTCGCTTCTGATTGTGCGAACGGAGTCGGATAAGCTGCAGGCTTATTATAATGTCTGTCAGCATCGCGGCAACAAGCTGGTGGCCGATGGCGAAGGCAGCCTTCCGGGCGGGTTCACCTGCGCGTTCCATTCCTGGAAGTGGAACCTCGACGGTTCGCTTCGCGAGATAACCGACCGCGAGACGTTCAGGCCGGAAGTGCTATGCGGCAATCTCGACCTTGCGGAGGTGCGTTGCGAAGTATGGGGAGGTTTCGTCTTTGTCTGCCAGAGCCCCGATGCGCCGCCGGTTCACGAGTTTCTGAGCGGAGCGAGGGAGCATGCCGAGCCCTATCGCCTGGAGAACCTGCGGGTAATCACGGATATCGAACTGGACCTGCCAGCGAACTGGAAGACGGGGGTCGATGCGTTCATCGAGACTTACCATCTCCACGCGATCCATCCGCAGATGGCGGATTCGATGGATGATGTGAACATGCAGACCGAACTATACGATTACGGTATGAGCATGACTCAGCATCCCTTCACCACCATCAGTCCGCGCAAGTCGGATCAGGAAACATTGACCGAAGCACAGCGGGCGATGCTGGGTGAGGTCGGGTTGGACCCGGTCGAGTTCGAAGGCCGTGCGCTGGAGGTGCGCGAAGCGATCCAGCAGGCCAAGCGCGCTCTCAAGGAAGCAGCCAAGCTGCATCTGGATAATTTTACAGACGACCAGCTGACCGACGATCAAGCGATTTTCTTCTTCCCCAATCTGGCTTTCAATGCCCATCCGGAAGGCGCATTATTCATGCAGTTCCTGCCGCATGAACGCGACACGGAGCGGATGATTTTCCGTATCCAGATCCTGATCCACCCGATGGAGCAGGACCAGGCGCACCTGATCCCGCTATATATGGGCATTCCCAGAGGTGCGGATGTCTCGTGCAAGGAAAAGCCGGAGAAGCTCTATGCGCTACCTCCTGCGGAAGTATCGCCACTGGGCGAAGTGCTCGGACAGGATGTCGATTTGCTCGATACCGTTCAGAAGGGCCTTCATTCCAATGGCTTCAAAGGTATGCGGCTGTCACAGCAGGAAGTGCGCGTGCGCCATTTCCACGACGAGTTCGAAAGATACATGAACAACGAAAAACCTTGGTGAGCCAGGCAGTCATCCCTTCAGTTCGACCAAATGGCTAGGATACTCCGCATGAAGGCCGCTCAAATTTTTCTCAAGGAACGCCCCGCAGGCGAACCGACCAAAAATAACTTCGATATGCGTGAAGTTGATTTGCCAGAACTTCAAGACGGAGAGGTGCTGGTCGAGAATAAATGGATGTCGGTCGATCCGTACATGCGTCTTTATCTCAGCAGTAAATCGGGCGCTCACGCACCGCTGCCGGAAGGGCACCCTATGACCGGGGGGTGTTGCGGCATCGTCAGCGCATCGCGATGCGCCGACGTTCCTGAAGGCACTGCCGTAGTAAGCGAGGTAAATGGTTGGCGCGATCGTTACGTCGAAAAGGCAGAGAACGTGCGTGTCGTAGATGCGTCCAAAGTGCCGTTGCAGTTACATATCGGCTTGCTCTCGCGAACAGGCGTTACCGCAAGTGCTGGAATGCTTGATATCCTGAAGCCTGGCACTGACGATATTGTTTTCGTATCATCCGCCGCGGGCGGCGTAGGCAGCGTTGCGGTGCAACTGGCCAAAATTGCCGGGGCCAAGGTGATTGGTTCTGCCGGAACTGATGCGAAGGGACAGTGGATCACCAATTCTCTGGGCGTCGATCATTTCATAAATTATCGAACCGAGGACGATCTCGCCGAGGCAATTAGAGCCTGCGCGCCGGACGGGATAACTCGCTATTTCGATAATGTAGGCGGCAACCATCTGGATGCCGCATTGAGCACCCTGCGGCCACGTGGCGTGGTGGCGGCCTGCGGCTCGATCGGGCTTTACAATTCGGGCAATTATCGCGCCGGGCCTCAAAATTATTTCGCGATTATGGAGAAAGGTATTTCGATCCTCGGCTTTAATGCAACGCTTTGGAATCACCGGCGTGCCGAATTTCTCGATTACCTTGAGCAAAATTATCTCAAAGGCGACATTGTCTGGCGAGAACACATCACCGATGGATTAGATCATGCGGTAGATGCGTTTCTCGACGTGCTTACA
Source organism: Rhizorhapis sp. SPR117 (assembly GCF_021742065.1). The sequence continues at coordinate 6,158 of NZ_JAKKIE010000046.1, forward strand.
GGCCAGAATATTGGCAAGGCCTTGGTCAAAATTTCATCATAAAATATCGCGCGTGCCGTTGAATTTCCTTCATCTTTTAAGATCTAGGGCTGACGGGCTGGCCAGATCGGTATCGTAAGAATGGCTATTCGAGGCAAGAATGTCTCACGAGCATACCCCCAAAGGTCGGTCGTCCGTGTTTCTGAAAGATTTACCGGTGTCGCTTGGCGGAACAGAGAGGTCCGAAAACAATGATTAGGCATGCGTTCAATTCGATCGAGATCAACGGCATCGAGATACCAAACCGGATCGTTCGGACTGCACACGGCACCCATTTTGGCCCGGGCCTTTGCGACAAGCTGATTGAATATCATGCAGCGCGGGCGAGAGGCGGAGTAGGACTTACGGTTCTTGAAATCGCGAGCGTCCACCCATCCAGCCCATCACATCTCTGCAATCATGACGATAGTATAATTCGCAGATATGAAAAATTGATGGAAGCCATCCGCCCTCATGGCATGCGGGTTTTCCAGCAGCTTTGGCATAGTGGCCACCATCGCGGTGCGCTGGATGGTTCGCCCCCCTGGTCTGCGTCCGATATTCCGAGCTCCTATATGGGCACGGTACCGATTTCGATGTCCAAGGGGCAGATCGAAGAAATCGTCCAAAGCTTTGCAAATGCGGCAATAAGAGCGAAAAAGGGAGGTATCGACGGGGTAGAGGTGCACGCAGCCCATACCTACCTCGTCCAGCAATTCCTGTCTCCGCTGACGAACAAGCGAGAAGACGAATATGGTGGATCGTTCGAAAATCGAATACGTTTTCTGCAAGAGATACTGGGGGCGATCAGAAGCGGTGCCGGGAATGATTATCCGCTTGGTGTGCGTCTGAGCAATGAGAACACCGAAGGCGGACTTACGCCCGAAGATAATGCAGACATTGCCGAAAACCTTGAACGCGCGGGGCTGATTGATTTCGTAGATGTGTCGATGGGCGGCTACTACTCATTTGCCGAAATGATCGGTGGGATGCACGAGCCAGCCGGGTATGAATTGGAGTACTCGTCCGTAGTAACCCAGAGAGTGACGGTACCTGGTATCGTTACGGGACGGTTCCGCACCATCGAAGAGGCGGATCAGGTCATACATGATGGATTAGCAGATATGGTTGGCATGACACGCGCCCATATCGCGGATCCCGATATCGTGAGGAAAACCCGCGAAGGCCGCGTGGATCAGGTCAGACCGTGCATCGGCTGCAATCACGGCTGCGTAGGACAAGGGCTTATACCGGGCATGGCGATGGGCTGTACCGTCAATCCATACGTCGGGAGGGAGGCGGAGATAGGCGATGAAGCTCTGCCAGTTGCCCAAAGTGAGAAAACGGTATTAATTGTTGGCGGTGGCCCCGCCGGTATGGAGGCAGCTCGAATTGCCGCGCTTCGCGGACACCATGTTATCTTGGCCGAAGCGCAGAAAGAGCTGGGCGGGCAGGTGGCGTTGGCATCGAAAGCACCGGCACGTCACGGGATCAAGGATATCACAGATTGGCTCGAAGCAGAGATTTTTCGTCTGGGAGTCGATGTGCGCCTCAGCACCTTCATGCTTCCCGAGGATATTCGGGATATTGCGCCCGATCATGTCATTGTCGCCACAGGATCCCAGCCCCGGCTTGACGGTATCCAGAAAGGCCTGCCGGGTCGAATTCCAGAAGGGATCAATCTTCCCCATGTCATCTCGTCGGCCGAATTATTAAGCGGTTTCAAAGAGGAGCACGTAAAGCGGGCAGTGGTTCTGGATGATACCGGTCATTATGAAGCCATTGCGGTTGCCGAATTCCTCCTTGCGCGCGGAGTACGGGTCGACTTCGTAACCTGGGCTGCGTCGTTCGCGCCATTGGTAGAGACTTCGCTTTCGTCGACGCCCGCGCTCCGCAGGTTGTACGAGCACGATTTTCACCTTCATCTGCGGACTCACCTCGACATGATTTCGCCGGATAGCGTGCATCTACTCGGCATTGAAAGCGGGCTGCGCGAGGAAATCGAGGCTGATTGTGTGATACTGGTAACGCCAAACCGGGCATTTGATCCGTTTGAGAACGAGGAGGATCTTCCGCCGCTCAGCCTGGTTGGGGACGCCTTTGCTCCGCGTTATCTGCTAAGGGCGATCCATGATGCGAACGCAGCGGCCATGGCTATCTGATCGTAGCTTCGGCATCAAACTTCGGACGAATGGGCTGGAACATCAGCGGCAGAGCTGGGGATCGGCCAAACTGTATTTGAACAAACTGTATTTGAAAAAGCAATCGCAGCCAATCGATGAACCCGCGCGCTATGGCCTGCAGAACGATAAAGCTTATCACTTCTGATAATGGCGAAGCTGGACAGGCGGTTTAGGATGCTTTCCAACCTCTCATCCGACAGCGGGCTCGCGCAACCTGTTAGCCATGGCCTCGCCGTCGACAACGAAGCGGGAACTGTGAGGAGCGTATGGGCAAATCAGAAAAGACAGTATCGTTTTCGCAGAGCGAACCGCTTGCTGCGGGCGGCATCAAGGGACTTGAGCGTCTTTCCGGCGATTGGGAGCGACTGCTTCCTCCCGAACAATATTATTCCCCGGAGTTCGCGCAGTTGGAGCGCGAGCGCTTCTGGAAGAAGGTGTGGGTAGTTGCCGGCCGGATCGAGGATCTGGAAGAACCGGGAGACTATTTTACGTTCCAGCTTGCCGATCAGTCGCTTCTGATTGTGCGAACGGAGGCGGATAAGCTGCAGGCTTATTATAATGTCTGTCAGCATCGCGGCAACAAGCTTGTGGCCGATGGCGAAGGCAGCCTTCCGGGCGGGTTCACCTGCGCGTTCCATTCCTGGAAGTGGAACCTCGACGGTTCGCTTCGCGAGATAACCGACCGCGAGACGTTCAGGCCGGAAGTGCTATGCGGCAATCTCGACCTTGCGGAGGTGCGTTGCGAAGTATGGGGAGGTTTCGTCTTTGTCTGCCAGAGCCCCGATGCGCCGCCGGTTCACGAGTTTCTGAGCGGAGCGAGGGAGCATGCCGAGCCCTATCGCCTGGAGAACCTGCGGGTAATCACGGATATCGAACTGGACCTGCCAGCGAACTGGAAGACGGGGGTCGATGCGTTCATCGAGACTTACCATCTCCACGCGATCCATCCGCAGATGGCGGATTCGATGGATGATGTGAACATGCAGACCGAACTATACGATTACGGTATGAGCATGACTCAGCATCCCTTCACCACCATCAGTCCGCGCAAGTCGGATCAGGAAACATTGACCGAAGCACAGCGGGCGATGCTGGGTGAGGTCGGGTTGGACCCGGTCGAGTTCGAAGGCCGTGCGCTGGAGGTGCGCGAAGCGATCCAGCAGGCCAAGCGCGCTCTCAAGGAAGCAGCCAAGCTGCATCTGGATAATTTTACAGACGACCAGCTGACCGACGATCAAGCGATTTTCTTCTTCCCCAATCTGGCTTTCAATGCCCATCCGGAAGGCGCATTGTTCATGCAGTTCCTGCCGCATGAACGCGACACGGCGCGGATGATTTTCCGTATCCAGATCCTGATCCACCCGATGGAGCAGGACCAGGCGCACCTGATCCCGCTATATATGGGCATTCCCAGAGGTGCGGATGTCTCGTGCAAGGAAAAGCCGGAGAAGCTCTATGCGCTTCCTCCTGCGGAAGAATCGCCACTGGGCGAAGTGCTCGGACAGGATGTCGATTTACTCGATACCGTTCAGAAGGGCCTTCATTCCAATGGTTTCCAAGGTATGCGACTGTCGCAGCAGGAAGTGCGCGTGCGCCATTTCCACGACGAGTTCGAAAGATACATGAACAACGAAAAACCTTGGTAGGTGAAAGAGCTGATGGACAAGAACACTTCGTGCACATTTGATTTCTTCGATCCCGAGTTCCAACAGGACACGCATCCCACGTATGCGCGATTGTTGGAACAATGTCCTTTCTCCAAAGGCAAGGGAGAGCATGATTTCTATGCTGTTTCCCGCTACAAAGATATTGTCTCGATATGCAAGGCGACTGATATGTGGTCGTCGAAATTCGGCCCAGGGCTACGCTATTATTCGCCGGACGAACCACGTGCTTTGGTCAATGTCGATCCACCCGAACATGATGTCGAGGTGCAGATCGTGCGGCGCGCGTTTTCCGGCGCCTATATAAAATCGCTTGAAGACGGGATCCGAGACTATTCACGGGAACTGCTCGCCGATCTGCCAGATAGCGGCGAAATCGATATTCATCGCGCCTATTCGATCCCGATCCCCTTATACGTAATCTGTAAGCTTCTGGGCATAGATTATGCGGATGCCAAAGCGCACGGCTTCGACGATTGGGTTATCAATAATGCGATCTCGACTGTTTACGATCCAGCCGACGAAGAAAAAGCTGCGATCGCCGCCGATGCGCAGAGCGAAATGATCGCATATTTTACGCCGAAGCTTAAGGAATGGTCGGATCGGATTGCTGCCGGAGATGCGGCTCCGGATGAGAACCTCATTACACGGCTTGTAACGGCCGAGCACGAGGGCGTGAAACTTTCGACGAACAAGATCCTCGGCTTTTGCGGTTTCCTGCTTGTGGCGGGAAGCGCAACGACAACCACTGCTATTACGAATCTGGTTTATCGGCTTTTTCGACACCCCGAACAGCGGGCAAAATTGGTGGCGGAGCCCGCTCTGATCGCTCAAGCAGTGGAAGAAGGGCTGCGCTATGACGCCCCGGTTCACGGACTATTCCGGACCAACAATCGCCCGACTAAACTTGGGTCGTACGATCTGGAAGAGAACACGAAGGTTGCCCTGCTATGGGCATCGGGCAACTTGGATCCCGAGTTCATAGATGAACCCGAACTCTTCGATATTTCCCGCGAATTAAAAAGCACCCGCCGCAATCTGACGTTCGGGTATGGCATTCATACGTGTCTGGGGGCTTCGCTTGCCCGGATGGAGATTGCCATCGCTATTGCGGAGCTTCTGGCCAAAATGCCCAATTACGAACTGGTCGGTGAACCGAAGCCGTCGACGCCCGATGTTATGAGCGGCTTCGAGAGCTTGATGATCAAGTGGTGAGATCGAACAGAACCCGTTGATCACATACAGTAATCTGGACTGGACAATTTGAAATGACTCTGAGTCAAAGTGAGAAAGATCTCGTCGAAGAAGCCCGCAAGCTTTCCGTAGATGAGTTCCGTGATGGGGCGGCTGCGGTTGATGAGAGCGAAGAATATCCCTGGGATAATATCAAGCTTCTTGTCAAACACGGTTTCATGGGAATGACGATCCCGACCGAATATGGCGGCAAGGGGGCAAGTTATCTCGATACCGTACTGGTCGTAGAGCAGATCGCTCGCGAGTGTGCAACTACCGCGCGGATCGTCGTCGAGGCCAATATGGGGGCGATCGGTGCCATCATGCGGTATGGGTCCGATGACCTGAAGCGTGATGCCGCTGCGCTTGTTCTGGCCGGTGACAAGCCGGCGATCTGCATTACCGAACCGGGTGCCGGCAGCGACGTTCAGGCTATGGAAACCACCGCAGAACGTGACGGCGACGAGTATATAATCAACGGCACGAAACATTGGATTACAGGCGGCGGCGTTTCGAAGCTGTACCTAATTTTCGCGCATGAAGTTGGCGGAAAAACCGACAGCGGAATTCAGGCGTTTGCGGTGCTGGGCGATCCAGATTATCCTGGCCTCGAAATCGGCGACCGCGAACCGACCATGGGCTTGCGGGGGATACCGGAGCGCGTTCTGCGCTTCAATAAAATGCGAGTGCCGGCTTCCCACAAGCTCGAGGTCTCTGGCGCCGATGCGCGCGGTGCGCTGGCCGGACTTATGGAAGCGTACAACGCGCAACGCATCGGCGCGGCGACCGTTGCTCTCGGGATCGCTTCGAGCGCGCTCGACCTGGCCTGCGAATATGCCCTTCATCGGCGCCAGTTCGGGAAATCCCTGTCTGAGTTTCAGGGTATTAAATGGATGATCGCGGATATGGACAACAAAGTTGCGATTTCGCGCAGCCTGATCCATGCGGCTGCATCGGCAGGTAGCGGTTTCCCCGACCGTGTGATGGCTGCACGCGCAAAGCTGTTCACCGCTGAGGCGGCGATAGAGGTGGCCAGCAACGCATTGCAGATATTCGGCGCTCGCGGTTATTCGCGCCGCTTGCCGATAGAACGCATGAACCGCGATGTGCGGATGTTCACTATTGGCGGAGGTACCGCTCAGATCATGCGCGAGATCATCGGCGAGCAGCGATTGCGTGCGGAGAACGGTAACCGGCTCGAAAATCTGCCCGTATAATCCGAATTGTTATTGTCAAAGTTAGGGGTCACAAGTGGATATTACAGGAAAAACTGCCCTGATTACGGGGGCGGCTTCGGGTATCGGTCTTGCTGCAGCTCATCAGCTTGTCCAGCGCCGCATTGGCCGTCTGATGCTGGCGGATCTCAATGAAGCAGCATTCGAACATATTCGGCAAGATTTGAAGACCGAGGAAAATCAGGAAATCGAGTGCCGCCGCGTCGATGTGTCTAAAGTCGGAGAGATCGCCGGGCTATACGATCGGCTGAATTCCCGCTTCGGAGCTCCTGACATCGTATTCAATTGCGCCGGGATCGTTACGGGCGCACCCGGGTTTCCCGACGTGTCAGTCGAACACATCGAAAAAGTCATTTCCGTCAACCTGGTATCGGCTGCGGTTTCGACGAAACTGGCGGTTGATGCGATGAAGGCATCGGGCGGCGGGGTGATCGTCAACATGGGCTCGACCGGGGCGTTCAATCCCAATTTACCGCAGGCGCCTTATTCCGCAGCGAAGGCCGGCATCGTAATGTTGTCGCAATCGTGCAAGGCGTTGCATGGTGAATACGGAATTCGGGTCAACGCCCTATGTCCCGGAATTACGGAAACTGCGATCCTCGATGCGACAGGCGACGGTCAGCGACCGGATTGGTTGCATGAATTGATGAAATCGAAAAAAATCTGGAGCGCCCAGGAGATGGCAGAGCAATTTGTCCTGCTATGCGAAGATGACAGTGTGGGCGGCGAATACAGGGTGTTCGAAAATCCGGAGCTTCCGAAATGATCTGCTTGGATCAGTTCGGCACCAACGTGTCGTCCCATACTCGCATTCATATTGCCACGTTCAGTTGGGAAGATCGTAACCATGTCGCGGATTATTGAAGAATTGGCGAAGGCAATGCCGGACGGCCTTGCGCTGGCCGACGAGCGGATGATTTTGAGTTGGACAGAATTTAGAGATAAGCTCGATGAAGCAACACGCGCATTATCGGCTCTCGATCTCGAGCCCGAAGAACGCGTCGCGGTTTTCGCGCGCAACAGCGCCGAGAACGTGCTGGTTTACCAAGCTGCGTTGCATGCCGGCATATCGAGCGTACCTGTCAGCGCCCATCTCACCGTGGATGAGGTTGCCTATATTCTGGAGAACAGCAACAGCCGGGTGATCTTTGCGGGTCCGGAAACTGCCGAGATGGCCGTGGCTGCCGCTAAACGCGTTGGTACGCCGCAGGTGATCGCATGGCGGACTGCGGCGGGGGTCGGTATGCAGGATTGGGCGGAGTTTCTTAAGTCGCCGGGCAAGGGTAGCGTTCCCGTAGACGTAGTTCCCCGCCCGCAGCTACATTATACATCCGGCACAACCGGACGGCCCAAGGGGGTGGAGACACCGCCCGCATTGTTCCCCGCCGGCGGCGGTCTCGATAATTTCTTCGAGGCCATTCGCAACAGCGGCAGGGTGGTGGGAGACCCGGCCATCGCACTCATCGTGAGCCCAATGTACCATACCGGGCCGTTGATCAGTGTGCGTGCGCTGGGCGCTGGACTTGCGCTGGTGGTAATGTCGAAGTTCGATGCTGAAGCGGTGCTCAAGACCATCGAAACCCAAAAAATCAGCACCGTGCTGATGGTTCCTACCCATTTCACCCGTTTGCTGGCCTTGCCCGACGAGGTTCGCGGGAAATACGACTTATCCAGCCTTCAGGAAGTGCTCCATACGGGGGCTCCGTGTCCGCGCGATGTGAAGCGGAAGATGATTGATTGGTTCGGCCCGATACTTTTCGAAGCATATGGTGCCACAGAATCGGGTACGACCAACATGATCAGCTCGTCAGAATGGCTTGAGCGACCAGGCTCGGTCGGCAAGACCATACTGCCTTTCGAGCCTATTGTGCTGGACGAGAGTGGCGAACCGCTGGGGACGAACGAAGTAGGGGTGCTCTATTTTCGAGATACCAGCGGGCGTGGTGTGATCTATCATCAGGATGCCGAAAAGACCCGCAGCGTTCACCACGCACCCGGTGTATTTACTCTGGGTGATATGGGCTATGTCGACGATGAAGGGTATGTTTTCATAACCGACCGCATTTCAGATATGATCATCAGCGGCGGCGTCAATATTTATCCTGCGGAGGTTGAGGAAGTGCTTGGCAGCCACCCCTTGGTCGACGATGTGGCAGTTATAGGTACGCCGAACGACGAGATGGGTGAGGAAGTCAAGGCGCTTGTAGTGCCGTTGGACCCGGAAAATCCGCCGGATGCGGACGCGCTCGAAAAGTTCTGCCGCGAGCGGCTGGCCGGTTATAAACGGCCTCGGTCATTTGATATTGTCGAAACTATCGGACGCAATGCGTTGGGCAAGATCAACAAACGCGAATTGCGCAAGAAATACTGGCCGGACGACCGGACCATAGGGGGATAAACCCAATGCAACCGATTGCGTGGACGCGCCTTTATGGCGCGACGTTTCCTCATGCGCCGACGCCGCGCTCTCATGTTACGATTATCGGCAGAGCGAGGGGCCGATGATGATAAAACAACGCGTCCAGTCTGCCCGTGATTCTCTCGTGAGCAACTATCCCGGCGTAGTCATTTGCGCGGTGGCTGGCATTAGCGCGGAAGCCATCAGTCGTCATTATGGTGCCCCGGCCATGCTGATAGCCATGCTGATTGGTCTTGCGATCCACTTTATCTATGATCTGGGGGCTGCCCGGGCCGGGATCGAGTGGACCAGCCAGCGCATCCTTCGTTTCGGCGTGGCATTGTTGGGCCTCAGGATCGCGCTGTCCGATATAGTCTCAATTGGACTGGTTCCACTTCTCCTCGTCCTTGCAGCTATGGCGGTGACTATGCTGACAGCAGTAGTGGGCGCGCGTGCGCTGGGCCTAACACGCGAATTCGCTGCGCTCAGTGGCGGTTCCGTCGCGGTTTGTGGCGCCTCAGCCGCAGCCGCAGTGGCTAGTGTGCTGCCGCCGAAGAAGGAAACCGAGCATCAATTGGCGGTGGTGATCGCGGTGGTGACGGTGCTCGCCACAATGGCAATGATTTTCTACCCGCTCGTGGTTAGCGCGCTGGAACTGACACCTGAGGACAAAGGGGTGGTGCTGGGTGGGACGATCCATGACGTCGCGCAAGTGGTAGCGGCGGGTAAGGCCATTTCCCCAAAAGTCGGCGAACTGGCGACTTTCGTGAAGCTTACGCGTGTCACCATTCTCCTTCCAATCGTGATGGGTGTCTATTTCTGGCTGGGACGAAGCGTGGCCCGAAAAAAGGGCGAGAAGATTCAATATGTTCCCGGCTTTCTTGTCGCCTTCTTCCTATTTGCGGCCGCAAACAGCAGCGATCTGGTTCCATCGGTGGTTAGCGTCTGGGGATCGACTATCTCCCACTATTTTCTGGTCGTCGCTATCACTGCAATCGGCATCAAGACAAATCTGAAAAGCGTGCTGGGTGTTGGCTGGCGGCCTCTGGCGCTGATCGTTTTGGAAACGGTCGTCATGTTCGCAGTCGTGCTTGGCGGCGTACTGGCAATGTACTGAATGGCACAACCCACGACATTGAACTCGCTAAAACTCTGCGTAGCTGAGGCCGCTACAGGTGCATATCCCCTCGAATTTGATCAACCGGCTGGTGCACTTAAGGCAGGTAACCTAGTTGGGCTGCCCTCGCGAGGGTTTGGGCGCGGCCAACGGTGTTCAGTTTTTCGCCCGCACGTGTGATATGATATCGAACTGTGGCGTGACTGCGATATAGGATATCGGCAATCTCCTGGTCAGTCTTTCCGCGCGCTGCCCATACAAGGCAACATACTTCGTGCCTGGATAAGGATTTCTCGTGGAACAGAAAACCGTCCTTATGGATCGCCGCATGATAACTTCTGACGAATTTGCGAATAGCTTGGGCTAAAACGTCGACATGATCATTGAACACAGCTTCCAGATCGGTTTTTTTTGGATCAAGCGGAACGAGGCAGCTAGCTGAAACCTTTCCCATCGCCAGATGTTTGGGGACCAGGATGGCGGATTGGAAGCTTTGCTCCTTTTCGAAATAAGGACTGGTATCGATCGAATCGAAATGTTCGTTAGGCCATGGGGAAAAGAATCCCCGGCTGTTGCACCAGAAGGGCTCGCTTTCGTAGCGACAAGCCTCGGGAAGTGGGGATTCCAATGCAAGACTGCGATTTTCCCACCATTTTTCACCAACACCCGTCCAACCGAATACGTCTGCGTTCAGGCAATTGCCTTCCTCGTCCATAAGTTGCTCGGGAGAGGAAATATCGTGCCAGATAGCAACTCTCAGGGAATAGCTCTCGACGAAACTATGCAGCGCCTGTGCAGCAGGCCGAATTTCACTCGAATTCACAAAGGTAACGCGATCAAAAATCGAGCCTAGTTGGATCTCACGCCGTGACTGATGCACTGAATATTCCTCAAGCGGTTAACTCCGAAATTTAATCGGGTGGCCTCAATCGTCGGATTGACACCCAGAGTTGCCGCTGAATTTTCGCGCCTTACGATGATTTGCTGTGTAAAGCGGTGATGGCCTACGCACCCGATACGTATGCATCGAAATAGTTGCGCTGACAAGGGTTTTCAACCGGTTCGAGTGGACCCTATCGGAGTTCGGCCGTTCCGTCTCAGGCAGGGAAGGCCTTCGGAAATGGCCTGCTGCTGGTATCGTGAGCAACCGCCCTAGGCCGTGTTGACAAAACGGATCCCCAGAGGGTCCGTGCTCTGATTCAACACTGCTTTTTGAGGAGCAGTCATGGGCCGCGGGGATTTGTCGGATGCGGAGTGGGCACTGAACGGGCCGCTGTTACCGCCCGCTGGTCGCCATGCCCGACCAGCGGGCGGTAATCGGCGCTTCATCAGTGGCATGCTCCACGTGTTGCGGGTTGGGTGTCCCTGGCACAAAATGCGTGAGCGATACGGTAAGTGGAACTCAGTGTATGTCCGGTCCCGGCGCTGGGCAGAACAAGGTGTCGGGGATGCGCTCCTGCAAACACTGGCTAATCTGGGACTTACCGATGATTGGCAGCACATGATCGACAGCACCAGCGGTCGCGGCCACGTCTCGGCAGCGGGCGGAAAAGGGGGCTTGTGCGAATGCTTTTGGTCGATCACGCGGCGAACCGCAAGGCGCCCGGACATCCCGACTATCGCCGTTATCGGGACCGCAACCATGTCGAGCGCATGTTCGGCAAGACCAAGCAGCAACGTCGTATCGCTACCCGCTACGACAAGACCGTGCTCTCCTGCGAAAGCTTCCTCGATCTCGCCGCCACGCGCCTGTGGTTGAAGTCTTCTGTCAACACGGCCTAGCTTTTTCGATAGTTTCAGAGAATGCCCTCTTATGCATATATAATGGTGAAGCCTATCGTAGAGTAGGGCCAGTCATAATTGTAGGGAGAAGGCATTATGCACGAGAGTACCGGTGCACGAATGGCATTTCGCTTGGTGCTTTTCGCGAGCGCCTCTGTCTTGGTGGTTGGCCATGCCCATGCCCAAGAGGTTCCATCTGTAAATGAACCGGTGCAGTCGGAGGTGCGGGGGCCTTCACAGCAGAATCCAGCGGTGCCTCCGCCGACCGCAGATGCGGACGATAACGTGATCGTCGTCACCGCAGCGAAGCGGACCCAGCAGATTTCGGATGTCCCGCTCAGCATAACCGCCGCCTCGGATGTGCAGCTTGAGCAAGCGGGTGTGACCGGTGTGGAAGAATTGGCGAGCGTCGTTCCCGGCTTCAATTCGGGGAAGACGTTCGGTGGATTTCCGATTTTCTCGCTACGCGGCATCAACTTTAACTCCGCGCAACTTTCCGCATCGCCTGCGGTTAGCGTGTAGCTTGACGAAGCTCCCCTGCCCTACTCGGCGATGACCGCCGGCGCGATAATGGACTTGGCTCAGGTCGAAGTCGTAAAGGGACCGCAGGGGACGCTCTTCGGCCAGAACACGACGGGGGGATCCATTAATATCATTCCAGCTGCGCCAACTGACTACCTGAGCGGGGGGGGGGTCGGTTGGAGGTCGATCATTTTGGCGGGGTCCAGAGGCGGGCACTGATAATCGACGACACTGGTCATTACGATGCGATCGCTGCGGCAGACGTGCTGTTTGAAAAGGGCTTTGCGGTCGACTGGATTACACGCTTCGATTCCTTTTCCCATATGCTCCAAGGGGCGCTGGTGTCCGAACCGGCATTGCGACGGTTCGCTCAGCGGGAATTCAATTTTTACCCGCGCCATGAGGTGCGCCGCGTCACGCCTGACAGTGCGACAATTGGCAGCATTGATGGGGGCCCAGACAGGGAAATCATCGTTGGCCTTGTTGTCGCTAATCTCAATCCCGTGCCGAACAGGGAACTGTGGCACGCTTTGCAGGACGAGGACATTTCACTTTTTCTGGTGGGTGACGCCCAAGTTAACGGATTTTTGCCAGGAGCCATTGCCCAAGGACGCGCGGCTGCGCTTGCGATCGGTCGAGACAGGGCTAATTCGATTGAAGCGCGGTATGAATCTTATTTCCAGTGATTGATATGCAATGGACGAGGTAGTCGAATGAAGACCCGCTGGAAAACAAGGGGGTAAACATGTCGATCAGCTTCGAGCCGTGGGCAGTCCTCAGTTCGAAGCCTGGAGGTTTTGTGAATGGTCGCAATCCGCAGCAGCGATGACTGCCAAGTCATCGCTTTTTTTCCATCTTCAATTATTTTGCGTGAACAGAGGTAATTATGAGTTTGAAACGCATTTTCGAACCCTTGTCAATCAACTCGATTGAACTGCCGAACCGGATCGTCCGTACGGCCCATGGCACGGGCTTCGCACCAGACGGGCTGATTAGCGATCTGCTCATCAATTATCATCTCGACCGCGCGCACGGGGGTGCAGGTCTTTCGTTCCTCGAGATCGTTGCAGTTCATCCAAGCACCAATGGGCGGTTGATGGGCTACGATCCGAAGATCGTAGATGGCTACAAACGTCTCATCGAACGCATAGAGCCTACCGGAATGCGGGTAATGCAACAGCTTTGGCACGGTGGTTCGCAGGTTCAGCCTCTCGATGGTGGTCCACCTTGGGCGCCATCGCCAGTGGTTGGTCTATTCGCCGACCAGGTACCTATTGAAATGAGCCGGGCACAAATTGCCGAGATAACCGAGTGCTTCGCGGCTTCGGCGGCGCGGTGCGAGGAAGGCGGCTTGCACGGGGCGCAGATCCACGCTGCTCATGGGTTTCTTATCCAACAGTTCCTTTCGCCTCTCACGAACCACAGGGAGGATGAATACGGGGGCAGTTTCGAGAACCGCGTGCGTTTCCTCGTCGAGATTGTCGCGGCCGTTCGCGGCGCCGTTTCATCCGGCTTCCCGATCGGGATACGGATCGGTCCCGAGATGACGCCCGGCGGAATCGACGCGGTCGAAACTGCGAAGCTGGTGGAGTATCTCCAAGCCAGGTGCGGGGTCGATTTCTTCGACGTTTCTATGGGCGGCTTTTACAACTTCCCAAAAGTGATCGGCGCGATGCACGAGCCCGCTGGCTATATGCTGCCGACTATTCGTCCCGTGCTGGATGCAACGCGAATTCCAACTATCGCTACAGGGCGTATTCGCACGCTCGAGGAGGCGGAGCAGGTCCTCAAGGATGAAGCGGTCGATCTGGTCGGAATGACACGCGCCCATATCGCCGATCCACGCATAGTGCAGAAAACCCTTGCAGGAACGCCGATGAAGGTCAGGCCCTGCGTGGGCGCCAATGTCTGCGCCCGGTCCGTTCTGGAAGACAGGCCGCTCTGGCTGAAGTGCGCGGTCAACCCCTGGGTCGGACGCGAGACTGGCGGCACGGAAGAAGAGTTGGTTGGTAAAGCTGCCGAGAGGAAGAAAGTGCTAGTCGTTGGAGGCGGTCCCGCAGGGTGCGAGGCAGCGGCGACGGCGGCGCTGCGCGGGCATAACGTGATCCTGTGCGAGGCTGCGCCTTACCTCGGCGGTCGCCTGTTCTATGCCAAGCTTGCCCCTACGCGCCAGTCCTTCGGCGACTTCATCGCATGGCAGGAAGATCGACTATATGAACTGGAGGTCGATGTGCGGCTCAATACCTATGTCGAAGTCGATGACATCAGCACGATCGATCCCGACGTAGTCATCATGGCCACAGGGGGGCGGGATCGGGAAGATTTAAGCCTAGTTGCCGTTCCGGGCAACAAGCTTGAGATCGAGGAGGGGGCACGTGTTCTCGACAGTCTTGAGGTATTTCAGGACCGTGCGGGCTTTGCAGGGCAGTCCGTGCTGGTTTACGATGAAACGGGGGACCATGAGGCGGTGTCCGTTGCCGAGTTCCTTTTACAGGAAGGCGCTACCGTCACTTTTGTGACGCGGCATAAGACATTCGCTCCACGACTGCAGCAGATGCTACTGGACGAACCGGCTCTGCAACGCCTCAATGCAACAGGGAATTTTACCCTCGAACTCCATGCTTATCCGCTGGCGATCACGGCTGAGCAAATCACGATCGCCAATCTTGGTGGACGGCGGGATTTCCAAATACGGACTGATGCGGCGGTTCTGGTCCGTTATCGCGAGCCGAGCCCAAAATTGGATCTCGGAATGGCCAAGAGCATCGAAATAAAAAATGTAGGGGATGCCTTTGCACCTCGGGATCTGCATGCATCGGTGATGGAAGGAGCGGCCGCAGGGGCGGGCATTTAGGCTCGTCCCGTATGTCCGCAAACGCACCGCCGCATGTTCGACTCTTATCATTATAGTCAGTTTAAAATGGCCGCATGTCTGTGGTTAAAGGGCCCCCAGCGGAAAGGACGATTTTGATGGCTGACAATCCGAGAGTGCCTGAAATTAAGCGTGGGCCAACCTACCGAGAGGTAACTTCGGGGGACAAGGTCGCACCGCCGGAGATCTACCTGGAGGAGATGCCTTATCGTCCCGGGAACTTGAAGGTTCCGGCCGAGATATTTTTTTCGCGCGAGCAACATCAGCTTGAAGTCGACCGGCTATGGAGCCGGGTCTGGCAATTGGCCTGTCATGAGGATGACATCCCCAACCCTGGCGATGTTCATGTGTACGATATCGCCGGTCAGCAGTTTCTGATCGTACGGGACCGTTCGAACAAAGTGCGGGCGTACCGAAATTCCTGTCGGCATCGTGGCCGTCTCTTATGCGATGGCGATCGCAAGGGACTGCGTGCGTTGCGTTGCCCCTTTCATGGCTGGACCTGGAACTTGGAAGGGAAAGTTCTGTACATGCCATGCGAATGGGATTTCCCCGATATCGACAAGGGTGATTATTCGCTCAATGAAGCGAAAGTTGGCCATTGGGGCGGATTTGTTTTCATCAATCCGGACTTGGAGGCGGAGCCACTTGCCGATTTCCTAGGGGATATCGACCGCCATTTCGGTGTGCCATTCGAGCAGCGCTTTAAAGCTGCGCATGTCGTGAAGCGCCTGCCCTGTAACTGGAAGGTCGCACAGGAAGCTTTCATGGAAAGCTATCACGTGGCGGCGACGCATCCCGAGCTACTTCCAACCTTTTCGGATACAAATTCCAAATACGACGTTTTCGGAAATGTTTCCCGGGCGATTTCCTTTATCGGTCAACCCAGCCCCTATACCGGACAGGATACGCCCACCAGTTCTGCGTTTCCGGACGGAAAGCTATTCACCAGTCACAAGCATTCGCTGACAGGTGATGTCTATCGTCGCATCGAAGAAAACCGGGTGGAGGTTACCAGCTCAAGCGGTTCGACGGGCGTGTTCGATATGCACGGCCGGCATCTTGAGGGCGATTATAACGGCGCCGAGGCTCATCTATGTAATTGGGTGGGTGGAAAAATAGTTGCGGGCGAAGAAGAAACGCCGATGGCGTTTACAGACCCCACCGCTTCGGCATTCCGGCAGAGGGAGGCAGACCAAAGACGCGAAGAACTGCGCCCGCAGTTTGGTTCGAAAGTAGATGAGATAGCCGATACGGATCTCGTCGATCCGATTTTTTACAGCGTCTTTCCGAATATCTCTCCTTGGGCAGACTTCAATCCTATTTTCTATCGGTTCAGGCCCGACGGTGATAATCCTGAACAATGTTTTCATGAGATAATGTATATGGTCGCCCTTCCCGAGGGTGCACCGCGACCGGAGCCGGCCGAGTGCCAGTTCCTGGACCTGGACGACGATTATACGCAGGCTCCTCAACTCGGGACCTATCTTGCCAAAATATTCAATCAGGATTTTCTGAACATGCGCGCCATCCAGCAGGGGCTGCACAATGCACCTGACGGTATGGTCACCTATTCGAGTTATCAGGAAACGAAAATTCGCCATTTCCACGATACACTCTCAAAATGGCTCGAAAAAGACGTGCCAAGGAGCAATAGTTGATCGTGGCTGGTAGAATATCCGAAAGAAATTCGTTGAAGGTAGGCCTTGATATCTTTTCAATTTTCTCGAAATATAAGAGACTTATGTCGGCTATTTCCTTGCCTGGTCTCTTATTAAGCGACCACCGACTGAATCTCATGCGAGTTTACTCCGATGATGCTTGAAATGAATGAACAGCAGCAGATGTTCAAATCTACTATCGAAAAATTCGTCGAACCCGCCGATGCGGCAGCGCTCAAATCGTCGGACGGGATCGATATTCAGCGCTGGGGAGAGCTCGTCGATCTAGGTTTGCTGACGTGCTGGACTGGTCTAGTTTCACCCGACTTGGGGGAAATGGCAGTGTCCCCTCGTGACCTGATGGTGGTTTCCGAGGCGCTCGGTTATGGAATTTCGCCGGAGCCGTGGCTTGAAAATGGAATCGCTCCGCTTCTGATTGTCGCGGCAGCTGAAAAACGTGGTCTCATGGATGATCTGGCTTCGGGCAAACATATGTTCGCGCTGGGCTCTCTGTATGGCGAAAAGGGCGCAGGGGTGCCTGTATTGTCTCGTATCGCCGGAAAGGGCGGTGACGATACCTACCAGCTCGATGGGGATGGCGTGCTTATTGCCGGCGGGGGCGCCGCTAGCCGCTTTATTATTCCCGCCCGTTTCGATGGTGATCCGACATTTTGCATCATTTTATCGGACGATCAGGGAGTCACGGTTCGACCTTATCGATTGGCCGATGGGAAGCTCGCGGTGAAGGCAGATTTTCAATCCGTTCGGATTGACGAAGGATCGTTGCTCGGCGTCGATGGTGATCGTCTCGATCGGGTAATATCACTCCTGTATTTCAGCATAACCGCCAATCTTCTGGGGATCACTCGCCGCCTTTATGACGAGAGTGTCGCATATTGCAGGCAACGTGAACAATTTGGCCAGCCAATCGCGCAGTTCCAGGCAATTCGCCATCGGTTGGTCGACTGTCATGTCGAACTCGAACTCATTCGGGGCCTGCTGATACGCATGTCCATCAACGAAAACGACGCGTTTATGACTACCATTGAAAAGGCGTGGCAGGTCAAGTCCTACGTTTCAACTGTTGCGAGACGCATCGCACAGGAGGCCGTGCAGCTTCACGGGGCAATCGGGATCACCGACGAGTTGATTATCGGGCACGGCCTGAAGCGAATATTGGTTCTGGACAGACTGTATGAAGAATTCTCCCCCGAAATGGGAAAACGGAGCGGGAGTACCGAGCGATGAACCTCAGGCCTATTGCCCCCAATTTGTGGCTTGATACTGCGGAAGGCCCCCGGTTACTCGGAGCGCGCCGGAAGGATGGTTCGATCTCGTTCCCTGTTCCCGAGGGGGCTTCCGAAGCCGGTCTGGAAATGGTTGAGCTATCTCCCCGCGGGACCTTGTGGTCGTGGACCACTCAGGATTTTCGGCCGAAGTCGCCCTACGAAGGGCCGGAACCATTCGAGCCTTACATTGTGGGCTATGTCGAACTTCCAGGCGAGTTGATTGTGGAGACCCGCATCGTCGGAGCAAGTCTCGATCAACTGAGCGTGGATTTACCGATGAGACTTGTTGTCGAGCCGTTCGACCAAGAGCGATCGATTTTTGCTTTCACACCGGAGGAAGTTCAGTGAAAGACGTGTATATCATAGGGGCCGGGATCCATCCCTTCGGCCGGACTGATGGACGAAGCGGACGCGATCAGGGCGTATATGCTGTCCGCGAGGCGCTTGCCGACGCCGGAGTTGAGTGGAGCGCGTTGGGCGCGGCATTCGGCGGGTCCGACTCATCGGGTGGCGCCGACGTTATGGTCAACGACCTCGGTCTGACGGGCGTTCCCTTTACGAATGTCTATAATGGGTGCGCTACAGGGGGGTCGTCCCTCGCGGCGGCACAGTCCAGTGTCGCGTCCGGAATGACCGACCTTGCCCTCGCCGTTGGGTTCGACAAGCATGAACGCGGCGCTTTTAATGCGTCTCCAGCGAAATACGGGCTGCCCGACTGGTATGGTCAGGCCGGTTTCATGCTTACAACACAGTTTTTCGCGTTGAAGATCCAGCGCTATATGCAGCTGAACGACATAACTTCCGAAACTTTAGCGAGGGTGGCCGCGAAGGCCTTTCGTAATGGGGAGCGGACGGAACACGCTTGGCGTCGGTCGCCGGTGGATATGGAAACGATCCTGCAATCCCAGATGGTGAATGACCCACTGACCAAATACATGTTCTGCTCACCGGCAGAAGGTGGGGCGGCCCTAATTTTGGCTAGTGAGCGCAAGATGCGAGAGTTGGGTGCCGACGGTGTGCGGATCGCCTCCATCGCGGTGCGCACGAGGCCGGAAAATTCGTTCGAAGTGTTTCAGCCCAGCGTGAGTGTCGAACCCGGCGGGAAGCCAACCGAACTCGCTTCCCGGGCGGCCTTCGAGGCGGCCGGGATTGGTCCCGAAGATGTCGATCTCGCCCAGCTTCAGGATACCGATTCCGGTGCCGAGATCATGCATATGGCCGAGAATGGTTTTTGCCGCGACGGGGAGCAGGAAGAATGGCTTCGGAACGGGCACACCGAGATCGGGGGCAAGCTGCCCGTCAACACCGATGGGGGATGTCTGGCCTGTGGGGAGCCGATCGGGGCGTCCGGCCTGCGGCAGGTATATGAAAATGTGCAGCAATTGCGCGGTCGAGCAGGCGCGCGACAGGTGCCTGGCCAGCCGAAGGTAGGCTACAGCCATGTTTACGGCGCACCGGGCGTGTCGGGCGTGGCCATTCTTCAACGTTAGATGAGGACATTTGCGCCGTTCCAGTGCGGTTTGGCCATAGGAGTTTGATTATACCATGCTGCAAAATTTGACCCCGGACGTAGAGGAATTTCGCAACGAAGTCCGAGATTTTCTCGATCGAAACCTTGATGATGACCTGCGTCACGCGGCCGCCTATTCGACGGGAGTGTTTGCCGAACCGGACATCGGCCTTCGCTGGCAGCGAATTCTGGATGAGAAGGGCTGGCTTACCTATTGCTGGCCGCCTGAAAATGGCGGAACGGGCTGGTCGCCTATCAAGCGGTATATCTTCGAAAGTGAATGCGCACTGGCCGGCGCTCCCGATATAGCGGGAATGGGTTTGAGGCTCCTTGGTCCGGTTCTATGTGCGTTCGGGACTAAAGAACAAAAAGAGCGTTTCCTTCCAGGAATTCGTTCCGGCGAAGATTACTGGTGTCAGGGTTTCTCGGAGCCGGGAAGCGGTTCGGACCTCGCCTCTGCAACCACTTCCGCCGTTTTACGGGACGGCCAATATGTGATAAATGGCTCGAAGATCTGGACCACTCATGCGCAGTTTGCCAACTGGATATTCTGTCTGGTTCGCACCGACAAGGCGGGCAGGAAGCAGGCTGGACTGTCGTTCCTCTTGGTTCCGATGGACCAGCCAGGCGTGCGTGTATCGCCAATTCTTTCCATGTCGGGCGATCACGAGGTTAACCAGGTATTCTTCGATGATGCTGTTGCCGATGCCGGGTATCTGATCGGTGAAGAGGGCGGGGGCTGGGCCATAACCAAGTTCCTGCTTGTGAATGAAAGGGCGGGATCGTGTTTCGCCCCCGGGTTACTGCGTAACACCGGCATTGCAGAGCAGGCTTTTGGTGAACTTCAAAGCGACGGTGCTGTTTCTCCCGATCGGTTACTATCGCTCAAACAACGATTGGAGGCCGCCCGCTTGCAGGTCGAAGCGTTCGAAATGCTCGAGCTTGAATTGCTTCATAAGGTGCAGGCTGGACAGGAGCCGGGCCCGTCGGCTTCCTTGATCAAGCTTGCCGCAAGCACATTGATGCAGAAAATCGATGAAATTTGCGTTGATCTTGTGCCCCTGGAAGGGCGGGCTTTGTTTGATTCCAATTCTCACACGAGAACTTACCCGGTGCGTTCTCAAATCGATTATCTTTCGCAGGTGGGGGTGTCGAAATATCTCAATAACCGGGCGGCCACCATTTATGGTGGGTCGACCGAGATAATGAAAAATATCCTGGCGAATGAAATTCTTCACTAGCATTCGCATCTGGAAAGGAAATCCGATGTGCGAAAGGGCGAACACATGACAACGATCAATTCACTTTCCAGTGAGACGGCGCGGACCATTTACCGCAAGGCCTATCTTATTAACCGGACGGACGAGCGGTTTCGTGCGATGCTGACCAATGGCGAACTGGCGGTGGCCTATTACCCCGTTCGTGGGCACGAGGTGATCGCGGCTGCTGCGATGGCGGCGCTGGAGACAGAGGATTATCTGGTCACGACCTATCGCGGGCTTCACGATGCGTTGGCCAAGGGCATTCCCTCGCGCCTGTTATGGGCTGAGTTCGCGGGCAAGCGCACGGGCACGTGCAAGGGCAAGGGCGGGCCGATGCACATCACCCATCCCGAAACGGGCGTTATGGTCACCACCGGGATCGTGGGGTCGGGTATTCCGATTGCCAACGGACTGGCGATGTCATCCCAAATTCGTGGTGAGAACCGCGTGGCGGTAGCCAGCTTCGGTGACGGTGCCAGCAATATCGGTGCGTTCCACGAAGCGCTCAACATGGCATCGGTGTGGAAATTGCCGGTGATCTTCCTGTGCCAGAACAACCAATATGCCGAACATACGACGCTTGCGGCCGGGACATCGGTATCCAGCATCGCGGAACGCGCGGCGGGGTATGGCATGCCCGGTGTGTCCTGCGACGGGCTCGATCCGGCCAGCGTTTATGAAGCGATGAGCGAAGCTGTCAACCGCGCACGCGCCGGTGACGGCCCGACCCTGCTCGAGGCGCGTACTTTCCGATTGCTGGGGCACATCTTCGGGGCGGATTACAGCTACGTTCCCAAGGAAGAGCTGAAGGCTGCGGAAGAACGTGCCAGCATGGCGAAGCTGCGCCAGTGGATCAGCGAGCGTCAGGTGTCCGAGGCGGATCTGACGCAGATCGAGCGGGAAGTCGATGCGGAGATCGACGAGGCCGTCGCCTTCGCGCTCGAAAGCGAACCGCCCGACCCGGACGAGATCAGGTTCGATATCTACGAAACGGAGCAGGCGGCATGAGCGCGGAGAAGACAAGTTTTGCGCAGGCGCTGAACGCGGCTCTCGATGACGCAATGGCGGATGACGAGAATGTCATCATGCTGGGCGAAGATGTTGCCGACGAACAGGGGGGTGGCGTGTTCAAGGTCAGCAAGGGGCTGTCGGACAAGTATGGCACGAAGCGCGTGCGCTCCACGCCCATCTCAGAACAGGCAATCATCGGCGCGGCTGTCGGGGCAGCCATCACCGGCATGCGCCCTGTGGCTGAAATCATGTTGATGAACTTCATCACCGTGGCGATGGACCAGCTGGTCAATCATGCTGCAAAGCTGCGGTTCATGTCCGGTGGACAGACGAATGTCCCGCTGGTCGTGCGAACAACCACCGGTGCGGGTGTAGGTTTCGGGGGACAGCATTCCGATATGCTGGAAGCCTGGTTCGCTCATGTTCCGGGGATCAAGATCGCCACCGCATCCAATCCCGCGGATGCGTACGGCCTGATGCGATCGGCAATCGACGACGAAGACCCGACCATTCTTATCGAGAATATCACCCATTACGGAATGACCGGTCCGGCTGCCGAGCCGGGCTACCGCGTTCCGCTGGGTAAGGCGGCGATTTCGCGCGAGGGCGGGGACGTCACTCTCATAACCTATGGCCGGGGCGTCGGCGATTGCC
The DNA here is from genome assembly GCF_021742065.1 of Rhizorhapis sp. SPR117. The sequence continues at coordinate 28,569 of NZ_JAKKIE010000046.1, forward strand.
TGAAGGCGGCGGACCAGCTTGCCGATGAAGGCATCCAGGCGGAAGTCATCGACCTGCGCACCGTATCGCCCTGGGACGAAGAAGCTGTCCTGTCCTCGGTTGCCAAGACGAAGCGCGCGGTAATCGTGCACGAAGCGGTTCGTCCGTTCGGGGCTGGTGCGGAAATCTCCTCTCGTATTCATGAAGAACTGTTCGGCGAACTGGCCGGACCGGTCCAGCGCGTGGCATCCTATCCATCGCCCGTTCCCTTCGCAAAACCGCTGGAAACGGCTTTCCTCTACAGCGTCGCAGACATTGTCCATGCAGCGCGTGAAACCACTCAAAAGAAAGCACAATAATGAGCGTAGAAGTTCGCATACCCAAGCTTGGCATGAGCACGGAAACCGCCACCCTTTCCGAATGGCACGTCGAAAACGGCGCGCAGGTGACCAAGGGCGCGCCGCTATATTCGGTCGAAACCGACAAATCGACGACCGAGGTTGACGCACCCGCCGATGGGCAGGTCGAGATCATCGGCGAAATCGACGCCGAATACGAAGTGGGTGCACTGATCGCGCGGATTACCTGAATATGGCTAAACAGCACGGTAGTAAGCGGATGGAAGCATCTGGGTGTGCAAGCCGACTGGTGCTTCAGAGATTCGTGAGCAACGTCCATTCCCACAGGTGTTTTCCGACGCCGGAATAGTGTGGTTCGTCGTTAGTTGAAGTCGCCTTAGAATTCTGATGGGGTTTGATCGATTATGGAAGAACTAGATGCTGGCGCGACGGATGACTACGGCGACCGCACAAGTAAGGTCCTGTCTGCTGAAGGGGGCCTCACGATTCTGGTATGTAGGACGAAGGACGAATTCTACGCCGTTGAGAACCGATGTTCGCATCAGGAGCAGGCGCTCGAGGGTGGTGCCATCAAGAAATGCTATATTTTTTGTCCGGTCCATGGCGCCCGATTTGATCTTCGTGATGGCAAGCCTTCTGGAACACTTACGAAAAAGCCGATCCGAACATTTCCGGTACGCGAACAGAATGGGAGGGTGATTGTTACAGTGAGTTAATTTTTCTTTAAACTGTAGCCCGTATACTGTGCGAGAACGATACCTGAATATCTCATGTTATTAAGGTTCGGACCCATTAACGGGATCCACATCGGAGTTGGATTGTGATCCAGTTGTCTCCAGCGAGGAGGCACATTGGAAGGCTGATTTTTTCTGATTTTCGGATAAAAGATGGGCGCGGATCGAGCCGCTCTTGCCGACCGATACGCGCGGGATGCCGAGGGTTGATGACCGCCGCGTACTACCGGGGATCGGACATGCTTTGAAGAGTGGCGGTCGCTGGAGCGACTGTCCGGAACATGTCTACGGTTCGAAGAAGACGCGCTGCAACCAGTTCCTGCGCTGGGCCGAACGCGGTGTGTGGGAGCGGATTTTCGCTGAGCTTGCCGGGGTGGACGGTGTGCCGGAAAAGATATTCATCGACACCAGTAGCATCAAGGGCCACCGCACCCGCGGAGGTCAAAAAGGGGGCTTGCCTCATGGTATCGTCATCACCAAAGGCGGCCGGAACACCAAACGCCATGCCGTCTGGGACGCGAAAGGCAGTTCGCACATCCTCCTGCTGACGCCGGACAACACGCATGACGCCAAGGTCGCTTTCCAGCCGATCAACACCGTGCCGCCATCTGACTATCTGGTCGCTGACTAAGGCTACGACAGCAACGCCCTGCGGGCATCGCTGATCGAGCGCGGCACGACGCCGGACCTCCCTTCAAAGTTCAGTCGCAAAATCCAAATCAAGCACGACCGAGAATCTACCGTCAGCGAAACGTCGTGGAGCGCATGTTCTGCCGCTTCAAGGACTGTGGTCTGAGCCCCTAGTCACCCGGAACTGTAATCCACCTCATTGATTCACGCCTCTTTGATGAGATGAACAATGCTAGGTCGGCAGGCAGATGCGGTGGTATTGAGCGCCGAGGAGCGCGATCTTCTTGAGGCACAGG
>NZ_JAKKIE010000047.1 GCF_021742065.1 Rhizorhapis sp. SPR117
TGCCGACCTAGCATTGTTCATCTCCTCAAAGAGGCGTGAATCAATGAGGTGGATTACAGTTCCGGGTGACTAGGTCGCCTCCACATCAGGATGATGGCTGTCGAACACGGCGCGAATCTGTTCGTGATTTTTCGCCATCGCGTTCAGGACGGCAGGATCAAACATTGACGGCTTGGTGCGGTCATCGCCACAGGTGATCACCTGCATCGCTGCATTGTGGCCAATTTTGGTCCGGTATAGGCGATCTTCCCGTAAAGCATCGTATACATCACATATCGAAACGATCCGACTTTCAGGGGCGATCGTGTCGCCGGACAGCCCGAACGGGTAGCCCGTACCGTCGAATTTCTCATGATGCTGAAGCGCGATAACGGCCGCCAGCTTCAGCATTGGCGTCTGTTTGAAGGCGCAAAGGTGGGCATGTCCGAATATCGGATGCTGATGCATGGCCAGAATTTCGTTCAGATCGTGGGGGCCGCATTTGTCATTGACCAAAGCAGAAACATACAGCTTGCCCACGTCGTGCAACACGGCAGCTTTCCCTATGAGGCGGCAATGCGCTTCATCCAGCCCCAGCGCCGCCGCAAGAACCTTGCTCAGCGCGCCGACGCTGCATTGATGTTTGCCCACCCGCAAACGGCTGGCAGCATCCATGATCGGCACAGCTTGAGCATCGGCAGTGATGATCGGATTCAGGAACAAAGGACACTCCTTTTGTGTCTTTCACCCTAAAGAAGTTAAATGAATAAATGATTTAGGTGCGGGGGAGGCGGACTAATCCTGCGCGGTTTCAGTCTGGCTGCACCCGGGCGCGGCCTTTCTTGACTGTGCCGCGAGCGACCTTGCTGTCGACCCGCTTTGCCTTGGCCGTGCGGCTGGGTTTGGTTTTAACGCGCCGCGCCTTGCGTTCATGCGCCTTGGCGATCATGTCCATCAGGCGTTCACGGGCATCCTGCCGGTTGGCGTCCTGCGTCCGGTATTTCTGCGCCGTCAGCACTAATATACCTTCGCTTGTCACGCGCGATCCCGCCAGCGCCTTCAACTGGTGAAAGGCATAGGGCGGCAGGCCCAAACGATACAGGTTGATCCGCAACTGGACGGCGGTTGCGACCTTGTTGACATTTTGCCCGCCTGGACCGCTCGCGGTTATGAAGCGTTCTTCCAGCGCATCAGCCGGTATGTCGAAGGACGCCGGGTCAAACATTGCCGCCTGTCAGATATTCACTGCCGAAACCCGCGGCAGCAAAGCGTTCCGGCAGGGGCGCAGTCGCCTCCACCGGCGGTTTGCCTTCGCGCGTGAGCGACAGGAAATGGCTGTGGAGGAGCATGGACCCTGCTTTGGGGCTGCCATTGCCATAGACGGGATCGCCAACGATCGCCGCGCCAAGGCCATAGAGCGCGTGCGCCCTGATCTGATGCGTGCGCCCGGTTTCGGGGAAAAAGCGGATCATGCTGCGTCCGTCCTTTTCGGCCAGTTTTTCCCATGCCGTCCGCGCGGATTTGCCGCGTTCATCGACGACCATCCGCCAGCCTTCCTCTGCGCTGCTGACTTTGAAGAGCGGCAGGTCGATCATCCCGGATGTTTCGTCGGGAACGGCCTCGATCACCGCGATATAGCCTTTGGTCACCTTGCGCGCTTCGAAAGCGGCGGCGAAGCGCTTGTGCGCCTTTGGGTTACGGGCGAGCAGCAGGCATCCGCTGGTGTCCCGGTCAAGGCGATGCACCGCGACCGGCCACCGCTGAAAACCAAAGGTCAGGCTGGCCAGATGATTTTCGAGGCTGAGCCCCCCATTCCGGGGTGGATCGACCGCAAGCCCCGCAGGCTTGTCGAGTATGATGGCCTCACCATCGCAAAAGATTACATGATCGGAAAGCATGGATCTGCTGTGGCACTGCAAGACGCCAAGGGCAAGAGACGCATGCGCCGCGCCGATTCAACCTTTTCGAAGTGAGGCTGTCATAAAACGTCCCCGAACATGAGCCACAGCATGATAAACCATGCGATCAGGCCGACGACGCCGATGATGTAGGCCGTTTTTTCCCGGATCGCATCGATAAACCGGCTTGGCTCATGATCATCAGACATAGAGGGAATGATCCTGGGTTTGGGTCAGGCTGAGCGCAACCGCCTCGGCAACCTTGATGCCGTCAACCGCAGCGGACAGGATACCGCCAGCATAGCCCGCGCCTTCGCCTGCCGGGAAAAGGCGCGCGGTGTTGAGGCTTTGAAAGTCCTTGCCGCGGGTGATCCGCACGGGTGAGGATGTGCGCGTTTCCACGCCAGTCAACATCGCGTCGGGATGATCGTAGCCGGGGATCTGACGGCCAAAGGCGGGTAGGGCTTCACGGATCGCTTCCACCGCGAAATCGGGCAGACATTGCGCCAGATCGGTCAGGTGCACGCCGGGTTTGTAGGACGGCATGACCGCGCCCAACTCGCTTGATGCCCGTCCAGCCAGAAAATCACCGACCTTTTGTCCCGGCGCGGCATAGCTGGAACCGCCCGCCGCATAGGCCAGCGATTCCCAATGGCGTTGCAGGGCTATGCCCGCCAGCGGATGGCCCGGATAATCCCGACCGGGGTCAATGCCGACAACGATGCCGCTATTGGCGTTGAATTCCTGACGCGAATATTGGCTCATGCCATTGGTGGCGACGCGGCCCTCTTCTGACGTCGCAGCTACCACTCGCCCGCCCGGACACATGCAGAAGCTGTAAACCGTGCGACCGTTGCTGCAATGATGGGACAGGCTATAGGCCGCAGCACCGAGGTCGGGATGACCGGCACAGGCGCCAAAGCGTGCCTTGTCGATCCAGCTTTGCGGGTGTTCGATGCGCAGGCCGATGGAAAATGGCTTGGCTTCGATATGCACGCCACGGTCGTACAGCATGTGGAACGTGTCGCGTGCGCTGTGGCCGACAGCCAGTACAACATGATCGGCCTCCAGATGGTCGCCGGTTTGCAGATGCAGGCCTCGTACTTGCCGCGTGCCGTCGGGGCGGGTTTCGATGTCGATATCCTCAACCCGGTGCTGCCAGCGATATTCGCCGCCCAAAGCCTCAATCGTCTCGCGCATGCTTTCGACCATTGTCACCAGACGGAAGGTGCCGATGTGCGGATGGGCTTCGGTCAGTATCTCGGGCGGCGCGCCAGCCTTGACGAATTCGGTCAGCACCTTGCGGCCCAGATAGCGCGGGTCCTTGATCTGGCTGTATAGTTTGCCGTCGGAAAAAGTGCCTGCGCCGCCTTCGCCAAATTGGACGTTGGATTCGGGGTTGAGAACGCCGCGTCGCCACAGGCCCCATGTGTCCCTGGTCCGCTCCCGCACCACCTTGCCGCGATCCAGAATGATCGGGCGGAACCCCATTTGCGCGAGTATAAGTCCGGCGAACAGGCCGCAGGGCCCAGCGCCGACGATGACGGGGCGCTTGAAATCGGGACAGGCGGGGGCTGTCGTGACAAAGTGATAGCTGGTGTCGGGCGGGGGCTGGACATGGCGATCCCCCGTGAACCGGGCGAGTACCGCTGCTTCGTCCTTCAGCGACACATCGACCGAGTAAACCAGCAGGATCGCGGATTTTCTGCGCGCGTCATTGGCCCGGCGAGCGATGGCATAGTCGATCAGCGCATCCGGCGCGATGCCCAGCCGCGTACAGATTGCGGCGGGCAGAGCATCTGGCGCATGATCGAGCGGCAGCTTCAGTTCGGTGAGGCGTAACATGTCGGCGGCTCTAGCGGAGATGATGAAGGTTCGCCACTGTCAGGATGCGGACCGGGCAATCGCGATGCCGTGAAGAAAATGGCTCTTATATCATGTCACAAATTCATCAGCGCGGGATCGCCGCCCTGCGCGGTGATATTGACGGAAAGGGCACGCTCGGTGGCGTAGCGGAGCAGGGCATGCGGCCCCCCTGCCTTGGGGCCGGTCCCCGACAATCCCTCTCCGCCAAAAGGTTGCACCCCGACCACCGCGCCGGTCATCGAGCGGTTGACGTAGCAATTGCCCGCCGGAACCAGTGCCCGGATTTCGCGGACGAAACTTTCGACCCGGCTGTGCACGCCAAGCGTCAAGCCATAGCCGCGCGCGGCAAGGGCGCTGGCCGCCTGGGCAAGTTCGGTACGTTTGTAGCGATAGATGTGGAGGATAGGGCCGAATACCTCGCTTTCCAGAAAGTCGGGTGAAGGGATTTCGGCAATGGTCGGTGCGAAAAATTGCCCCTTCAGGGATGGTAGTTCGCAACGATAGAGAATCTTCGCCTCTCGCTTCAACCGTTCGATATGGGCATCAAGCGTGGTCCTGGCTTCGGCGTCGATGACCGGGCCGATGTCGGTTGCCGGGTCCGCTGGATCGCCGATCACCAGTGCCTCAGCCGCCCCGATCAACGTCTTGACGAGCATGTCGGCGGACTCTTCAGGCAGGAACAAGATGCGCAGCGCGGAGCAGCGTTGACCCGCCGAACCGAAGGCGGAGAGGATCACATCGTCGACGACTTGCTCCCTGAGTGCGGTCGTATCCACGAACATCGCATTGAGACCGCCCGTTTCCGCAATGAAGGGCATGATGGGTCCGGGGCGCGCGGCGAGACTGCGATTGATGCTCCAGGCTGTTTCGGTGCCGCCGGTAAAAGCGACGCCATCAATGCCGGGATGCGCGGTGAGCAGGGGACCGATGTGGGAGCCCTCGCCCGGCAGCAGGGCAAGCAGATCGGGCGCCAGCCCAGCCGCATGAAATAGACGCACCGCACGCGCGGCAATGAGCGGCGTCTGTTCAGCAGGCTTGGCGATGACCGCATTGCCAGCCGCGAGCGCGGCGGCAATTTGCCCGGTGAAGATGGCGAGAGGGAAGTTCCAGGGAGAGATGCAGGCGAATACGCCGCGCCCGCGAAGCTCCAGCTCGTTGGTTTCTCCGACCGGGCCGGTCAATGTTTTCAGTCCCGAAAACTGGTTTTCGGCAAGGCCCGCATAATAGCGGCAGAAGTCGATAGCCTCTCGCACCTCGGCAACGCCATCGTTCAACGTCTTGCCTGCTTCCCGGGACAGGAGCGCGATAAGGTCGTCCATCTGATTTTCCAGCATGTCGCCCATCGCACGCAATATGGTCGCACGGCCGGGGCCGCCCAGCGCATCCCATGCCGGTTGCGCCTTGCGAGCATGGGAAACAGCAGCATCTATATGCGCGGCAATGGTCACATGCACCGTGCCGACCGGCTGATTGTCGACCGGGCTGATGACTGGCTGAACCTTGCCGCCTGGTAGCAACTGCCCGCCGACGAGCGGTCCGGCGACATGGGTTTGGCCGTCGCTTGCCGTGCGATGACGAGCGATGATTTCGCGTTCTTTGGTGATGCTGTAATCGCGTCCCGACGGGTTGATCCGTCCAGCCCCATATATATTGCGAGGCAGCGGAATGCGCGGGTGGCGATCGGGTTGTGCTTCGACGCTGATGATCGGGTCAGCGACCAGTTCCCGCGCGGGCACATCCTCATTCAGCAGCGCATGAACGAAGCTGGTGTTCGCGCCGTTCTCGAGCAGGCGCCGCACCAGATAGGGCAATAGTTCCTCATGCCCGCCGACCGGCGCATAGGCGCGCAGCCATAGCATGCCATAGCGTTGGCTGGCCGCCTTATACAGCGTCTCACCCATGCCATGCAGCCGCTGATGTTCGACCGCGACACCCTTTTCCACCGCCATTGTCCGCACGGCGGCGAGGGTATGCGCATTATGGGTGGCGAACTGGGGATAGAGCATTGGAGTCGCATCGATCAGCGCACGGGCGCAAACCAGATAGCTCAAATCCGTCGCGGCCTTGGTCGTAAACACCGGATAGTCGGGCCGCCCCGCTATTTGCGCGCGCTTTACCTCGCTATCCCAATAAGCGCCTTTGACGAGGCGCACCATGATGCGCCGGCCAGTCGCGCGGGCGAGCGCGGCCAGTGCCTCTATCACCGCAAGGCCACGCTTTTGATAGGCCTGAACGACGATGCCCAAACCCTGCCATTCCGCCAGATCCGGCTCACACGCCAATCGTTGGAACAGTTTCAGGGAGATGACGAGTCGATCCGCTTCCTCGGCATCAATGGCGAAGTTGAGGTCATATTGTGCGGCGATCCGCGCAAGGCGCAGCACGCGGGGATAAAGCTCTGCCCACACCCGCGCTTCCTGCACCGCTTCATAACGAGGGGACAGCGCCGACAGCTTGATCGAAATGCCATGCCCGGTTTCCGGTCCCGCGCCGTCCGCCGCCTTGCCTACCGCCTTGATCGCTTTTGCATAGATGCGTTCGTAGCGTTCGGCATCCGCTGCGGTACGCGCGCCTTCGCCGAGCATGTCGAACGAACAGAGCATGTCTTCCCTGTCAGCACGTTTCAGGGCTGCCTCAATGGTTCGTCCCAATACAAACTGTTCGCCCATGATGCGCACGGCGGTCATCACCGCCTGCCGCACGACCGGTTCGCCAACGCGCCTGGTGAGCCGCCTTACCCAGCCTGCGACATCCTGTTTCGCTTCAGCATCGACATCGATCAGCTTGCCGGTCAGCATCAAGCCCCATGTCGAGGCATTGACGAACACACTCTCGGATTGCCCCAGATGGCTTGCCCAGTCTGCGCTGCTGATCTTTTCGGCAATCAGCCTGTCGCGTGTCGCGGCATCCGGTGTCCGCAGCAGCGCTTCGGCAAGGCACATCAGCGCCAGCCCTTCCTGTGTTCCGAGCGAAAATTCGGAGAGGAAGCTCTCAACCACGCCTTGTTTGCGGGCGGCCTTCCGAGTCGCTTCGACAAGGGCCGCCGCTTCGCTCACGACGGCCTCACGCTGCCCGTCATTCAGCGAATGCGCCGCCAGCAGTGCCGCCACGGCCTCGCCTTCTATGCGATATTTGCCCGTGTCCAGCCTGTCCCAATCGAAAATGCTGCCGTCCATATAAAACCCCATTGTCAGAGGGTATATCCTAGCGGTCGTTCCTGTGGTGTTCTGCCTCTATAGAATCATAAGCAACCTGTTTTGTCGATGGAGCCTATAGGGGCAAGGCAGATCAAAGCTGCATCCCTATGTCCCTGTCAATAAAAGCAAAAAAATGTGCGTTGCATCTTGCAATTTATATTGCAACGCAGCAAATAGCCGTGATGCGTATCTCCCTTGCCTTCATTGCTGCTGCCACAGCCATTCTTTCTGCTTGTGCAGACAAAGAACCGCCGGTCCCCCCGCCCACCGCGGTCTCTGTAGCGGTTCCGCTGCAGCGCGACGTTACGGATTGGGACGAATATATCGGGCGATTTGAGGCGATTGAGGATGTGGAGGTTAAGCCCCGCATTTCCGGCACCGTCACGGCCATCGGGTTTCGTCCCGGTGTGGAAATAAAAAAAGGCGCGATGCTTTTTCAGATTGATCCACGCCCCTATCGTGCTGCTTTGGAACAGGCGCGGGCCGAATTGATGCGGGCGCGTGCGGCATTGACCAACGCGCGTAGCGAACGTGATCGCGCCGCCGAATTACGCAAATATGAAGCGGTCAGCAAAGAGGAATATGAAAGCAAGCAGGCTGCCTTGCGTTCTGCCGAGGCGAATGTCGCCGCTTCGCAGGCGGCAGTCGAGGCACGCCGGCTCGATCTGGAATTCACGACGATCCGGGCGCCGATTGCCGGGCGCATTTCCGACAAGCGCGTGGCACTGGGCGATTATGTTTCCTCTGGAGAAACGCTGTTGACGCGCGTCGTGTCGCTCAACCCGATCTGGTTTTCCTTTGAAGGGGCCGAAAGCTTTTACCTCAAATATATCCGGCAGGCGCAGCAAGGCGAACGGCGGTCATCGCGCTATGCGCCCAATCCGGTCGAGATCCAGCTTGCCGACGAAAGCGGCTATCCCTGGCGTGGACGCATGACCTTTGTCGACAACGCCATCAACACCAATTCAGGGACAATCCGCGCCCACGCGGTCGTCGCCAATCCCGACGGCTTTCTGGTCCCGGGCATGTTTGGCCGTGCGCGTCTGTTGGGGTCGGGCACGTACAAGGCGTTGCTGGTGCCTGATGAGGCGATCCTTGCCGATCAAAACCGTAAATTGGTGTATGTCGTTGGCAAGGACGGCAAGAGCGCCACGCGGGTGGTTGAGACCGGACCGATGGTCGAAGGGCTTCGTGTCATTCGTCAAGGACTGGCGCCCACCGAAAGGGTGATCATCGACGGCCTTGCCCGTATTCAGCCGGGGATGCCGGTCAAGCCTCATCAAGTGAAAATCAAGCCTCGTGCTGAAAACACCGGCCCGAATTCCATCCCTTCGGAGGCGCCTGCTCCTGTTGATGTGAAAGCGACGCGCTGATGCGGTTGCCGCATTTCTTCATCGACCGCCCGATTTTCGCGGCCGTCCTGTCGATCCTGATCGTGATTGCGGGAATGGTCGCCTATCCGATGTTGCCGGTCGGGCAATATCCTGAAATCGCCCCGCCCACAGTGGTCGTGTCAGCCACCTATCCCGGTGCGACAGCCGAAACGCTTTCCGAAACGGTGGCCGCCCCGCTGGAGGAGTCCATCAACGGCGTCGAGGACATGATTTATATGTCCTCATCCTCCACCGCTACCGGCGTTCTCAGTATCACCGTCACGTTCGCGCAGGGAACGGACGTCGATCAGGCGCAGGTGCTGGTGCAGAACCGGGTGGCGACCGCCGAACCGCGCCTGCCCCAAGAAGTGCGGCAGATCGGCGTCACAGTCCGCAAGGATTCGCCCGACCTGCTCATGGTCGCAATGCTCTATTCCCCCGACAAGAGCCTTTCACAGCAATATATCTCCAACTATGCGACCTTGCAGATCAATGACCGGTTGGCGCGAATTCCCGGCGTGGGCGGTATTCGCAGCATCGGTGGCCGCGATTACGACATGCGCGTCTGGATCGATCCCGATCTCGCCGCCGAACGCAATTTGACTGTTGATGAAATTACCAGTGCGATCCGCGGGCAAAATATGCAGGTCGCTGCCGGCGCGGTCGGTCAGCCCCCCTTCAACACCGGCGGCACCGCATTCCAGCTTGGCGTGCGGGCGCAGGGGCGACTTTCGACGACCGACGAATTTGGTCAGATCATCGTCAAGCGAGACGATCAGGGGCGCATGACACGCTTGCGTGATGTCGCCCGCATTGAACTTGGTGCGCAAGATTATAGCACCAACGCCTATTTCAACGGCGGTCCGGCTATTCCGGTCGTGGTCACGCAATCACCAGGTTCCAATGCGCTGGAAACGGCCGGGGCCGTAAAGCAGGAACTGGCGCGGCTGGCGGAGAATTTTCCATCCGGGCTTACCTATGAAATTCCTTATAGCCCTACCGAATATATCTCTGCGTCCATTGACGCGGTGAACCATACGCTGGTCGAGGCACTGATTCTTGTCAGTCTGGTGGTGCTGCTTTTCCTGCAAAGCTGGCGCGCGGCGATCATCCCCATTCTTGCCATCCCGGTTTCATTGGTCGGCAGCTTCGCCATGATGGCCGCCTTTGGCTTTTCGTTGAACAATCTTTCCCTGTTCGGTCTGGTTCTGGCCATCGGCATTGTCGTCGATGACGCCATCGTCGTCGTCGAAAATGTCGAGCGGTTGATGGAGGAAGAGGGGCTTTCGCCGCTGGCCGCCGCGCACAAGACGATGGACGAAGTATCGGGCGCGCTGATTGCGATCGCGCTGGTGCTGTGCGGCGTTTTTATTCCCACAGCCTTTATTCCGGGAATTTCCGGAGCCTTCTATAAGCAGTTCGCTCTCACCATTGTTGGCGCGACGGCAATTTCGGCTTTTGTTTCATTGACCCTGTCGCCCGCTCTGGCAGCGTTGATCCTGAAGCCCAAACAGGAACGTGAAATACCCGCTGGGTGGCATGGCTATCCCGTGCGATTTGCACGTGGGTTCAATCGCGGGTTTACCTGGCTTGCCGACCGTTATGGCCGGGTGACGGCGCGTACCGTTCGCATGCTGGGCATTGTTGGTCTGTGCTATTTATTGTTGCTGGCTTTTGCAGGGTGGCGATTTACCCAGACGCCGACGGGATTCATACCGGCACAGGATCAGGGCTATCTGATCGCGGTCGTACAGATGCCGCCAGGTACGGCCCTGCAGCGGACCGATGAAACCCTGCGGCAAGTGATTGCCACGGTGCAGAAAGACTCTGGCGTTCAAAGCACCGTCGCCTTTGGCGGGTTCGATGGATCCAGCTTCACCAATGCATCCAACAGCGGCACCATTTTCGTGACACTGAAGCCGCATGGCGAGCGTTTGTCCGCCACTGAAATGACGAAGGAACTGGAAGGAAAGCTGTCGAAAATCACCGCAGGAAGCGTTTTCATCATCGCGCCGCCACCCGTCCGCGGCCTTGGCACCGGCGGCGGGTATAAAATGATGATAGAGGACCGCGGCGGCGCAGGTTTTCGGGCACTGGAAGAGGCCGCCACCAAGATGATGATGGCGGCTAACCAGACCGAGGGGCTTACCTCTGTCTTTACCAGCTTCAATACAAAGACGCCGCGCCTTTACGCCGATATAAACCGGGAGAAGGCCGAGCAAATGGGCGTGCCCGTCGAAAATATCTTCGCCACGCTGGGCACCTATCTGGGGTCGAGTTATGTCAACGACTTCAACTATCTTGGCCGCACCTATCGCGTGACGGCTCAGGCCGATGCGCCGCATCGCGATGATCCCGACGATATCGGCCGGCTGAAGACGCGCTCGGCGAGCGGCGCCATGGTTCCGCTGGCGGCTGTTCTGCGCCTGGACAATGACAGCGGGCCTTACCGCGTGGTGCGTTATAATCTCTATCCCTCCGCAGAGCTTCAAGGCGATACGGTGCGAGGCTATTCGAGCGGTCAGTCATTGGCTGCCATGGAAAAACTGGCGGAGGAGATCTTGCCGTTGGGCTTTACGTTTGAATGGACGGACATCGCCTTTCAGGAACAACAAGCCGGCAATACCGGGATGGTGGCGTTCGGTCTGGCCGTCATCTTCATCTTTCTGCTGCTTGCGGCGCAGTATGAAAGTCTGGTGCTTCCCCTGGCTGTCATCCTGATTGTGCCGATGTGCCTGCTCGCGGCAATTCTGGGCGTCAATCTGATGGGGAGCGATAACAATATCCTGACCCAGATCGGCCTTGTCGTGCTGATCGGGCTGGCCGCGAAAAATGCGATCCTGATCGTTGAATTCGCGCGGCAGGGGGAAGAGGAAGGGCTGAGCCTGCGCGAAGCGGCGGAGCGCGCGGCGCACCAGCGTTTGCGGCCGATCCTGATGACGTCCATCGCCTTCATTCTGGGCGTGCTGCCGCTCGTCATTTCATCCGGCCCCGGTTCGGAAATGCGGCAGGCGCTGGGTATCGCCGTCTTCTTTGGCATGATCGGCGTTACCCTGTTCGGACTGCTTTTCACCCCGGCCTTCTATGTGGCCACGCGCATGGCGGGCGACAGGGTGAGGGATTGGGTTGCGCGGCGCACGACCCGCGAACCAAAACCGGCGGAGGGCGAAGCATGAAGCGCTCTGTTATTCTTGCCCTGCCTTTGCTGATCAGTGCCTGCGCTGTGGGACCGGATTATGCGCCGCCGTCACCGCCGCCCCCTGCCGCGTTGCAGCTTCAGGAGGCGGTGAACAATCCGCTCGTGACACAGGGCGATCCCGCTGGCCACTGGTGGCGGCTGTTCGACGACGCCGTGCTCGACCGGCTGGTGGAAAAGGCGCTTGTGCACAATAGCGACGTGCGCATCGCGGCGGCCAATCTGCAACAGGCGCGCGCCCTGCTGTCAGAGGCGGGGGCGGCGCGTCTGCCCACCAGCGACGCCAGCGCCAGGGCGACGGAAAGCCGCAGCTCGGCCTATTCTAGCAGCAGCGGCACCAATGTCCGTACCGATTATTATAGCGTGGGCTTCGATGCGTCCTATGAAGTCGACCTGTTCGGTCGCGTTCACCGCTCGGTCGAGGCGGCGAGGGGCGATGTCGGGGCGGCGGCGGCCGGGCTTGACGCGGCGCAGGTTTCGGTCGCGGCGGAAACCGCGCGCACCTATGCCGTGGCATGCGGATTTGCCGCACAGGCAAAGACAGCGCGTCAGACGGTGGAATTGCAGCAAAAGACTCTCGACCTGACGCAGCGCATGTTCGCGGGCGGACGCGGCACGCGGCGCGACGTGGATCAGGCAAGCGTGCTGGTCGAACAGGCCAGGGCACAGATCGCCACGTTCGAGGCGGAGCGTCGGGCGGCCATCTATGCGCTGGCGGTGCTGACGGGTGATCCGCCCGCCATGGCCGACAGGCAGGCGGCTGCTTGCGATACGCCGCCGTCCGTCGAACAAACCATTCCTGTGGGCGATGGTCAGGCGCTGCTTGCCCGCCGTCCCGATGTGCGTCAGGCGGAAAGGCAACTCGCCGCCGATACCGCCCGGATCGGGGTAGCGACGGCGGCGCTCTATCCCTCGATCAATCTGCTGGGTTCAGTGGCGCTGGGCGCGCCGGATGTGGGCAAGCTGGGGACGAGTGACAGCCTGTCCTGGTCCGCCGGACCGCTGATCAGCTTTAATTTCCCCTTTAACGGCGCGGCGCGGGCAAAGGTGCGGCAAAGCAAGGCGGTGGCGGCAGGGTCGCTGGCCGCATTCGACAAGGCGGTGCTGACCGCGCTGGGCGAAACCGAACAGGCGCTGGCGCGGCTTGCAGGCGCGATGGATCGGGAGGCCGCGCTTGGTCGTGCCTTGAGCGCCAGCAACAGCGCGGCAAGCATTTCCGAACGCCGCTTTCAAAATGGGGCGGACAGCTTCCTGCAACTCCTGGATGCGCAGCGCAGCCGCGCCACCGCGCGCTCTGCCCTTGCGGAAGCGCAAACGGCACGCGCACAGGCGCAGGTCAGTCTGTTCAAGGCGCTTGGCGGCGGTTGGGAAGATGCGCCGCAACCGGAGGGCACGTAATGGCGGGTGTGCCGGGTAGGGGCGCCGAAGTTTGATGACTATAAAGCCCCTCTCCTTCAGGGGAGGGGTTGGGGTGGGGCTTCCCACACGAAAGCACGGCGGGCTGACATTCCCCACCCCCGTCCCCTCCCCTGAAGATGAGGGGTGATAAGGAGTCCGCCCGTTAGCTATTTCGCAAACGTATCTTCCTCCAGCGCAAAGTCGCGTAGGGCGCGGGCGTCGTGCAGGGCGTTGTGCGGCACGCTGCTGTTCGCGGCGGTGCTGAAACCCGGCGTGCGCATCATCAGGAACGCGATGGAGCCGACAGGAACGATCTCACCAGGGCTGGGCGTCAGCAGGGAACAGAAATAGGCGATGTCATCGGGCCAATCCGCCACGATGACCGGCTGCGCATCATGGGCCAGATAGCGCGCCAATTCCGCGCCCGCGTCAAGGAACGACATTTGCTGATGCATGCTCGGCGGTACGGTTTGCAGGTAGGGCACGACATGCCTGACCACCCAGGGATGCAGGTCGTCAGGCAACGGGAATGTCGCATAAAATTCCTGATCGCCATGTTCGGGAGCCAGCGCAATACTGAGCAATTGTCCGCCAAAGCCGTTATATTCAGTGTCCAGAAAATATCGCATGACGGGCCTGTACATCTATTCCGCCCTGTCATGAAACCCTCAATCCCGATGATTTGCAGGAAGCGGAGATGCATCTTCGTCGGGGCGGCCCAATATGGCGGCGATGCAGAAGACGGCCATCATGATGGGGTAAGGGTAGAACAGGGCAGCGTCATACAGGGAATAGACCAGAATCGCGGTGACGATCAAAAATGCCGGAATCGCCTCTTCCCCAATCCGTATCGCCTTGCGGTAAAAGGCGGCGCACAACATGGCTACCATCGAAAAGAAACAGGCCGCGCCCACAAGACCCCATTGCAGGGCGATTTGCAGGAGGACGTTGTGGGGTTGGATCAGGCCCTGTTGTTGATGCAGGACAACATAATTGAACTGCCGCTCTCCATAGCCAAACCAGGGCCTTTCAGCTACCTTTTGCGCGGTTGCTGCCCATAGTGCAGTTCTACCAGAACTCAGTCGTCCGGGGTCCGTTTGCTGCGAGGCAGTAATGACGCGAAACAAGCCGAAAGAGCTAGCTGGTGGAATATAAGCTAGCGAGAGAGACGTGCCGCCCAAACACGTCAAAATGAGCCATCTGAGTATTTGACGATTCCGTAGCGATGGGAAAGCAATGAAAGCCAGCAACATCGCTACAATGATAGCGAATAGCGCTCCACGCGTACCTGACCAGATACCGAGTCCAATTCCGATGGACCCCAGAAGGACGCCCAACCAATATCTTGAACGATGAAGGGAGATACCAGCCAAAGCAAAGGCAGCCAGAAATCCAGTCAAGGCATATGGACCAATATGTCGAACGAAAGGTAATCCCGGCAACATTCCTTCCCAACGATATAAATCTCGATTGGGCGTAAACCAGATGAAAATGGCCAGCATTGCCGCATAGGCCGCCACTCCCAATGACAAGACAAACCATGTCTGTGCGTTGACAGTTAGAATTTTCCTTTTTGCCAAATATACAACGCTAAAAGCGAAAAGAAGGTGGATCATCCAAGTAAGCCCACTCAGGAATGATTGGACGACTATATGTGCCACCAGAAAAGTTGTTGCAGCCGCAATGAGTAATAGAACTATCAGACCGACTTTAGCCCATATCGGGAGTGCGGCAATGGCTGAAAAGGGGCTGAATTGATTGCGAAAGGCAAACAAGATGACTGCCAACTCTACCACAAGGATCGGAATTGAGTAGGCCAGAAGAAAGGTCCGCGCCGGCGGCAAATCCGGACCAAAATCCCATGGCAGGATAGCCATCAAAACGGGCGCCGCAGCTATCAGCAACAGGAGAAACAGACCGAGACCGTTTTGTCCGGCGGTATCCCGCTCCTTACGTAACAATTGCGCCTGCATGATCATGTCCCCCTTGTTTGCTTATAGATAATTTAATTTTGATAATCCAATATTGACGGGACCAAAGACATGCAGGGGGGTAATGGGGTGGTTCGAAAATTTCCATATGATACCGCGCCTATCGCCCTCATCACAATTTTTGTTGTCATTACCAGCATAGTTCGATGGCATCTGGGCGTCAGTCAACTTAGCTTTGGGTCCGTTCTCGCCAATGCCAACTTGATGCTTATCTCTCTTATATTCGCCGGTGGATTCTATATTTTGTGGGTGCTCGCTGCGCATCGTCCGGATATGCCAATAGCGTTTTTACGGAGCATGGCCCGTGAACATGATTTGCCTGAACGCTTACTTCGGGCCGCACCACTGTTGTTGGCTACAGCTGTTTTCATGCCCGCTTTTTCAGGCATAAAGGCCTCCATTCCATATATGAATGCATTTACATGGGACCCCGCTTTCACGAGGTGGGATTCAATGATCCACGGCGGCGATGCATGGAAATTGCTGTATCCCATCTTGCAATCCCCATTTGCTACCTTTCTCATCTCCATGGCTTATCAATCGTGGCTCTTGCTGGTCTGCCTTGGCGTTCCGCTCATCATCCTTTGGCACGAAGGGGGTCGTTTGCGGGCTCAATTCCTTCTGTCATATTTTCTGAGCTGGCTGATACTGGGTACTGTCTCGGCCTTGGCTTTTGCCTCCGTTGGGCCATGTTTTGTGGATTATTTTTACGGGAGCGCCCACTTCCAGCCGCTCATGGATCGTCTTGTCGAAATCGACCGTCATTATCCCTTGCTGGCGCTTGATGTGCAGAATGAACTTATTGCGTGGCAGCAACAGAATAGCACCGGGCTGGGTCGGGGCATTTCCGCCATGCCGTCCATGCATGTCAGCATTGCAACCTTGTTCGCCATATTGGGCTGGCAAGTGTCGAAATCGGCGGGACTGGCCCTTACAGCCTTTTTGCTGGTCATTCAGACCGGATCGGTGCTGCTTGGCTATCATTACGCAATTGACGGTTATGTATCGGCAGTCGGCACCCTGATTATCTGGTGGTTCTGCGGCAAAATGGTGGCTGTCAGCGATGAATTGCGGCGTCCAAAGTCATTGGGAGAAGTGAAACCGGCATAGGATATATGTCCATGATGACTTGAACATATTTTGTGCGTTACCGTAATATTAATGACATCCGTGAAGTAATATGAAAATCTTGTTTCCTATATAGGTGGCTGTATTTGAAAATTTCTGTCGTTACGGGTATAAAACGATAAGGAAAATACATGTATATATCGCCATATACCGAAAGTTATATTTGATTTGATTCGGATTAATCTGTCGGGAAAATTTACGAGTTTTCTGATATGGTTAACAAAATTTAAACATAAACCATTGTAAATAAAGCGTTAAAAATGTGCCATTGACTTGGCACGCCCTTTGCGAGTTACGTTGCGTCAATTCTTTGGGCATAGCCTTTTCCTGATAGTTGCAGAACAGCAACAACAGGGTCGCAGAAGGTCCAGGCCCCATCCCGAAGAATGACGGCAAGAGGCCGGGCATGCTGTCCGGTGAGCATAGGGGAATTACCATGACTGTTCTTAAGAATCTTTGGAATGATGAATCTGGCGCTTCGGCTGCCGAATATGCACTGATCCTGGCCATTGTCGGCACGGGCATCGCTGCGGCTGCTTTTGCCCTTGGTGGCGCCATCAGTGGTGCGATGAGCAGCGCTACATCCTGCATTGAAAATGGACCGACTGCTGGTAGCTGCTGGTAGCTGCTAAATCTACTCTGAAGCCCCTGCCGGGGCCCCGAACTCCGGCAGGGCTTCAAATTTACGAATGAAGACTTGGGCCATTGGGGGGAACCACGGCCATGACGCAGACACGTTCACTCATCATCCTGGGCCTTGCAATATTGCTGGGTCTTGCCGCGGTATTCATCGCCAACAGCTATCTGACCGGCGTTGAAAAGAAACAGGCGGTGGTTCAGGAAGGGATGGTCAAAGTCGCCGTCGCGCGTGTGCCCCTGGAATATGGCATGCCGGTTACGGCGGATAAAATCCGCTTCGTCGACTGGCCGCGCAGTTCGATCCCCGAAGGGACGTTCAACAACGCAAACCAGTTGACCAGCCTGGGCAAGGCCCGCGTGGCGTTGCGCCCTGTGGCGGTCAACGAACCGATTTTGAAATCCAGATTATCGGGCGAGGGTGGACGCGCCAGCATCTCCGCCGTCCTGCGCCCTGAAATGCGCGCAACCGCCGTTCGCGTCAGTGACGTGTCCGCCGTGGGTGGCTTTGTCCTGCCCGGCGACAGTGTCGATGTGCTGATCACGCGCACTGAGGGTGAGAACAGCGGCCAGATCACCGACGTGCTGTTGCAGAATGTCCGCGTGATCGCGATCGACCTGGACGCCAACGACAATACGAGCAACCCGAAGGTCGGCAAGACCGCGACGCTGGAAGTCAGCCAGGTGGATGCGCAAAAACTGGCGCTGGCGCAACAGATCGGCAGCCTGTCGCTGGTGCTGCGCAATGTCGCCGATCAGGATAATCCCGTCGTCGCCACGGTCGCGACCGATGACTTGCGCGATGGCGCTTATGTCGGGGCCTATTCAGGACCGCGTGCAGGCTATGCCTCCGCCGGATATACCGCGGGCTCGGTCACGCCGCGCTGGCGTCCCGCCCGACGGCGTGCGCCTTCGGTCCCCAAAACTGCCAAAGTGGAGATCGTCCGCGGTCTCACAGGTTCAAGCTATGAGGTAAAGCGCCATGCGGGTTTCTAAAGCCATCGCGCCGATGATGGCGCTGCTTCTCGCCGGGGTTGCAACGCCCCTGTCGGCTCAGGTCCATGTCGCCGCCGTTTCCGCCGATAACGCCATGCATGGCGGGCAACTGGACGTGCCGCTGAACAAGAGCCAGATCCTGAATGTCGACCGCGCCTTTACCAAGGCACTGGTCGGCAATGACGAGATCGCTGACGTCCTGCCCATGTCCAACCGCTCGCTTTATGTGCTGGGCAAGAAAATGGGCACGACCAGCCTGACGCTGTATGACGGCAAGGGCAATTTGATCGCCGTTGTCGACGTGGCGGTGGGGCCGGATGTCGTGGGTTTGCGGC
Organism: Rhizorhapis sp. SPR117; assembly: GCF_021742065.1. The sequence goes on from NZ_JAKKIE010000047.1 coordinate 17,994, forward strand.
GGCAACTGTCCGAATTGATGCCCAGGGAGAAAATCGGCGCGCGCGTGTCCAATGACGCGGTCGTGCTGACCGGCGTCGTGTCGGCTGCACCCGTCATCGACCGCGCGGTGCAGGTCGCCCACACCTATGCGGGTGACAAGGTGGTCAACATGATGTCGCTGGGCGCATCGCAGCAAGTGATGCTGGAAGTGCGCTTTTCCGAAATGAGCCGCAGCGCGGCCAAGCAGATCGGGGTCAGCAACGCTTTTATCTCCAATGGCGGGACTTTTCAGGGCGGAACGGGTACTGGCGCACCCACAACCGCCTTGTTGACCAACAAGAATGGATCGCCGACAATCGATATCAGCGGCCTGTTGAACAGTTTCGGCATTGTATCGGGCAGCCTGAATATTGGTGACATCAACCTGTTCACAGCGCTGGACGCACTGGAACGCAAGGGCGTTGTCACCACGCTGGCCGAACCGACATTGATCGCGCTATCGGGCGAAACCGCGTCTTTCCTCGCGGGCGGGGAATTCCCCATTCCGGTGTCGCAGAGCAGCAGCGGTGGCGGCACAGATGGCGGCAACAACATCACCATAGAGTTCAAACCCTTCGGCGTGAGTCTGGGGTTCACGCCGACGGTGCTGGAGGATGGGGTCATCAACCTTGTGGTCGAGCCAGAGGTCAGCTCGATCGATCCTTCGGCATCGGTGACCATCAACGGCCTTGTCATTCCGGGATTGCAGACGCGCCGGGCCAGTACGACGCTGGAACTGCGCGATGGGCAATCGTTCGCCATTGCCGGGCTATTGCGCAAGGATTTTCAGGATACGGTGCGGCAATTCCCGATATTGGGTTCGATCCCGATCATCGGGTCGCTGTTCCGTTCTTCCGGTTTTCAGAAAAGCGAAACGGAACTTGTCATCATCGTGACGCCGCGTCTGGTGCAGCCGGTGAAGGCGGACCAGATCGCCCTGCCGACCGACCGTGTGCTGCCGCCGCATGAGCTGGACCTGTTCCTGATGGGGCGGACGGACAAGGCGGTGGGCATCAACCCGCTCGACCCCAACGCCATGCCGCCCGAAGCGTCGAAAGCGCCCAGGGCAGCGCCTGCCGCCGCGCCGACAGCCCCGGCAGAGGGTGAGCCTGCGACCGGCTTTACCGGCCCCAATGGCTATGAGCTTTAAGGAGATGATGATGGGCAACATGCTAAAATCATTCCGTCATTCCCGCGAAAGCGGGAATCCATCTCCTGAGCGCTCCGCTGGATACAATGGCGGGAGATGGATTCCCGCCTGCGCGGGAATGACGAAGGTGGGGATAGGCGCGGCCATCCTCGGCCTGTCCCTTTCCGCCTGCACACCCAATGATCCGACGCTGGGCGCGGCGGTCAAGCACAATTACGCATTGCAGGTAATCGACCCCGATCCGCAATATTCGGGTGAACCGATGGAAGGTTCATCAGGGGACAAGGCCGTGGCGGCCGTGGAACGCTATCGCACCGACAAGGTGAAAGCGCCCAAGGGCATCCGCACGACCAGCGGGATCAGTGGTGGCAGCGGTTCCGGCGGCGGATCGAATTAGGAGACATGACATGTCCGGCGGATTGTTTGGCAAGTTACTGAAGGCCCAACGGGCCGCAGTCGCGCCGACGGTCGGCCTGTCGCTTTTCGCGCTGATCGGTGTCGGCGGCATCGCGTTCGACTATGCACGGCTGGCGTCGATGGACAGCGAGTTGCAGAATGCGGCAGATCAGGCGGCTTTGGCAGCGGCGACGCAGTTGGATGGGCAGACGGACGCCCGTGCGCACGCCACTAGTGCGGCGCAATCACTGATCGCCAATCTGACGCGTATGTCCAATGATGGTGGGACGACTGCCATCACAGTCCCTACGATCATCTTCTATGTTGATAAGCCCAAGACTACGGTGGCAACGACTGACGCCGACGCTAATTTTGTGCTGGTGACAGTGGGTGCGCGTCAGGCATTTTATGCCCTGACGCCAGTGGTCGCAGCCTTTTCGTCAGGCAATATTGCTGCAAGTGCCTATGCAGGTGTTGGTTCGGCAATATGCAAGGTGCCGCCGGTCATGATCTGCAATCCCAGCGAGCCTACCAATAACACCAATCCGGATTATGATTTCGATGCGAATGCGTTGAGTGGGGCGGGCCTGAAGTTGATTACAGGCAATGCTACCGCACCGGGAAATTTCGGTTTCCTGGAAACAGGTTTTGGCAGCGGTGCGGCCAATCTGTCGCGTGCACTGGGGTATAACACGCCACCGGGAGAATGCCTGCCGACTGACGGTGTAACGACGAAGCCGGGTCTTAATGCTTCGGTGATGGACGCGCTTAACACGCGTTTTGATCTGGATACCAACGGGTCATCCACCTGTCCTTCAGGCGGTACCTGTTCACCCTCTCGCAACGTCCGCAAGGATTTGGTCAAGGGTAATAATTGTGGCACTTCCGGCAATCAGGGATGGCAAGAGTCGCCCAATCCCTATCGTCCCACGACAGCTGCGCCCCTGACTTCTGGCTACCCTGACATCATGGGACACCCGCGTGATCTGTGCCACGCGATCAGTAACAGTCTGTCGGATAGTATTGCTGCAGGGTGTACATCGGGCGGCGGCCGCATTGGTAATGGGCAATGGGACCGGGATGCCTATTTTCGGGTCAATTACGGATGGACAAGTGCTTCCACCTGGCAGACGAATACGAGTCTTCCTGCCAATGCGACACGATATCAGGTTTATGAATGGGAGTTGGCGCATACAGCAACCAGCGATAAGCATCAGGTGATTGGCTCAAAGGATGGCTATAGCTATCCTGTATGTCGCGGAACTGGCATCACGCCCGGCGGCACAAATGTCGATCGGCGCAGGATTTCGGCAGCGGTACTCAATTGCGAGGCGCTTGGTCTCAATGGTCAGGAATCGAACGTTCCGGTTCTCAAATGGGTGGATTTGTTCCTTGTTGAGCCATCCTATCAGCGTCGGCGCGGAAGTACGGTCGTTACCGAGGCGACCGACGTCTATGCAGAACTGATCGGTGAAACCAGCAGCGGCACGGCGGGCAATACCGCAGGGCAAGTGGTACGGCGCGATGTGCCGTATTTGATCGAGTGAGCTTTATGCGTGCTCCTTATCTCACCTCGATTATATCTTGTTCGAAAGCGAGTTCCGCTGCCGAGATGGCTTTGGTGACGCCATTGCTGATCATCCTGATGTTTGGCGCGTTTGAATTGGGCAATTATTTTTTAAGCGAGCATGTGGTGGTGAAGTCGGTTCGCGACGGTGCACGTTATGCCTCGCGGCAGGGATTTTCCAATTTTACCTGTCCGAGTACCATCTCGTCCGGGGCTGTAGCCAATATTCAGAATGTAACTCGCACCGGAAAGGTTGCCGGAGGTTCAGCACGTCTGGCGGGGTGGACGAATAATGCGACCGTGACGGTAGCACTCACCTGTACCGCAATCGGCAGCTATTCCGGCATTTATAAAGGGATGACAAACATACCGGTTGTGACGGTGTCCGCGACCGTTCCCTATAACTCCCTGTTCAACAGTCTTGGCTTTAGCAGCAGTTCACTCTCGCTGAATGCTGAGTCCCAGTCAGCGGTCATGGGGATATGAAGGCGCGTATCTTCCCTCTGGGCCGTGACGACAGGGCCGGGACAGCCGCCGAATTTGCGCTTGTGCTGCCATTGTTGCTGATATTTTTGCTTGGCATACTGGACATTGGTCGCCTGATGTGGACCTGGAATCGTGCGGAGAAGGCGACGCAGATGGGTGTGCGTTATGCCGTTGCGACCGACATGGTGCCGGCTGGTCTTGCCAGCTACAGCTTTACCACCAGCGGAGGCATTCCTCAGGGTGATCCAATCCCGGAAACTGCTTTTGGCGGTGCCACATGCCAATCGCCTTCGGGAACCGCGACATGTGCGTGCAATACCGGGGCCACCTGCCCATCGCTTGGAACGGCGGATAATACCGCCTTCAACAATATCGTGAACCGGATGCGTCTTTTTCTGCCGGAACTTTCGGCAAGCAAAGTTACCGTTGAATATGGCTACTCAGGTTTAGGCTACGCGGGCGATCCCAATGGGTCGGATGTTTCGCCACTGGTTACCGTACGCATACGGAATATGACGTTTCAACCAATCACCCTTATCCTGTTCAACTCATCGATCACCTTGCCCAGTTTCAGCGCCGCACTGACGCTTGAAGACGGGCAAGGCAATGTTTCAAACTGAAGGAATGCTACGCCGTGGGAATTGTCATGAAAGCTGATGGACCGGCCGGGGACTGGATCCTGAATGTGGGTGAGAATTGCGTGCATCTGATCCTGTCAGAGGCCGAGATCGCGGCGGCGGACATGATTGTTGGCGATGTGGCGGGGTTTTCGGTGGCGCTGACGATGCTTTCGACCGGAACGCCGGTGCCCACGCAACTGTTGGCCAAGGCGAAGGCCGCCGTGGTGGAGGTGGAGCCGGGGCTTGAGACCTCGATGAAGCGGCTGGCGACGTTGCGGGCGGACTATCCCGACTTGCCGTTGATCGCCGCGATACGCGATGCGGAAATTCCGCTGGTCCGTGCGCTGTTGCGCAGCGGGATCGACGATGTCATCGCTTTGCCGCTGGTGGCGGACGACCTGACGGCGGTGCTGACCGAAACGAAGGAAAACATTGCCCAGGCCGCCGAATTGCAGGTGAAGTCGGGCAAGCTGGTTTCCGTCATCAAGAGCGTCGGCGGTGTTGGCGCAACGACACTGGCAACGCAGGTGGCGAGCATGGAGGCGCGGCTGGGGCGGGAAAGCGGCGAGCAGGTGTGCCTGTTCGATATGGACCTGCAATTTGGCAATGCGACGACGTTCCTTGGCATGGCATCGCCCTTGTCGCTTTCCGACCTGCTGGAAGCGGGAAACCGAGTGGATGCCGAACTGTTGCGGTCGGTCACGATGGTAACGCCCAGCGGCCTGCACCTGGTAGCCGCTCCGGACGAGATTTTTCCGATCGAGGCCGTCAATTCCGAACAAATCTATCGGATTATCGATCTGGCCACGCGGGAATTCGATACGGTTTGGCTGGACTTGCCGGGCAACTGGACCAACTGGTCGCTGTCGCTGGTCGCGCGGTCGCAGGTCGTATTGCTGGTGGTCGAAATGACCATCCCCAGCCTGCGTCAGGCCCGGCGGCAACTTGCGCTGTTGAGCAGTCAGGGCATTGCCGGCAGCCATATCCAGATCGTTGCCAACCGCGTGGAAAAGAAGCTGTTCCGTTCTATCGGGCTGGATGAGGCGCAGGAAGCGATTGGCCATCCCATCGCCTTTACCATCGCCAACGATTTCCCGCTGGTCAACGCGGCGCTCGATCAGGGCGTGCTGATCGACGATCTGAAACACAAGAGCAAGGTTTCGAAGGATTTTGGCGTCATCGTCGATGGCTGCAAGGCATTATTGAAGGGCGGAGACTGATCCATGTGGCAGATCAACAAAAGCGGCCCGTTAAGAAAATTCGCATCGGATGCCGATCGCGTCAGCACGCTCGACGGCAGGGCGGCCAACGGCATCGATGAGGCAGCCGAGGAACGCAACACCAATTTGAAGGTCGAACTGCACAAACGATTGCTGGACCTTATCAACCTGTCCGCGCTTGACACCATGTCGCGTCCGCAGGTCGAAACCGAGGTGGGCGAGATCGTCCATGAGCAGCTTGCGCTGCAAAAACATGCGCTCAACCATGAGGAGCGCAAGCGGCTGGTGTCCGATGTGCTGGATGAGCTGTTGGGTCTTGGTCCGCTCGAACCCTTGCTGAAAGATCACAGCATCACCGATATTCTGGTGAACACGCATGATCAGGTCTTTGTCGAACGCGGCGGCCGGTTGGTGGAAACCCCGACGCGGTTCAAGGATGAACGGCATTTGCTGCGCATCATTCAAAAGATCGTAGGGGCGGTGGGACGTCGCATCGATGAATCCTCGCCCTATGTCGACGCGCGCCTCGCCGACGGGTCGCGCATCAACGCGATCATTCCGCCGCTGGCCGTCGATGGCGCACTGCTGTCCATCCGCAAATTCGCCAAGGTGCCGATCAGCATGGCGCGCCTGACCGAATTGCACAGCGTGCCCGCGCAAATGGCGCAAGTGCTGGAAGCCGTGGTTGCGGCGCGGCGCAACATCCTGATTTCCGGCGGTACGGGTTCAGGCAAGACGACGCTGCTCAATGCCATGTCGGCCTATGTCGACGATGGCGAGCGCATCGTGACCATCGAGGATTCGGCAGAACTGCAATTACAGCAGCGCCACGTTGCCCGTCTTGAAACCCGCCCGGCCAATATCGAGGGCAAGGGCGAAGTGACGCAGCGCGATCTGGTGAAGAACGCATTGCGTATGCGCCCCGATCGCATCATCGTCGGCGAAGTGCGCGCCGGTGAAGCGTTCGACATGTTGCAGGCGATGAACACCGGCCATGACGGATCGATGACGACGGTACACGCCAATACGCCACGCGATGCTCTGTCGCGCATCGAACAGATGATCGGCATGAGCGGCATCGAAATCTCTCCTCGTTCAGCCCGCGGCCAGATCGCTTCGGCGCTCAATGTCGTGGTGCAGGTGGGGCGGCTGGCCGATGGCCGCCGCAAATTGCTGAGCCTGTCGGAAATCACCGGCATGGAAGGTGAGGTCATCACCATGCAGGAAATATTCCGCTTCCGCATGACGGGCAGATCAGAGGACGGAATGGTGCTCGGCCATTTCGAAGCGACGGGCATCAGGCCCAAATTCATGAGCGAACTGGCGGATCGGGGTATTTCCCTGCCTGTTGAACTGTTCCGGCCCGACGCAAGGATCGAATGATGAACCCGGATTATATCCGTTTCCTGCTGCTCGTTCTGGTTTTTGCCGCCACCATGTTGGCGGTCGAAGGGCTGGTGAGCTGGATCGGCAACAGGCAGGGCGTAGGCCGTGCAATCAACAAGCGGTTGCAGATGATCGCCAGCGGCTACGAACGGGGGGCCATATTATCCAGGCTCCGCCGGGACACGGGCGATGATCTGTTCCTTTCGATGGGCGTTATTGGACAGTTCGGTATAAAGATCGAGCGCATGTTGCACGCCACGGGTATCGGCATTCCGGCGCGTGTGGTGTTGATCGGCATGATTGCGGGGACGTTGTTCGTTTTCTTTCTGACGATCCTGCTGGCGGCGCTTTCGGGTTACAGTGTCAATCTGGGTCTGATCCTGATGGTCGGCGCCTTTGCTTTCAGCATCGGCATTGCCTTGCCGATGATGATATTGGCGCGGCTGGGTCAGCGTCGGCGCAAGAAAATTCAGGAGCAGTTCCCGGTGGCGCTGGACGTTTTTGTGCGCGGCCTGCGCGCGGGGCACCCGATCGCCGCCGCGCTGGACCTGTTGACTGTCGAAATGCAGGACCCGATCGGCACGGAATTCGGCATTGTCGTGGATGAAGTCACCTATGGTGCGGAATTGCGCGATGCATTGCAGCGCATGGCCGACCGCTGGGGACTGGAAGACATGCACATGTTCGTCGTCTGCCTGTCGGTGCAAAGCGAAACGGGAGGCAATCTGGCGGAAATCCTGGAAAATCTTTCCGGTGTGATCCGTGAACGGGCCAGTCTGTTCATGAAGGTGCGCGCCTTGAGTTCCGAGGGCCGGATGACCGCCGTGATCCTGACCGCGCTACCCGTACTGGCGTTTACCGGCTTGTTCCTTTTGAACCCGAAATTCTATCTGGACGTCGCGGCCGATCCCGTTTTCATCATCGGGTTTACCGGTTTGGTGGGGCTCTATGTGATTGGTTTCATCACCATTCGCCGCATGATAGATTTGAAGGTGTAGGCCATGTTCGATATTCCACTGACAGGCATACCCCGTCTGGCCTTCCTCATCATCGTCTTCCTGGTGGTGGTGATGGCTGTGGTTGTGATCAACGGTTTGGTCGCCAATCGCGTCGCTGTTCGCCGTCGGCTGGACACGATCGCTCATGCAGGCGAGCCGGCGCTGCTTCAGGGCGGATCGTTGCGGACGCAGAAAAGCAACAGTGCCTGGGTAAAGCTGATCGACCAGATCGAAAAGCGCGGCATATCGCTGGTCGATACCAATCAGGAAAGCCTGCGCGTCAAAATGCTCGCGGCGGGCTATACTTCGAAAGAGGCTCCGCGCTTTTTCACATTGATCCGGCTGGTCATGACATTGCTTTTGCCAGGCATATTTCTGACCTTCAGCATGCTCAGCTCTGAACCGCCCAGCGTGATGAAGCTTTATATCTTCGGCGCAGCGCTTGCCTGCTTTGGCCTTTACGCACCCAATCTGTTCATTTCGGCGAAAACGGCGCGGCGGCAGGAAGAAGTCGTCAACGGTTTTCCCGATGCGCTGGACCTGATGCTGGTTTGCGTCGAAGCGGGTCTAGGCCTGGAGGCCGCATTCGACCGGGTGGGGCGGGAAATGTCGTTGTCGCACCCGTTGGTGGCCGACATGCTTGGCACGGTCGTGCTTGAACTGCGCGCGGGGCGTTCGCGGGAGGAGGCCCTGCGCCGTATGGCGGACCGTATTCAGGTCGATGAGATCCGGGCCTTTGCGACCCTGCTGATCCAGTCGGAAAAACTGGGATCGAGCGTGGGCCAGACGTTGCGCGTCTATGCCGCTGAAATGCGGGAAAAGCGTCGTTTGCGTGCGGAGGAAAAGGCGCACCGCCTGCCGGTGCTGCTCTCCATTCCGCTTGTGACGTGCATGTTGCCGGTGATGATCGGGGTGTTGATGCTGCCTGCGGTGATCCGCGTCATCCGTGTCTTGTTGCCGGCCATGGCGAATTAGAAGAAACGAGGGGGGAATGAGCATGAAAGCTGGACTGATGGGAGCGTCCCTGATGGTGGCGCTGGTCGGCTGTTCCTCGCAACATGCCGAATTGCAGATCAAGCCGATTGGCAAAGAGCAGGCAATGTCGGGGAATGAAGCGCTGGCGAAAGCCGAATTGCTGCTTTCGCGCGGGGAATATGCCCTTGCCATCGATGCCTATCGCAAAGCCGTCCGATATGATCCGGCCAACGCAGCAGCGTATAATGGGCTGGCGGTCAGTTATGATCAGTTGGGCCGCCATGACCTGAGCCGTCGTTACTATGAACTGGCGTTGGCGCGGGCGCCAAGGGAAGGCAAATATTACCGCAATCTTGCACGCTCGCTGGAGAGCCAAGGGCGGCGGGATGAAGCGAAAATGGTGCTGGCGCAGATGACGGCAGCCGAAAAGGGGCTGGCACTCGCAACGCCTGCCCCATCGGCCCGACCTTTGCATGCGTTGGCCGATCTTGCCAAGGGCGGGATTGCCACCGTCACCGACGCGGCGGCGGACATGATCGGGCCGCGCCTGGAACGATTGTCGATGGGCGAAATGTTGCTGTCCACCGAAAAGGATGGTGCTGCGCGTCATGAAAAGCCCCGGATGGCGGGCCATTCGATCACGGTTCCGATTCCCGCGGTTCCGGCGCGTCCGGCCGTGGTGGAATTGGCAAGCAGCAGCCCGATTGGACATTCGATAACTGTCGAGATTCCTCCTGCGGAGCCAATTTCGGCACCCGAAGAAGCCGGAGTGCGGCATGCTGAGGCAGCCGTTGATGTGCCGCTTGCCACGTTGGATTCCGTTCAGCCTGTTCGACCGGAAGGCGGCATTATGCTTGCGGCGGCGGCAATGGACCCGGAGGCGCTTCTTGCCATGGCTGTGCAGCCTGTGCCTCAGGCCGCGCAAGATCCGGCCACCGAGAAAACGACAGAGTTTGCCTCTGCATGTGATGTGTCCATTCACGCGGGGTTGATGACGGAATATGATACTGCCCCGTCGGGAGATGCGACCCTGTTGGTTTTCACGGGCGATTTCGCGCCCATGCGCCTGGGGAGCAGTGGCTTGGCTATCGATTTGCCGTTGCTGTATCCGGCGTCATCCAATTTGCCCCGCCAGCGCAATGTGGTTTTCGCCAGTGCGGCGGGAACAGGATGCAACGTTCAGATGGCCGATGCTCCGCCATCCTTTGATCCATCGTTCAGCAGCCTGTGGCGTGATTGGCGCGATGAGGGCGGAACCGCATGATGCGATGGCGGACGTGCGCCGCCGCGCTGGTCATTGCGTTGGCATATCCGGCGATGGCCCAGGATAAGGCGCCGGTCGCCGATTATGCCTTGATCGATCAGGCTATCGACGGCGGAAGGCTGGTTCAGGCCCGCGCCATGCTTGCCAATCAGCGGCTGTCTGAAGGCAATCAACCCTCTACGGAGTTCGAGATCTTGAGCGCGCAACTGGCGCTCGCGGAGCGGCGCGATGCGCAGGCGCTGGTAGCCTTTGGCGATCTGAAAACACGCGGTGTTGCCGACTGCCGCGTCGATGCAGGACTGGGCGCTGCGCTTGTGAAGCATCAGCGCGCGCGCGAGGCCGTGGCGTTTCTTGATAGCGCAACACAGACGTGCCCCGACCGCTGGGATGCCTGGAATGCCCTGGGCGTGGCGCGCGACCTGACGGGAGACTGGAAGGAAAGCGAGAGCGCTTATGAAAGGGCGTTCAGCCTATCCGACAACAAGGCGGGCATCATGAACAATTATGGTTTCTCGTTGCTTATAAACGGCGGAGTAAAAATGTACCACTGACGGGTCTTTTGGGGTCCGTTCATTTCGGAGTAAAAGTGTACCGG
>NZ_JAKKIE010000048.1 GCF_021742065.1 Rhizorhapis sp. SPR117
CGCCGACGAGATCCTCGCCGCCGTCAAACGCTTCTGCCAGAAAACAATGAAGCGAACTTCGGATTCAGGTGACTAGAAACTCCGCATTTTCATTTTTGGATAAATCGAAAAATATTCATGCCCGGAAGATCAGTCAGGCTTTTTGATCGCTCAAATTTCTGGCACCCGCGGTCCTCGGTTTCTGACCCGGCCGGCGAAAAGCGGCGAGGATCGCGCAACGATGTCCAAGGGGTGCGATCAGGTCAATCTCTCCGAAGCTTGCCGTTTCCGGCTCTCTGTTTCTCGAAGGGCTACTACACCCATTTGGGTTGTGCAATGTGCTATCACATTAATTATGGACTGAGCTGTACGCTGACCGGCGGTCGGCTCGGGGGGAGTGCACTTTCGACAACCAAAATCATTGTTCTGCCAAGGCATGCGCAATCCTTGATGCGAACTCTATTCGATTTCCAAGGTTGACGGACCCCGGGTTCGTATCACAAGGGGGAGGGCCAAAAATCAGATTGAGTGCGCGATGATCCAGATCTATCCCCTTTCAGCGATTGCCGAAGTCCGGCCGGGGGACGATTTGTCGCAAATCCTTGCGCACGCCATCCGGGAGGCTGATCTCGAGCCCCTTGCCTCCGACGTGCTGGTCGTCACTCAAAAGATCGTTTCCAAAGCCGAGGGCCGCTTCGTCGATCTGGAGCGCGTGACACCTGGGTCCGAGGCGATTGCACTTGCTGAATTGACCCGCAAGGATGCCCGCCTGGTGGAACTTGTTCTGTCGGAATCGAGTGAAATCATTCGCGCGGTTCCCAACGTTTTGATCGCCAGGCACCGTTCTGGGCATGTCATGGCCAATGCCGGGATCGACCGCTCCAATATCGGACCGGGCGGCGACACACGAGCCCTGTTGCTGCCAGTCGATGCCGATGCGTCGGCTGCCCGGCTTTTTGCGGATTTCGGAGCCATGTGGCCGGAACCGCCGGCCGTTGTAATATCGGACAGTTTTGGACGGCCTTGGCGCTACGGCGTCACTGGCGTGGCCATCGGCGCTTGCGGGCTGCCTGCCCTGATCGATCGTCGCGGAGACCGGGACCGGGACGGAAGAATCCTTGAGGTCACGCAGATCGCCTTGGCCGATATGGTCGCAAGCGCGGCAGGACTCGTTACTGGTGAGGGAGCCGAGAGCGTACCGGCAGCGCTTGTCCGCGGCCTTGAATTCAGCTCTGAGAGTCGTTCCGCGGCGGCTTTGGTTCGCCCGATGGATGAGGACCTGTTTCGGTGACAGGGCGGGTCACAATTCTCACTGGCGGCGTGGGGGGCGCCAAGCTGGTCCTGGGGCTGTGTCACGCGATACCGGCCGATCAAGTCACCGCCATCGTCAATACTGGAGACGACTTCAAGCATCTCGGCCTCTCAATATCTCCAGACATCGATACATTGCTATACACCTTGGCTGCCAAAGCCAATGTCGTTCAGGGATGGGGCCGCGAGAACGAAAGCTGGAATTTCATGGAAGCGGTGCGATCGCTTGGCGGTGAGCACTGGTTCCAGCTTGGCGATGGCGATCTGGCGCTCCATGTGCTGCGGACCCACCAACTTGGAAACGGGCAGACGACCTCGCAGGTCGTTGCTGGCTTTGCCGCAGCGTGGGGAATCAAGACCCGTATCTTGCCGATGAGCGACGATCCAGTTACGACCCGTGTGGAGACCTCGGACGGGTTGCTGGATTTTCAGGAATATTTCGTGCGGCGCCGCTGCGAACCGGAATTGAAGGCAATTCGGTTTGACGGTTCCCAACAGGCGCGGCCAGCCCCTGGTGTTCTGGAATCAATCATCGATCCTCAGTGCCAAGCAATTTTAGTTGCCCCTTCCAATCCATTTCTCAGCATAGATCCCATCCTTGCCGTACCCGGCATACGCGAGGCGCTTGCCACAGCATCCGCCCCGGTTGTCGCCGTCTCGCCGGTCGTCAATGGGGCATCCGTCAAGGGGCCGACTGCCAAATTGATGAAAGAGCTTGGACTTGTGGTCAGCGCAGGAACCATCGCTGCCCATTATGAAGGCGTGATCAACGGGCTGCTGATAGACAGGCGCGATCCGCCACTGGAATTGCCGATTGCTTCAGCCCGTGCAGATACACTCATGCACACACTCAACGACCGTATCAACGTGGCTCGCGCCGCGCTCGATCTCGCAGAGACGCTCCGCCGATGAGGTGGACCGCAGTCGTACCACTCAAGGCCAGCGGCACTCGAAAGACCCGGTTGGCCGGACATCTTTCGGACGAGCGCCGCCGCAAACTCAGTCAGAGCATGTTCGATCATGTGACGAAAATCTTGCAGGAACATCCTTCCATTCAAGACACTTTCGTTCTTTCAAGCGAAATTCCACCTGGCTGGAAAGGGGACTGGATCGCCGACCTCGACCGCGGCCTGAATGGTGAACTTCAGGCCGCGCGAAACGGTCTCGCCGATCGCAATTTTTTGGCGATCCACGCCGACCTTCCGCTTCTCTGCGCTGAGGACGTCACGGCCTTGCTTGCAGCTGCCGAGACAACTGGCGCGGCGATAGCGCCAGATCGTCATGGGAAGGGAACGAACGCCCTTGCGCTGACGCAGGGTCGCGTTGTCGAGTTTTGTTTCGGGAATGACAGTTTTGCGCGTCACCTTAAACAGATACCCGATTGTGCCATTGTCGTTCGCGAAGGTCTGGGGCTAGACTTGGACACGCCTGACGATCTCAATCGCGTGATCTTGGCAGGCCGGGCCTGACAGCCTCGTCGGCTATTCGGTTGTCAAGGCACTGGACTGACCTCGACACGCAAACTCTTCGCCTCCATCAACCGCGCCAGCTTGCGGTAAGGCCTCCATCGACGACAAATACCTGCCCCGTAATGAACGATGCCTGGTCGGACGCCAGGAAGACAATCATCGAAGCAACTTCCTCAGGTTCTCCCCACCGGCCGAGAGGAACGCACAAGCGCTCATGAATGAGCGCGTCGCTCTCTTCCTGGGTGGCACGCAGGCCCTCGGTCATCGGTGTCGCGGTGTATCCCGGGCAAACGACGTTCACGCGGACACCGTCGGCGGCATAGTTCAGCGCGGCATCCCTTGTCGCGCCGATAACGCCGTGCTTCGCCGGGCCATATCCGGCAGGTCCGCCGCCGCCGCCCGTCCCCATTGTCGAAGAAATGTTGACGATCGAGCCGCCTCTCTTTTGCAAGTGCGGAAGACTGGCCCGCATGACCCGCCACGTGCCGAGGAGAAAGAGATCAACATTCCGCTCGAAATCGTCATATTGGTCAGTCGTCGTCTTGCCGGCTGAATTCACCACGACATCGATCGCACCAAATTTTGCAGCGACCTGTTCGATAGCGCTACGCACCTGGTCGTCATTGCGCACGTCGACTGGCACAAACATAGCCGATCCACCGCTTGCGGTCAGTTCGGCAACCAAACTGCGTGCAGCAATTTCATCGATGTCGGCTATAATTACGTTTGCGTTGTTTGCCATCAGGGCAAACGCAGTCGCCCGGCCAATGCCGCTTGCACCTCCAAAGATGCAGCACGTCTTTCCGGCCAAGCCGGGGTACATAGCTGGTATCATAATGGCATCCCCTGTTTTGCCTGCTCACTATAAAGTTGCGAATGCGTTGAGAGCAAGCATGATTGGTGCTGGCGGCGCGATGATCTTTACCTTTGCCTCCGGTATCCGGCGACGCGGCACGCGACCGCCGCTACGCCATCCCTTCCCCCCAGCCGCGCAATGGCACGTATTTCGAACGGGCTTTCGAATTTTGTCGCAGCCCATCGACAATCGGCCGGATCGAAATCGGCACCATGGGCTCGTGAAAGACATTGATTGCGTCCCCGGTGTTCATAATATGCACCAGTTGCAATTTGCTCGATTTCGCAACTATTACATAAGCGCCAAACGCCAGGAAGGAATCGCGCTGGCTTTGGCATCGATGCACGGAAAAGGGGGGGCGATGGCTGTACCAGAACCAAATGTCGCAATGCGCATCAGTTATCTTGCGCGAACGCTGCGCACGCGTTTTGATAGCAAGACCCGTGACATTGGACTGACCCGGGCGCAGTGGCGAACCATCGTCAGCGTGAGAATGGAACCCGGAGCAACGCAACACCGCATCGCCGAGCTGCTTCAGGTCGGTGCCGTAACGGCGGGCCGCTCGATCGACCGGCTTACGGAGGCCGGTTGGCTTGAACGCCGCTCCGACCCGGCTGACCGCCGCGCCTATCGCGTCTATGTTGCAGAGAAGGCGACGCCGGTGCTCGAACGGTTGGGCGTGATCGCGGAAGAAGAAGGGTGGATCGCATTCGCGGGATTTGACGCCCATGAAATGGAGTTGTTGCGCAATATGCTGGACCGCGTCGCTCGTAATCTCGACCATTGCGACAATCTGATAGACGACACTTCCTCATAGCCATTGGCTAGATATTCTTCGCGGTAATTTGCGCGTCAAGCGATCAGGCGCGGAGTTTGAAGTATCCGGCCCGATCGATGTGCATCAATGCTTTAACGCAGCTTCGAGATTTCGCGCTTGCTGAGCGATGTCGTAACCTGCCTGTCGTCAACCGTGAGCGTGTTGGCGGGAATGACAACAAAGCGCTGGTTCAGGATGACCTGCACTGACCCATCGGGCATCACGCGTGTAACATTGCCGAGACGGACGCCGCTAGAATCACGAACGGTCATTCCACGTTGTGCAGCGTTCTCGGAGGCGGCTGGTTGCGCCAGAACAGGGACCGAAACGCCAAAAAGTGCAGCACAAATCAATATTTTACGCATATTTTCTCCATCTTTGATATGGGCAGAAACGTTCTCACCCAAAACTAAGCAAGGGGTTAATACGCAAGCTTAGGATATGCTGCAATATCAAATTAGATGACTCGCAAGTCACCCGGTTTGGCGCTGCGCACAACGAAAAGGGCGGGCCAAAAGGCTCGCCCCAATGCTGATCCAGTCGGAGCGTCTCACCAAGTGGCGAAAGGCCTTGGTGTTATGCTGCCAGCTTTTCGCTCGTGTGCACCACTGAAGGAACGCCGAAAAGTCGCGAGGCATTCATGCCTAGAATATCGGACTTTACGGATTCGCTGGCATCCAATCCGTCGAAAAGTTCGTGCACGAGATTTCGGCTGTGCGGGAATGTGCCCTCGGCATGGGGATAGTCCGAGCCCCACATGACATTTCGCGCGCCCGGGAGACCCGCCGCGGCAGCTGCGATGCAGCTGCGGTCATGTTGGAAGCTCGCCCAGACCTGATCGTCGATAATCTGGCTAGGAAGCCGACTGAGCTTCGGGCGGACAAATTTGGCATGGGCCTCGGCAACTTCATCAAGGCGTTCAGCCAAAGCCACAAGCCAGCTCGCACCACTTTCGATAAAAGCCACCTTGGCTCCCGGATTGCGATCCAGCACCCCCCCTGCGACGAGATACATCGCTGTGCTCTGGGCATCCATAGCTTGCTGGGTGTAGTTGATGATAGCGCCGCCCGGCCCCTTCTCGCTCTGTACGCTTTCCAGGCCGGTTCCGGTGTGCATTACAAAAACGATGCCGTGCTTCGCGCCCCGCGCAAAAACCGGATCCCACTTCTCATCGTTATATTTGGCCATACCGGCAGGTGTGACAGCCGGCAACATGGCGGCAGTGATCCCCTTGCTGGCAAGATAGTCGAGTTCGGCTATGGTGTTCGAGAAATCGAGCACCGGCAACATCCCACAGCGCACGAAGCGATCCTTGTGTCCGCCGAGGAATTCATCGTTCCAGTCATTGTAAAGACGCGCCGATGCCGCTTCGGCATCGGTATCTCCGATTGCATAAAGCCACAGACCAAGGGTGGGAAAGCATATTTCTGCGTCAATACCTTCCAGTTCCATGTCTTCGAGCCGCCCATCCAGGTCACGAAGACCCTTGCGCTCTGCACTAATGGCATCTTCGCGATGCTGACCCACACGAAGTCGGTAGATCACCTTCTCCTCTGTTCCGGTCAGGATAAAATCCCCATCCTTGCGCGCTTTAATAGCGTGCCGCTGCATACTCGCCGGCAACCCGCCCGAAAAAATGTCGGCCGGTTCCATAATGTGGCTGTCGGCACTGAAAACAAAAGGTTTCATTTCAATTCTCCAGGATTTGATTCGGCCAAGCCGACTTATCGGCATTTCTAATACATTCTTGCGGACATTTCCATAGCCTATCGGACATTCAGTAGAATCGCCAATATCCTAATTCCATCTTTAATTCTGATTCAAATATGGAAATCTGCGGTCCATTTCTCAAGGCCAATATGGCGCGCCGCTTCGGCAAATTGCTCAAAAAGGTGAGCCCGGCCAAATAGCGCACACTGATAACACAATCGCCATGGACGGCGCTGCGGAGGGCATCGGAAGGATGCTGGTTTATCCCGACTGACGTATTCCACTTGCCTGCAAGCGTCCTTTCTGGTCATTATACCCACCTAACTAACAGTAGGTTGAAACAAGTGGACGAGTGCCTCACTATTGCCCAGAATGATTGAAGCGATCGATTTTAAGCGCCGATTCTGATTGCAGTCCGTCCGGTGCCGCATGACACGTTGATCAACCGCTTCGCGGAAACCGCAGCGCGGTGAGACGCATTTACGATGTTAAAAAGTATGAGATTAAAGGAAGGAAAAGCAATGAAGCAAGTCACCGGATTAGGCGCAATCGTAACCGGCGGGTCATCGGGACTCGGCAAGGCCAGCGTCGAAGCACTGGCCGCGGCAGGAATGAAAGTTGCCGTATTCGACGTCAACGAAGCGGCAGGCGAAGCAATTGCCCAGGCCGCCGGCGGGATTTTCTGCAAGGTCGACATCACCAGCGAGGACAGCGTGATTGCCGGGCTTGAGAAGGCCCGTGCAGCGCATGGACAAGAGCGAGCACTGGTGCATTGCGCTCAGGTTTCCCGCCACGGCAAGACTTTGGCCTTCGACAAGAAGAGCGGGAGCTTCAAGCGTTTTTCTACAGAAGACTTTGCTTTCAGTGCGGACGGCCTGCTGGTTGCCAGCTATCGGATGGCATCGCTTTCGGCCTTGGGTATGGCCCAAGCCGAGCCCCTGAATGAAGACGGCGAGCGCGGCTGCATTACGCTGACCAGTTCGGTTGCTGCGCAAGACGGCCAGGTCGGACAAGTGGCGTATGGCTCGATGAAGGCGGGAATCAACGGCCTGGTCCTTCCCCTCGCGCGTGACCTCATGGATATGGGAATTCGCGTCAATTCGGTCATGCCCGGCATTTTCGCCACGCCTCCGATGCTTGCGGTCAAAGATACGGCACCCGAGATTTTCGACGGCCTCGGCAAATCGGTACCATTCCCTAAGCGGCTCGGACATCCGGAAGAGTTTGGCCAGTTTATCCTGGAACTCGTACGCAACAACTACATGAACGGGCAGGCGATCCGGCTCGACGGCGCAATACGCATGCCGCCCAAGTGAGGGCCACATGAGCGATGCACTTGCACGAGCGGCAGCGCAGAATCCTCCCGACGGGTTCGCTCCATTGCGCCTCGAAGGGTTTATCGCAGACAACGGGCCGGTGTTCGGAAAGCGACAGGCCGATGGCTCGATTGTTGTTGGCTGTCGGATCATGCCGAACATGTGCAATCCGTCGCAGGTTGTTCACGGCGGATGGGTGGCGTCTCTGTTCGATATCGCCCTGCCCCTTGCTTCGCGATCGGTCACGCCAGAACTGAACGATCACTTTTTTCTGACGATCAACTTGACCGTCGACTACTTGAGCGGAGCGCGCCTCGGTGACTGGATAGAGTTGCGAGCCCGGTGTCTGCGGCGGACAAAGCGGATGATGTTTACCGACGCTCTCATGACGGTAGGCGACGAGATCATGGCGCGCGGCAGCGGCGTGTTTCGAATCGGCCCAAAGGGAGCCGCCGCGACGTTGCACGGAATTTGATTCCAGTACGGCGCCCGTGAGCAGGCCGGGCCGATACGATCACATTATGCGTTTTGCGTGACCAAAGCGCATAATGTGGTGTTGGGAAAGGAACAGGACTTTTGGAGATTGTTGAAAAAGTCGCAGTTATTACAGGCGCCGCGCATGGCATCGGCCTTGGAACCGCCTTGGTCCTGAGCGAGCGCGGCGCGCGGCTTTGTCTGGTGGATCACGACAAGGAAGCTCTACTGCAAGCCGTAGATCAGATCGCGGCCCGCGGCGGCGAAGCAATGGCGGTCTGCGCCGACGTAACCGTGCCGGATTCATTCGAATCCGTTCAGGTCGAAGTCGAAGCCCGGTTTGGACCAGTCGACATCCTGATGAACAATGTAGGAGTCCTGGTGTCTGGTCTGCCGCAGGACATTCCGTTGCCTGAGTGGGAACGAGTGCTGGACATCAATGTCATGGGTACGGTGCGCGCCCTGCACCACTTTATTCCGCAGATGCTTGCCCGGGGATCGGGGCACATCGTCAACACGGCTTCGTTCGCAGCATTGTTCCCTTACGCCTATGATCGGCTTCCCTATACGGCCAGCAAAGGGGCCATCGTCGCCATGACGGAAAGTCTGGCGCTTTATCTCAAACCACGCGGAATTGGCGTGACACTGCTTTGTCCCGGTCCGGTCCGGACGTCTATCGCAACCACCATGCGCACATTTACCCAGGGCATCGCTCCGCGCGGACCCGGTTCGCAATTTGAGCTCCTTGAGCCCCTCCGCGTTGGCGAAATGGTCGCTACGGCAATCGAGCAGAACCGCTTCTTCCTTCCTACCGATGAACAGGTTTTGCCCTTTATCGCAAAGCGCGGCGAAAATCCCGAAGCTTTTTTAGAGCAGCAGCTTACCTTATTCGACGAGCGGCAGTAAATGTGCGGCAACCGTAAAATGAGGGTCGAGGGCACCTCGCCAGAACTTCGCTCCGCGAACCGCCCTGCGGCGCGCGTTGTCCCGGTTGACACATGGAGTTCAAATATATGCGGGTCTTGTGAACCTGAGTCTTTGTCGATAGTTGCATTGCTCAGCATCAACCCGCGAAAATTGGATTCATCGATAAGGAGAGGATGAAAATGGCCTGGGCACATCAGGACAAAACAGCGATCGTCGGGGTCGGCGCGACCGATTATTACGTCCGCGGCAAAAGCTGGCCCCGCACAATTAACGATTTGGCGGGGGAAGCGATTCTCAAAGCGTGCGAAGATGCGGGCATCTCGATACGGGACATTGACGGCTTTTCTTACTACTCGACGGCGGGTGCCGGCTATCTCGACAAGTTCGACACCGCCAGCCTGATGGAAACTCTAGGCATTCCAGAGGTCGGGTTCAGTGCAACCTTGACCGGGGGCGGCAATGGCAGCGTCGGCGCAATCGGTCTCGCCACCGCGGGCTTGATGAACGAAGATTGCAAGTATGTCGTTACCGTCATGGCACTGCAGCAATTGCCAAGCGGTCGTCTTGGCACCATTTTCAATTCCCTTGCTCCCACGCCGGAAAACAGCTTTCTGCAACCCTCAGGTCTCGTGGGCCCGGGCCATATGATGAGCATTCTGACACGGCGGCATATGCACCTTTACGGGACGGCCGATGCTGCGTTCAAGGAAGTTGTCCAGGCCACCCGTAACAACGCCGTCCGTCGGCCCAAAGCAATTCGCAACACCCCTGTGAGCGACGAGGAGTACTGGAATTCACCGATGCTTGCCGATCCCTTGCGGCGCCTCGATTTCTGCCTGGAAACCGACGGGGCCGTTGCTGTCATAACCACCACCACCGACCGCGCCCGCGACTGCAGACACAAACCTGCTCTGGTTCATGGCTGCACGCACGGAGGAACCCGAACCTGGGGCCGGGCTTTCGCATGGATGGGGATGCCAGACCCGGAATTTGCGTCTTCGGGCCACAAATCAGTGGCTGACCGGCTTTGGCAGCAGACGGGCCTGACAGCCAAGGATATGGACGTCGCCCTGCTGTACGACCATTTCTCGAGCATGGTGGTTCTCCAACTCGAAGACTATGGATTTTGCGAACAAGGTGAAGGCGGCGACTACGTCCTGGAGGGGAAGATCCGGTACGATCCCGACACGCGCAAGGGCGTTAGTGGCGGCGTTCCGGTGAACACGCATGGCGGGAATATGAACGAAGCCTATATCGTCGGGATGACCCATGTGGTCGAAGGCGTGGAGCAAGTACGCGGCACCACCGTCAACCAGGTTGAGGATTGCGAATTTGCCTTAGTCACCGGCGGGCCGGCTGCCTTGCCGGTGTCGGGCCTGATTTTGAGGAGGGACTGACATGCCTTATGGACCCGCGCACGCGCTCCCCGGCGATCAGCTGACGATCACCACCAACCCGGACACCGCTCCCTTCTGGGAAGCGGCTAAAGAACATCGTCTGACGGCCTGTCAGTGCGGCGAATGCGGGCATTTCCGGATGCCCCCTTCCCCCTTTTGTCCAAACTGTCAGTCTACAAAGAAGAACTGGCCCGATTTGCCCGGCACCGGAACGGTGTTCAGCTACGCGATCTGCTCCAAGAACCCCGCCACGGGTGAGGATTTCATATACGTCCCAGTCGTCGTTCAGCTCGACGGGACGGATGACGCTCGTCTGATCTCCAATATTTTCGGGATCGACGCGGATGACGTCCGGATTGGCATGAAGGTTCAGGTCGAATGGAACCCTATCAACGACGGTTGGGTGTTGCCGGTCTTCAGGCCGGCCTGAAGGTGAGATCGGCAAATGATGTCTGACGAAGTATCAAAGGCAGAAGCGGAAGGCAGAAGCCGTGAGGCGGCTAATGCCGGTAGTGAGGCGAAGAACGAAACATTTAGCCTTGCGGCCGGTAGCGCGCCTGCTGTCCCGCTACCCGCTGCGACCGTCCTCCTGCTTCGCGACGATCCCTTCGAAGTGTTGATGATCCGCCGGCACCACAAGCAGTTCTTCAGCTCGGCTCTGGTCTTCCCCGGCGGGCTGGTTCACGCCTCAGATCATTCGGATGACTGGCTGCCGCTTGTCGCCGACGATGAGGGCCTTGGCCGGGACCAGTTTGCCCTGCGCATTGCCGCATTTCGGGAAACTTACGAAGAGTCGGGCGTACTGCTCGCGCGTCGAGAAGATGGTACGCACCTGAGTGAAGCGGCGCCGGGGGACTTTGTCGATCCGCCTGACTTCATTGATATCGTGCGGAACAGCGGCGGCCGGTTGCACTTTGCCGACCTGGTTCGCTTCGGTCACTGGATTACGCCCGACTGGTCGCCGAAGCGATTCGACACACATTTCTTTCTTGCGCGCATGCCGTCGGATCAGAAAGCAGTGTGCGACGGCAGCGAAGCTGTCGCGTTGGAGTGGTCTCCCCCCGCCGAAATTATCGCTCGCGCGGAAGCTGGCGAGAGTTCAATCTTGTTTCCTACTCTTATGAACCTTTACCTTCTTGCCCGGGAACAGGATGTTGCTGGTTCTATCGCTGCATGGCGGCAGCGGGAGGTCTTCACCGTCCGGCCATCAGTCGAAAAGCGCGAGGGTGGGACTGCATTCGTAATACCAGCCGAGGCCGGTTATCCGAAGATCGAGTATTTTCTCAAGGGTGCTTAATCCCTTGTCTTTGAAATTGTAATCGAAAGGCACCCAATGTCGATCATTCTTGACGAGTCTCAGCAGCAGATTGCCGCCGGGTCGACGCGCCAGCTGGAAGCACAATTCAATCCCGAACATCTAAAGACGCTTCTTGAAACCCGGGGCGCCTTTGACGAGCGCTTTTGGACCACCTGCAAAGAGCAGGGCTGGACCACAATCGGCATCCCCGAAGAATATGGCGGCATCGGCATGGGCCCTTTGGAACTGGGACTTATAGCAGAGGCTTGCGGATCGGTGGTTTGTGGCGCGCCGTTCCTCACCGCCTCTTTCGGAGCTGCCCAGGCAATCCTGGCCTTCGCGGACGAAGACATCAAACAGGAATGGCTGCCGAAGCTTGCCTCGGGCGAAATCATTGGCACCGTTGCATTTGCAGAGGGCCGCGACTTCATCCCCGAGACGCCAACAGTCCGCTTTGCAGATGGCCGCATTACCGGAAAGAAGCCAGCAGTCAGCGGGGGTGCGCGCGCCGATATCGCAGTGGTTCTGGCATCGGGAGGCCAAGGGCCAATCCTTTGCGTCGCCAGTCTCGGAACGATTGAACGGCCTGCGCTTCCCACCTTTGACAACAGTCGGAACGCTGCGGACCTCGATTTCAATGACACGCCTGCGATAGTTCTGGCAGCCGCCGGGGACGCGCGGGAAGCCGCCCTCGAAGTGCTTCGTCGACAGGCGGTCATCACCGCGTTCGAGCAGGTGGGGGGGGCTCAACGGTGCCTTGATATGGAGCGCGAGTATGCCACGACCCGGCGCGCCTTTGGCCAGGTGCTTGCAGCCTTTCAGTCGATCAAGCATCGTATCGCCGAGAATTACATTCTGACCGAAATGGCGCGTGCCAACGCGATGGATGCTGCAGCCAGCTTTGGAACCATAGACTTCCCGCGTGCGGTGGCTGCGGCCCGCCTGTCGTCGATAGATGCCTATGACACGGTAGTACGCGATGCCATGCAGACGCAGGGTGGGATGGGCGCAACGTGGGAGAGCGACCTGCATCTCCATCAGCGGCGGTCCCGCACCCTTGCGATCGAGCAGGGCAACATGATGTTCTGGGAAGACCGTCTGGTCGAGGAATTGGTCAGGCAAGCGGAGCGTGGACCGGTCGAGCAACCCGTTACGCAGAGCGACACGATGTCCGACGTGGAGAGCTTTCGAATGACCGCCCGTACCTGGCTGGAATTCCAGGTCGCGGAATTCGGTCGGGAGGCGCAACGCGGCAAGAGCGAGCAGGAAATTCTCGCGATGGGCCGAAGGTACATGACCGCAAAGCATGAAGCCGGGTATGGCGGGATCGATTGGCCGGTCGAGTTCGGTGGTCAAGGCCTTGGACATCTCAAGAAGCTTGCCTTCGACGAAGAGGAAATGAAGTACGGATTTCCTACTGCGTTCTTCGGCATCAGCCTGGGCCAGCCTCTACCGATCCTAATTCGCTATCGCAGCGATGAGTGGGCTCGCGAGAAAGCCAGGAAGGCGCTGCGGGGCGAGGAAATATGGTGCCAACTCTTTTCGGAACCTTCCGGCGGATCGGACCTTGCCGGCTTGCGTACGCGCGCCGTTCAGGATGAAGAAACCGGCGATTGGATCATCAATGGTCAGAAGCTGTGGACCAGTTGGGCGCAGTATTCCGAATACGGGATCATCGTGGTCCGGACCGATCCGAACGTCGTCAAGCACAAGGGGCTGACCTATTTCTGGCTCGACATGCGGACGCCTGGCATCACCGTCAAACCTGTGAAACTGGCCGTCGGCGATTGCCATGTGAACGAAGTTTTCTTTGATGATGTCCGCATTCCAGACTCGCAGCGCATGGGCGCAATTGGTGGTGGATTCGGCGTCGCAATGGAAACTTTGATGATCGAGCGCTATCAGGCGACAGATCCGACTGGCTTCGGCCCGCCGCTTGAATTGCTGCTCGAGCAGGCCCAGAATGGAACATTGAACGGCAAGGCCCTGATCGAGGATAGACGCGTCCGCGAACGTCTGGCGCGCGCCTGCACCGTTCAGAGCGCCTTGACAGCCATTCACAAGCGCGCGCTGCAGGCGCTTTCCGCAGGGCTGGAGCCAGGACCGGAAGGTGCCGTTCACAAGCTCGTTTCAGTTCGGGCGCGACAGAAATTATCGGAATTCGCCGTCGATTTGCAGGGTCCGGCAGGCCAGTTGCATCCGGATATCCACGTCAGTGCGAAAGAGACATGGCAGCAGAGCTGGCTTGCCTCCCCGATCGGCCGTATCGCCGGCGGCGCGGACGAAATGCTGCTCAATACGATCGCCGAACGCATCCTTGGGCTTCCGCAGGATCATCGACCTGACAAGGGTGTGCCGTTCAACCAGATTCCGACATAAAATGGGTGGGCGGCGCATTGCTTGCCGCCCACTTGTCGCCGGAAGAAACCCTTCAGCGCGGCCTGGATGTCACCAGGTTATTTCGAGACTTTCCAAACTCATGATAGCGCCGCCACGCTGCTTGGGCCAAAAGCCATCCGCAAGCTTGACGTTCGGCATGCGGCGTAGCCACTCGGCCAGAAAGATCTTGAGTTCGAGCCGGGCCAGGGGCGCGCCGATGCAGGCGTGCGGACCAGTGTTGAACGCCACATGGGGGCAGCGCCCGCGTGAGAGGTCCACCTGTTCAGGATTCTTGACCCACCGGTCGTCGTTGCTGGCTGCCGCCAGGCTTGCGATTACCCGATCGCCCGCGCGCATCTGGACGCCTTCGAACTCCACGTCGCGGGTGACGCGGCGCACGACGTTCACGAATGAATAGCGGCGAAGCATCTCCTCCACCGCCACGTCGATCTCTTCGGGATGACCACGGAGGTGATCCTGCATTTCGGGATGGCGGGCGAGATGGAACATGAAGTACGTCATCGCATTCGTGACGGTGTCCGTCCCCGCTGTGAAAAGCAGGTTGGCCATCTCCCGTACTCTTTGCGGGGTAAGCTGCACGCCGTCGACTTTGGACGCAAGGAGGAGGCTCAGCGGATCATCGCCGGGGTTTTCCTGCCGGTAAGCTATCTCGCCCGAGAGAAATTCCTGCAGCTTTAACATACCTGCATAAGAGACCGCCGGATCGTTGCTGCTGATAATATCGACGCTCCAGCTCACGAATTCACGAATCCGCGACGTGTCCCAGTCCATGATGGCCATGAAGATGGAAACCGGAAGTGGGACGGCGATCTCTTCCTTGAAGTTGCAAGAATTGCGGCCCTCCAGATCGTCGATCAACTTGTTGCAGAGCGACAGCACGTGAGGGGCCTGCTTGCTCAAATCCTTGGGCGCCAGGAACTGAAGCAGCACCTTGCGATATTTCATATGGTCCGGCGCATCCATGTCCTGCGGCGGCAGCGGTAATTCTTCAGGGTTCGGCAGCGTGCTGGCGCCGGAACTGGAGAAGGTTGCACCGTCGGTCACCACTTTGCGCAGATGATCCATGCGCGAGACCATCCAGTGGCCGCCGTTCAGCGGAGTATAGAAGATGTCCGGCAACTGGTGGTGCAGCTTGTTGACGACCGCCATCTGGATGTCCGGCGGAGTCGTCGGTTCAACCCAGATGTCATAGTCTGCCACGAGATGCGGTGGAATATGGTCCGGTATCTTATGGTCGGTATTCGCAGAAGCTACATTCGACATTCGTCTTTCCTTGAAATTCATCGTTGTTGCGTTATCGAATATTCAACCGATCAGCCTCATAGTGCTTGCCCGATAACGCGGCACTTACATTTCCACGGGCCTGCCAGATCGCAATTATGATATATGGGAGCGTAAAGAGCGCACCCAAATTTACCGCTAGAGCCGCGCAGATCAGCCCTACGATCAAGGAGCGTGATCGCCAGATCATCCACACACCAACCGTGAGCATGTGAATGGCGAAATCTGCATTGAATTGGCGGCGCCATGGATGGGAGAAGTCTCCAAAGAAGTAATCGCCCGCGCTGGCGAAGCCCATGGTGTCGATTGCGTGCACGGTTATGTAGAGAAGGGCCGCCCAGGCTATCGCCGCAACCACCAACAGGACGAAAGCGCCTTTGTGCACGTGGGCTCTCCATACCAGGGAAGCAGATTGTCCGCTCCCACTGTTTTCCCTAAGCTTGCCAAGCGAACTAGTACGCATGCAGGCTGAATGTCAAACGCTAAGGAGTCAAACAGGAAATGATCAAGGCGAAGCCAAAGGGTATTCGCGCGACCAAGGCGGCCGCCACGCGGATCGTTCTCATCGCAGCCGCGCGCAAGTTGTTCGCCGAGCAGGGGTTCCACTCAACCGGAACGCATCAGATTGTCATGGACGCAGGCGTGAGTCGCGGTGCGCTCCAGCATCATTTCGCGCGCAAGGAGGATCTGTTTCGCGCCGTCCACGAAGCCGTCGAGCAGGACATCATGGAGGCGGAGGTTCGCACGTGGGTGTCGAACGTGCCAGGTGCCAGATGGGAGGGCCTCAAAGACAGTATCGATGCGTTTCTTGATGCCGCGACCACGCCTGAGGTTCAGCGGATCATCCTGATCGATGGCCCTGCGGTCTTGGGCTGGGCCGATTGGCGCAGGCTGCAGGAGCATTACGGCCTTGGACTGATCGAGCAGGCCGTACGCGACGGGCTGGAAGTCGGCCAGATTCGGGCACAGAAGTCAGGGCCGCTCGCCGGTCTGATACTTTCGATGATCGGTGAAGCCGCCTTGATGGTCGCCCACGCGTCACAGCCGGATGAGGCGCGCTCAGAAGCGAAGATCGCGATGGAAACGATGCTGGCCTCGATGCAGTGAATCTTTGCCCAAGGATATTGTCCTGATCGGGACATTGCTTTATCGTGGCGATGTCTCATCTCGCCGACGCCATGATCTGGTTAGGCCGAATGTCGATCCGAACTGGTCCGTCATTCTGGGGCTTTAACTTTGCGCTTCCCTGGTGCAAGCCTGTCGTCGCTGCTCAGCCCTTCTCACTTGTGGCGGACGATTCCAGCACAGTTGCTCAGTCCGACGAAGGATGTCACCAAGGATTACGGCAATCGCATTTCAGCCGGGCAATCGCCCGCGGGTAGTCGAAAACGGGAAAATGAACGATATGGATGAACTGTTGCGGGGAATGGACGAGCCAGCGGCGAAGGGACTGACGCTCTCGGGCGAGCAGCTTCCCGAATTCGTGGAGCCTATTGGCACCCCGCATGGCACTACGCCATTGCGGCCCCGCGCCTCTGTCCGGCGAACCATGTCGATTGATGTGCACTGGCCAGAAGGCGTCACCGCAGCCAGCCATTACGACGGCCGCGCGCGCGACGTCGTGACGAACGAAGCCAGCACCGAACCGGTCTTGTTACGCATGGCGCGTGTCGCGGCAACGACAGAAAGCCGAAAATTGCTCTCAATTTCCGCCGAACCCACGCCGCCCCGTCTGCAGGAACTGGTTGGAGTACGCGCTGGCGGACATCTGCGCGCAGCACTTGAAAATTCTGTTCCGTTGGAAAAGGCCGCCGGAACACCGCTTTACCTTTTGCTGGACGATCTTGCAGGCGCAACGCTGGTATCGGCCTGGGCGATGTCACTTTGGAGGGAAGACTGGTTGAAGATCGTGCGCCGGTCAGACGACAAGTTTCCCGTTATGCAGGGAATCTGCATCGGTTTTCGTCCCGGCTCTTCCGCGCTGGACGACGAAGGCAGATCGCGACGTGACCAGAATGTCAGCAAGGTGGTCCCGCTGCCCAATCCAGCCGACCCCCTCGGATGGCACGAAATGCCGGACTATCCGCAGGTCAATTTTCGACGGGCGCGGCGGATCGATGTCTGGCGGGAGGGAGGCGAACTCAAGGTCGAATCCCATTTTCAGGATTCGGCAAGAGCCCCCGATGGAGGTCGCCGAGCAGTGCATGAATACATGATCCATGCGACAATCGATGTCGAAAACCGGCTTAAGGAACTGACGGCGGTGCCGGGTACCCTGCCTTATGCTTCCTGCCGCTCAGCGCCCGCGAACCTCGAGGTGTTGCTGGGAACGCCAGTGAGCGAGCTGCGCGATAAAGTCCTCGAACAGCTCAAGTTCACCGCCGGTTGCACTCATCTGAACGACATGGTGCGCTCGCTGGCAGAAGTGCCGATCCTCGCGCGTGATCTGCCCCCAAACGGCGGTTGATCAGCCTCCTGTCCAAATCGGTGGTCGCTTTTCCAGATAAGCCCTAGCACCTTCCTGCGCGTCTTGGGTGCCGAGTAACTCGTCTGCGCAGGCATCCTCGATTGCGAAGGCTTCAGCAAGCGAGCCCGCTGCAAGGCCAAGAACGGCACTTCGCTTCGTTGCCTGCACCGCCATGGGCGAATTCCTGCAGATTTCCGCCGCCCACCGTCGAGCGGTTTCGATCAACTCGTCGTGCGGCACCACTTCGTTGATAAGACCCAGTCGAAGGGCGCGCTCTGCATCGATCGGCCGGGCGGTCAGCAGCATCTCCATGCTTGCCGCCCAGCCCATCTGGCGCGGCATACGCGCCGTTGTTCCCCCGGCAGCCATGATGCCCCTGAGCGGTTCACTAACGCCAAAAATGGCTTGCTCGCTCGCCAGGCGGATGTCGGTACCCATCAGCAGTTCCATCCCACCCGCCATGCAGGAGCCATTGACTGCGGCAATTACCGGCTTGAAGAGGTCAAACCCTTTGAGGGTAAAATATCCCTCGCCATCATTGTTCAGCCTCGCCCTCGTTTCAGAATGGCCGAATGCTGCTTGCTCGCGAGCGATATCCGCGATCATCGCCATGTCGCCGCCGGAGCAGAATGCATTTTGCACTCCCGTGACGATCGCGACCCATGCGTCGGGGTCATCTCGAAATTTCTTCCAGCACGCGAATAGCTCACTCGCATGCTCCAGATCGAGCGCGTTACGCTTTTCATAGCGATCAATGGTGATAAGGACGACGTGACTGTCCTTGGTATATCGTATGGTCATACCTGCGGCGTTCCCCTACCTAGCGGCCACCTGCTGCCGGCTCGCACTTCTGTTACAAAGGAGATAACCTGTCCGGCCAATTCTGCAACCGTCCCGTTCGCAAGCGCACCTATCGGAACCCGTTGTCGACCTGCATGACAGGAATTGCGTTCTGTCTCGGGATCGGTCAAGTCTGCATGTCGATTGCCCCGTCAGGAACAGGCCGGTGACCGAACGGAGCAGTATGAAGCGATTGGCTGGTTAAAAATTGCCCTTCACGTCCGCTCGGTCGCTTCGCGCTTTTTTTGGAAGACTTTTCGGGCGTAAAATTGATTGTTTCTGATGCATGCTGGCAGGCTATGGAAAATGAGGGGGCCAAACACGCACTGCCTGCGACTGAACAATCTGCTCGGGCTTGTTGCTTGTGCCGCCGCAAAAAACGCTGCCCCGCCTGCTCATAAGGAATCTTCAAAATGGTTCTATCCGTCTTCGATTTCAGCATCACCCAGTTCAGATCGACGTTGTCGGGCATACAAATCATACTGAAAAAGGCCGAAGCGCACGTCTTGGCCTCACATCAGTCACCGGACAGCCTGTTGCACGCGCGTCTGCAAGCCGATATGCTGCCGCTGGCCTTTCAACTCGACCAGGCCGCCAACGCGTCGGCAGGTGCGTTGCGGCGCATCCGCGGCGAAACCGTCGAGACCGCGCGGGTTTTTGATGACTTTGCAGCGGCAAGCGCCTGTATCGATGAAGCGGCAGCCTATTGTCAGGCAATCGATCTCCGAGACCTCGAAGGTCGCGAGAATACGGATGTGATCTGGACTGCGCCAAAGATCGAATTACGATATAGTGCGACAGATTACCTTATCAGCCATGCGCTTCCAAACTTCTATTTTCACTCCGTCATGGCCTACGCCATTCTGCGCAATCTCGGCATTCCAATCGGCAAGTTGAACTTTCTGGGTCGAAACCATGCTACGCGACAGGAGCCGCGTGGAACGGCGTTGGCGGCAATCGAGGCGATGACGCGCCAGCGTGGACCGCGTTAGGAAACGCAGCTTGGGGACGCGTGTCGGCAGGACATCTTGGTGAGAAGAAGACATAGGCGATATCCTTTATGAACCACCGCAGTTCTGGACGTGGGGGGCGTCCGTCGCTCGCGTACGAGAGCGACCCAATGCCGGATATTCCAGAGATTGACTATCGGGGTGGCCCGACACTTGCCTAGCTCACAAACGCCCGCTATCCGTACAGTAAGTTGCCTTCAGGGGCACCTTGCAATCGGATATGCATTACGGAAAAGTTGGAGATGAGATGATGACGGAAGCGGTTCTGGTCGAGCGGCGCGGACATGTCATGATAGTGACGATCAATCGCCCGGAAGCGCGCAATGCCTGCAACGAGGCGGTCTGGGTGCAGTGCGGAAACGCTTTGCGCGAAGCTGAGGCGGATGTCGAAACCCGGGTTATCATCATCACCGGCGCGGGCGACCAGAGCTTTTGCGCAGGTGCTGATCTCAAGGCGATCTCGCGTGGGGAGCGTATCGTTCCTGAAGATCCCGTTCAGGCAAGCTGGGGTTTTGCGGGCGTGGTGAGCAACTTTATCTCCAAGCCGATCATAGGGGCGGTCAATGGTACCGCGCTTGGCGGTGGCACCGAACTGGCGCTGGCCTGCGACATCGTCGTAGCCGTCGAAACCGCTACATTTGGCCTCCCCGAGGTGAAGCGCGGACTGGTCGCCGGTGCGGGTGGTGCTTTCCGGGTTGTGCGTCAGATGCCCCGCAAGCTTGGGATGGAAATGTTGCTTGTCGGGGACCCCATCACCGCTGCACGCGCTTTCGAGCTGGGCATGGTCAACCGCATCGTTCCCAAAGAACGACTGATGGAAGAAGCTTTGGCGATTGCCGAGAAGATTGCTGGCAATGCACCTCTTTCGGTACAAGCCAGCAAGCGCATCGCGCTCCATTTGGTCGATGGACGATCAGTCGAGGAGGAAGCGTACTGGACGCTCACGGCCAACGAAGCATCGGTTCTGGTCAAATCCGAGGATGCGATGGAAGGGCCACTCGCCTTTGCCGAAAAGCGAGCTCCCCAGTGGAAAGGCCGCTAGAATCCTTATCCACTAGCGGGGCCCGCCGGTAACCACAGCACTTGCGCCGTGGCGGGCCCGCCATAATCGGTAATATTTTCAAAATCGCACTGTTCATTCACTACAGGACAAGCCGAACGACTACCGCGCGCCTGTTCACGCCAGGCCCTGCGCCTTCCTGGCGTTGTGCGTGAGCGTGCTCAACACTCGCCCGGCGGAGACGGCTTCGTCCAGAACAATTTCTGCGGCAGTGATCAGGCGCGCGTACGGCGAGCACAATGCAGCGAGCGCCTGGGCCACCTCGTCGGGATCCATGCGCCGCTTGCGGTCCTTTTCAAGGTTTTCCGGCGAAGACATGCTGTCCGACATTTCCGACCGGGTTCCCCCGAGAAGAATCGCGTTGGCACGAATGTTGTGCTTGAAGCCCTCGACAGCGACGACTTTTGTGAATTGGTTCAGCCCCGCCTTCGAACCGCAATACGCCGACATCTCTGCCATCGCTATGAGCGAGGCATTTGACGAAATGTTGAGGATGACGCCATCGCGCTGCTTGCGCATGTGGGGCAGTACCTGTTGACACATCCCGAAAACACTCGTGAGATTCAGGGCTATGACCCTGTTCCATTCGTCCAGGGTCATTTCCTCAAGCGACATGAATTCGCCCCGGGTACCCGCATTGTTGAGGAGGACGTCGATCTTTCCTTTTTCAGCGACACATCGCTCCACCAGCCGTGCGCGGTCATCTTCGGAGGTAACGTCCGCCGGCACGAACGTCGCATCAAGGCCCTGTTCGCGGATCGAGGCAGCAATCGCCTCGCCAGCATCAGGGCGGCGGGCACAGCCGAAGACCGATGCCCCCATACCTGCAAAAACCCGCATGATCGAAGCGCCCAGGCCTCCCCCTGCCCCTGTTACCAGCACGACGCGACCTTCCAGAAGTTTCATCACATTCCTCTCTGTTAACAATAAACGGATTTCACCCGCTGTTATGGACTCCCATTTAGCTCGAACACGAATGCATTCGGCCGACTCTCGGGAAGAGCCGACCGTGAGCTTGGGCGTTAGCCGCCTTGCTGACGACCACGCGCCATGACGTTGGCGCGTTGCGCCTCCATATCGAGAGGCGCAGCTGCTGCGACCCATTCCTCGGACCGACGACGCTCCCGCGCATATGCCTCATCAAGGCTCAGACCAATGGCGCCATCTATGGTTTCCTTGTTGAACTGCACCGTTCCTGCATCGCAAGATGCAATGTCGCGGGCTATTCGCTGAGCCTCCGCCAGCAAATCCTCCGGCGCCGTCACCCGGTTCACGAGACCCCACTCCAGAGCAGTCTGCGCGTCGATGAAATTGCCGGTCAGCGATATTTCCTTGGCCCGGGACGGACCGACGAGCTGTTGAAGCCGTACAGTCAGCCCCCAGCCAGGCAGAATGCCGACACGAACATGCGTGTCGGCGAAGCGTGCCTTTGTAGAAGCGATCAGAATATCGCATCCCAGAGCCAGTTCGAACCCGCCGGTAACCGCCGCGCCATTGACCGCAGCGATCAGCGGCGTGCGGCAAGTATGAAGTGCGACAGACGGGTCATCCTTTGGTTCATAATCGAAAACCGAGCCAGCCCCCTGCGACGCAAGTTCCTTCAGGTCCATACCCGCTGAAAATGCGCGTTCACCCCGGCCCGTAACAATGATGGCCTTTACCGTCTCGTCGGCGTCAGCAGCCCGGATAGCAGCGGAAAATTCCGAACGCAGCGGAAAGGACAGCGCATTCATTGCATCGGCGCGATCGAGGAATATCGTCGCATAGCCTGGCCCCATTTCAACAGTGATGGTTTCGAAGTCGCCCATAGTGCCGATGTTCGCCGATTGCGTCACCATTATCGTCCGTCTCCTTTTCAAGCGGGCCGGACAGTATTCGGCCCTAATCCATGAACTTCGACCTGTAACCGCGCAACTTTGACATCGGCTCGTCGAACGGTCTCTACCTTACATGATTTGCCCTGCATTGCGACTATTTTGCGGCAGCAGTGATCGGGGGCGCTGGCGGAATCGGGTCAGCCTGTGCAAAGGCATTGGCTGAAGCTGGAGCGAAAGTGGCCGTGGTCGACTTGTCGGCGGAGGCCGCGGACGTTGTGGCGGCCACCTTTAACGGTTGCGGATATGCCATTGATGCCGGTGACGAAGCGAGCATCCAAGATCTTCATGGCAAGATCGAGAGCACCTTGGGCGCTGTGGATATCCTGGTGAACTCAGCCGTGGTGTTTCAGGCGGCAGAACCGGCGACGCGCCTGTCCATGTCGCATTGGGACAAGGTCGTTCGCGTTTCGCAGCGGGCCACGTTTCTGGCCTGCGCCGTTTTTGGTGGCGGATTGCCGTCAGCGCCGTCGGGCAACTGATACTCCACCCCGCCGCCATATAGTTTTCGCGGCACGCCCCGTAGGCTGGAAGAGTCAAAGCGGGGCGCAAGCTGATCCATCGCTGCCAAGGTCGAACCTGTGGGATCGACCCTGGCCGTT
Source organism: Rhizorhapis sp. SPR117 (assembly GCF_021742065.1). Next base: position 23,088 of record NZ_JAKKIE010000048.1, read on the forward strand.
TACGCCGTGTGCCTGGCGACGATCAGTCCGGTAGGCCGTAGGCAATAAGTTCAGCACCTCCGGCTTGGCGCATTGCCCGTGGGCCACCGTCGGCCACGACGAGTATCTGCTTCTGGCTGCGCGGAGAAAGATAGGTCATCGGGGTCGCAAAAACGCCGCGTTCCACGGATACCTCCCACAATTCACGCCCGGTCTTGACGTCAAAGGCCCGAAACTTTCGGTCGAGCGCCGCGCCAATGAAGACCAGCCCCGACCGCGTCGTAATCGACCCTCCGGACGTAGGTGTCCCAAGCGTAATCGGCAATCGGGAACCTATGCCGAGCGGACCACTATCGTTGGCCGTGCCAAGTGGGTGCGACCAGATCAGCTTGCCCGTAACCAGATCAACCGCGCTCAGAAAGCCGAACGGCGGGGCCTGACAAGGGACCCCGAGCGGCGACATGAAAAATCCTGTATCTGCGGCAAAAGGCGTCCCTGCCTGGGCGACCGCACCGCCGACATGATTTCCGTCCTGATCGGAAGCAATTGGCTTCAATCCCCTCTCGTTCGCTTCATCCCGAGTTAGAAGCCGGGTGTGGTTCGGCAGTCGCGAAGTATTGACGATCATCACACCCTGATCGAGATCGACCGATGCGCTGCCCCAGTTCATGCCACCCATATAGCCGGGCGACGTGATCGACGGGGTCAAACCGGGAGGAGTCAGTGGCCCCTCGTACCGCGCCCTGCGAAACTTGATACGACAATAGATCTGATCAAGCGGAGTAATCCCCCACATGTCGGTTTCCCGCAGATCCGGACCGCGAAATGAGGGCAGCCTATCGGAGAAAGGCTGGGTCGGTGATAGCCGCTCCCCAGGGGCCGTGCCGGCCTGTGGAGCAGGATGCTCGGTGACTTCCCAGATTGGCTGGCCGGTCACGCGGTTGAGCAGGAATACCTCGCCGCGCTTAGTCAATTGAAGGAGTGCCGGCACTTTGCCCTCGGGGGTGTTGAGGTCAAACAAGGTCGGCTGCGACGCGACATCATAATCCCAAAGATCGTGATGCGTGGTCTGGAATGACCAGCGCGGCTTACCGCTTTGCGCGTCGATAGCGACGACCGAACTTGAGTATTCATCGTCAAACGGGCGCCGCTGCGCGCCGTAATAGTCGGGCGTCGCATTCCCGGTGGGAACGTAGACCAGTCCAAGATCTTCGTCCGCGCTCATCGGCGCCCAACTGTTGGGAGTTGCCGGCGTATAGGTTTCGCCTTCAGCGGGCGCACCGGTTCGGTCAGGTCGACCCATGTCCCAGGCCCAGGCCAATTGTCCGCTAACCGCATCGAACGCCCGCACGACACCAGACGGTTCCCCCCAATATTGGCCGTCCGTAACCCATCCGCCCACTACGATCTTGCCACGGACCACGGTCGGCGCGGACGTGCCATAATAATAGCCGAGCGGTGCCTCGGTAAGACCCTGAAGAAGGTCGACCTTCCCCTCGTTGCCGAAATCGGCGCAGGCCTGTCCAGTTCGCGCGTCGAGGGCGATCAAGGTTGCCATTCCCGTGGCAGAGATAATTCTCTCTGCGCACATGCCGGTCATTCCCGAAACCCGGTAATAGGCCACTCCACGGCAGACGCGGCCAATTTTCTTGACCGGATCATTGTGCCATCGAACCTTGCCGGTTTCGGCGTCGATCGCGAAAATCTGGTTGTTGTTATTACAGGTGTAGAGGCTGTCACCGACCATGATCGGCGTCGCTTCGATCCCGGCAGCGTCGTCGTGCGGATCATTGCTGATAGACGTCCGCCAAAGCACCTTCAGTTTACCGACATTCTCAGGCGTGATCTGCGTCAGCGGGCTAAAACGCGATCCTCCCGGGCCATTGCCCCAGTTCGGCCAATCGCCGGCTGTTGCGACCTGATCTACACCACGTCCGCTCGGAAACGATGTTATTCCAGCTTGGAATTTGGGATCAGCGGGTCGGCTCTGGAGGGGATGCAGGACGGAACCGAGTGCCACCCCTGCGACCAGGGCAATAGCGAACGTGCCGAACCCCATGGGCAACCGCTGGAAGCTTGCTGGTTTCAAGGAGCGCCGGAACCAGGGAGTCAGCATCCAGGCGCCGACAATCAACCAGGCCGAAATGCGCGGCATCAATTGCCAGCCTGAGAAGCCCACCTCCCAAATGGCCCAGGTTACAGAGGCGACGACTATTGCAGCGTAGATCCACACGCCTTCACTATTGCCGCGCCAGATAAGCACTGCTGAACAGCCCAGTCCGAGACCGGCCAGAAGATAGTAAGGCGATCCGCCCAATGTCGCCAGTGTGCCGCCGCCATACAGCAATGCCGAGGCGATGAGCGCCAATAACACCGCATAGACACGTCGACCGATGACTCCGTCCCTAGAAACCACTATCCATCCTCCCAAAAGTCATTATTGTTTTACCTCTAAATTATCCAATGACATCAACAGGCAAGCACACCGACGCGATTGACTGCGGCGGCAGAATACGGGCGGCAGCAGGCCAGTCTAAAGATCAAATTCGGAATGATGCGTTTCCCTGCCCTCATCGGCTTCGCCCTCATCAACAAGCGACTGTAATTCCCTGGCCAGCCATGAGCGCAACTCTGGATGAGGTATAGGGTTGAGCATATCAAGTGTATAAATCTGCGAGTAAATCACGAAGCCGGCAGATATGATCATGAACCGGGCGGCTCTCAGTTTTCCCAAATCAGACCCCAGCCAGCGGGCGAGTGGATGATATACGACGTCGATCAGCAACCGCTGCGCAATAGCGCGCGCGCGCGGATCACCACTGGCGAGCATGATCATGGCCAGTGGACTCGCGCCGGAACGCGGGCCTCGCAACAGTAATTCTACCATGGCCTCCCCGAAACCAGTGCGGGGAAGCTCCAGGATGCTTGAAGCCTCAAGAGAATTGGTGAGAGCCTCCTCGAAGAGCTTTTCTTTTGTGCCGAAATAGCGGTTCACCAGAGCGTTACTGACGCCGGCCTCTTTAGTGATCGCACGCACATTGACGTCTCGGTACCCGCGCGAGGAGAACGCCTGCTGGGCCGCGCTCAGAAGCGCCTGACGGGTAGTTTCGAAACCCCTTCGCTCAGATGGGTTTGTCGATGACATTGACAACCGGGTAAACAGTTGTTTACTTGATGGCAAGAGAGATCTGAGGCGGGACAAACTCTACAACATCGCACAGCGAAGACCCGTCTCCGTTTTTGGGTGAAGATTAGGAAGGGATCGGATGGTATTCGGCTGTACCGCGCTATTGGCATTGGGCAGCGGTACCGTTGATGATCGGGAGACCTGTTCTGACCGTAGACCCCAGTCGACATTTCGCAGTCGACATTTCGCGATTTTGGATAATTGAGATGTTTCTGACCTCTCCTGTTTCCAAGTCGCGCAATAAGCCTTCCCGCAAAAGGAACAAACTCAGATGACGGCCCAAACGCGCTTCTTTCGTCGACCATTCCTTTTGGGGGGCTTGCTGGTCTTGCTGGGGGCCGTCCTGATCTGGGGCGGTGCGACGCTCTTGATGCTCGGAGGCTCTCCTTACTATTTGTTAGCCGGTATTGCTACGGCGGTAAGCGGCGCTCTTGTCCTGAAAGGTCGGCGCGAAGGTGCAGCGCTTTACTGGGCAATGCTCGTGGGGACGACGATCTGGGCCTTCTGGGAAGTCGGGACGGATGGCTGGAGTCTCGCTGCCCGGTTGGGCGCTCCGATCGTCCTCGGTCTCTGGTTTCTGCTACCCTGGACCTGGAGGTCGCTGCAGGGCTGGCCGGCCATTGCGCCCGCGAAGGCTGCGTTGGGCGGAATCGCTGCGTTTATTGTGTGTGCCATGGCCGGCAACGGCCTCTACAGCGCTTTTGTCACGCCTGCATCGGATCCGATCTTCCAGACAGGCACGCAAAACGCCGCGCCCTCGGCAGTAGGGCCCGCCGCTCAAGGGGATACCGGCGCGGACTGGCTTAATTACGGCAACGATCCAGGCGGCAGCCGTTTCAGCCCGTTAACTCAAATCAATTCGGCCAATGTCGACCAGCTGGAGGTTGCCTGGACATATCGCTTTGGCCCCGCGCCGAAGGATGCGCCCGCAAAGCTTCAGGTTACGCCTATCAAGATCGATGATAGCCTTTATGCCTGCACCGCTTACAACGACGTCGTTTCGCTCGACGTCGATACCGGCCAGGAGCGCTGGCGCTTTAAATCAGGAACCAAGGCGAAGGCCGCTCCGTACGGGGCATGCCGGGGTGTCGCCTACTACCGTGTGCCCGATGCCGAGGGGCCATGCGCCGAACGTATTTTCACCAATACAATCGACGCCCGCCTGATCGCGCTCGATGCCCGCACCGGCAAGACTTGCAGCGACTTTGGCACTAATGGTGTCGTGTCATTGCTGAAAGGCATGTCGCCGGCACCTGCGGGTTATTATTACACAAGCTCTGCCCCAACGATCGCCAAAGGCAATATCGTCCTTGGCGGTTGGGTGTTTGACGGCATGTACTGGGGCGAGCCATCGGGCGTGATCCGCGCGTTCGATGCCGTAACAGGCAAATTGTCCTGGGCTTGGGATCTTGCACGGCCAGACCGCAAGGGTGAACCTCCGGCCGGGGAATTTTATACACCATCCACGCCCAACAGCTGGGCACCGATGAGCGCTGATGAAGAGCTTGGACTCGTTTATGTCCCGCTAGGTGGTGCAACCCTGGACTTTTCCGGCGCGCGGCGCCGACCTTTTGACGAAGCCTATTCAGGATCGGTCGTAGCGCTCGATGCAGCAACCGGAACTGAAAGATGGAAGTTCCAGACTGTTCGTCACGATTTGTGGGACTATGATGTCGCCTCGCAGCCTACGCTCGTCGATCTTCCGCTCGGCGGAACGGTCCGCAAGGCATTGATCCAGTCAACCAAGCGTGGCGAACTCTTCGTACTGGACCGGCAGACCGGAGATCCCATATATCCCGTGACGGAGCATCCTGCCCCGCAGACCAATCTGGCTCCGGGTGAATGGGCCGCAAAGACACAGCCTTTTGCCGACTCGATGCCCTCGTTCCGAGGCAAGTTGCTATCGGAAAAGTCGATGTGGGGCATTACCCCGCTGGATCAGATGTGGTGCCGCATCAAGTTCCGTGAATCGGCATATGATGGCACCCTCACCCCGCCAGGTATAAACGGCGGAGTAAAAATGTACCACTGACGGGTCTTTTGGGGTCCGTTCATTTCGGAGTAAAAGTGTACCGG
>NZ_JAKKIE010000049.1 GCF_021742065.1 Rhizorhapis sp. SPR117
CGCCGACGAGATCCTCGCCGCCGTCAAACGCTTCTGCCAGAAAACAATGAAGCGAACTTCGGATTCAGGTGACTAGCCGTTCGGCTCGTGCCTCGCGCATCAACTGACTGAAGCAGCCGGTAAATCCGCCTGCGCCAACAGGCGAGCAACTGTCGGTTCCACTGCGGCCGACATATTCCAATGCCTCCGCGCGGGTGGTCCAGCTTGTGTTGGCAGGCCGGTTGGATTCGCTGCGCAGCGCTTCGGGAATGCGGAAACGCTCATTTTCACCTTTGCGAGCGCATACGGTAATCTGGTCGGCGGTGCTTTCCGGGCAGGGGTCATCACCATAGACGATGAGCTGATTGATCTTGACCGACGCATCGTCAACTGCGCCGGCTATTTCCCTTTCTTGCGCGGAAGCGAGTCCAGGCAGCACCATTCCTGCAAGAGCTGCAGCGATCATCAGCTTTTTCATGTCTCGTCCTTCCGCCTCCCTACCGGGAGGTCATTAGATGCGTTTGGATAACGCAATAGCGGTACGGCATCCCAACCGAATGAATCCGGAAAGCAGCGGATAGGCGGGGGCGTTTTCTGCGCCTGACGCCAATGCTATCTCACGATGTTCGACCTCTTCGGCCTGAAAATCCCTGATCGCTTCGGTCAATTCGGGATCGGTATCGCCCAGCTCATCCAATTGGGCGCTGTAATGCCGGTCGATCTCCGTCTCTATTGCAGCGGTGCAGGCCATGGCCGCTTCGGGTCCCATTGCGGCGGTCACCGCGCCCAGTGCAAAGCCCGCCCGGTCCCACAATGGCGCAAGCAGAGTCGGACGCACGCCGCGCCGGGCCATCATGGCGTCGAAATGCTGACGATGCCGTTCCTCTTGCGCCGCCATGCCTGCCACTGCCCGACCCATCGGGTGCCGGTCACCCAGAACCGCGATCTGCCCTGCATAGATCCGGGTTGCACCAAATTCTCCGGCCTGATTAACCCGCAACATGGAGGCTTTGTCGACCTGCTTTTGTCCGGGGCGGGGTCCGGCGTGGCGCACTGTCATGACAGTTTCCTCCTGCGTCCGGTCATCAGGATGAGAATGGTGACGGCGGCTCCCAATGACAAGATCGCATTATAGCCTGCAAGCGAGATGCCCAGCAACGTCCATTGCGGCACATCACAGCGGACAAGCGGCGTCGCCATGATGCTATTCAATATGTCCTGCGTATTGTCGCTCGCGCCACTGGTCGAACAGGCTGTCAGACCTTCCCACCAGCCATATTCGACACCTGCATGAAAAACCCCGATGCCGCCGCTGATGGCGATGGAGAGCGCGGCCAGGATCAGGAAAAAGCGCCCCGCCGCTCCGCCACGCAGCAGGATAGCAAACAGCGCGAATATGATCGCAGCCGCATGGGGCCAGCGCTGCCAGTAGCACATCTCGCATGGAGCAAGCCCGCCGACATATTGCGATAGCAACGCGCCGCCCAATAGCCCGGTAGGGGCAATTAGCGCGATCAGGCGGGCCAGCGTCAAACCGCGCATATCTCTATCGCCCTATTTCTTGCTGCTGGTATGCGCTGCCACCTGCACCGGGTTTTTTGCAAGGCGGCCGATGGTTTCCAGCGCATAATGGAGCTGGAAGTCTTCGATTCCCTGCTTCTTCAATGCCTCGGCGTTGGTATCGAAGCGCGGATCTTTCTTGCTGTCGTCTTCCAATATGCTGTTGTCGACCTTTGCCTCGTTGATGAGGTGGCGGCGCAGATCCGATTCGCGGAAGCGTGGACGCGTTTTGTAATCGGGATCGGACAGTTGCGGCACGCGGATGTCGGGTTCGATCCCACCTTCCTGAACGGACCGGCCCGATGGCGTATAATAGCGTGCCGTGGTCAGGCGCAGCGCAGTCGTGTTGGACAGGGGCAACAGGGTTTGAACACTGCCCTTGCCGAATGTGCGCTCACCCATAACCAATCCACGTCGCTGATCCTGTAGAGCGCCCGCCACAATTTCAGAGGCCGAAGCAGACCCCGCATCGACCAGCACGATCACAGGCAGGCCGCCTGTATCGTCACCCGCCTTGGCATAATAGCGTTCTATATCGCTCTTCTGGCGGCCACGCTGCGACACGATCTCGCCATGTTCCAGGAACACGTCGGACACGTTGATCGCCTCATCAAGCAAGCCGCCCGGATTGGAGCGCAAATCGAGGATATAGCCTGTGGGTTTATGCCCCAGAGACTTTCCAATGCCGCGGATTGCGGCACGTACATCAGCGCCCGTATTGGCGGAGAAGCTGACGATGTTGATGACGCCAATCCCGTCCTTCACTTCCCAATCAACGGGCTTCAGCTCAATGATTTCACGCGTAATGCTGACATCGAAGGGCTGATCGCGGCCCGGCCGTACTATGGTCAGCTTGATGCTGGTGCCAGGTGCGCCGCGCATCTTTTCTACCGCATCATCCAGCGTGCCGCCATAGATCAGCTCGCCATCCAGATGGGTGATATAATCGCCCGCCTTGATACCGCCCCGGTCGGCGGGCGTGCCTTTTGTCGGTGCGATAACCTTTACCGCACCGTCCTCCATCGTGACAGACAAGCCAAGGCCGCCATAGGCGCCATCGGTCTGGGTCCGCAGATTTTCGAAATCCCGCGCATCGAGAAAGCTGGAATGCGGATCGAGACTGGCCAACATACCGTCGATCGCGCCCTTGATCAGCTTTTCATCGTCCACTTTGTCGACATAGTCGGCCCGGACCCGCTGAAACACATCCATGAATTCGTCCAGCGTCCGGTAACTATTGCCCTCCGCTTCCGCGAGCGCAGCGGTGGTGGCCGGAACCAGCGCCAGTGCGCCTGCAAGTAAGGTGGCTTTGACGAAGGCTTTTTTCATATCAGGTCAGGCATCCTTGAAGCATATGGCAGGAATATACGCGCATTGGCCGGGACTTGCAAAGGAGGCTTGAATGGCGAGGGAACGAAAATAACCGGATCAGGGGCGCGTCTGGCCTGTCCCGCGGACAATCCATTTATAGGTCGTCAGCCCTTCCAGCGCGACCGGCCCGCGCGCATGCAGGCGCCCGGTAGAAATGCCAATTTCCGCGCCCAGCCCAAATTCGCCGCCATCGGCAAACTGGCTAGAGGCATTCCACATGACGATCGCACTATCGACTCCGTTCAAAAAGGCCTCCGCCGTCGCGGCGTCCTCGGTCACGATCGCGTCGGTGTGGTGGCTGCCGTGCGCCGCGATATGCGCCATCGCGTCATCCGGGTCATCGACGATCCGTGCGGCCAGGATGCTGTCGAGATATTCAGTGTCCCAGTCGGCGTCCTGTGCCGCCTTCACCCGCTTGTCCAGCGCTCGGATGGCATCATCGCCGCGCACTTCACAGCCCGCGTCGATCAATGCGCGGACAATGGGACGCGGATCAGCAAAATCCTTGTCGATCAGCAGCGTCTCCATCGCCCCGCAGATTCCCGTCCGCCGCATTTTAGCGTTAAGCGCAACGTCCCGCGCCATATCGGGGTCCGCAGCACTGTGAATATAAGTATGGCAAATGCCGTCCAGATGGGCGAGCACTGGCACCCGCGCTTCTTCCTGCACCCGCGCGACGAGATTTTTGCCCCCGCGCGGGATGATGATGTCGATCAGGCCTGCCGCTTTCAGCATTGCGCCCACCGCCGCCCGATCAGTGATCGGTACGAGCTGCACCGCATCGGCAGGCAATCCCGCAGCCTTGATTCCTTCCACCATCGCGGCGTGGATGGCGCGGTTGCTGTCCATTGCTTCGCTACCGCCGCGCAGGATGACCGCATTGCCCGAGCGCAAGCACAGCGCCGCAGCATCAGCGGTCACATTGGGACGGCTCTCATAGATAATGCCGATGACGCCCAGCGGGACCCGCACACGTTGCAACACCATGCCGTTAGGTCGCTGGCTTTCGTCGATCACCGCACCTACCGGATCGGTCAGGTCAGCGACCGCCTCAACCGCTGAGGCAATCCCTGCAACCCGCCCACTGTCCAGCTTCAGCCGGTCGAGCATGGCGGGTGACAGGCCATTCATTGCTCCGTTTTCCATATCGCGGGCATTGGCGGCGATAATTGTCCGTTCAGCATTGCGCAATGCCTGCGCCGCCGCGCGCAGTGCCTGCGCCTTTTGCGTATCGCTGGCGCTGGCAAGCACAGCCGCCGCCTTGCGTGCGCGTTGTCCCATGTTTGATATGAGCATTTCGGGCGTCTGAGTCATGTCATTCATGGTCATATGCCCTACCATAGAAGCAAGGACGACAAAAGCGCTCGTCCATCCATACCACGTCTCAATGCGACAAGCGGCCAGGAGGTCAGATCAAGCGCCGGCGGCAAATGCGATCAGTTTTCATCCCCCATCCGCAACGCGGCGATGAACGCTTCCTGCGGAATGCTGACGCTGCCATATTCACGCATCCGCTTTTTGCCTTCCTTCTGCTTGTCGAGCAGCTTTTTCTTGCGGCTGATGTCGCCGCCATAGCATTTTGCAGTCACATCCTTGCGCAATGCCGCGATCGTTTCGCGTGCGATTACTTTGCCGCCGATCGCCGCCTGAATCGGAATCTTGAACAAATGGCGGGGAATCAGGTCTTTCAACCGTTCGCACATGCCCCGTCCGCGCGCCTCGGCGGTGCCCCGGTGAACAATCATGCTAAGGGCATCGACCGGCTCATTGTTCACAAGAATGCTCATCTTGACCAGATCGCCCTCACGGTGGCCGATCTGGTGATAATCGAAGCTGGCGTAACCGCGGCTGATGCTTTTCAGCCGGTCGTAGAAATCGAACACTACTTCGTTGAGCGGCAGTTCATAGGTGATCTGTGCCCGGCCGCCGACATAGGTCAGGTTCTTCTGGATGCCGCGCCGGTCCTGACACAGTTTCAGGATGGAACCCAGATATTCGTCGGGGACGTATATGACCGCCTCGATCCAGGGCTCCTCGATGAAATCGATATAATTCGCCTCCGGCATGTCCGCCGGATTGTGCAACTGCTTCACCGACCCGTCGTTCATGTGGATTTCATAGACCACGCTGGGCGCAGTGGTGATCAGGTCCAGGTCATATTCGCGGGTCAGCCGTTCCTGTATGATCTCCAGATGCAGCAGGCCCAGAAAGCCGCAGCGAAAGCCGAAACCCAATGCGGCACTGGTTTCCATTTCGAAACTGAAGCTGGCGTCGTTGAGGCGCAGTTTGGAAATCGAATCGCGCAGCTTTTCGAAATCCGCCGCATCGACCGGGAACAGGCCGCAAAAGACCACCGGCTGCACTTCCTTGAATCCCGGCAGGGGCTTTGCCGCCGGATTCTTGACCGTAGTGATGGTGTCGCCGACCATGGTCTGGGCGACTTCCTTGATCTGTGCGGTGATGAAGCCGATCTCGCCGGGGCCAAGTTCCGGTAATTGCTCGATTTTAGGCCGCATGCACCCCACGCGGTCGATCAAATGCTCGGTGCCGGCATTCATGAACTTGACGCTCAGGCCCTTTTTGATGACGCCATTGATTACCCGGACCAGAATGACGACGCCGAGGTACGGATCATACCAGCTGTCGACCAGCATGGCCTCCAGCGGGGCATTGCGGTCCCCCTTGGGAGCGGGGATCTTCTTTACGATCTGTTCCAGTATGTCGTCGATGCCGATGCCCGATTTGGCCGAGGCCAGCACGGCTTCGGATGCATCCAGGCCAATGATATCCTCGATTTCCGCTTTCACCTTTTCCGGTTCTGCGGCGGGGAGGTCGATCTTGTTGATAATGGGCAGGATTTCATGGTCATGTTCAATTGACTGATAGACGTTGGCGAGCGTTTGCGCCTCCACCCCCTGCGCGGCGTCGACCACCAGCAGCGCGCCTTCGCATGCGGCGAGGCTGCGGCTTACTTCATAGGCAAAATCGACGTGGCCGGGCGTGTCCATCAGGTTCAGTTCGTAGGTAATCCCGTCTTTCGCGGTATAATTCAGGCGCACCGTTTGCGCCTTGATCGTGATGCCGCGTTCCTTCTCAATATCCATATTATCAAGGACCTGCGCCGACATTTCACGGTCGGTCAGGCCACCGCACCGCTGGATCAGCCGGTCCGCCAGAGTCGACTTGCCGTGATCGATATGAGCGATAATGGAAAAGTTGCGTATAGTGCTGAGGTCGTTCATTGCCGCCCGATAGCAGCAAGCCATCAGCCTGTCAGCAATTCTTAGGCCTTGCCGGGCTCAACTTCCCCGAAACCGCTTGCGCCCACGTGTTTCGGCGTTAGCATCTTTATGAAAACGCGGGAGAGCTACATGCGGCATTTGGCAGTGATCGGGTCGGGACCTGCGGGTTATTACAGCGCCGAAGCCTGTCAGAAGCTTTTCGGCGAAGATGTACGTATCGACATAATCGACCGGTTGCCTGTTCCATACGGGCTGATCCGTTTTGGCGTTGCCCCCGATCACCAGTCGATCAAGGCCGTTTCGCGCCGCTACGAAGCGGTGGCCTTGACCGATAATGTGCGGTTTGTCGGTAATGTTCTGGTTGGTAAGGACGTCAGCATCAGTGAACTGCAGCACCTGTATGACGCCGTCATAGTTGCGACGGGAGCCCCGCACGATCGGCCCCTTGAGATTCCGGGGAGTGATTTGTCCGGGGTGATCGGCAGTGCCGCCTTTGTCGGCTGGTATAATGGGCATCCCGAATTTGCCGAACTCGAGCCGCCCCTTGATGGTACGGGTGCGGTTATCATCGGCAACGGAAATGTGGCGCTGGACGTTGCCCGTATACTGGCCAAGACAGATCGTGAATTTCTGGGTAGCGACATTGTCGCTCACGCGCTGGAGCACCTGAAGAAATCCGCATTGCGGCATATCACAATCCTTGGCCGGCGAGGACCTCACCAGATCGCCATGACAACCAAGGAATTGGGCGAGCTGGGCCACCTGGAACGTGCAGCGCCCCGCGTCGACCCGAGCGACTTGCCAGAGGAGGGCGCGGACGCGCTGCTGGAACCTGGCGTGCGCAAATCGGTCGCTCACCTGCGTGATTTTGCCGCCAATCCGGTTGCCAAGCCCGTAACGATCGAATTCGACTTTTACGCCATGCCAGTGGCGATTGAAGGCGATGGCAAGGTACAACGCATCGTCGTCGAACGAACCGAACTGGACGATCAACTGCGTAGCCGGGGCACGGGCGAGCGCTACAGCATCGATTGCAGTATGGTCGTAAGCTGCATCGGCTATTCGACGCCGCCAATTGAAGGCGTGCCTTATGAACATGGCCGGGGTCGTTTCGCCAATGATGAGGGGCGGATACTGCCGGGGCTTTACTGCGTTGGATGGGCCAGGCGCGGCCCGACGGGCACCATCGGCACCAATCGTCCCGACGGCTATATGATCGCCGACAAGATCGCAGAAGATATTGGTGGGGGCGCTGGCAAGGCCGGGCGTGCCGGTCTGGACGCGCTGCTGGGCGAACGGGGCGTAGAGATTATCACCTTCCGCGACTGGCAGAAGATAGAACAGGCCGAAACGCAACGCGCCCGCGATGGCGCCCCGCGCGAAAAATTCGTGGTGATCGAGGAAATGATCCGCGCGAAGGGCTAAACTTGGCCTGTCAGGCTGTCATTTCTCGCCATGACCCAGCGCCAGATATTCGCTGGATTGCATTTCCATCAGACGTGAAACCGTGCGTTCGAATTCGAACGCGCCATCGCCTTCTTCATATAATCGGGCAGGTTCCGCTTCGGCGCTGGCGAGCAGCTTCACCTTATATTCGTAAAGCGCGTCGATCAGTGTTTTAAAGCGAGCGGCTTCGTTACGTTTTTCAGGGCCAAGCCGGGGTATCCCCACAATGATGACACTGTGAAATTTGCGGGCGATCGCAAGATAGTCTGCGGCGCCGCGGGCCTCGGCGCACAGGCGTTTGAAGGAAAAGACCGCGACGCCCTTCAGCGATTTGGGCACATGCAATGCGCGACCGCCATGCACGTCAATATCTTCTGCCGGGACATGGGCACGGTCTTCCGGCGGATAATCGGTCAGGCGGAAAAAGGCGGTCGAAAGCGCTTTTGTTGCTTCCGGGCCGGCGGGAACGTGCCACATATTCACGCCGCCCAATCGTTCCAGGCGATAATCGGTCGGACCATTGAGGGACATGACGTCCAGCCGTTCTTCGAGCAAGCTGATGAAGGGCAGGAAGAGCGCGCGGTTCAGGCCGTCCTTGTACAGATCGCGCGGCGGGCGGTTCGACGTCGTCACCACCGTTACCCGTGCGTTCAGAAGGCCGGTGAACAGGCGCGACATGATCGCGGCATCGGCCATGTTGTTGACCACCATTTCATCGAAGGCGAGCACGCGTGCTTCATCGGCAATCGCCGCGACGACAGGCGGAATGGGGTCGCCGCTTTCGGATTTGCGAGCCTCGCGCAGGCGGTCATGCACTTCCATCATGAATTCGTGGAAATGGACGCGTCGTTTGCGCTGAACCTGTAACTGATCGAAGAACAAGTCCATCAGCATGGACTTCCCGCGCCCAACGCCGCCCCACATATACAGACCACGCGGAGGCTCAGGCGTTTTGCCCAGCATCCGCCACAGGACGGAACCGCGTGGTGGAACAGCCTCCAGTTCCGCCTGCAGCTTGTTCAAACGCGCCGCCGCCGCCGATTGGTCCGGGTCAGGACGTAATTCCCCGGCCGCGATCAACGCTTCATAGCGTTCGATGACCGTCTTCATCCGGCGCTCGATTTCCTGATCGTTCCCGAAAAGGCAACGGCGGGCTGGCCGTCCTGCTCGATCAGGCCACGCATGAAAATGAGACGGTTCGTTTCCCGCAGAACATCGACTACCGCGTCAATGGGCTTTTCCGGCACCAGCGGCGCGAAAAATTGCGTGCTGGTATCCAACGTCGCGCCGCCAGCGCCGCCCTTTATTCCCAGGGCATGGGGGCAAAGGAACAGCACCTGATCGACCAGAGCCATGATATATCCGCCATGGATCGTTCCAATCAAATTCTGATGCCGCAGTTCGCTCCGCACGCGACAACGTACCCGCGCTGGCCCCTCCGCTTTCAGGCGAATCGGACCAAAAAGCCTGACGAAAAATTCTTCATCCCGCGGTTCGAGCAGCGTCCAGTCCGAGTCGTCGGGATCCGGCCCGCTATGAAAGATCTGATCGAAAGTGACTCCAGAGGCACTCAAAGCTGGCGCTCGACCACCATTTTCTTGATCTCGCCAATGGCGCGGGCGGGATTAAGGCCCTTGGGGCAAACATTGGCGCAGTTCATGATGGTGTGGCAGCGGTAAAGGCGGAAGGGATCTTCCAACTCGTCCAGTCGCTCGCCCGTCATTTCATCGCGGCTGTCGGCCAACCAGCGATACGCCTGAAGCAAAATGGCGGGACCAAGAAACTTGTCCGAATTCCACCAATAGCTGGGGCAGCTTGTGGAGCAGCAGGCGCACAGGATGCACTCGTACAGACCGTCCAGCTTTGCGCGGTCGTCGGGCGATTGCAGACGTTCTTTGCCCGACGGCGGTGGCGTTACGGTTTTCAGCCAGGGCTGGATCGAACTATATTGCGCATAAAAATGTGAGAAATCAGGGACCAGATCCTTGATCACGTCCATATGCGGAAGCGGGGTGATCTGAACCTCACCCTTGCAATCTTCAATCGCGGTGGTGCAGGCAAGTCCGTTCTTGCCGTTAATGTTCATCGAACAGGAACCGCAAATCCCCTCCCGGCAGGACCGGCGAAAGGTCAACGAGGCGTCCTGTTCGCTTTTCATCTTGATCAGTGCATCGAGCACCATCGGCCCACATTCGTCGAGATTGATCTCAAACCGGTCGTAGCGGGGATTCTCGCCCGAATCGGGATCATATCGGTAAACCTTGAACGCTTTCACCCGCGCCGCGCCCGCAGGCACCTTGTGCACGGCACCCTTGCCCCTGATCTTGCTGTTCTTCGGCAATGTGAATTCGGCCATATCTCATCCTTATCTACTGGGTAAAGCCGATAGCCAAACATGAGCCGGACGGAAAGAGTTTCTTTACGCGGTGGCGGCTGGGGAATGTGTATCGGCCTTGCCAAGTTTCTTCCCGCGCTGCAGATGCAGCATTATGCTCCATTCAGAGTGAGACCGTGACATTTTGACGAAGATCGCCTTCCTCGCCATTTCGGAAGCACACCAGATATTCCATTGGCTTCCAGTGGCACTGCGTCTTGCTCGTGATTTTGATGTGAAGGTCAGCGTTCTTTCCTCGTCTCGCGCTATCAGTGAGTTCATTTCCAGCTACGATGACAATGGCTTGCTTGAAATAGTGCAGTTGCGGCGACCGCCATTTTCACCCGACTCGCTTTTTCGTTTGCCTTCCCGCTTCGCGGTCCTGTTGCTCAACTATCGCACGATTGCTTCTTTCCGTTATATTGTAACGACGGAAGTCTCCAGCGGGCATCTGAAGAAATTTCCTGGTTTTGCGTCGAAAATGATCCAGATCAAACATGGCGCTGGTGATCGGTCAGGCGGATATAGGAAACGTCATGACGCTTATGATCTAACCTTGGTTGCAGGTGAGAAAGACAAGGAGCGGTTGATCGAAAAGGGTCTCGTCCGGTCGGACAACTGCCAGGCCGCGGGCTATAGCAAATTCGAGATGATGGCGCCGCCCCAGCGGTTTTTCGACAATGACCAGCCGGTAGTATTGTATAATCCGCATTTTGACAGAAGGCTATCGTCCTGGTTCAATCATGAGGAGGAGTTGCTCCGCTGTTTCGAGACTATCACAGATTTCAATTTCATAGTTGCCCCGCATGTGAAGATGAAGGCTGATCTGGCAAATTTCACGACAAATGTTTCCAACATCCGCATCGACCTGGGAAGCCGTCATTCCATTGATATGAGTTATACCAACAGTGCTGATATCTATCTGGGCGATGTAAGCAGTCAGGTATACGAGTTCATTCGGCAACCGAGACCGTGCCTGTTCCTGAATCTTGATCATATTGCCTGGTGTAACGATCCGGATTTTCTCCATTGGCATATGGGTCAGGTCGTGGAGCAGCTAAGCGATCTCCCTTCAATGTTGAGGCAAGCAGCCGCCGTTCAAGTCCAATATAGTGCGATACAGATCGAGGCGCTTCACAGGTCGGTCAGTGAAAACGATAAAGATGCATCGATGCGGCAGGCCGAAATCATCATGGAATTCATCGACAAGGACAGGAGCGGGAAAGTTCAGAAGCATTAGTGATGATTTTAGGTTAGTCAGCCTCTCTCACCTGTCCGGCATATTTGCGTGCAAAGGCACCCATGAACAGGAAGCCGACGACCGAAACCGCCACGGTTGCAAGGGCCGCGCCGACGGGACCAAAGTTCGGGAGCAGTGCGGCGAGAAGACCCAGCAGCAGCACGGCATTGACCAGCTTTATGGCGACTGAAACGCGCGCATGATTTGTCGCCATCAGCAAGGGTTCGTAACTTACCCCGACCAGATCGATGGAGGCGGCAATGCCAAGCAGCAGTAGCAGCGGATAGGCGCCCAGAAATTCGGGCCCCGCCATCAAAAGCAACAATGGTTTGCCAAGCAGCAGGATCAGCGCGATGATCACACCACCTGCAATAATCGCAAGCCGGTTGGTCCGTCTGAACAGTTTCCGCAAATCCTTGCCGGACTGGCTGACATGCACCTTGGCTAATTCGGCAAATATCGTGCGTGAGAGCAATCCCGATATTTTCGCCAAGGAAGCGCTGAGTTGATAGGCCAGGCGATACAGGCCGGCACCTGCGGCCCCAGTAAAGAATCCCACCAACAGTACGGATAGTTGTCGTGTAAGGCCACTGACGCTGGTGCTGACATTGGTCGCGGCAAGAAAGCCCAAGATCCCCGTATTTTCACGAGGTGTAGATAAAAATCGTCGTCCATTCCATCGCCCCATGCGCCGACGTGCCGTCATCAGGGCCAGCGTCCAATATGTCGTCGCACAGAGTAATTCGGCACAAGCCCAGGCGATCAGGAAAGCCGTGACGTCAGGCTGGACCAGCCAGGCAATGACAGCGCCGATCATCCGCCCTACCGGCACCATGGTTTCCGCAAGGGCGCCTGCATCGAACCGGTCGAATAATCGCAATATTCCCATGGGCGTCGACCGTATGGTGATCAGCATGATTGCGCAGAAGGCGATGATCTGCAGGCCGGTCTCTCGCGACCAGTCGAAATAGGGGCTGAGCAGAAACACTGCCGCCGCCGCAATCAGGCAACCGACCAATGCGCCGCAAAGGTCAATGGCAATGCAAAATGTGAGGAGCCGACCAAAACGACCGCTGTCGCCGCTTTGCACATGCTCCTGCCCGAACTTTACAATGATCTGCCAAGTTTCGAAGCTGACAATGATGCCGATCGCCTGCGCCGTGCTGAGGATCAACGCAAATTGACCAAAGCCCGACGGTCCCAGCGTGCGCGTGACGATGGCCAGGTAAAACAGGCTCAGGACAGCGCCGACGCCTTTTCCCGTCAGCAGCCAGACAGTATTCTGCAGGATGCGACCTATGGACGTATCGCCGTGCATCCAGCGCGGTTTTCCAACTCCCCTTAACATAGGCACATAGCTATCACATGCAAATCGCCGGACATCCCATCTTTCAGCATGGCGAATTTCATCATTAACATTCCTTCGGACATGCTGCTGTGGGCTGGCGAGCGGAACAGCACGGCAGGCGGGAATTGTCAAACGTCGCCTTTTGACAGCCGGAAAGCCTCTGATATGAGGGCGCTTCCATATTCGCGAGCGCGAACGATCAAAGACGGAACGGACCCTTGTGACACAAGCGATGCAGCTTCACTTCGCCGGACATAATGATACGCGCATCTGGGGGATGGATAATGAAGAGCGCATCCGCCGGTTGGCCCATGCGGCAACGCTTGCGCCGGGCGGCAAAGATGATCCGGCCCTGTGGATCAATCTGGAATTTGCCTTCGATCCGCTCTGGTTCCGTTATCTGCTAAAGCGGCCAGGCACGGTATTGATCGCTCGGGGCAAGCCGGTGCTGGCCCATCTGCCTTCCAGCAGTGACAGAGGGTGGCTTGATGTGATGCTGACCAGCGGCGTCATGGCAGCGCCCGCGGGTTTCGCAGTTATCGACCATGATGAGCGGCCCCAAATCTATAATGATTCTCTGCGAAAACTCGAATGTCCCTTCGTCGAGCCGCTGACGCCGCAGACTGTGCGCAGCATTGAACGGCAAAGCTATTACGGTGCTTACAAGGGCGTCACCGATATCCTTACCAAATATCTCTGGCCTGAATTGGCATTGGTGCTGACCCGTGTTGCGGCGCGGATCGGCATGACGCCCAATATGGTGACAATGATTGGTGCGGCGCTATGCGTTTACGCGACATGGTTGTTTTATTTTGGGCATTTCTGGGCGGGAATTGCTGCGGGCTTTGTCTTCATGGTGCTCGATACGGTGGACGGGAAACTTGCCCGCTGTACCATCACCTCCTCCTGGTGGGGGAATGTCTTCGATCATGGCATTGACCTCGTCCATCCTCCGTTCTGGTGGTATGCATGGGGCGTGGGCGTAGCGGTTGTCGGATTGCCTTTGGGCGAAGAAACCTTCCTCATCGTGATGGCGACCATAGTGATTGGCTATGTCGTGCAGCGGCTGATTGAGGGGGCCTTTATCAAGTCGTTCGGGATACATATTCATGTCTGGCGACCGTTTGATTCGCGTTTTCGCCTGATCACGGCGCGGCGCAATCCCAATATGGCCCTGCTGGTGGGATCATTGGTAGTGGGACGCCCGGATACCGGGCTTGTGCTGGTTGCCTGGTGGACGGTAATTTCGTGTGCGATCCACGCCGTGCGTCTGGGGCAGGCTTATTGGGCGCGGCAGAGCGGCGGCAAGGTGACAAGCTGGCTGGAGCAGGCGGTATGAATGAAACGATTGTCAAATTCGGCTATCCCGCGACGCTGATCCGCGAATATGATCATTGGGCGGTGCTTTTGCGGCCTGCTCAGGTCACATTGGCATCGCTTGTGCTGGCAGCGAAATCGGACGTCACCGATTTCGGCGACCTGTCGCCTGCGGCCTTTGCTGGATTGAAGCAGGCGACGGCCGATATTGCGAGCGCATTGGGGAAGGCGGTGTCCCATGCGAAGCTCAATTATCTGATGCTGATGATGGTTGACCCCCATGTGCATTTTCACGTCTTTCCGCGCTATGAAGGCGAACGGGAAGCGGGCGGTCTGACGCTTGCCGACCCAAGCTGGCCCGGGCCGCCCGATCTGGGCAAGGCGCGCAAGCTGGATGATGGAGAGATTGTCAGGCTGCGGGATTGGTTGTCGGACTTATGGCCTGATCAATAGCGGCCTTCATCCACCCATTTGCCGGTCATCGCCTTGGCAATTTCCACATCCTGCGGGAAATCGACTTCGGCCCACTCCAGCCCTTCAATCGAAACTGTTCCGATCTCCTGCTCCATAGCGAGCATATCGATGGCGCGCAGATACCAGCGCTCCACCCCTTCGGGAGTGCGCATCATCTTCTCCACCTGGCGGCGGAAAATCCCTGGCCCTTCTCCCCGGAAAGCCAACATGCCGATGGATTCGGCATTGGCGACGTCGGCGCCCAGTCTCTTGCCGATGGACATCAGGCGTTCACCCTCCCGATGCACTTTCATATCATCCTCATCATAGGTGCGTTTGACATCGACCGTGACACTGATCGGCCAATGCGCGCCGGCGATCAACCGGGCGATAATTTCATCCGATATGATGGTGTCACCATTGAGGATGATGAAGTCCTGGTCCATGGCGGCTCGCGCGATCCAGCAGGTTCCCAGATTGTCCGCCACCTGGAAGAACGGATTGAAGATCGTTTCTATCTCCACCCCCTCGACGGTGGCCAGATGCGCTTCCACCCGCTCGGTACGAAAGCCAGTGACGACAGAAATGTGACGGATGCCGTTCGCTTTCAAACCCTCGATCTGCCATTCGATGAGTGACCGGCCATTGAAGTCGATCATGCATTTGGGCATGTCGGCGGTCAGCGGCAGCAATCGAGATCCCTGTCCGGCACTAAGGATAATGGCCTTTTCGATCGTCATGAAATAGTTCCAGGTGGAATGGAGGCAATGGCAGGTGCCAGTGAGCACCTAAAGCGCCTCGGTGGCGAAATTAGGGCGGTGGATCAGTCAGGTCCGTTCAGCCAGAATGCTTTCGGCAAGTTGCTTGTCAGCGAGCTTGTCTACGTCGATACAGGCTTCGGCCTGCGGCATTGCAATGATGCGGGCCTTGATTCCAAAACGCCGCCCCGCGCGCGCTATGGCCTGATGTATCGTGATGAACCGCAATAACGCCCCCAGTAACAGCAATGGGCCAAAAGCACCCACGATCTTCATGCCTTTCTTGCGGTCCTGCTCCACGCCCTGCCATAGATTGAGCAGCGGCCTCACTTGGTCGCTGGCCAACCAGAACAGGTTCGCGCCCGACCACCAGCCGCCCCGAAATTTGAGCCAGGTCCGCCGGGATTGCGGGTAACGAGCATGCAATACCCGCCGCTCGACCATCGCAACCGCAAGGTCCGCTCCATCGGCACCGTCAAGGAAGCTGTCTATCATGCCATGATCGATCAACACATTGTCAGCTGTCGTGACGAGAACGGGATAGGCCGCTTCGCCGTTTTCCAGCGTGGTTGCAATGGAACGGCTGATGCCACCGCCGCTGCTGACGAAGCTTATGTTCGGATACGCCTGCATCCATTCGCTGTCTTTGTCACGCGAAAGGGTTCCTGTATCCTGCGCCAGCACCAGAACGCGGCCGATACGGGGATGTGAGGCGAGCATGTGCGCAACGCGCGACAGCATCGAGGCGCCCTGCATGCGGATCAGCGCCTTGGCGGGCACATCATTTGCCTGCGCAAGAATATCGGGGCCGGGCCGGCTGCCCGCAAGAATCATGGCGGTAACGTCGGCTTGCTGCGTTTGGTGCTGGTCCATGACATCCCGATTAGAGCAGGCGAGGCGGTTGTGCATCTGTCATTTTTCCCGGCACTATGGAAATAGAACATGGGTCCTTTTCCTTGAAATATGCGTTTGGCGTTGATGACGAAATGCTGGATGATCGTAAACAGGGACAGCGGTAGTTATGACGCCACCTTATGTGACACGATTAAGGGTGCATTTGAGGCGCATGGCGGCCAGATAGAGCGCGTTCTTTCCTTGCCGAAGGATCAGTTGCCGAAGGCGGCAGACGCAAATGCGGCTGACATCGAACTGATCGTGGTCTTTACAGGGGACGGCACGATCAACGCAACAGTGGACGCGCTGAACGGCTGGGGCGGGGCTTTGCTGGTATTGCCGGGCGGGACAATGAACCTGCTGTCGCGAAAACTTCATGGAGATGCCGATCCCATAGACATCGTGCGTGTGGCGATGGTGGAGGGGTGCAAACGCGTGAAATTGCCGGTGGCGGAAGTGTGCGGACTGCGGTCGCTGGTGGGTATCGTGGCAGGACCGACAGCTGCCTGGGGCGATGTGCGAGAGGACTTGCGGCAGCGCGATCTGGGGCGCCTTGTGGACTCGGTTCCTCAGGCGTTACAGGAAACATTGGACGGCGCACCAGTGTCCGTCGACGGCGTGGAAGGAGAATTTCAGGCGATTTTCATTGATCCGGAGGCAGAGGGATTACGCGCCGAAGGAATCGAAGCGGGTACGGCTCTCGAATTGCTTCAACATGGCTGGGCCTGGCTTATGGGCGATTTCCGTGACGGGCCAAGCACGCCCCTGATTTGTGCTCATAAACTGACATTGTTGCGGGATGAAGATATCGCGCTGTTGGTCGATGGCGAACAGGCCAGCGTGAAAAGTCCCTGTTCCGTCAGCCTGGGGCAGTGCGCACTTTCGTTTATCACGACGCGGGCCGAGTGATTCTGAAGCGGGCCGACTGCAGCGCAAATGAAAAGGGCGGCCCAAGCGGACCGCCCTTTCCTGTAGTCGATAGCCTTGCAGCCGATCAGCGTTTCGAAAACTGGAAGCTCTTGCGCGCCTTGGCACGGCCATATTTTTTGCGTTCGACGGTACGGCTGTCGCGGGTGAGGAAGCCTTCGGCCTTCACCGCGCTGCGCAGCGCCGGTTCGTACTTGGTCAGCGCCTGGCTGATGCCATGCTTGACCGCGCCAGCTTGCCCCGACAGGCCGCCGCCCTTGACAGTGCAGATCACGTCATACTGGCCACGACGCTCGGTGACGTCGAACGGCTGGTTGATGACGAGGCGCAGTGTGGGACGCGCGAAATAGATTTCCTGATCGCGGCCATTGACCGTGATCTTGCCGGTGCCGGGCTTTACCCAGACGCGCGCAACCGCGTCCTTGCGGCGGCCAGTGGCATAAGCGCGGCCATATGGGTCGAGTTCCTGCGTACGCAGCGGCGCAGCGGCCTGAACCGGAGTGATAACGGTCGGGGCGGCGGCATCATCTACCGGCGCACCGGCAGCGATGTCCTTCAGGTCGGAAAGAGACTGGCGGTTATCTGTCATCATGCACCAACCTTGTTCTTGCGGTTGCGGGAAGCGAGATCAAGCACTTCCGGGTTCTGGGCTTCATGCGGGTGGGCAGTGCCCGCGAAAACGCGCAGGTTGCGCATTTGCTGACGACCAAGCGGGCCACGGGGGACCATGCGCTCAATCGCCTTTTCCAGCACGCGCTCGGGGAAGCGGCCTTCCAGCACCTTGGCCGCGGTCACGCTCTTGATGCCGCCAACATAGCCGGTGTGCTTGTGGTAAACCTTGTCCTGCAGCTTCTTGCCAGTGAACTTCACCTTGTCGGCGTTGATCACGATGACATTGTCGCCGCAATCGACATGCGGGGTATAGCTTGGCTTGTGCTTGCCGCGCAGGATATTGGCGATGATCGAAGCCGCACGGCCAACGACCAGTCCTTCGGCATCGATAAGAAGCCATTTCTTGTCCACCGTTGCGGGTGTCGCAACCTTGGTGGTTTTCATCAGCGCCTTCATGGCCCTAATCTCCTGATGGGGTGATCCCCGATGTTGAAAACAAAAGAACGCCGCCTGTGTGAGGCAGCGAAGTGGGGCGCTATTGAACGCGAATTGCCGGCAAGTCAAGAGAAAGCGGGGCTTTCCTGACGGGTATTATATTACCTTTGGCCGTCGATCTGCTGGCCCGCCCACTCGACATAGGGGCTGTTTACCGCCGCATTCCAGCATAAAATGGCGGGGATATCATAGCTGTGCAGTTCGGTCAGTCGCGTCGTCAGCGGTACGTGTCTTGCTTCAATGGTTTTGAACAGCACGGGAAATTCCGTCTCTTCGCGCATCTCTCCCTGCCATTCATACAGGGACGTGCAGGGGGCAAGCATATTGGCGCAGGCCGCCATCTTTTCGGCTATCAGCAGGGCACTGACCCTGCGCGCCTCATCGGCATCGCCGAACAGCGTATAGATCAGGACAAGCTTGCTCACCGCTCTCGTCTGCCAAGCTGATGACAGCATATAACCGTTGCCGCGACGAGCAGCGCCGCGACTGCCTGGTGCGCCACCGCTATCCAGAGGGCCACGCCTGACAATAATGTCGATATTCCCAGGATGATCTGGAGGCCAACCAGCGTCATAACCGCATGTGCAGGGCCTTTCGAGCCGACTCTTTGCGTGCGCAGAGCCAACAGGACAAGTGCTCCAGCCACGACCCAGGCGAACCAGCGGTGAGCAAATTGCACCACGATGGGATTATCGATGATATTGCGCCATAGCGGTTCAAGCATCGCCACGTCCTGCGGGAACAGGCGGCCGCCCATCAGCGGCCACGAATCAAAGGCATAACCCGCGCGCAATCCGGCAGTGAAAGCCCCAAGACAGAGCTGTGCGGCCAGCATCAGCATTATGAAAATGGCAAAACCCCCTAATCGCGCAGGCCGTGCAGCAGGATTGCGCACCAGCGCACGCAGGTCCCATGCCGTCCATACAAGGCCGCCCATGATCAAGAATGCATTGAGCAGGTGCACCGCCAATCGGATATGGCTGACGTCAATCCGGTTGACGAGGCCGGAAGCCACCATCCACCAGCCGATCGCCCCCTGCAACCCGCCCAGGGCGAACAACGCGGCCAGTCGCCAGCCATAACCTGACGGAATGGCACGCTTCCATGCAAACCAGATGAAGGGGAGGGCGAATGCAACGCCGACGAAGCGACCGATCAGCCGATGGAAATATTCCCAGAAGAAAATGAACTTGAATTCAGCCAACGTCATATGCCGATTGACGGTCTGATATTCGGTAGTGCTCTGATAGAGCGAGAATTCCTTCACCCAGTCACTGTGGCTCAGCGGCGGTATTGCGCCCGACACGGGATTCCACTGCGTAATCGACAATCCCGATTCGGTCAGGCGTGTGATCCCGCCGATCACGACCATCAGGAATACCAGCAAAGCAATGCACAAAAGCCAGTTTGCGATCTGGCGTGGACGTGGCGAAGGCGCAGGTGGGCGGGACAGGATCATGCGCGACGCATTTGCACCTTGGCGATCAGGCTTTCAAGCGTACAAATTGATAATGATATATTGTATCGTTTGAGCAAATGTGCTTAGGATGAATCACCATGATGAAAGGCCGTCTGTGTTGCGAGCATTGTTAAAGGATGGAAAGATTGACCGGCTGGCCATGGGTCTGTCGGGTCTCTGCCTTGCACACTGCCTGGGAACTGCAATTTTCGTGGCTGTTCTCGCTTCGGCGGGAAGCATCTTTCTATCCCCGGTAATCCATGAAAGCGGATTGGCGATTGCGATTTTGCTGGGTGCCATCGCACTGGGCCGCGGTGTGTTTGTTCATGGTTTGCGGTTACCTGCAATGGTTGGGGTGTTTGGTTTGGGCCTGATGGCTGTCGCGCTGGCTGTGCCGCATGGTGCGCAGGAAATAATTTTCACCATGTCGGGGGTTGCCATCCTGGCGCTGGGTCACAACCTGAATTATCGCGCCTCGCGTCGGGCAGAAACATAGTCTGCCCTTGCCCTTGGGGGGCAGGCGCAATATTTAGGTCTGATGGGCCAGCAGCATCAACATCTGGAACCGACCGGCGATTCGCTTGCGGACGAAGCAAAGCACACGCTCGAACAGCAGGGCGAGCAGTGGACCGACATGCGTTCGGCAATTTTTGAGGTGCTTGCGGGATTCGAAAAGCCCGCGTCGGCTTATGACATAGCCGATCTGGTTTCCCAAAAACGCGGAAAACGCGTCGCGCCCAACAGTGTCTATCGAATATTGGATGTGTTCGTGAACAACAACCTGGCCATGCGGGTGGAAAGCGCCAACGCCTATATCGCCAACGCGCACCCCGGCTGCGTCCATGACTGCATCTTCCTGGTTTGCGAAACCTGTGGAGAGGCAACGCATATCGACGACGACACACTGTCCCAAGGGGTGCGTAAAGTCGCACAGAGCCATGGTTTTGTTCCCGAACGACCCGTCATGGAAGTGCTGGGTCGTTGCGCCAAATGTGCGTGATCCCGCTGTTCGCTCCATTATTTTCTAGCCCGTTCGACACCAAGCCTTAAAATCGATACATGTTCGGGAGGAAGGCCGTATATGCCCCAAACGCCAGATACCCCACTGCTTGACCGGGTCACGACGCCCGGAGATCTGCGCAAGTTGCAGCCGCACCAGTTGCGTCAGCTTGCCGACGAGCTGCGACAGGAAGTGATTTCTGCCGTCGGGGTCACAGGCGGGCATCTGGGTTCGGGGCTTGGGGTCGTCGAACTTACCACCGCCATTCATTATGTTTTCGACACGCCTGAAGATCGCCTCATCTGGGATGTTGGGCATCAATGCTATCCGCACAAGATTCTGACCGGCCGGCGCGATCGCATCCGTACCTTGCGTCAGGGTGGCGGGCTTTCCGGTTTTACCAAGCGTTCTGAAAGCGAATATGATCCCTTCGGCGCGGCGCATAGTTCCACGTCCATCAGTGCGGCCCTTGGCTTTGCCATTGCCAACAAGATGTCGGACAGGCCAGGCAAGGCCATTGCCGTGATCGGAGACGGCGCGATGTCAGCGGGCATGGCGTACGAGGCGATGAACAATGCAGAAGCGGCAGGCAATCGTCTGATCGTCATTCTGAATGACAATGACATGTCGATTGCCCCGCCTGTGGGCGGCTTGTCCGCATATCTGGCGCGCATTGTGTCGAGCCGGGAATTTCTGTCAGTACGCGACATACTGCGGCGACTGGCGCGCAAGCTACCCAAATCGCTGCACATCGCGGCGCGCAAGACTGATGAGTTTGCCCGTGGCATGGCAACCGGCGGCACCTTGTTTGAAGAACTGGGTTTTTATTATGTCGGTCCCGTCGATGGGCACAACCTGGATCACCTGATCCCGGTGCTTGAAAATGTCCGCGACGCGGCAGAAGGCCCCTGCCTGATCCATGTCGTCACGCAAAAGGGCAAGGGCTATGCTCCCGCCGAGGAAGCCGACGATAAATATCATGGCGTACAGAAGTTCGACATAGTGAGCGGCGAACAGGCCAAATCCCCTCCCGGTCCGCCCAGCTATACCAGTGTTTTTGCCAAAGCGCTGATCGCCGAAGCGGAGCGTGATGAAAAAATCTGTGCGATCACGGCGGCCATGCCATCGGGCACCGGTCTTGACGAATTTCAGGCTGCTTTTCCCGACCGCACATTTGACGTCGGCATTGCTGAACAGCACGCCGTCACCTTCGCCGCTGGTTTGGCGGCGCAGGGGATACGGCCGTTTTGCGCGATTTATTCCACCTTTCTACAGCGTGCCTATGATCAGGTGGTGCACGATGTGGCGATTCAAAACCTGCCCGTTCGCTTTGCCATCGACCGGGCAGGGCTGGTCGGGGCGGATGGCAGCACGCATGCGGGCAGTTTCGATGTTACATATCTGGCGACATTGCCAAATATGGTGGTGATGGCGGCAAGCGACGAGGCAGAACTGGTGCACATGGTCCACACCTGCGCACTCCATGATGCCGGGCCGATTGCCGTCCGCTATCCGCGCGGATCAGGCACTGGTATTGCCTTGCCCGCTGTTCCGCAGGCTCTGCCCATCGGCAAGGGACGCATCGTGCGCGAAGGCAAGAAGGTTGCGATCCTCTCGCTTGGCACGCGGTTGGAAGAGGCTTTGAAAGCGGCTGACATACTGGATGCCAAGGGGCTGTCCGCCACCGTCGCCGACTTGCGTTTTGCCAAGCCATTGGATGAAGCATTGATCCGCAAGCTGCTCACCACACACGAAGTTGCGGTGACGGTGGAGGAAGGCAGCATCGGGGGCCTTGGCGCCCATGTGCTGACCATGGCGAGTGATATCGGCTTGATCGACGCGGGCTTGAAACTGCGTACATTGCGCCTGCCCGATATATTTCAGGAACATGACAAGCCGGAAAAGCAATATGCAGATGCTGGCCTGGATGCAGACGGTATTGTGGCAACGGTGCTGAAAGCATTGCGGTATAACGACAGCGGACTGGTTGAGGGCGCACGCGCCTGACGCCAGCCCGCTATATGTCGGGTCTTACCTTCTTATCATCCGGTCGTCGTTTCCCCTGCCGTTGGGCAGTCGCCAAGCCGCGTGGCCGTTACGTCTGCGGATGCACGGACGGTCGGCTTTCCCTCGGCCATCCTGGTGCTTTGTTCAGCCAGCATCCAGGTGCCATCCCGGCTGGACCCGTCGAGTAGAATGTCGATGGTGCCGGGTGCCGATTTGCACGTAAGCGTGGCGGACAGGCGACCGGCGGTCGGCGTCAGGTTGTTATAGGTGCATTCCGTCCCCTGATTGGACGCCAGGAAGGTCGCGTCCGGTCGGTCGGCGGTTTCGTCGGTTATGCACGCCTTTGTCGTTACCGTTTCACCCAGCTTCGCGTCATATTCCTCTTTGGTCAGGCCGTCATAGTTATAGCCGGTAAGTTTGTGCGTTATTTCCCACTCGCCCGGTTGCATCAGAGGCGGCTTTGCTTCGGCGGCGGCATTGGCGGCAGCGTCTTCATCGCTACCTCCGCTACATGCGGATAGTCCCAGCATGGTTGATGCGATCAAAAGATATTTACGCATGACATTCTCCCCTGTTGTACTTCTGCTTCAATATCAGTCGGAACCGAACAGACCGAGCGCGGCAACCTCCTGTTCCGTGATTTCAAGATCGAAGATATTGTCCAGAACGGCGCGATAGTCGCGGCCATCCATAATCTCGCGTTCCTGCGTAACACCCGAACGCGTGATGGAAAGTTGCCGCTCTATCAGTCCTGCACGACCGTCCGGCAAAGCGTGACTGACGGTGCGCAGGGTGGTAAAGCGCGTTCCGGGACGGGTCGACGTCCAATGATTGCCGACTTCCAGATCGCACGGCTCGACTGGCGCCAGCGTAAAACTATATTGATCCTGCCAGCCCTTGCCATCCTCTCGTTGCAAGAGCCAACCGCGTTCATCCTCGATCAGGCGATAAAGGACGTTCCCGGGCGCTTCTGCAATCTCTCCTGTTTCCAAAGGCATGGGTGGGGTGAAGTCGCCGCCAAAGCCTGCATCGGCGATCCATTGTCGGTCGTCCAAAGTCACCAGATTGAGCGTGTGAGTTAGCGGTGGCATGCCATCGGCCATCAACCACACCCGGGCCAGCAGCGGTCGCGCTTCAAAGCCGATTGCGATGAGTCCCCGCAGAAACAACTGATTCTGTTCGAAGCAATAGCCGCCGCGCCGCCGTGCCACCAGCTTTTCGAATACGGCATCGGGATCGAGACTGATCCCTCGGCCCAACGAAATATCCAGATTTTCGAATGCTATGGCGAGCCGATGTGCGCGCTGCACCGCCATCAGCCCTTCAATCGTCGCGGGAGGCGCGTGGGTTAGGCCGATACGGCGCAAATAGGCGGTCAGGTCAATCAGTTTTTCAAATCCGCCGGACATTCGCTGGCAACCCATTTGCCCGACGTCCTGGCTTTCATATGCATCCCCCCGCCGTTGCTCATGCCGGATGATTGCATGTCCATCGCCATGTCGTAGCTGTCGGTCGCGTAACGGCCCTTCATCTTTGACTGCATCCGGCCCTTGCCATCGGGCTGTTCGCAGACGACTTCGGCGGTGATTGTGCCACCCCCCATTTCCATATGTTTATAGGTGCAATTGGACTTTTTCTGGCCAGTGAGGAAATCCGCGTTGGGCCGCGCCGCTTCCTCGGGCGTTACGCAATAGCGCAGCGCGGTTCGATTCATGCCCGATTTCATCTGATCCATCATTCCGGGCGGCATACCAGCGGGCATGCCGTCCATTTCAAGCGTATCGACCTGAAAGCTGCTTTCCCACAGGCCCGGTTTGATGTGGATGGATGAGGATGTCGGGCTACCAGATCCAGTGTCCCGAGTCGTTGTATCCTGTTCGGCTTTTTCGGCCTTTTCGCAGCCGGAGATCAAGGTTATCGCCAGCGCGGCAGTTAACAGCATCACGCTTTTCATGGCATTTCCCCCTTCATTTGCACGCGCTGTTGCGCCACGTAACCCAGCTACCATATCAACTGCGCATGACGATTCAAATCAGAACCAGTCTGGCCGAACCCGAAACCGGTGGAAGCTTTGTACCGCACCGTCCCGAACGCCCGGAAAAGAGCGAAGGCGGACGGCCATTCAAGCTGGTGTCCGACTATGAACCTAGCGGAGATCAGCCGACCGCAATCGCCGAACTGGTTGAAGCGGCAAGTGCGGGCGAGCGCGATCAGGTGCTGTTGGGTGTCACCGGATCGGGCAAAACCTTCACTATGGCCAAAGTTATTGAAGCTATGCAGCGGCCGGCTCTGATCCTCGCGCCCAACAAGATATTGGCGGCGCAGCTTTATGGCGAATTCAAAAGTTTTTTCCCGGAGAATGCCGTCGAATATTTCGTCAGCTATTATGATTATTATCAGCCCGAAGCCTATGTGCCGCGGTCGGACACCTACATCGAGAAGGAAAGCAGCGTAAACGAAGCGATCGACCGGATGCGGCACAGCGCCACCCGGTCATTGCTGGAGCGCGACGATGTGCTGATCGTCGCATCGGTGTCCTGCATTTATGGCATCGGGTCGGTCGAAACCTATTCGGCCATGACCTTTGCCATGCAAAAAGGCGAAATCTCCGACCAGCGGGAAATCATCCGCAAGCTGGTCGCGTTGCAGTACAAGCGTAACGATGTCGCCTTCGCGCGCGGCAATTTCCGGGTGAAGGGGGACAATCTTGAGATATTTCCCTCGCATTATGAGGATACTGCCTGGCGCATCAGCTTTTTTGGCGACGAAATTGAGGAGATCACCGAGTTCGATCCGCTGACGGGGCGGAAAGTGGCGAACCTGGATTATGTGAAGGTCTTTCCCAATAGCCACCATGTAACGCCCGGTCCGACATTGAAGCAGGCGATGGAAGCCATCCGTTTTGAACTGGCCGAACGGCTCAAGGAACTCCATGCGGAGGGCAGGCTATTGGAGGCGCAAAGACTGGAACAGCGCACGCATTTTGACCTGGAGATGATTGCAGCCACAGGAAGCTGTGCTGGAATCGAAAATTATTCACGTTTCCTGACAGGTCGCCTGCCGGGCGAACCGCCACCCACATTATTCGAATATCTTCCCGAAAATGCCTTGCTGTTCGTCGATGAAAGCCACCAGACCGTGCCGCAGATCGGCGCGATGGCGCGTGGCGACCACCGGCGCAAGGTCACGCTGGCCGAATATGGCTTTCGCCTGCCCAGTTGTATCGACAATCGGCCCCTGCGCTTCAATGAATGGGACGCGATGCGACCGCAGACGGTCAGCGTATCGGCAACGCCGGGTAAATGGGAAATGGAACAGACCGGCGGCGTGTTCAGCGAACAGGTAATCCGTCCCACCGGACTGATCGACCCACCTGTTGAGATCAAGCCGGTGGAGGATCAGGTCGACGATCTGATCAACGAAGCAAAACTGACCGCCGCTCTGGGCTATCGCACCCTTGTCACCACGCTCACCAAGCGCATGGCGGAGGATTTGACCGAATTCATGCACGAAGCCGGGTTGAGGGTCCGCTATATGCATAGCGATGTTGAAACATTGGAACGCATCGAGCTGATCCGCGATCTGAGGCTCGGTGTTTATGACGTGCTGGTTGGCATCAACCTGCTGCGAGAGGGATTGGACATTCCGGAATGTGGGCTGGTTGCCATATTGGATGCAGACAAGGAAGGATTTCTGCGGTCCGAAACCTCCCTGATTCAAACAATCGGACGCGCGGCGCGCAATGTTGACGGACGGGTGATCCTGTATGCCGACCGCATCACCGGCAGCATGGAACGCGCCCTTAACGAAACTGGCCGTCGCCGGGAAAAGCAGGAAGCGTATAATCTGAAACACGGTATCACGCCGACGACGATCAAACGCCATATCGGCGATATCATGACTCATGTGGCGAACAAGGATAGCGTCCTGATCGACACGGGCGATCCGGACCGTCCGCACATGGTCGGCCACAATCTGCGCGCCTATATTGAGGATCTGGAAAAGCAGATGCGTGCCGCGGCCGCCGATCTGGAGTTCGAGGAAGCCGGTCGATTGCGCGACGAAATTCGCAAGCTGGAAGCGGAGGAATTGGGGTTGCCGGTGGATGATCGGGTGGCTGGGCCAAAGGGACGGGCGACGGAGGGCAAGCCGGGGACGCGGAAGATGCGCTATGGGAGGGTGCAGCGGAAGATGGGGCGGTAGGATTAGCAGTTGAGCCGCCCCGTTTCGTCAGCCATAAGCACAACCATGCGTTTTTTTATCCGTTCGCTGCCTGTCCTGGCCCTGTCGTTGGTTCTTGCTGCCTGCGCCGTGCCGCAAACCGCGCCTGCTCCATCGCCCGCGCCTGCTCCTGCGCCTGCGCCTGCTCCGGCACCGCAGCCCACTCCCCTTGCCCCCGCGCCGCTCAGTAGCGATTGGCGCGCATGGCCCGTCAGTCCGGGCGACTGGGTGTATCGTCAGGATGGGCGCGGATCGATTGCGCTATTTGGCGTTCAGGGCAGCGGCGCCGCGTTGACCATCCGGTGCGACAAGGTGCGTGATCGCATCTATGTCTCGCGGGCGGGAAGTGTCGGCGCGAATGGTGGGCAGATGCGCTTGCGCACCAGTTTTGGTGATGGCGTCTGGGCCGTGCGTGATACAGGCGGTGCACCATCCTATGCCGCCGCAGATGTCGATCCGGCCGATCCATGGTTGGACCGGATGGTATTCAGCCGTGGCCGCTTCGTTGTCGAGGTTACGGGTCTGCCCTATCTCGCCATCCCTGCATGGCCGGAATTCACCCGCGTTGTCGAGGATTGCCGCGGCTGAATGGCAGTCGCTTCCTATGAACGACCGCACAAATTTCTGAACTATGAGAAGAAAAAACGACGCAGCGTGGAAGCGGCGCGAGCGCGTAATTATCGCGTCAAAAAAGATTATTTCAAGCCTTGATCCGCGAATCGGAATAATTCACACATGTGCTTGTCATCAGAGCAAAATGGTGGCGCCGTTATCAACAACGCGAAAGGAGGTGATCCGATGTCTCATGGTTCAGCAAAGGGGTCGGTCAAGTCCAATCGGGGAACACGCTGCTAAGCACGGAATTCCGTCGCTTTTAGCGCGGTAATATGTTCTCCGGGGCGGCACTTCCGGCCGCTGACCATGTTGAAGGGCCGTCGATGCGATTGCACCGGCGGCCCTTCTCATGTCTAGGGTCAGGACCCTAGTCACCTGAATCCGAAGTTCGCTTCATTGTTTTCTGGCAGAAGCGTTTGACGGCGGCGAGGATCTCGTCG